>NHBY01000011.1 GCA_002168155.1 Synechococcus sp. TMED19 | reverse complement strand
CTTAGTGCCCTTCTACAACCCCGTGAAACCTTTTCTCCAGAGCACTCGGAGCGATTGGCTGGGTCCGATTGAGCAGATTCGTCAGTAGCTGGAGGCGTTCATGACGGACCTCACTGGCCAGAATGAGCCAATCAGCTGACGCGCTGCTGCTCAATGGCGATTGCCCCTGACATCACAACGCTCGTGGGCCGAACCCCACTGGTGCGCCTCAACCGTCTGCCCCACGACGAGGGCTGCGGCGCTGAGATCGTCGCCAAGCTGGAAAGCTTCAACCCCACCGCTTCTGTCAAGGACCGTATTGGTGTCGCGATGATCCGCGATGCGGAAGCTGCTGGGCGGATCACACCGGAGCGCACGGTCCTGGTGGAGCCCACGAGCGGTAATACCGGCATTGCCCTGGCCATGGTGGCGGCGGCCAGGGGCTATCGCTTGATCCTGATCATGCCCGACACCATGAGCCAGGAGCGCCGCGCCATGCTGCGCGCCTATGGCGCTGAGCTGGAGCTCACCCCAGGCAGTGAGGGCATGAAGGGAGCCATCAGCCGGGCGCGGGAGCTGGCAGAGGATCTGCCCAATGCGTTTTTGCTGCAGCAATTCTCCAATGCTGCGAACCCGGCGATCCACGTCGCCACCACTGCAGAAGAGCTCTGGGACGACACCGATGGCCGCATCGATGCCCTGGTGGCAGGCGTAGGCACCGGTGGCACGATTTCAGGCTGCGCCGAGCTGATCAAGCAGCGCAAGCCTGAGTTTCAGGCCTTTGCGGTCGAACCGAGTAGCAGCCCTGTGCTCAGTGGTGGTGTGGCTGGGCCCCACCGCATCCAAGGCATCGGCGCGGGGTTCATTCCCGAGAACTATCACGCCTCGCTGGTGGATGAGGTGCTGTTGGTGGATGACGCCGAGGCCATGGCCATGGGGCGCCGTCTCGCCCGCGAGGAAGGCCTGCTCAGCGGGGTCAGCAGTGGTGCTGCCGTGGCGGCGGCGCTGCGTCTTGGACAGCGGCCGGAATGGAGCGGCAAATTGATTGTGGTGGTGCTGGCCAGCTTCGGGGAGCGCTACTTGAGCACGCCGATGTTCACCGATCTGCAGTCCTGATGGTTCAGGATCCCTATCGCGTGCTCGGGGTGGCACCGGGGGCCACGGCTGCTGAAATCAAGTCGGCCTATCGCTCCTTGGTCAAGCAGCACCATCCCGATGCTGTTGATGCCGCAGGCTGTGATCCCGAGCGGATCCTGGCCATCAATGCCGCCTGGGAGGTGCTCGGCGATCCGCAGGCTCGTCAGCACTTTGATGCGGGGCGCAGCGAGCGGGCGGCCCGCAGCACCGCCACAGCGGCATCGCCTGCAGCACCACGCCGCCGATCGGCTGCAGCTGATGCCGACCTTGAGCGCTGGTTGGAGCAGGTGTACAGCCCCCTGGATCGTTTATTGGGACAGGTGCTTGAGCCGTTTGCCGCTCAACTCAAAGCGCTCTCTGCCGATCCCTATGACGACGAGCTGATGGAGTGCTTCTGCAACTATCTCGAGCGCAGTCAGCAGAAATTGCAGAAAGCAGAAGCCCTCTACCGATCTCGCTCCTGCCCGGCTTCTGCCAGAGGCTTTGGCTTGAGTGTTTATCACTTCCTCAGCGGGGTTCAAGACGCCTTTACTGAGCTGGAGCGCTACACCGCCGGCTACGTGGATGATTACTTGCGTGATGGCCGCGAGATGATCCGCGAGGCCAACCTGCGCCGCCGCCGTCTGCAGGCTCAGCTGCCCGGATAGGCCTCAAGCTGGTCAGAGCGCAGCCAGATGTCAGGTACCGGCTGGCGAAACCGCAACTGGGCGAATTCCCCCTTGAGCGCCAGCACCTCACCGGGGCCCTCCAGCAAATAGGCCGGAGGTTCACTGGCACTGGCCCGGGCTTCGAGGCTGCCCATGTAGGCCTCACGGTTCACGCGGATCAAGCTGCCTTTTTTGATGGCATCCGCCATGGCCGTCTGCTCATTTCTCGCCAGGCTAATGGCGCAGCCGATGGTCCCCGCTGATGCCGGATGCCCTTGCGAATTATCTAGTGGTCTTTGGGGTGCTGTTGATCGCCGGCACCTATCTCGATCGCATCGGCGACCGGCTGCGGGTGCCTGGNGTGTTGCTGGTGCTNGTNCTGGGCTTGCTCACTGATAACGACATCAGCGCTCTTCCTGGCGACACTCCGCCGCTGTTGAGCTTGNCGCATGCCTCAGACATTGCTCAGGTGGCCGTGGGTGTGGTGCTCTTCCATGCTGGACTCGGCACCAACTGGCGCGAGTTCCGCGGTGTGCTCAAACCCGGCCTGCGCTTGGCGTTGGTGGGTTCGGTGATCACGGCGGTGCTGTTAATGCTCGCCATTCATGGCTTGCAGAGCCAGAGCCTGGTCCCCATACCCCATGGCTGGGGACCTGCCCTGTTCATTGGGGCGATGGTCTGCAGCACCGATGCCTCAGCGGTGCTGTCAGTGCTGCGCCCCCTGGCCCATCGCTTGCCCAAGCGCCTGCTGGATCTCTTGGAGTGTGAGTCCGGGATTAATGATCCAGTTGCTGTTGTGCTGGCCCAACTTGGGCTGGTGCTCGCTGCTGCATCTCTTCCCGGTTCAGCAGCTCAGCTTTCATCCCCGGACTGGGTTAGCGCCGGTCCCAGGTTGGTGAGCGAGGTGATTCGTGAATTCGGCCTCGGTGCGCTGATCGGCACCATGGTGGGCAGTGTGGCCTCAAGGCTGCTGGATGAGCGGAGTCCTGCTCATGTCAGCGAGCAAGAGCATCACCGTGCTGTGCTTGGCCTGGCGATTCTGTTTCTGCTGCTGGGGGGCACGACCTTGCTTGGCGGTAGTGATCTGCTGGCGGCCTTTGTCGCTGGGCTGGTCATTGGCAACAGCGTTGAGATGGAGGATGAGCGGCTTGATCTGGAGCAGGCCACAGGTAGCTATCTCAAGCTGGCAGAGCTGCTTCTCTTTCTTTGTATGGGGCTGGTGGTCGAGCCCAGTTCGGTCTTGATGGTGCTCCCCTGGACGCTGTTGCTGTTTGTGCTGATGCAGCTGGTCCGGTTGGTGGCGGTCGTGCCGTTGCTGCAGCGCAGCTTCACCGTGCAGGAGCAGGTTTTTGTGAGTCTGAGCGGCCTGCGGGGGGCGGTGCCGATTGCCCTGGCGATTGGCGCAGCAGCTCACCCCATCATTGGACCTGAGTGGGGCCGTTTCATGCCGCCTCTGGCCTTGGGAGTCGTGCTGCTTGGGCTGCTGTTGCAGGGGTTTTCACTCGTGCCTCTGGCCCGCCGGCTCGATCTGGTGCAGCAGAGCTAAGGTCCCGGCCTGACTGAAAGAAACTCATGCGTTTGCTGCTGCTGGGTTGCACTGGGTTGGTGGGCCGCGAGCTGGTGCCAATGCTGCAAGGTGCTGGCCACAAGCTCACTGTGGTGAGCCGCCGCAAGCGCGCCATCGCTGGGGTGGATTTGATTGAGGCTGATCCTGCTTTGGCAGCTAGCTGGGCCGATGGCAGCTCCTTGCGCCGTGCCCTTGAGCAGGCTGAGGGCGTGGTGAATCTTGCCGGTGAACCAATTGCCGAACAGCGTTGGACCCCGGCGCACCTCAAAACACTCTTCAGCAGCCGCATCGACACGACCCGTCACTTGGTGGCGGCGATCAAGTCTTCCCCTGCGCCACCTCAGGTCTTGGTCAATGCCTCGGCTNTCGGCTTCTACGGCACCAGTGCTACGGCCAGCTTCACAGAAGANAGTNCAGCTGGAGCGGATGTGCTGTCCGACCTCTGCGGCCAGTGGGAAGTTGCTGCTGGCCAGGTACCNGACAGCACCCGTNTAGTCATCACCCGCATCGGCATCGTNCTGGCGGCTGATGGNGGGGCNCTNGGCAAGATGCTGCCGATTTTNCGNACCGGTTTTGGCGGTCCTATNGGTAGTGGTCAGCAGTGGATGAGCTGGATCGCCCGCACGGACCTCTGCCGGCTGATCACNGANGCNCTGACNGANNNGAGTTACGCCGGGATTTATAACGCCACTGCTCCGACCCCTGTGCCGATGCAGGAGTTCTGTACCCAGCTGGGCCGCGCGCTGAATCGCCCCAGCTTGCTGCCGGTCCCGGGTCCTGTCCTCAAGCTGCTTCTCGGTGATGGTGCTGCAGTGGTGCTNGAGGGTCAGCAGGCGCTACCCCAGCGTTTGCAGCAANAGGGTTTTCACTACANGGCCAAGAGCCTTGATGCGGCCCTGGAGCAAGTGCTCAGGCCTGCCGCCGCCGTTGCCACCAGCCCAGGGCGCCACTGAGCAGGGCAGCTGCCATCAGCAGGCCAATCGCCGGCATAAAAAGTGGATCCCAGAGCTTTTGGAACAGGGCAAGGGGTTGATGCAGACCCCNTGCCTCGCAGATCACGGCACTGAGGAACCAGAGGGCGCCGCCAATCACCACGAACACNTCAGTCACAAGCAGCCGATCGAGCCAGAGCTTGAGTGCCTGCATCAGTGGGGCCGGACTGAATCCAGAATCGCCTGGGNCATGCGGCTTGTGCCGCCACTTTCCCCAAGCCGTTGCAATCCTTCGGTGCGGAATGTCTCCAGCGCCTTGGTCGGGAGGGCCACCAGCTTCTGNAGGAGTTCTGCACTGGCTTGGAGCGTGGCTGGATCATCAACGTCGCCGGCGGCGCAGTGCACGGCTGGTCCCAGCAATCGCCTCTGCGCCTCGGCAAAGCCTGCCGTGAACTGGGGACCATGACCGGCGAGTTGCAACACGGGGATTCCCAGCCCCGCCGCCTGTTCGGTGGCAGTGCCGGCCATGGAAATCACCACCCTGGATTGCGGNAGCAGTGCCTGGAACTGGCCCCAGNAGCAGNGCAGCTNCAGNNCATNNAAACGCAGCANCAGNTGATCACTGCTACTGGGATCCGACTCCACCTGCCAGCCCCGGGGCAAGGCCAGCTTGCTGATCTGGGCTGCAGGCAGATCTCTCACCAGAGCNGCTTGAAAGTTCAGTTGGTGTAGCTCGGCGGGCAGTTGNTCCAGCAGCGCCAGCATNCGTNCCAGGTTGGTNGTGGCCTCAGGCAATCGGCTGCCGGGNAGCAGCAGCACTGCATTGCGCTCAGTGATCCCCTCTGCAGCGGCGATGCCCTCCATGAAAGNGTTGCCGAGGAANTGCACCCTTCGCCCCAGCTGCTCAGTGAGATCGCTTGCCGTNAGGGCATCACGGCTGAACACGGCCTTGAAGCGACGGCTTGCCANGCAAGGACCACAGGGCCAGGGCAGCCGCAACCGACCTTCGTAGTGGCTGGAATAGGCCACCAGATAGGTGACCACGGGCTTGCCCGTCAGCCAGGCCAGCAGCACGGGGATCACATCCCCAATCACCAC
This sequence comes from Synechococcus sp. TMED19, assembly GCA_002168155.1. GTDB lineage: Bacteria > Cyanobacteriota > Cyanobacteriia > PCC-6307 > Cyanobiaceae > RCC307. The sequence goes on along the minus strand of NHBY01000011.1, from coordinate 55,274 downwards.
AAGCCCATCAGCGTGGCGTGCCTCGCGCCANAGCCGCCAGCTGCGCCTGAGCAGATAGAACACCTGTCCCTGNAGGATCTCGGCTACCCGACCCGCAAAGCTGGCGTAGCCCAGGCCGCCGGTGCTGTAGCTGCGGGTGCGGCCGGCGACGGATAGTCCCGCATTGCGGTAAGCACTCCCATCACCCACCAGCGGTAGGGCGAGGACCTCGGTGCCCTGCCGCTGCAGAGCAGCTCCCANCCAAGCACCGCTGAGATCCTCCCCGTGCCCGTTGCTGACCAGCAGCAGCCGCATTTCAGCCGGCCAACCAGGCTTTGACTTTCTCGAGNGCTGGCCAGCCGGGCCGGCGTGTGAGGCCATCNTCGATGGAGTTGTCCAGCTCCTGGCCCATCTCCGGCGCGAAGGCCTTGACCCGTTTGACCAGTTCGATGTGCTCGCGCACGCCCTTGGCGCCGGTCTCCAGCATGGCGACCGAGAGGTTGATGCGCGCTTGGGGATCCTGCGGATTGATCTTGACGGCGGTTTTGGCTGAGCGCAGGGCGTCCTCTGGNAGATCGCAGAGCAATTGCAGCCAGGACAGGCAAGTCCATCCGGCGGACTGGCGCGGATCTCGGCGGGTGATGGCCTCAAAATCGGCCAATAAATCAGCGGGTTCAGCCCCTGCCTGGTAGCGCTGCAGCGCTTGGGTGAACTGGCTCTCGGTGGCGGGATCCTGCGGTGAGGTCATGGGCGCGGGGAAGGGCCATCAGGCGGGCTTGACTCTTCAGATTCCCATGTGCCTGGACCTCAGACCGCAAAGGAACTGCCGCAACCGCAGGTCTGAGTGGCGTTGGGGTTGGTGAAGTTGAAGCCGCCGCCGATCAGTTCAGTACTGAAGTCCAGCTGCATGCCGTAGATGTACAGCAGGCTTTTGGGATCGCAGACCACTTGAAAGCTGGGACCAACTTCTGGTTCGTAGTTGTAAGTCTCATCGTCTTCACGGATGTCGCCCTCGGTGATGAAATCCATCGTGTAGCTCATGCCACTGCAGCCGCCGGAACGCACGCCCACCCGCAGCACACTGCCGGCGCCTTGTTGCTGCATCAAGGTGGCCAGCTGTTTCATGGCAGGGGCGGTGATCAGCACACCCTTGCCGTCCTTACCGGTGGTCAGGGTCTCAGTGGCCATGGGCTCGCAGGTGCTGATGCTCTTACCTGAACTCTAGGCAGCCCCGGCAGGGGGACCCGTATCCATAGAGTCGGGGCCGTTACGGGATGCTGCAGGTGCACGTTGCCATCGTCGGGGCAGGACTGGCCGGTCTCTCGGCAGCGGTGGATCTGGTGGATGCTGGCCACAGCGTTGATCTCTATGAGGCGCGCCCGTTCATGGGCGGCAAGGTGGGCAGCTGGGTTGATGAGGGGGGCAACCACATTGAGATGGGGCTGCACGTCTTCTTCTTTAATTACACGAACTTGTTCGCGCTGATGCGCAAAGTGGGGGCTTTTGAGAACCTGCTCCCCAAGGATCACACCCATCTCTTTGTTAATGAAGGCGGGGATCTGCGGGAGCTGGATTTCCGCTTCCCCATCGGTGCTCCCTTCAACGGGCTCAAGGCGTTTTTCACGACACCGCAGCTGGCCTGGGTAGACAAGCTGCGCAATGCCCTAGCACTTGGTACCAGCCCAATCGTGCAGGGTTTGGTGGATTACGAGGGGGCGATGCGCACCATTCGTGCGCTTGATCGAGTCAGCTTCAGCCAGTGGTTCCTGGGTCATGGCGGCAGTCCCGAGAGCATTCGCCGCATGTGGAACCCGATCGCTTATGCCCTGGGATTTATCGACTGTGAGGCCATCTCGGCTCGGTGCATGCTCACCATCTTCATGATGTTCGCTTCGCGCACTGAGGCCTCCAAGCTCAATCTGCTCAAGGGTTCACCGCATCGCTGGCTCACCGGACCGATCCTGGAGTACATCAAGGCCCGTGGAGCTCAGCTGCACCTGCGTCATCGCGTCACTCAAGTGCATGAGGAGGAGCGCAATGGCAGCACCTGCGTCAGCGCATTGACCATGGGCAGCCCAGAGGGTGATGTGGAGGTGAAAGCTGATGCCTACCTGGCGGCTTGCGATGTGCCGGGGATTCAGCGGTTGCTTCCCGAGAGCTGGCGCCGGTTTGAGCAGTTCGACAACATCTTCAAACTCGAAGCCGTACCGGTGGCCACAGTCCAGCTTCGCTACGACGGCTGGGTTACGGAGCTGGGCCAGAGCGCTGAGGCGGCAGCAGCCCGCGGCAATGTCCACCAGCCCGTAGGACTCAACAACCTGCTCTACACCGCTGATGCTGATTTCAGCTGCTTTGCTGATCTGGCCCTGGCTTCCCCCGAGGACTACCGCAAAGAAGGGCAGGGGTCGTTGCTGCAATGCGTGCTCACCCCAGGTGATCCCTGGATTCCGCGCAAAAGCGAGGAGATCGTGGCCCACACCGATGCCCAGGTGCGCAAGCTGTTTCCCTCCAGCGCCGGGCTCAAATTGACCTGGAGCAACGTGGTCAAGCTGGCCCAGTCGCTCTACCGGGAAGCCCCTGGTATGGAGCCCTATCGCCCCGACCAGCGCACGCCGGTGAGCAATTTTTTCCTGGCTGGCAGCTACACCCGCCAGGATTACATCGATTCGATGGAGGGGGCCACGATGAGCGGCCGGCTGGCGGCCAGTGCCATCCTGAGCGCAGCAGGAGCCTGAGATGGGGCGCTGGCTGGATCACAGCGTGATGGTGAATATCAACGCGCCGGTGGATGTGGTGTGGTCTGTTTGGAGTGACCTTGAGTCGATGCCGCTGTGGATGCGCTGGATTGAGTCGGTCAAGACCCTTGATGATCCTGATCTGACTGAGTGGACTCTCGCGGCTCAGGGTTTCCGTTTCCAGTGGAAGGCCCGTATCACTCAGCGGGTGGAAGCCCAGCAGCTGCACTGGGAATCGGTTGGAGGACTCCCCACGAAAGGTGCGGTGCGCTTCTACCCAGAAGATGAGCAGCACACCGCCGTCAAGCTCAGCGTCAGCTACGAGTTGCCCGGTGTGCTGGCGCCGTTGATGGATTCGGCCATGCTTGGGGGCTTGGTCAGCAAAGAACTGCAGGCCAATCTCGATCGCTTCAAGGAGCTGGTGGAAGAGCGGGCCAGCGCTCGATAGGGTGCCGGCAGCCCTTGGCTGCTCCCCTTGAGGTCTGCTGCTGCCACTACTGCTGCCTTGGCACTGTTGCTTCTCGGCTGTGGGACGGACAGCTCGCCTCAAGGCAGTGCTCCTGAGGTGAGTGTGCAGCCTCAGGAGCCGCAAGCCGCGCTGATTAAGCCGGTGCAGGATCCCAAGCTCAATCCTCTTTACGGCCCTGATGAGGTGCTCGGGTCACTACCCCGGGGCCGTCAGGATCCTTTCTCCCCACCACCTCGGGCGGTGGAGGAAGCCGCTGCAGACGAGCAGGAGAGAGATAACAACGGTGATGTGCAGCTGATGGGGGTCAGTGCTGCCAACGGGATCGTGCGCGCCTTTGTGAGCTTCAATGGCCAGAGCGGTCCAGTGGCCACCGGTGATGAGGGAGGCCCGGGCACACCCTGGCTGCCCGATGGGCTGGCGGTGGCGGCTATTGATGTTCAGCGCGGTCAGTTGGTGCTGGCCCGCGATGGCCGGCCCCTGCCGGTGATTCAGCTCTGAGCTAGGGCTCCAGCGCAGGCAGCTACAAGACCATCAAGGTCATGCGGATCGGCTTCTGCATCGACCCTGCCCAGCTGGGCCAGGCATGTGGCACTCGTCTGCGGGCCAATCGAGATCAGCTTCAGACCCTCAAGTCGCGTTTGCCAGTTCTCGCCAAAGCGCTGTTTCAGTAGTTGGGCGCTGTGGCGTACGGTCTTGCCGCTGCTGAAGCAGATGGCGCTGGCCATGTCTGCTTCCAGTGCCGCTGCTGTGAGTTCAGGCATCGAGTCGGGGCAGCGGGATTCATAGGCAGCCACCTCGGTGACACGGCCTCCGGCTTCACCGAAGGCTTCGGCCAGCAGGGTGCGTCCGCCGCTTTGCACCCGCGGCAGGAGCAGCCGTTGGCCCCANACTCCCACTGGGAAGTGCTCCAGCAGGCTGTCGGCAACAAAATCTGGAGGAACAAAGTCTGCCGGTGCCCCCAGCTGCTCGAGTTGTAAGGCCGTCTTGCGGCCCACCGCTGCGATCTTGAGCCCCTGGGGGCGGCGGGCCAGGCTGAGGCCGCTGGCCTGTAGCCGCTGCTCAACAGCCTCGACGCCGTTGGCGCTGGAGACCACCAGCCAATGAAAACTCTCGAGTTCAGCCAGGGCATCATCGAGTGGCCCCCAACTGTCGGGGGGACCGATCACCAGCGCTGGCAGATCAAGGACCGCAGCACCTGCGGCTTCAAATAGGCGCCGCGCCTCTCCCAGCTGGTGCTGAGCCCTCGTCAGCACCACGGTGTGACCACTCAGCTCAGGCGGCATTCAGATTCACCATCTCACCGGCGCGGCGGCTGAGCTCCTCGGCTTCCTCCTGACGTCCCTGTTCCAGCAGCAGGCCGATGGCGGTGAGGAAGCTCTCGCGGGCATCGTCGAAGTTGCCTCCGATCAGCTGGGCGGCACCCCTGTTTTGATGCAGCTCCGGGTTGCTGGGGGCTAGCTGCAGGGCGGTCTCATAGGCCTCGAGAGCTTCAGCGATACGGCCGGCTTTGCGCTGGATGAGGCCGAGGTTGTACCAGCCCAGAACTAGTTCTGGGGCCTGACGCGTCACTGCTTCGGTGGCGGTTGCCGCTTCATCGAGGCGGTTTTGGCGCAGCAGCAGGGCCCCCAGATTGAGGCGGGCTCCGGCATTCACCCTCGTCGCCAGTGGTTCTTCCAGGGCCAGGCGGTAGCAGCGTTCGGCGTCTGCCAGATCCTCCTGGCTGTGGGCGATGCCCAGATGCAGCAGCAGCTCGTAGCGCTCGTTGTGTTGATCGGGGCGGCAGTTCTCCAGACCCTGTTGCAGTAGCTCTAGGCCGCGGCTGCGGTTGCCGCTCTCGATTTCCAAGCCGCCGAGCTTGGCGCAGGCGTAGGGATCACCGGGATGGGCCTGGAGTTCAGCCTCCATCGCAGAGCGAAGGCGTTCGGCCTTGTTGCCGCTGGCCAGCTCGTCGGGGCGGTAGCCGGTGTGGATTAAGGCGGGTTCGGGGCAATCGACGATGCGCCAGTGGCTCTCGCTCTTGAGCAGTTCTTCGACGCTGTCGTCGATCATCGNGTGATATTGCCGGTTCCAGCGAATNGCCGGATGGCGCCGGAACAGCCGGCTGACGCTGGAATAGGGNGACTGNACAGCCCCTTCTTCAAAGCGGAGCAGGTTGATCACCAGTACATCGGGCTGGGCCATCAACGCCTGTAGCTGCGGNTGCACGTCAGCAAGCAGCANTTCATCGGCATCAAGCACCAGTACCCAGTCGCCGCTCACCAGTTCCAGGGCCCTATTGCGGGCCGGGGCGAAGTCTCCCGGCCACTCCATGTGCTCCACACGAGCACCAGCACCCTCGGCAATGGCGATGGTCCCGTCGGTGGATCCGGTGTCCAGTACCAGCTTCTCGTCGCAGAACCCCTCCACGCTTTTGAGGCACGCCTCCAGGCGAGTCTCCTCATCNCGCACGATCATTGAGAGGCTGAGCATGACCGCAGGGGCTGTCGCCCCAATCGAAATAGGTCCAGAGGTTAGGCGGCTTCACCGGGTCCAGCTCAGTCGGTGAAGCCGCTGTCATTGGTGCTGTTTCCCACTCCCATGGCCTGCAACACCACCTCCTGGGCTGCAGGCATTTGCCCCGGGCTGTAGGCCGCCGGCAGGTCCTGCGGCAGCAAGGCGCTCAGCTCCCGCCAGAGGTAGGGACTGCCGTAGACCGCCAATCCGGCAAGGCGCTGCTGCTCGAGTAGCTGGCGCACCAGCCTCTGCCAGGGGTTTCCCCCATCAGCGTTGCCGCGGAAGGGATTACCCCGTACCAGCAGCTGCAGCAGTACTGGTTCATCCCCCAGAGAGTGCATCTCCAGCGGCCCAGCAAGATCGTCGATCAGCCGTGGCCTAAAGCCCAACTGGGCCGGCCGGATCAGTGCCGGAGCCTGCAGCGGTAGGGCGGGGCAGTTGAGGCTGTTGTCCACCCGGATCAGGTTCAGGCCTGGGCCCGCAGGCGGTCCCTGTCCCTTGAATTCGAGGCTCTGCTCCAGCAGCTGATGGCTCAGCGCGCTGTGCTCAGCAGCCATTGCTGCTAACTGATCGAGGCCTTCCTGGGCGGTGACAGGTGCGGGGAGTGTGCGGGCCAGGGCTGTCCGGCGGCGCTTGAGGCTCTGTTCCAGCCGCGCGCTGGTGAAGCGGCCGCTGCGGAAGCCCGCTTCCAGGGCATCCAGTGCGGCGTTGGCATCAGCGGGCATCAAGATCAGATCGGCTCCGGCTTCAAAGGCAAGAGCTGCGGCTTCCCCGGCGCCGTAACGGCTGCTGATGGCTTCCATCACCAGCGCATCGGTCACCACCAGAGCGCTGAATCCAAGCTTCTTGCGCAGCAGCTGTTCCAGGACGGCTGGCGAGAGCGTGGCCGGGCGTTTGGGGTCGAGCGCTGGCAGCAGTAGGTGAGCTGTCATCACCGAGGCAACACCGGCATCGATCGCGGCCTTAAAGGGGGGCAACTCCACTGCATTNAGTCGCTGCAGGCTGTGGGGGATCAGGGGGAGCTCNAGGTGCGAGTCGCTGGCGGTGTCCCCGTGACCTGGAAAGTGCTTGGCGCAGCCCAGGACGCCNGATCCCTGNAGCCCTTCGGTGAAGGCGCGGCTCAGCTCTGCAGCACTTTCTGGGGTTTCTCCCCAGGCGCGCACATTGATGACAGGGTTGGCTGGGTTGTTATTGACATCGCAGACGGGCCCCAGCACCCAGTTGAGACCGAGGGCGTGAGCTTCCATGCCACTGCAGCGGCCGTAGGCACGGGCCAGTTCAATCGCTTCAGCTGGATTGCGTTGGTGCACCCNCCCCAGGGCCAGGGGGGGCACCAGCCAGCTAGCCCCCTCAAAACGCTGCCCCACCCCCTCTTCAACATCGGCGCAGAGNAGNAGCGGCGTGCTTGCCCACTGCTGCAGTTGACGGCAGCGCAGGGCTAGCTCCGCNGCGCTTCCCCCTAGCAGGATCACACCACCANCCCCCTCGGCCAGCCAGTGCTGCAGCTCCGCGTTGCTGGCTTCCCACTGGGGGTAGCGGCGTTGCTGATCGAGCAGGTGGCCGCTGCAACGCANCACCAGCAGCTCAGCCAGCTGTCGCCTGAGGCTCACAGCTCTCCGTCAACGTCGCTGCTGCCTTCTGGGATCGGGCCCCGTTCCTGNCGCTCCTGCTCCAGCTGGCCCAGTAGACCGAGAACCTCCACGCCTTTGGCCAGGCCCTTGTCATGGTGGAACACCAATTCGGGGGTGCGGCGCATGTTCAGTCGCCTGCCCAGTTCGCCACGCAGATAGGGGGCNGCTGAACGCAGTCCCTCCATNGCCTGNGTTTGCTCGTCTTCGCTGCCGAAGATGCTCACTGAGACCTTGCAGTGCTGCAGGTCACCGGCCACCAGCACGTTGGTAATGCTGACCATGCCCATGGACACGCGTTCATCGCGCACGCCATGAACCAGCAGATCGCTCATTTCTCGGCGGATCAACGAGGCGACCCGCTCCACCCGTCGTCCGTGGGCCATGGCCTATGCCGCCGGCACTGGATTCACCATGGCACGCAGCACCAGCGACAGGGTCATCAGGCCGCTGATCAGCGCTCCGATTAGGGCCACGGCAGTGACGGGGTTGCGGGTGCGAGCCAGCAGCGGTTCCAAGACCGAGCTCGCCACCCCCAGACCAAAGGCAATCAAGTAGCGCGGGTAGCGCGTGACATTGACGAAAAACTCCCTCATCGACTCTTCACAGGCCCTCGCTACTCTGCCGCCAACAGCGCCTCTGGTCGCCTCCATGGAGCTTTTTCAGTTCCGCCATTCCGCCTTTTGCGAGAAGGTGCACCTCATGCTCTGCGCCAAGGGCTTGAGCTACACAGTCCGTGATATCACCCCAGGTGTGGGGCAGGTTGAGGTCTTTCAGCTCTCGGGCCAGCGTCAGGTGCCGGTGCTGCGCGATGGCGAGGAACTGATTCCCGACTCCACAGCCATCGCCCTTCATCTTGAGGCCCGTCACCCAGAACCTTCCTTGCTGCCGCAAGAACCTGCCGAACGGGCCCAGGTGCTGCTGCTGGAGGACTGGGCCGACACCGCCCTGGCCTCAGGGGCCAGGCTGGCCTTGCTACAGGCCGCCGCAGAAGATCCTGTGCTGCGCAGCGCTCTGCTGCCTGATGCCACCCCTGGGGTGCTGCGCAATTTGATCGGCGCGGTGCCCGGCGATCTGCTGGGCGGTATGGGGCAGCTGCTGCAGAGCGACCGGCAGAGCCTGATTTTTGCCCTTGAGCAGCTGGTGGCCCTGCTGGAGCAGCGCCCTTACCTGGTCGGCGATCGACCCAGCCTGGCGGATCTGGCCGTAGCAGCCCAGCTTTACCTGTTGCGTTTCCATCTGGTTGCCGGCCCCCAGCTGGCCGCTCGTGGTGTGGCCGGCATCGCCGATCAGCCCCGTTTTGAGCCTCTGTTCCAGTGGCGCGATGAGCTCTACCGCAACGTTGGCCGCCTCGCTGATGGGATCGCTAATCCAGCTTCACCGGCAGCAGAACCCGTTCCACTCGCCTGAAGCCGCACCAACTCCAGACTTGATTGCTGGCTGCTGCGCGCACTGGCCGTCAGACCCTGTTCCGGCGAGCTGTAACTGGCCTGCCACTGTTGGCCGCTGATCTGATTGGGCCCTTCCCGCCTGTAGCGGCTCAGAGTTTCAATTCGGCTGCTGCGCGGCGGCAGACCTGGTTTTTTGAGGAGTTGCAGGCTGAGTTCATCAGCCAGAAAGTCGCCATTGCTCATCTGTTCGCTGCGGCGGCCGGTGATTCGGCTGTCGAGCTGGCGTTCATCGCTGAGGCGGGCCAACTGCCGGTTGGGGTTCTCGGGGTCGTCTTGCACCTCCAGCAGCTGATCGCCCAGCACAGCCCGGCCAATGGCCATGGCATTCCCGGCCCGATCTCCAACCACCACGCCGTCGCCTCTGCGCTTAAAGCGCACTTCGGCGATCACTCCATCGCTGGTGCGCAGTTCCCAGCGGCCTTCAAACCAGCTGGGGTACTCCAGATCCGTGCGCCAGGGCCGCGGCAGGGGCGCCGGTAGTGACCAGTCCGGAAATTGCTGCAGCCGCTGGCTCAGAGCGGTGTCAGCTGTCCCCATTGGCAGCAGCAGCGCCAGGATGAGAGCCAGCAGGCCACTGCCCATGTCCGATCCCTTGATCCGCGCCCTCGATCATTACGTGGTGCTGGATCCAACGGCAGGGGAGCAGATCCTCAGCGCTGATGACACCCGCACCTGGCTTGCGGCCCAGTTACAGCGGCTCGAGGCCCTGCCATCTGATCTGGCGTCCCAGGGGAGCACCGATCAGCAGGTGGACTGGTTGCTGGACACCGCCTGCGCGCTCGAGCTGGAGCCCGGGCTCACGGTGCAGTGGTTTGCGGTGCGTCTGGAACCTTGATCACCCCAGGCAGAGCCGTCAGCACCCTTTCGCAGATCTCGGCTGGAGTGCCGTTGCCTGCTGTGATCTTCAGATCCGCTTGGTCGTAGAGGGGCTGTCGCTCGGCCAGCAATTTCACCAGCCTTGCCTCTGGGTCGGGGGAATCCAGCATTGGCCTACCTCCGGAGTCAGCCTGCAGTCGCCTCAGCAGTTCGGCTTCGTCCACATCGAGCCAGACCACAGCACCTTGGCGCAGCTCGCCCCAGTTCGCCGGCACGGTGACAATGCCGCCGCCGGTGGCCACCACCAGTGAGTGCCATTGGCTCAGCTGCTTCAGGACCTGGCGCTCCAGCTGGCGAAAGCCGGCCTCTCCATCACGATCAAAGATCTCGGGAATCGTGCAGNCAGCCACCTCGCTNATCACCGCATCGGCATCGAGGAAGCGATAACCCAGGGCATTGGCCAGNAAGGGGCCGACNGTGCTCTTGCCGCTGGCCATCATCCCGACCAGATAGATATTNAGCCCCTGCAGCCGCTCGCGGAGTGGCCGGGATGGATCCGTAGGATGCATGTGCGTTACAAGCTGTGACAGTGGTGGCTCAGGTGATGGGAAATGCTGCCACGGCTGCTGCTCCAGCCCATGGCCTGGGGCGTTCTTGCGTGATCACACGCCGGGCTTGCTTCAGTGCCAGTCATCTGTACCTCCTGCCGGAGCTGAGTGAGGCCGAGAACCAGCAGCATTTTGGTGATTGCAGCCAGGCACCNGGTCATGGCCACAACTACGAGCTGATCGTGTCGATGGTTGGTTCGCTTGATGCGAACGGCATGGTGCTCAATCTCTCGGATGTCAAACATGCCATTCGCTCAGAGGTCACCGCCCAGCTGGATTTCCGCTGCCTCAACNGCATCTGGCCTGAGTTCGANGTTGAGGGCAGCAGCGATGCGGCCCTGCCTACGACTGAATGGCTNCTGCATGCCATCTGGCAGCGGCTTGATCCCCAGCTGCCCCTCAAGAGCCTGAGGCTCTACGAACAGTCCACCCTCTGGGCCGATTACCTCGGCAATGCCATGGAAGCCTTCCTGACGATCCGCAGCCACTTCGCTGCTGCCCACCGCNTGGCTCGTGAGGAGCTCTCCCAGAGCGAAAACGAAGCCATTTATGGCAAGTGCGCCCGGCCCCATGGCCACGGCCATAACTACCTTCTCGATGTGACGGTCCGGGGCGAAATCCACCCCCGTACCGGCATGCTCTGCGACCTNGCGGCCTTGCAGCAGCTGGTGGATGANCAGGTGGTGGAGCCTTTTGATCACACCTTTTTGAATAANGACGTTCCGTTCTTCTCCACCTGCGTGCCGACGGCGGAGAACATCGCCTTGCANATTGCTGATCGACTCAAGGCCCCTGTTGCTGAGCTGGGCGCNTCGCTGCACAAGATCCGCNTGCAGGAAAGCCCCAACAACGCCGCCGAGATTTACGCAGAAGCNGCGCAGGTGTGAGCCTGCGACTGGTGGTCGCGGTGAGCCTCGATGGCCGCCTTGCNCCTCCAGAGGGTGGAGCAGCGCAGCTTGGCGGCTCCGGCGATCGTCACGTTCTAGAGGAGTCCCTGGCCTGGGCTGATGCCTGTCTNCTGGGTGCTGGCACCCTGCGGGCCCATGGCAGCACTTGTCAGATCAGGCGCTCGGAGTTGCTACGNGAGCGCGAGTCGGCGCATCGGCCGTCACAGCCTGCAGCGGTGGTGGTGAGCCGCAGTAATCCGCCACCAGGTNTCGATCCCGGGTGGCTGTTCTGGCGGCAGCCGATGCAGCGCTGGCTGGTGGCCCCAGATGGGCCGGGGGCGACTCCTCCTTTGGGTTTTGAGCAGCTGTTGCCACTTCGGGGCTGGCCCCAGCTGCTGACTGATCTCAGGTCNTCCGGCTTTGAGCGGCTGGTGCTGCTGGGTGGTGCCCAGCTGGCCGGTCAGTTGCTGCAGGCTGATCTGGTCGATGAGTTGCAGCTCACCCTCTGCCCGCTGNTGCTGGGTGGGCCATNCAGCTGGCTGCCGGANGTCANTTGCCTCGAGCCTCAGCGCTGGACCTTGCAGGAGCAGCAGCCCCTGGGGGAGGGAGAGCTGCTCCTGCGCTATCAGCGCAGNGGGAATTCCTGATTCCAGACCGGCTGGGCCGTGCGCATCAAACGGCTGATGCAGGCCGAGGCCACCTCCAGGCTGGCTGGTCCGAGCTGGCCGCCCATGGTTTCACCAGCCACCTGNACCAGACTTCCCTGACGCTGGATCTCATCAACGAGGCAAACACTGGCAGGGCGGGCAATTTCTGCGCAGATCACGCGCAGGTTGAGGAAGCTGCCATCGGGATCACCCACGGCCTTTTCGCATTCGCGGGTCATCTGGGTTTCCAGTTGGGGTCGCAGCATCTTCAGCAGTCCACCCTGGAGGCTGCTCAGCTGGGCCAGCAGCAGCGGTATGGGCAGCAGTGCGCTGAGCATCAGAGGTGGGCACAGGACAGTTCTCACCATGACCNGGAGCTCCGCTCTGGGTCGCGCCTGATTAGGTTTTGCAGCACCTTGGCCACGGATGTGACCGGCACCANAGAGTCCGACACCCCGATGGAGGCGCGCTGGCATCGNNAGCTTGCGGAAATTCCTCAGCAGCAGTGGGATGCTCTGGTGCAATCTGCTGGNCTGCCCTTCTACCGCTGGCAGTGGCTTGAAGCTCTAGAGCGCAGTGGCAGCATCGTGCCGGACCAGGGCTGGCAAGCCTGTCATCTCAGCCTTTGGCGGGNTGAGCGNTTAATCGGCGTGGCTCCNCTCTATCTCAAGGGGCACAGCTACGGCGAGTTTGTCTTTGACCAGNCNTTTGCNCNNCTCGCNGNTNANCTGGGCNTGCGTTACTACCCCAAGCTGCTGGGCATGAGCCCCGTCAGCCCGGTCCTGGGCTATCGCTTCTTTCTTTGCCCCGAGGAGGACGCTGCCAGCTGCACGGCGTTGATGCTTGAGCTGATCGATCGTTTCTGCGAACGCAATCAACTGCTGAGCTGCAATTTTTTGTACGTCGATCCTTCCTGGAGGATTCATGCTGAGGCGGCCGGCTGTTCGACCTGGCTGCATCAGCAGAGCCTCTGGAGCAACCCCGGATACGCCACCTTTGAGGATTATCTGGCCAGTTTCAATGCCAACCAGCGGCGCAATATTCGCCGCGAGCGCAAAGCCGTTCAGAAGGCTGGGCTGAAGGTCACCCCCATTGCTGGAGAGGCCATCACTAACGAACTGCTGGAGCGGATGCACGGCTTCTATGAGGACCACTGCAGCCGCTGGGGGATGTGGGGCAGCAAATACCTCACCCCAGAGTTCTTCAGCCTGGCCGCGGAGAGCCTGCGTCCCCATCTGGTGCTCTTTTCTGCTCACTTGCAGGATCAAGACCCAAATCAGCCCTTGGCGATGAGCCTTTGCGTTCGGGAAGGAGATCAGCTTTGGGGTCGCTATTGGGGTTCTGATGTGGAGGTGGAGAACCTGCACTTCGAGGTCTGCTACTACGCCCCGATTGAATGGGCCATCACTGAGGGCATTCGCCAGTTCGACCCCGGCGCCGGCGGTAGCCATAAGCGCCGTCGGGGCTTTGTGGCCAGGCCTCATGCCAGCCTGCATCGCTGGTATCAGCCCCAGTTCGCCGGATTGATCCGGCGCTGGCTGCCCCTGGCGAATGAGCAGCAGCTTGAGGAGGTGGAGGCGGTCAATGCTGAGCTGCCCTTCAGCGGCCGGCAGATCCCCCTGGCACCAGAGTCTCCCTCTTCATGAGCAGGGCAGAATCAGGAATTGCCCTTTTCGCCGCCATGGCCCCCTTCACGCCTGCGCAGCGCCGGGAGCTCGATGATGGTCTCTCCCAGCGCAGCATCGCCCTTGACCCTGAGGGCTATTTCTTGATCCGCATCGACACCGAGGCTGGCGAACTCGTCGTGGAGCACTTCGGTAATGGCATCAATGCACAGGGGCTGGCTACCGACCCAGAAACCGGCGAAGTACTGAGCTGCCGGGGTGGTGGGCCTCGCACGGCTGATACCACCTATCGCGGCCGCAGCGCCAAGGAAGTGGGTATTGCCTTGAGCGAAGGCGACGGCCCCTGGCCCTTGAGTCGGCTGGATCATGCCCTGTATCTGGGGCGGGAGCTGCAGCGTGCCGAGGCCTGTCTGGATCAAGGACTCGATTACGTACAGGACTGAGCCTCAGACCGGCGCTAGCACCTTGCTGCGATCGCCGGCGGGGGGTTCTGGAGGTAGGGCTGCCAGTTGCTCTTCGATTTCACGGGTTACCACCCCGCGGTACTCCTGGAAGTGCTCGTTGTGGGCCAACACAACTAGGAACTGCTCTAGGAGGGCCGGGTTCTGGCGGGCCATGCCAATCATGTACCGCCAGAAGCGGAAGCGAGTGCTGCGCTTGATGCCCTGACGCCAGACCACGATGGATAGGGCGCGCAGATCAACCAGGGTCGGCAGTTTGAAGGATGCTTTCCAGCGTGGTGCACCCATCTTCAGGTAGTAGCTGTAGACGCGATCCATATAGGCGTTGGGTTCGTACAGGGCGCAGAAGGCCTCGACGTACTCATTGGCGATATTGCGGATCGGCCGCGTGGGGACGAAGTTCAGCAGGTTGGTTTGATTGACACCTTTGGCCGCATCCTCTTCCTGAATCAGACGACCTTCCTTCTCAAGGCGCGCCCAGAGGGCTGTCTTGGGCAGCGCCTGCAGCATGCCCATCATCGCGGCAGGGATTCCTGTGCGGGTGACGAAATCAACGATGCGCCCTCCTGCGCCTTCCTTCTCACCGTCGAAGCCGATGATGAAACCGGCCATGACGCGAATGCCATTGGCGGTGATGCGATCCACCGCGGCATCCAGTGGGTTGCGGGTGTTCTGCACCTTTCGTGCGGTCTCGAGACTGGCTTCATCTGGAGTTTCGATGCCGAGGAAGACGCTCTCAAAGCGGCATTCGTGCATCATCCGCATCATCTCCTCGTCATCAGCCAGATCGACGGAGGCCTCAGTAGCGAAGCTGAAGGGGTAACCCTTTTGTTCCTGCCAGGCCTTGACCTGGGGCAGCAGGAGTTTGGCGTTGCGTTTGTTGCCGATGAAGTTGTCATCCACCAGGAAGATCGAGCGCCGCCAGCCCAGGTCGTAGAGGGACTGCAGTTCAGCAACTAGCTGCTCAGGGGTCTTCGTGCGGGGCTTACGTCCGTAGAGAACGATGATGTCGCAGAACTCGCAGTTGAACGGGCAGCCACGGGAGAACTGCACGCTCATGGAGTCATAGGCGTCGAATTGCAGCAGGTCGAAGCGGGGAATCGGGGTGGCGGTCACATCGGGCTTGTCGCCCTCGGCAGTGAAACGACCGCTGCGCTCACCACGCTCGATCGCCTCGATAAACATCGGCAGGGTGATCTCACCCTCATCGAGGATCTTGAAATCGGCCAGATCAAGTTCCGGTGCATCCGGCGTGGAACTGGCGAAAGGCCCGCCGACTGCCACCGGCAAACCCCGTTGCTTGGCCCGGCCGATCTGAACGGCCATGTCGTCTTTCTGAACGATCATCCCGGAGATGATCACTAGCTCAGCCCAGTCCCACTCCGCTTCTGTCACCTCACGCACGTTGCGGTCCACCAGCTTCATGTCCCACTGCTGCGGGAGCAGAGCAGCAACAGTGACCATCCCGAGAGGTGGGAGCAGGACCTTGCGGTTCACTAACTCAAGGATCTTCTCGTAGCTCCAGAAGGTTTTCGGGAACTCGGGATAAATAAAGAGGGTGCGCATGCCGTGAGGTTGCGGAGGCGCTGACGCCCTGACCTGAGGTGTCAAACCCTAGTCGGTTTGTCTCTGACCAGCTTCTGTTCTGCTGTAATAGCCCCAGATCGCTGACGCAGCCATGGGCATCGCCATTTATTTGTCACTGGTTGGGGGCTTCCTGGTCACCGCTTTCGTACTCACCCGTCTGCTCAAGGGCATCAAGCTGATCTGACCTCAGGAGGCTGATCTTCAGCTCACCAGAGTCAGGCGGCTACGGCCGCGGCGCATGAGCTCTAAAACAGCAATGGCAACCCCGATGGCCCCCAGCAACCCGCAGGTGGGCCCGAGTCCCCAGTGGATGGTCATGGTTGCGGCCAGCAGGCCGCTGAGACCGCCGCCGCCGAGGAAGGCGATCTGACTGAGGCCTGCCATGCGCCCCCGCAGGACCTGAGGTGCACCCACTTGGGCCACCAAATTGGTCCCGGACAGCAGCACGGCAGTACCGGCTCCGATCACAAAGGCCATCCCCAGGCTCCAGAGGGGATGCCCGGTGCGGCTCAGACCAAGCTGTGCCACAGAGGTGATTAATGCACTGCTACCCAATAGCAGTGCAGGCCGCTGGCTCAGCCAGACGCTATTGCGTTGCAGCACCACCCCGCCACTGATGCTTCCCGCCGCCAGCACGCTGGTGAATAAACCCAGGTCCTGTGGGCTTGGTCCGATGAAGCTGGAGGCCATCACTGCGGCTAGCCCAGGGTGAAAGAACCCCACCAGGCAGAAGAGCGCTGTGAAGCGCAGCACATGTCTCAGCTCGGTGCCGCAGTCACGCCAGGCCCGCAGCAGGGTGGCGGAGGCGCCTGCTCGGCTGCGCTGCTCCTGATCCAACCGCGGCTGCAACAGCCACACCACCGAGATGATCGGCAGCACATAGCTGCAGGCATCCAGCAGCAGGGCCAGAGCCGGGCCGGTGAGGGCCACCAGTAGGCCGCCCACAGGGGGGCCAACCAGCTTGCCGGTGTTGAACACCAAGGAGAAAGCAGTCAGATATGGCCCTAGTTCCTCAGGCCGTTCGACCAACAGCGCACAGTATTTGTTGCGGGCAGTGAGCTCGTAGGTGCTGGCGACCCCCACCATCAAGGTGCTCAGCAGCAGCAATGTCGCCTGGTTGGAGCCGGTGGTCAGCGGCGCGGCGATAGCTCCGGCCAGCGCCCCCACCAGCAGTCCGATCTGGGCCCAAACCAGCACCCGTTCACAGCCATGGCGGTCGGTCAGCACACCGGCTGGACCACTCATCACCAGGCTGGGTAAGGCCAGCACTGCGAATTGCAGAGCCACCACCAGCGGATTGTTGGTGCCGTTCATCAGCATCCAGCCCTTGGCCGTGAGCCCGGCAAAGGAGCCCACGGTGCTCAGTCCTGAGGCCAGCAGAAAAACCTTGCGCTGCTGGGGCAGAGACAGACTTATGGCACTCACAGATGCCGTGCGGCATCCACCATCGCGTCGATGCCCACCACTTCACCCTGCAGGTCGTAAACGTCCGAATCGGTGATTCGCACGGGCACCATCGTGCCAGCGGCAGCTGCGGCACCGTGGGCGCTGGGGGCGATGCGCACCTCTCCATCTACATCCGGTGCAAAGCGCAGGCAGCGACCGATCAGTTCGCCGCTGGCGGGGTTCTCCTGCTCCACCAGGACGTCGACGATGCGTCCCACCCAGGCAGCATTGCGCTCGGCGCTGATGCTCTGTTGGGCTTCCATTAAGCGGCCGCGGCGCTCTTCTGCGACTTCGGCTGGCACTGGGTCCGGCAGTTCAGCGGCAGGGGTGCCGTCTTCCGGGGAGAAACAGAACACCCCGACATGGTCAAACCGCTGCTCCTGCACGAACCGCAGCAGGTGCTCAAAGTGCTCTTCGGTTTCGCCCGGAAAACCGACGATGAAGGTGGTGCGCAATACAGCGTCGGGCAGTTGATGACGGATGCGCTGCAGCAGTGGACCGGTCACCCCTTCTTGCCAGGGGCGGTTCATAGCCTTGAGCACCTCAGGGTGGCTGTGCTGTAGCGGTAGATCCAGATAGGGCAGGACGTTGGGCACCTCCCGGTAGGCCGCCAGCACCTCTGCTGTTAGCCCGGTGGGGTAGGCGTAGTGCACGCGGATCCAGGGGATCTCCACCTCGCCGAGAGCCCGCAGCAGCTCGGCCAGCTGGGGCTTGCCGTAGAGGTCCAGGCCGTAGTTGGTCGTGATCTGGCTGATCAGGATCAGCTCTTGTACCCCCTGCGCTGCTAGTTGGNNGGCCTCCGCCACGATTGACTCAATCGTGCGCGAGCGCTGATCGCCGCGCAGCTTGGGAATGATGCAGAAGGCGCAGCGGTAATCGCAGCCTTCGGCGACTTTCAAGTAAGCAACTGCTTCTGAGGTGGTGCGGTAGCGGGGCAGGTGTTCATCTGCCACGAAGGTGGGCACTTCGCTGACGCGGGTGACGCGCTCGCCGGCCTCCACCTGTTGCAGCACCTCGACAATGTGCTGGTAGTCCCCGGTTCCGACGATCGCTTTCGCTTCCGGCAGGGAGTCGAGCAGGTCCTCCTTGAAATGTTGTGCCAGGCAGCCGGCGATCACGATCTGCTTGCCCTGCTCCGCCAGGTCCACCAGGGTGCGCACTGATTCCGTGCGCGCGTCCTGAATAAACGAGCAGGTGTTGACCACCACCACTTCGGCTTCGGCCTCATCGGCGCTGACCCCGTAGCCCGCTTGCGCTAGCAACCCAAGCATGTGCTCGGTGTCCACTCGGTTCTTTTCGCAGCCCANGTGTGAGAAGGCCACGGTGGGCCTGGCAGGGGTCTGCTCGCGAGCCATGGCAGCATCAGGCCAACAGTTCAACGTACGTCCTGACCGTTTGTGATCGCTGGTCCAACCTTCTGCCTGCAGCTGCAGCTGCCTGTCGACCGGCCCTGATTGGCGTGCTGCATCTGCCCCCTCTGCCCGGCAGCCCCCGCTGGGGGGGNTCCATGGCCGAGGTGGAGCGCTGGGTACTGGATGACGCTGCGGCGTACCTCGAGGGCGGCGCTGATGCTCTCGTCGTTGAGAACTTTGGGGATGGGCCCTTTTTTGCCGGCTCGGTGCCCCCGCAGACCATTGCCGCAATGGCTGTGTTGGCCAGGGCTGTGGTGCAGCAGGCAGGCGGCCTGCCAGTCGGCNTCAATGTGCTGCGCAACGATGCGGCTTCAGCACTGGCGGTGGCGGCGGCTACCGGTGCTGCGTTTGTACGGGTCAATGTGCTTAGCGGCGCCATGGTCACTGATCAGGGCCTGATCGAAAGTCGGGCGGCGGAACTCCTGCGGTTGCGGCGCCTGCTGGAGGCCCANCATGTGCTCGTGCTGGCTGATGTGCTGGTCAAGCACGCTTATCCCCTTGCTTCCCAGCCCATCGCTGAAGCGGTGGAGGACACCCTGCAGCGGTCCGGCGCCGATGGAGTGATNGTCAGCGGTGTCGCTACCGGGGCCGCTCCGAATCTTGAGGACCTGCAGCAGGCCCGCCGCGGAGCTCAAGCTGCGCCTGTGCTGATCGGCAGTGGCTGCGATGCTGCCAATGCAGCTCGTCTGGCGCCTCATGCTGATGGGGTGATTGTGGCCAGTTCGCTCAAGCGGGATGGACTGCTGGCTAATCCCGTGGATCCTGAGCGGGTGCGTCAGCTCCAACAGACCCTGGAACAGTGCCAAACTCCAAATAAGAGGAATCCATTGCTGCAGTGACCGCTTCTCGCCAGCGCCCTGAGCTGCCCCTACACCGCTGGGTGCGGCCCGTGATGGGGGCCCTGGCCACCATTGGCTTGATTGATACCGCCTCCATCACCCTTGAACGATGGGGCGTCATCGGTGAGCTGGCCTGTCCAGGCGGCTCTGACGGCTGCGACCAGGTGCTCAACAGCGTCTGGGGCACGGTGCTGGGTCAGCCTCTGGCCCTCTTTGGGCTCTTGGCCTATGGCGCGATGGTGCTTCTGTCGCTGCTCCCCCTGATCCCTGGGGTGCAGCAATGGCTGATCAATCTTCAGGGAGGTGGATCCACCCTGGGTTCACGCCGCAACGGCCGCGCNCCTGATNTGTTCTGGCAACTGGGTTACTTGCTCAGCCTGGCCATGGCGGTCTTCAGCCTGGTCCTAGTGGGACTGATGTTGTTTCGCATCCAGGCCATCTGTGCTTTTTGTCTGCTCTCGGCCGTTCTGAGCCTGGCGCTGCTGGTTCTCCATTGCATTGGACGTGAATGGGAGGACCGCGGTCAGCTTGTATTCCGCACGGTGATTGTGGCGGTNTTGGTGGCCCTCGTGTCCCTTGCCTGGGTGGCGGCCGCTGATCGTCCTGATGTGATTAGTGAGCAGGGGGCACCCCCTCCGGTAACGACTGTGAGCACACCAGCCAAGCTGGCCCTCGCAGAGCATCTCAGCGGCATTGGCGCGCGGATGTACTCGGCTTATTGGTGCCCGCATTGCCATGACCAGAAGCAGGAATTTGGCGCCGAAGCTGCCGCCAAGCTTGAGGTGATTGAGTGCGCCACCGATGGTCAAAACTCCCAGGCAGCGCTTTGCCAAAGCAAGGCGATCGAGGGTTTCCCCAGCTGGGAGATCAAGGGTCAAATTGATTCAGGTGTGAAGTCCCTCAGCAAGCTGGCTGATCTCAGCGGCTATCAGGGCCCGCGGAACTTTTGATGGTCTTTCCGCGTTGCTGCAGGGTGTGGTGTTGCCAGTAAGGCAGTGAGGCAGGGGCATCGCTGCGGAAATGGCCGCCGCGGCTTTCGCTGCGAAAGCCAGCGGCCTCCAGTAGCAGGCCAGTGGTGATCAGTCGCTGACGGCATTCCCACAACCAGCCCAACTGCTCGATTTGTCCGGTTTGAAGCTCCCAGCGCTCGCCTGGCTGTAAGTGCAGAACTGAAGCCAGGGCCCTATCGAGATTCAGTTGACTCTGAAGTCGGTGCCACTCCAGGTGGGCCTGGAGCAGTTGGCTGCCGTTGCGTTCGACGCCAGCGGCCTGCCAGCTGAGCTGCCGCAGTTTTTGGATCGCGCGGCTGCAGGGCTGATGCAGCGAATCTGCTGGTGCCCAGTCCAGAGCTCTGGTGCTGTTTGTGCGTTTAAGTGCCGGGGCTCCTGGCAGGTCACCGCCCGCCAGCTGGCGGGCCATGACCAGGCATTCACTCAGGGAATTGCTGGCCAGGCGGTTCGCACCGTGCACACCGCTGCTGGCTACTTCACCAACGGCATAAAGGCCCATNAAGGANGTNGAGGCATCCAGGGCAGTGGCTACTCCTCCCATCCAGTAATGGGCTGCCGGCGCCACCGGCAAAGCCACCTGCAGTGGATCAAGTCCGAGGTCGCGGCAGCGGCCCAGGATCATTGGGAACTGCCGTTGCAGGCGCTCCTCGCCGATGGGGCGCAGATCCAGCCAAAGCTGGGCCAGTTGCTGCCGATGCATCTGACGCACCATGCGGCGGCTGAGCTGATCGCGGGGTAGCAGCTCACTGCCGCTTGTGAACAGCGGTTCTCCATCCGGTTGTACCAGCCGCGCCCCCTCCCCCCGTAGGGCCTCTGAGAGCAGAAAGTGCGGTGCACCCGGCTGCATCAGCGCCGTGGGATGGAACTGCACAAACTCCATGTCGCGCAGCACAGCCCCCGCCTCAAAGGCCATGGCCATGCCGTCACCGTGGGCACCGCGCGGATTGGTGGTGTTGCTGAATAGATGACCGCTGCCACCAGTGGCCAACACCACTGCGCCGGCGCTCAGCCAGCCGAGGTGACTGCCGTGAAGAACCTGCACGCCACAGCAGCGCTGGCTATCGCGCAGCAGCTGCAGGGCAAGCGTGCCTCGTAGCCAGTGCACATTTTGCCGCTGGGCGATGCAGCGCTCCAGCAGCTCGACTAAGGCGAGCCCCGTCTGGTCGCGGGCATGCAGCACCCGGCGGCGGCTGTGGGCTGCCTCCAAGGTGGCGCTGAGCTGATCGCCTGTGCGATCAAGCTGCAGCCCTAGCTCCAGCAGGGTGTCGACGCAGGCCGGGGCCTGACGGACCAAACAATCGACTGCGGCGGGGTCACANAGCCCCATGCCGGCGCTGAGGGTGTCGCGGCGATGCAGATCCGNGGAGTCATCGGATCGAACTGCNGCTGCCAGCCCCCCCTGNGCCCAACGGCTGGCAGCTGGGGTGGCTGTGTCACGGCTCAATAAAAGAACCCTGGAACTGCTGGGCAGTTCCAGGGCACTCATCAGTCCGGCGACGCCGCTGCCAATCACGATCACATCCCAAGGGGAGGTGAACGGGTTGGTGCTCGAGTCAGAACTGTTGAAAGAGGCGATCAGCGGTACTGGCCGTCGTTGATGCGGTCAAAGCCCTCATTAAGGGCGATTTCCGGAGTGGTGACGGTGAAGTTGTCGCGGTACTTCTTGAACAACTCCTCTTGCCGATCGCTCAGGTCGAGATCCAGGACATCGTCCACGCTGTCGTAAGGACCGCCGACAACAATCTTTCCGGCGAGGGTGGGATACATGCCGGGGAACTGCTGGAAGCGGCGCACCGAAGAGTTGTTGAGATCCACCTTGCCAGCGGCTTCTGCGCGCTTGTCGTCCGCTGGGTTGCGGAGCTCGGCATTGGCAGTCAGTGGAAGGCCAAGCCAGAGGCTCACCACGAGCATGCCGCTGAGCAGCAAGGACAAGAACCGACGAGGGAGCCTGGACATGCGAAGGGGGCCGAAGCAGGGCTGGAGTGCAACGTTACAGATCCCTGACCAAGCCGGAACACTCCAGCTCAGCTCCATTCGCAGTTCTTCAAACCAGCCCGCTGAGGTGGGGAGCCAATAAAGCCAACATCAGAAAGACTCCATCGACGGCGAGGGTGCTCAACAGGCTGGCAGAAATGACCTGCCCTCCCTCGCCGCGATGCCAAAGCCAGCGGCTCAAACCGACCAGAATTGCTGCAATTGCAAGGACGATCGAAAGATGCAATGGCTCCAGCACCTTTTGTGCGGCTTGGCTGAGAAGAAGTGGTGCCTCGCTGGGAGTGGCTTGCAGTACCTGAGGCCATAACGGCATCAGGCCACACAGCGCAATGGCGGCATCAGTACAGGCTGTGCCGATGAGAGCTCCCAGATAAAACTGTCCGGCACGTCGCCAGGGGCCGCTGAGCCCAGCAATCGCCAGGGGGAGCAGGAAGGCTTCCACTGGTAGATGCCAGAGCGGCTGCAGTCGCAGCCAACCCCAGAACAGCGAGCCCGCCAGCCAGCTGCCACTGAAGCCAATCAGCACTTGGCCGCGACTGCCGCCCCAGTACAGACCTGCGGCCATGAGCACGAAGGTGAACACAGCACAGCTGAGCGGTGAAACGCGCACCCAAGGAGCTTGCACAAACACCGGCAGGATCACCAGCGACGCTGCGATCAGCGGCGCTGAGAGACTGGGCCGCAGGCGTTGGCCAAGCAGCGATGGCGCCGTAGTGAGGGCTGGAGTGACGCCGAGCAAGACCTTCGTGTGAAGAAGCGTGCACAACCTTAAAGCCGTTGGCCCTTCATCAGCGGAAAAGCTGATGGGACGCTGCGCCTAGGGTTCCGCCAAATGGCCTTTCGCTGTGACTGTGCCCACCGATATCACCTTTATTGAGGCTTGCTGGCGCACGGTCATGCTGGGTGTAGTCCAAGGGCTGACTGAATTTCTGCCGATCAGCAGCACCGCGCACCTGAAGGTGGTGCCGGTTCTTCTGGGCTGGGGTGATCCTGGCGTGGCTGTTACTGCGGTGATTCAGCTGGGCAGCATCGCCGCCGTAATCGGTTATTTCCGCGAGGATCTCGCTCGAGTCAGCCGCGGCATGGCGCGGGCCCTGCGGCAGGGTGACTGGAGCCATGCCGATGCTCGGCTGGGGATCGCCATCGCCATCGGCACCGTGCCGATTGTGATCGCTGGTCTGGCGATCAAGCTCTTTTGGCCTGGATATGAGAACTCAGTGCTGCGCAGCGTCAGCTCGATTGCGGTGGTTTCGATTGTTATGGCCTTACTTCTGGCCCTCGCTGAGCAGCTTGGCCGCCGTAAGAAGCAATTGCCGGCGGTGCAGGGAGCCGATGGTCTGCTGGTGGGCCTGGCCCAGGCCTTAGCCATCATTCCCGGTGTCTCCCGCTCGGGCAGCACACTCACGGCATCGTTGCTGGTGGGCTGGGAGCGTGCTGATGCGGCCCGATTTTCCTTTCTGCTGGGNATCCCTGCGATCACCTTGGCAGGGCTGGTCGAGCTCAAGAGTGCCTTTGCCGAAGGATCGGCCTACGGCCCGTTACCGATGCTGCTGGGGATTCTCGCGGCTGCAGTGGTCTCCTGGCTGGCGATTGCCTGGCTGCTGCGGTTCCTGCAGACCAACAGCACCTGGCCATTTGTGATTTACCGCCTGCTGTTTGGCGTGGGACTGCTGATGGCAGTCGCGATGAACCCCAAACTGGGATAAGTCGGCTNGTGGGCCTGTGTGGAACGAGCCCAGTGATGGCATTCCCCTCAGCGCTGATCCCACGGCAGCCACTCCGGCTCCTGCTGTGGTCGAGAGCGTTGAGCCCGGTTCCATTGGCGAGGAGTTGGGTTTTCAGCCTGGTGATCGCCTGATCGCGATCAATGGCGTGCGTCCGCGTGATTTGATCGATCTGCGCATGCTCTGCGGAGAAGAAGAGCTGTGCCTTGAGGTGGAGGATCCCGATGGATCGCTGCATCAAATTGAGCTTGAGAAGGAGGCTGATGATGGTCTGGGACTGGGCTTCACCGAGGCTCTCTTTGATGGTCTGCGCCAGTGCACCAATCGCTGCCCGTTCTGCTTCATCGATCAGCAGCCCCCCGGCCGGCGCTCGAGTCTTTATCTCAAAGACGACGATTACAGGCTGAGTTTTCTCTACGGCTCCTATCTCACCCTCACCAACCTGACGGCAGCGGATTGGGAGCGCATCGAACGGCAGCGTCTCTCGCCGCTGTTTGTCTCGGTCCATGCCACCGAACCATCGCTGCGCCAGCACCTCTTGCTCAACGAACGGGCCGGTCAAATTCTTGAGCAACTCACCTGGTTTAAGGAAAGGCGGCTGCAGATTCATGCCCAGGTGGTTGTTTGCCCGGGAATCAATGACGGTGAGGCCCTGCTGCAGACCCTGGATGATCTGGCCAGCTTTGGCGGTGGCGACTGGCCAGCAGTGCTTTCAGTCGCTGTAGTGCCAGTCGGTCTCACTCGCTTCCGACCGGATGGTGACGGACTGGTTCCGGTGAATCCGGCCATGGCCCGCCGAACCATTCATGCGGTAGAGCCACTGCAGCAGCAGTTCGTGCAGCGTTTCGGTAGTCGCTGGGCCTGGCTGTCTGATGAGTGGTACTTGATGGCGGGCCTTCCCCTGCCTGAGCGCTTCAGCTACGAGGACCTGCCCCAGCAGGAAAACGGCGTTGGCAGCATCCGCGCTTTTCTTGAGGAGCTTGATGGAGCTACTCGCGAGCTGCCGACTCGGCGCTCACGGCCTGCAACCCTCAGTTGGGTGGTCGGCAGCCTGGTAGGGCCAAGTCTGGCGCCGGTGGTGCAACGGCTACGGCAGGTTGATGGTCTTAATTTGCAGCTCCAGCCCCTTCCGAGCCCCTATTGGGGTTGTGAGCAAGTGGTTACCGGTTTGCTCACCGGTCAGGATCTGCTCGATGGCCTGGCCGGCCGTGAGTTGGGTGAGCGGGTGCTGATTCCTTCGGTGATGCTGCGACAGGGTCAGCAGGTGTTTCTTGATGACCTCACCCTGGATGAGGTTCAGGATCGGCTGCAACTCTCCCTTGAGGTGGTGGGGGGTGCAGCTGATGTCGTGGCCGCCTGCCTGCATGAACCAGCCGCAGACGACTAAATTTCCACCAACTTAATTTTGGTGGACTTGTGGCGGGACGGAAGCTCAGCATGCTGCTGGCCCTCGCCCTAACGAGTGGCCCCTGTGCTGCTTTGGCTCAAGGCCAATCCGACGGTACCGATTGGCTCGGTTATCCGCTCCCTAAGGCTGAGACCTATGGGAATGAGCCTGCCGACAAGGTCGATCCCTTTGAAGATGGCAGTCTTCCTAATGCCATTGAGCTGAAGGGCGCTCGCCCCAAGTCAGATTCCACAAAGGTTGCGCCTGCGGCGAACAGCCTCTCCCCGAATGTTGATCGCCTCCAATCGCCTGAATCACTGGCCCTGCCAAATCAAACCCGTCAGGTCCGTATTGATGACTTGCGTCCTCTGACACTCACTCAGTCGGTTGAGATCATGGAGGTGAATAACCCCCTTCTCAAGGCCATTGCCATGCAAGTGGAGGAGGCGAAAAGCACTCTGAGGGCCCAGATTGCGCTGTGGTACCCCACGATCAACCTCAGCACGCGAAGCTTCCCTAGTCGCAACTGGGGCACGAATTATCAAAACTTTGGCCGCTCCATTGCATCAGACTCAACGGCTAATAAGAACGCTCAAAAGCAGCAGGAACAGCAGGATAATCTTGAGAACGGCACTGCAAATAACACCCAGCTTGATCGCTATGGCGAGTGGTGGGGGACCACCCAAACCTTTGGCGCTGATGCCTCTTTGAACCTGAGCTGGACCCTCATTAACCCTCGCCGTGTGCCGACCATTGCGGCTGCGCGGGATCAATACGAAAAAGCCAAGAACCAGTACCTGATCACTCTGCGTGACCTGCGGCTGCAGACAGCGCAGTCCTATTTTGCTCTCCAAGTGGTCGATGCTCAAGTCGAGGTTGGCAAGACCTCTGTTCAGGCTGCCACAGTGAATCTTCGCGATTCCCGTGCCCGTCTTCAGGCTGGTGTGGCCACCAAGCTGGACGTGCTAGAGGCTGAAACCCAGTTGTCGCGGGAGCAATACCGCCTGACGAATTTTCTTGCTGAACAGCAGACCAATCAACGCGAGCTGGCCCGTCTGTTGAATCTTCCCCAGGATGTGACACCTACCGCTGCTGATACCAGTCAGGTCCTCGGTGTCTGGCAGCCTTCGCTTCAAGAGAGCATCGTTGCGGCCTATTCCTTTCGAGAGGAACTCGATAATTTGATTCTTGATATTTCTATTGCTAATTCTCAAGCCAACAGCGCTCTGGCAGGGATTCAGCCATCGCTGACCATTAATGGCACTTCAACCTGGTCCAAGCAATTTGGTGAAAGTGGATCTCGCAGTCATTCCCATGATGTCAACTTAGGCATGGTTCGTGAGAACACTGATCAACAGGTGTTCATGGGATTGACTTGGACGCTCTTTGACGGGGGCGCCGCTGCTGCCCAGTCACGCCAACAAAAGCAGGTGGCTAAACAGCAGACCTATCGCTTTGCTAATGAGCGCAATCAGATCCGCAAGAACGTTGAGGAAGCGTTCTTCCAGCTCCAAGCAGAGACGAGAAACCTGATTACTCAATCCCGCGAGGTTCTTTCTTCCCGGGAGGCCTACCGCCTGTCGGTGTTGCGNTANCAGGCCGGTGTNGGCACCCAGCGCAATGTGATCGANAACCAACGTGATGTCACGNNNGCNGAGGTNGNCTATGCCCGCTCNGTTGGTGACTACAACCGTGCNNTGGCCCANCTGCGCCGGCGAACCGGTCTTGATCAGGTNGCTCGCTGTTTNCCNCCNGACTTGCCAGCCGATCCCCCGCCGAAGAGCGCGCTCACCGATGTGCCTGTGCTCTCCACNCCACTCAACAGTCCCTGTCAGGTGTCGGCCGCTACGGTTAATCCCCCTGCCGACTGATCCATTTGGGGTCACTGCGCTTCATCGCCCTGGCTTTCCGACTGGGGTTGTTTCAGGCCTGCCTTGGGGCGATTTCAGTCCTCACCCTGGGCATTTTNAACCGTCTTCT
This sequence comes from Synechococcus sp. TMED19, assembly GCA_002168155.1. Classification (GTDB taxonomy): domain Bacteria; phylum Cyanobacteriota; class Cyanobacteriia; order PCC-6307; family Cyanobiaceae; genus RCC307. The sequence continues at coordinate 28,095 of NHBY01000011.1, read as the reverse complement.
AATCGACGAGTTCGCTGTGCCGGCGGCATTGACAGCTCTGGCTCTTGGAGCTCAGCAGATGGTNGCATTTACGCGCATCTGGTTTGGCCAGCGCTCCGATAACTGTCGCTGGCGCGGGTTGCGCCGAACCCCTTTCATTCTTGGTGGTGCTGCGGCGTTTTGCCTGCTGCTTTGGATTGCTGGACGCACCGTTCTCTGGCTCGCGGCAGCCTCGATTGCGGGAGATGGTCCTGGAGTGCTTGTGCGGGGGCTGGTGTTGACCCTGGTGATGTTGGCCTTCGGTCTGGCTATTTCCGCTAGTTCCACTCCCTTTGCGGCCCTGTTGGTGGATATCAGCAGCGAAAGGCAGCGCCCCACCCTGGTGTCAATCGTCTGGTCGATGCTGATGGTTGGCATCGTGGCTGGNGGCATNTCTTTAAGCCGCTTTCTTGGCAGCTCCTGCGCCTCAGCAGATCTCGATCTGCTGATTGCCGGGGTCGAGCGCCTGATCGTTACCGCCCCGGTGCTGATCTTTGTCCTAGTGCTGGCCGCGGTGGTGGGCGTAGAGCGTCCCCTACCTGCAGCCGTTGCTGACCCTGTTGAAGGCAATAAGGCAGGCGGAGAAATCTCNTTGAACCATGCCTGGCGGGTTCTGCGCTCCTCTCCCCAGGTGGGCTATTTCTTCGCGGTGCTGTCGCTGTTCACCTTCTCGCTGTTTTTGCAGGAGGCGGTTCTTGAGCCCTATGGCGGTGCGGTCTTCGGCATGGATGTCTGTGCCACCACCCGCCTCAANGCCATCTGGGGCGTCGGCACCCTGGCGGGGATCGCCACCACCGGTGTGCTGCTGGTGCCGCGGCTGGGGTCCCAGCGCACCGCCCTGCTTGGTGGCCTGCTCTCCGCTGTCTTTGTCGTCTTAATGGTGGTGGCTGGTGGCATCAGCTCCGAGCCCTTGTTTCGTTTGGCACTGGGGCTATTTGGCTATGCCGCAGGGGTGAGCACCAATGCCTGCTTGACCCTGATGCTTGGGCTTACCTCGCCTGTGATGGCGGGTACCTTCATCGGTGTCTGGGGCCTGGCCCAGGCCTATGCCCGAGGGCTGGCCACCATCAGTGGTGGGGCGCTTCTGAGCCTGTTCGGCCATCTCAGCGGGACCCCCAATGGTTTTACGGCCTATGCCAGCGTGTTCCTAGTTCAGGCTGTGGGATTGCTACTGGCCGGTGTGATGCTGCTGCGGGTCGACACGGCTCTGTTTCAGCAGCGGGTGCAGCGGGCCCTGGGCGATNTAGTGGCCTTCGAGATGGATTGATGTCTTCCTTTTCCAGTGATCCCCAGTGGCAGGCCCTCCATGGCCTGGTGGATCAGGTGGCTGAGCGACAGCGCGCGGACTTTGGGCATATCGCCAGTTCACTCAAGCCCGATGGCAGCTTGGTCACCGACTGTGACCGCTGGAGTGATGCCACCTTTGCTGAAGGCCTTGAGCGGATCTATCCGGCGGACGGTCTGCTCAGCGAGGAAGGCAGCACCGCGGTTCCCCAGAGCGAGTGCTGCTGGGTGGTGGATCCCCTCGATGGCACCACCAATTTCTCGGTGGGTCTGCCGATCTGGGCCATCTCCCTGGCCCGCTTCGAAGCCGGCCGCCCGATCGAGGCGGTGATCGATGTGCCCCCCTTGCGCCAGCGCTACGTGGCAGTCCGCGGTCAGGGTGTCTGGCGTGATGGCGAGCGCCTCAGTTCTCCTGGTGGCCCTCGACACGGCTGCAGTTGCGCCAGCCTCTGTACTCGCTCCCTACCGCTAATCCAGCAGCTGCCTCAGCGTTTCCCTGCCAAGACGCGGATGCTTGGTGTGGCCAGCCTGAATCTGCTGGGGGTTGGCTTGGGCACGATGCTGGCGGCCCTTGAGGCCACCCCCAAGATCTGGGATCTGGCTGGGGTCTGGTTGATGCTTGAGGAGCTCGGTTGTGTCATTCGCCCACTGGCGGATGATCCTTATCCTTTGCAGCCCGGAGCTCCTCTTGGTGAAGCCAGCTACCCGCTTTTGGCTGCATGCAATGAAGCTGAATTTCAGCGCTTCCTGCCCTGGGGNCAGGCGCTCCTTACGCGCTGATTCCCAGCACCTCCCANGTGCGGCTCAGTAGGGCCTCCAGCCCGCTGTTCGTGACAGCGGANATCGGTAATACCTGCTCATCGAGGGCTGTGCTGAGCTGCTGGCACCGTTCATGCATCAACTCCGGATCCAGCAGTTCGCACTTGCTCATCACCAGCAGCCGTGGTCGCTCCATCAGCCCATGGCCGTAGGCCTCCAACTCGCCAAGTAGGACCTGGGCATCAGCGAGGGGATCTTCGCTGCTGCCATCGACCAGATGGATGAGCAGCCGGGTGCGCTCGATATGGCGAAGAAAGTCATGGCCCAGACCTGCTCCGGCGGCGGCGCCGGCGATGAGTCCAGGAATATCGGCAAAGACGGTGCCATCCCCGCTGGGACGCCGCACGACCCCAAGGTTCGGTACCAGGGTGGTGAAGGGGTAATCAGCAATCTTGGGCCGGGCCGCTGAAAGCACACTGATCAGGGTGCTTTTGCCGGCGTTGGGCAGACCTACAAGCCCCACCTCGGCCAGCAGCTTCAGCTGCAGTTCCAGCTCGCATTCCTCTCCTTCCTTGCCCTCGGTGAACTTCTCAGGGGCCCGGTTGCGGTTGCTGAGGTAGTGGGCATTGCCCAGTCCTCCCTTGCCGCCTTTGGCAATCACGAGTTGTTCCCCTTTGTCGATCAGATCGCCCAGCAGCAGGCCGCTGCCTAGATCACGCACCTCGGTGCCGCAGGGCACCTTGATCAGGAGGTCATCCGCGCTGGCGCCGGTGGCTTTGTTGGGGCCGCCGCGACGGCCGTCATCCGCCTGAAATAAGCGCTTGTATTTGAAATCAAGCAGCGTTTGCAGGTTGCTGTCAGCCTCCAGCACCACATCGCCGCCCCGGCCGCCATCTCCGCCGGATGGGCCACCGGCAGGAACATATTTCTCGCGCCGAAAGGCGCTGATGCCATCGCCGCCCCGGCCGGCCCGCACGGCGATCCTGGCCTGATCGATGAACTGCACAGTCCCAGGTGGCAATCCCCCATTCTTCCGCGCCGGGGCATCACTGCTTGAGCTCACTAAAGTCAGAGCCCTCCTGCACTTACTGCGTGGCCGAGGTCGCCTTCCGCCAATTGCGCAAGCAGTACCCGCCCCGACGGGGTAGCGCTCCTGTCGAAGTGCTTAAGGGCATTGACCTGGAGGTGCAAGACGGTGAATTTCTGGTGCTTGTTGGTCCATCAGGCTGTGGCAAGAGCACCCTGCTGCGTCTGCTGGCAGGGTTGGAGGCCCCCAGTCAGGGACAGGTGCATGTGGGGGGGCGTGATGTGACGTCCCTGCCGCCCTCCAGGCGTGATGTGGCGATGGTGTTCCAGAGCTACGCGCTTTATCCCCACCTGACCGTGGCGGGCAACATCGCCTTCGGGTTGCGGCGCAGTGCCGCGCGTCGGCCGCGGCAGCAGCTGCACGATTGGCTGGCACGCACGCTGCCGTTTGTGCAGTCCTCTCGTGAGCAGCGCATCGCTGAACGGGTGCAGCAGGTCGCCGCCATGCTCGATTTGGCTCATCTGCTGGACCGGCTGCCTAAGGAGCTTTCCGGTGGCCAGAAGCAGCGAGTCGCCCTAGGCCGTGCCATTGCTCGCGAGCCGGCGGTGTTCCTGATGGATGAACCGCTGAGCAACCTCGACGCCAAGCTGCGNGGCGATACCCGCCGTCAGATCGTTGAGCTCCAGCGCCAGCTTGGGGTTACNACCCTTTATGTGACCCACGATCAGGTGGAAGCGATGACGATGGGACATCGCATCGCTGTGCTCAATGGCGGCCGTCTTCAACAGCTGGGTACACCGATGGAGCTCTACGCCAATCCGGCCAACCTCTTCGTTGCCCAGTTCATCGGATCACCTCCGATGAATCTGTTGCCGGTCGAGGTGGTCTCTGCGGAGCAGGTCCTGCTGGCAGGTAAGCGTGTGGTGGCTGATCCCGCTTTGGCTCCTGTCCTGAAGGGACATATCGGCAAGCAACTCATGCTGGGCCTACGGCCTGAGCGCCTGCGGCTTGCACCCGCCACCAATCGCAACCTGCCAGCCGNAGTGGTGCAGGTGGAAGCTTTGGGGCATGAACTGCTCGTTAGTTGCCGTCTACAGGAATTCGACCAGGTGGTGCAGTTGCGCACCAATGCGGATCTGCTGCTGCAGCCTGAGCAGCGCTGNCATCTTGAGCTNGAGCCNCAAGGCTGGACCCTCTTTGGTGAGGATGGTGATGCGCTCAGGCCCGCCGAGCCAGCCCAGGCNTCTCCCCATCTGCCCAGCCTGCCCGCCTGAACTCAGCGNTGAAGCGGTTCAGCCACGAGGCCAGATCACGGTGCAGCCCGGACCTCCATCGCCGGGTTCGGCATCAGCGAAGCGCTCCACATAGGCCAGTCCTGCAAGCCACTCCCTCAGNCCCCGTTTGAGCCGGCCGGTGCCGATGCCATGGATGACCCANACCGCTCCCCTGGCTTGGCGCAGCTGTTCCTCGACCGCNGNCTCGGCTTCATGCACGCGTAGGCCGCGCACATCGATGCTGTTGCGGCTTGTGCGAACGGCGGCCTGGCTGAGGCGGCCTTTCCCCTGGACCCGCACCGGCTCTGGTTCCGGTTTGGCTGGCTTCTCTCCTTGCAGGCTTTCAATGCCATCTAGCGGGACGCTGAGGCGCATAACACCGCAGCGCACGCTTAATTCCAGCCCATCGTCACTGACGCTGAGGACCTCGGCNGCCTTGCCAAGNCTCAGCAACCGCACCCGATCTCCGATCGCTGGACTCCAGCCCCGATGCTGCTTGCGTTGACGCTCCGGGCGGTGTTCCTCCTCCAGGCTGAGTAGCCGCTGCCCCACCTGACGGGCCGCCTCGCCGTCGGCATCGGGTTTGCGCAGGCGCCTGATCAGCTGGCGNACTTCCTTGCGCCCCTCACGGATGGAGCCCACCAGGTGCTGACGGGCTTCCCCCTGCCGTTNAGCGCGCTGCTGCTGTTCTTGCTGCCAGCGCGCCTGCAGCTCCTCGTGCAGCAATTCAGCCCGCATGAGCAGGGCCGCTGCCTCCTCCGCCGCCTCCTGTTGGCGCTGACGCTGCTCTTCAAGNCCGCTGATGACGGTGTTCACNGAGCTGGTGCCNTGTTCCTCCAGCAAGNCTGCGGCTCCCTCGAGCACTGATTCAGCCAGGCCAAGTCGGCGAGCCACTGAGAGGGCATTACTGCGTCCGGGAATGCCCCACAGCAGCCGGTAAGTGGGCCNNAGGCTCACNTCGTCAAACTCCACTGAGGCATTTTCAAAGCGCTCATCGCTGTACTTGAGTGCTTTGAGCTCCCCGAAATGGGTGGTGGCCACGCTGAGCAGCACCCTTTCGGCCAGCTCCTTCAGCAGGGCTGTCGCCAGTGCCGAACCCTCGCTGGGATCAGTGCCGGCGCCCACCTCATCAAGGAGAACCAGGGCCGGCACNGGGGTCGGGCCCATGNCCTCNAGTGCGCCAAGGATTCGTGCGATTCGCCGCACGTGGCCGCTGAAGGTGGAGAGGTTTTGCTGCAGCGACTGTTCATCGCCGATATCAGCAAGNACCGCTGCGCACCAGGGCAGTTTTGGGGTGCCGCTGCAGGGCAGGAATAAACCGGCTNGCACCATCAATGTGGCCAGTCCCACGCTCTTGAGCGTCACGGTNTTGCCGCCGGTGTTGGGCCCNGTAATGGCCACCACCCGCAGCGGTGGGCTGATCNTCAAACTCACTGGCACCACGGGACTGCCCTGTTCGCGCCGCTCCTGCCANACCAGCAGCGGATGGCGCAGGTCGCGCAGTTCCCAGTGCTCTCCGCCCAGTTCCGGNTTGACTGCGCCGATCCAGGCGCTGTAGCGAGCCCTGGCGAGGGCTAGGTCCAGTTGCGCCAGGATCATTTGCAGGGCCTCAAGGCCTTCGGCCTCTTCCCCAACAGCCCGGCTCAGCTGCATCAGTACCCGACGCTCTTCGGCCCGTTCNTGGCCCTCCAGTTCGGCGATGCGGTTTCCTAGCCCCACCACGGCNTGGGGCTCGATGAACAGGGTGTTGCCTGATGCGGAGCTGTNGTGAACCTGACCAGGCAACTGGCTAGCAGCTCCCGCCTTCACCGCCAGCACCGGGCGCCCATGGCGCTGGGCAATCACGGTGTCCTGAAGCTGGTTGGACCAGCGACGCATCAGCTCCTGTAGTCGGCTCTGGCGCTCTTGCCGTTGGCCGTGAAGTTGCCNTCGCAGGCCTTCCAGTGGCGGGCTGGCTCGATCAGCCACCCGACCCCCCTCTTCCAGCGCAAAGCGCAACTGCTGCTCAAGATCCGGCAGGGTTCGCAGGCCTTCCAGCAGGGCTGTGGTGACCGGCCGNAGTTCCGGTTCATCGATCTGGCGGCGCAGCCGCCTCGCTGCTGCCAGGGTCTCTGCTAACTGCAGCAATGGTTCACCGCCAGCGCAGCCCCCCTTGGCGCAGAGCTGAACGGTTTCCTCCAGATCCACCACTCCCTGGAAGCTGAGGCCGCCATCAGTGAGGCCATCGAGGGCCAGCAGCTCGGCGGTTTCNTCTAGGCGGCGGCTGGCTTCTGCGGCGCTTGGTGCCAGAGGAAGTCTGCGGCAGAGAGCCTGGCCCAGGGGGCTGCCAGCAAAACCGCTGAGGTGCTCTCCAAGGCGCGCCCACTCNAGTAGCGCCAGGGTTTCAGCCTGNATCTCNATCACTGCCCTGGTTGCTGGGAATGCCGCCGGGAGGTTCGTAGAGCATCTCAAGCCAGTTGCCTTCCGGATCACGCAAATAGAACGAGGCGGTGCCGTCGCGGTGATCATGCACGCCGCCCACCGCAANGCCNTCGGATTTGAGTTGGGCATGCACCGCTACCACCTCCTCACGGGTCTTGAAGTGGAAGGCGAAGTGGGGACCAGCGGCTTTGTAATCAGGTCCCAGNAGGGCCAGCCCGTCAGCGCCGGCGCTGAGGTACGCCCAATCCTGGGCATCCCACACCAGCTTCATGCCAAGTCCGAGATAAAACNCCTTNGCCCGATCCATATCGGCCACCTGGATGGCCACATGGCCCAGCCGATCCACAGCCATGACCCCATTGCGTGGATGGCCATTCTCACTGTCCAGGCGGCAGGACCGACGTGCCCCTTGTGGCTGGCGAAGATGCGGCCTATTCAGCAGATTCTCATGGCATTACAACTTTGTTGTCATTTCAGACTTGGACAAAGGCCAGATCATTGATGAGGATGAATGAGATCTATGAATGCGGAATGCAATTAACTCGTTATGACGAAAGTAAAAACAAAGCGCGAATTCAAATTGATGAGCAAAGCCAGTAAAGCCAGCACAGCAAAAGTATCGGGCCAGGCTCTTGAAGGCTTGTATTACCAGCTCTCGAGTTATGCCTTGGAACGCTTTTGCAAGGCTTTGGAGAACGAGGGGAATTTGATCGACTCACTCAACATCGCCCCGCGGCAGAAGCTGGATCTTCATGCTCTGCTTGATAAACAGTTGCAGCAGTTGCATCAAGGAGAGTTGGTCTCCCCGCAGCAGACACTCAACAAACTTGTGGCCCTAGGAGAATCGGCTGCGGCTGCGGAAGCGGTTCGCAAGATCTCCCAAACCCTCAAACAGCTGGACTGCAACGTCAGCAAGGTCCTTCCCCTGGAATGCAAGGCCCACTGGGATGAACTGATGGCGTGCACCGGTGAGGCGCTGGTGGAGCGCCACCTGCTGGTTGATTAACCCTGCCGAAGCCAGCCAGCGGCATCGCAGGCGTGATAAGTGAGGATCAAGTCAGCACCGGCCCGCTTGAAGCTCAGCAGGGTCTCGAGGACCACGGCCCGCTCATCGATCCAACCTCGTTCTGCGGCTGCTTTGACCATGGCGTACTCACCACTGACGTTGTAGGCCGCAATCGGCAGCTCGGTCTCACCGCGCAAGCGATGAATAATGTCGAGGTAGGCCAGTCCCGGTTTGACCATCATGATGTCGGCGCCTTCCTGCTCATCCAGCAGGGCCTCGGTCAGGGACTCCCGGCCGTTTGCTGGATCCATCTGATACGTGCTCTTGTCCTTGGGGATGGGTTTGCCGGCCTCCGCACGGGGAGCTGAATCCAGCGCTTCCCGGAAGGGTCCGTAGTAGGCGGAGGCGTATTTGGCTGTATAGCTGATGATCCCCACATGGCTGAAGCCTTCGTCATCAAGGGCTTCTCGGATGGCGGCGACGCGGCCATCCATCATGTCGCTGGGGCCAATCAGATCAGCTCCTGCCCGCGCTTGAGCCACTGCTTGGCGGCAGAGAATCTCCACCGTTTCATCGTTGAGCACGATCCCTTCGGCGCTGACGATGCCGTCGTGCCCATCACAGGAGTAAGGGTCGAGGGCCACATCAGTCATGACGGCCATTCCTGGGATCTCCTCTTTCACCCGGCGTATGGCTCGCGGGATCAGGCCTCCCTCGTTGAAGCACTCACTGCCGTCTTCAGTTTTGAGACCATCGGCAATTTTGGGGAAGAGCACCACGCAGCGCACGCCCAGATCCCAGGCGCGGCTGACCTCCTCAAGAAGGCCATTGAGGCTCCAGCGCTGGGCCCCGGGCATGGCACCAATGTGTTCGTTGCTCACCCCCTCGTGCACAAAGAGTGGATAGATGAAATCAGCGGCGCTGAGCTGATGTTCCCGCACCATGGCTCGCAGCGCGGGAGTGCGGCGCAGCCGGCGGGGGCGATAGGCGAGATCCATGGCGTTCAGCCGATAGCTCGCGATCCTAAGAAATCCCTTTTTAGTGCTTTACAGCTTGCCGTCCTCGAACATGGCCTTACGGGTCTGTTGGCCTCCGAGATCCCGCAACTTCTCGTAGAGACTTCGCTCTTCTGATGAGGGGTCTTGGGGCAGAGCTAACTGCACGGTTAGCAGCAGATCACCGCGCCCAGATTTGAGGGGCCAGCCCTTGCCGCGCAGCCGCAGCGACCGTCCAGGCGAAATTCCCGCCGGCACTGTCACCACCGCTTCACCATCTGGGGTGGGCACACGCACTTCTCCTCCGAGGACCGCTTCTGCCGGACTGAGGGGCAGTTCGGCGCGCAGGGCATCACCATCAAGATTCCAGAGCGGGTGGCTACTGAGGTTGATGGTCAGATAAAGATCGCCGCGGCGTCCTGTGCTGGGCTGCAAGTTGCCTTTGCCTTTGAGTCGTAGCCGGCTTCCTGGCTTGACCCCAGCTGGGATGCGCACCTGCACTCTCTCTTGATTGACCTGCAAGGTGCGTTCGCAGCCGCGAAAGGCTTCTGTCAATGAAATGGTGAGGCTGGATTCGGCATCAAGATTCACCGGCGGTGCAGTTCCGGCAAACCCACCCGGAAAGCCACCGCCAGCGAAGCCACCGGGGCCGGCGCCGCCAGTGGCTCCAAAACGGCCGAGCAGGTCATTGATGAAATCGTCGAAGTTGCCGTAACGGCCAAAATCCACGTCAAAGCCAGCGGGGCCAGCCCCACCACCGCCGGCCTGATTCCAGTACTGGCCAAACTGCTCGTACCGACTGCGCTTCTCTGGATCAGAGAGCACCTCATAGGCCTCGCTGATCTCCTTGAAGCGTGCCTCCGCATCCTTGTCGCCTGGATTGACATCCGGGTGGTATTGCCTGGCCAGGCGACGGAAGGCCTTCTTCACCGCATCGCTATCGGCGCCGCGCTCGAGCCCCAGCACCTTGAAGTAATCGCGGTAGCCGCCAGTGCTCATCCGGGCTGCGTCTTTAACTGAGCTCAGTGTCTCAGCCCTCGGCGGTGCTGGGGGTGGCGCAGGAGGGCGGAAGTCCGAACGCACTGCCCAAACAGGCCTATTCACCTAGCCTCAGCGTCGACGTTCCGCCGATCTCATGCGCCGCGCCCTCTGGATGCTGTCGCTATCTGGCCTATTGCTGGGCGTGGCACCTCAGCTGCCTTTGCGGGCTGGCAGCCTCGGCGATGCCGTGGAGCCTTCAACCCAGGCTCAGATCAAGCTGGCCCGTGACCTCAAGCAGGCTGGCGCCATTTTTTATGGCGCCTGGTGGTGCACCCATTGTTTTCACCAGAAAAATCTCTTTGGTACTGAGGGTGGCCGTGAGCTGCCTTACATCGAGTGCGCCAGTGATGAGGCGGGCAAGGAACGCTGTCTGGAAGCTGGTGTCAGGGCCTTTCCTACATGGATGCTTGGAGAGCAGCGCAAGGAAGGTGTGATGACGCTTGAGGAATTACGCGCCTGGGCAGGTCTCTGAAGTCAACGCTCAATCCAGGAAGGATTCGCCGTAAAGGGCCCTGCGGACCGCCTTGCGGCGTTGTCGTGCCGGGATGTAGTTGCCGCTGTTGACGAAGGGTTGAATCTGCAGCTGTCGTCCCGAGCTGTAGTTCAATCGGATCAGCCCTGCCCCCAGCATGGCCAGTATCGCCAGCAGCAGCCCAGCAGGCAGCAGAAGCTTCATTGGATAGCTAAACCCCTGATCCCATGGTGCTTCGACATCGCAATGAGTGCTTGAACCCATAGCCGAGCACTTTTCAATTGCTCAAACTGAAGTATCGGCTTTGATGCCATGCCTCTGGAACTGGAACATCAAAAGGATGGGTGCCTGCATGTCTGCATGGAGGAGAATGGCCTGAGGGCCTGCTGCTTTGTCTCATCCCATCATCTTGCTGCCACTAAGGAAGGTCAGCTGAGGGCTGCCATCAACCGAGCCGCTCTGCAGGCATTCCAGTTCGGTGATCCTGCTCTTTGAGCAGAGACTCAATGTCCTCGAGAGTTACCAATGGGTCCTGATTGAACCAGCGGCCAGACCGGATGAGCTCGGTAATCGCTTCTAAGAGCCTCCCGGTCACTCATCCGTTCAGGACATCGCTACTCACCCTTTATCCAGGATTGTGGTCTCAGTTATGAGATCTGGGGCATTCTGTTGTGCTGATGCGTCAATCCCTCACGCGGAAATTGATGGAATCGAGATGCTGGATCATTGCTCAATTTGATTTTAACAATGTAGCAGCTGCATTCATCATTCACTGCAAAAATTTCCGTGGCTGAAGTTGTAATACTGGAAAATCAATCTTCAGTTCTGATGAATGTGTATCGGTCTGATACGTGGCTGATTTGTTTTTTTGGGAGATTTCATGTATGGGAAGTTGGTCTGCGTCAAGAATGAGCTGAAGCAACAAAGTGTGATGGTGTTTGGTAGCATTTCGATGCCAAACGAGTCTTTATAAGGTCGATTTCTAAAGAGAATGAGGCGCTTGTGGTGTTGATCTCAACGTTCTCTGCAAATTTGCAACAGCATTCAAATCAACATGCGAACGGCTCAGCTTCTCTGCTTGGTGCGGCCATTTTGATGCCTGCATCGGCAATGGCTAAGGAGACCCTCAGTGATGAGGTCTATGGCAATGATGAGGCGGGTGTTGTCCTCACCTGCTACACCCCTGATGACAATGGCATCAGTGGACAGTGCCAATACTACGGGCTGTATCTGAACACGAAGATCTACTTCACAACCTCTGCACCTGCTGTTCGCGGTCTCTGGTAATCCAGTTCAGGCCATTGCCTGCGGTTCAGCGGTGTCGTTGTCGCCGCTGAACCGCACCGTGAGGAGTTCATCGCTCACCAATTGACCATTACGGTCCAGCATCTCCGGGTGAATTGTTCGGATCCCAGTGCGATCACCCTTGGAAGTCTTTTTGATCGTGCCATGGGCGGCATCCATGCCTTGGCGCATCAACAAGAACGCTTGTACCAGCAGAATCAAGAAAGCTGCTGCAAAAAACACAGAAACCACCATGCATCAATCAATGCTCGATGCATGATGGCGCGTCTTCTCGCCAGTCGCGGTGGCTCAGCTGTAGACCTTGCTGCTCAGAGGTCCAGCCTGCTCATGGGTGAGCACTGAGCTCATCTCCCAATCAAGCTGCTTGCCCCAGTTAGCGCTCTGCTGGTTGCATGCGACGTTTCCCTCGAGACCTCTTAGGGAAGCTCAGCCCTCAACGGAGTCTGCAGCAAGAAAGCGCTAGTAGGAGAGGCGGCGGAGCAAGGGGGGCTTGTGACTGGGAACCGGTGAGCGGCTGATGCGTGAAAGCTGTTTTTGAACTGCCAGTTCATCAGGGCAGTGGTGGGAACCATTTAGGCGCCCGCGTCTTTACAGAGAATGAGAGGCCTGCTGAGTTGACCGAGGGGACCTTGGTTGGCAGGTCTCAGACTGATGAGCTTTCTATGGGTTCTGGGTGTGGAGCGTGAGCTGACGGATGCCTGGGTTGTGGCTCGATCCCATGGCAGTGTCTGTGAGGGGTCGCAGAGTTGGCAGATCATCGCCAGATTTTCGAGCGAAGACGAAGCTCAGCATTATCTGAGCTTTTTTTGCGGAGATGACTGGCAGCTCTCCGTGCTCCCCGAAAAGCTGCTGCTGTGAATTAGTCGTTGCTATCGGAGTTGTTGGCCGCTGAACGTGAGGCGATGGCGCGATCGGCCCATTGCGTGACCCCGTACACGAGTACGAACATCGGCAGATAGGCCAGCCACATGTTGGGAAGCTCCAGGCTGCTGTTATTGATCAGCACCAGCCCGATGTAGCTCAGTAGGCCGTAGATCAGGGCGCGTCGCAGCGGCCCAGTGGCTTTGTTCACGCCATCACCCATCATTGTCTCCAGGCTAGGTGGCCCTGTGGCGGCAGAAGCTCATCAGTCCGCGGTGTAGGTGCTGAGTTCAGTGGTGGACCAGATGTGCCCGGTGCTTTCGATCAAGGCTTTGTTGTCCTCCAGCAGCTTGGTGGCCACGCCAGGCGCGGACTGATGAATGACCACAACCTTGCTGGGGTTGTTGCTGCTTACACCGCGATAAAGCGGCGTGACGCCGGCGGCAGCATGCATCTTTGCAACATCCTCGCTGTCAAAGATTGCGGCCCATTGGCTGAAGGGAACGCTCAACTCAAAGGTGCAAATGGTGGTTTCCATGGCCAGGGACACAAGCGCACGCATTCTTATCGCGATCGTTGGTCTGCAGCAAGACGGGTTCGCATAGGCTTGAGATCATGACGACAGTGTTGTCATTGCTACAAGGACTGCCCGGTGGATTGTTGCTCTGTGTGGCCAGTCAATATGCCTATATCCGTTGTTTTGTAGCGCGCGCGTCAGTTCAATCGCTGAGCCATGACGATGCTGAAATTAGATTGATGCTGAAANATGAGCTTATTTGTTCTTGTCTCCGGATTCTCTATCGCCATAGGCTCGCTTTTGCTGTCTTTTCATTANCGTCGTTGTCAGCCTTCNGGTAGTCCTCACGCCTTAATCCATCATCGGGTGATGGATTAAGTNCGATCTNGGTGGAGGAACTTTTTGCTGAATGGCTTTTGGTTCCTCTCTNTTCAGTCACGAACTGTGAGCAGTTGAGCCCGGNCTGAAGGNCAACCTTTTTGCNGCCGATGCACAGATTTCAATGTCACGATGCTCTGTTGACCCTGATTTAGCGGCCGCCATTGCAAAGGGCCTCGGGGATTACGGCACTGTCCTCCCATGTGTATTCAGCTTCAATGTTGTTGGCCTTAAGAGCGGCTTCTAGACCTGCGACACAACGGTTGAAACTGCGGGCCTGCTGGGCGACTGGTGCGATTTGAATTGCCAGATAGATCACCCCGAATGTGGCTAGCACCGGATACAGATGAGCATTGATNAGGTCGCGGGCGTTGGACATGNGATGCCACTGGAGAACACTCCCCTAATACCGGCTCTAGGTTGTTTTGGCTACCTCGCAACATCAAGGTCTTGGTGGTCNCCTGNTTAGGCTGAAACGCCGCAGGCCATTCCCATGGGCTTGCGCAGCTTCATCGGTGAGCGACTGGTCTGGATGCGGTTGACGTGGTGGAGCTCCTTGTGAATGAGCAACGGGCATGCCAGAGCGGGGAACGCTGGGTGCACCCCATCACCGATCACGGTTCCAATATTTTCCGAGAACTGCAGGTGTATCTGCATGGTTTGATCAACTGTTTCATATTCAAACTAAAAAAGCAGAAGCTTTTTGGTAGGGGCCTATGCGGAAGGAAATCCAACGATCCTTGGAATCCCATGGTTCAGGTGAGAGCTGGCATCGGCTGACTCGACATGAAAAAGACCTCGCTATGGCGAGGTCTTTCATCTGATTTTCGCTGGGGGNGATGTCAATCAGCTCCAGGCAGCAGTGAGCGCACCTNTTGCTGACACAAATTCCTCATCGCTGATGGCCGCGATGACCTNGCTCGAGACCCNGAAAGCTTTGGTTCAGGGGCCAGTGAACTGGGCAATGAGCTANACGCGATGGGCTTCCACCAGAAGAATGCCCCACCCTTCTGGTGATAGAGGACGCGGCTGATCACATGGAAAGCCTCCACTTGGTCCATGGGTTGGCCGTTGTTGATCTGTCGGATGCAGGTGNTGCCTGGCCGGGATTCGTGTTTGCTNCAGGGCCCGACCAGTTGCAGGCAAAGCAGCAGAGCTGAGGTGTTAATGGTCCAACAATCTGCCTCGAGTAACNATGAGGCGGCTTTGCTTTTAGGCCCATGCAGATGTATCTCGCTGAGGTTGCTTTCCCTGATCACATTGAGCAACTCGATGCCTACGCCGCCTTTGTTGAGCTGTGGGAGTCAGGTGAGATGGCCAAGCAGGACAATTTTGAGGGTTTNGAGATGCTCTTCCGGGTTCACCAGCCTGGTGAAGGCCGGGTGGTNCTGCTCTTTAAGGCTGAGGGGGACAAGCAGATCTTCAAGCACTTCGCCCCCTGGCGCGCCAAGTACGGCATTGATGTTGACTTCACCCCGGTGATCGGCTGTCAGGACGTGGTGGATTACCACAAGGAGCTACTGGCTCAGATGGATGCCGAAGATGATGCCAATGAAGAGGGCTGATNAGGCATTGTCTGCCTGAGGGAGTCCCTCATCAGTGGGGATGCCTCAGGGCTTGCAGGGGCCGTTGGCGGTGATGGTNACTTCATCACCCAGTTCGACGGCCTCAAGCAGCTTGTTGAGATCACTGTTGTTCACATTCACGCAGCCACCGGTTACTTTCTGGCCGACCCGGCTTTCATCGTTGGTNCCGTGAATGGCAAAGCTGTACCAACGGAACTTCCCGTCGTACTCATTGAAGCGGAATGGCTGCTCGGCATCACCAATCGGTTCAAGGCTGATGTAGCCCGTGCCGTATTCACCGGTTTCACCATCGCCTTTGAAGTCGATGGCGCTCATGTTCTTGAACAGGTTTTGCTTGAGGTAAGCCTCACTCTTGCCGGAGCGTTCAACCAGCTCGGGAACCATCTGAAATTCCCCATTGCTGAGAATGGCATTGACCTTNAAGGTCCCCAGCGGTGTGACACCTTCTTCAAAGGTGGAATCGGCGCANCCGATGCCGTACTTGCCGTAGCCCACCTTGAATGTGTCGGACTCGCCNTTCTGTCGCAGGGTTCCGCTGCTGTTCGCTGGGTTGTNCAGGTCAAGCGCGATGTCNATGCGTGCTTTCTGATCGAGGCTGTTCTTGGCCGTCCCGCAACCTGACAGCAGGATCAGCGTCCCGGTCAGGACCAAGAGCGGAGCGCGGCGCATGGGATGCCAGTGTCTAAGCGCATCATGCCGAGCTCAACGCTGATCCGCAGCCAGCCCTCGAGCTTGAGGCTCAAGGATGCTGCCGCCAATCGGGGCGGAATAAGACGAACTTGATATAAGGTAATGAAGTTGAGTGAAGCGAGGNTAGATGTGCTCGAATTTACAGTTTCTTGGCAGAGAATTGTTCTTGAGCTCTCCTGTGTCATTGGCGCGATTGTGATGGCGCGCCGCTATCAGGAAGCTTCATTCCTTGCGGTCTCTTTTTTGGTAGGTCTCACGATTGTGGAGTTGTTTCTCAACTTCTACAGCTGAATTGGTTGACCTTNTNGGAGTCTTCGGTCAGGGTCATTAACCTGCTGAAGACTTCTTTTTTGCGTCGNTCATGCAAGGCGCGCNGATTGCATTGGGCGCGCCTTGGCCATCAGNCTCTGTTGGGCGGGGCGTGCCAATGTCAGCTTTTGGTGGACCGTTTGCGCGTGGTCCGTTCGCCAGAGCTGACTGCTTCTTCTTCAGGTGCGCTGTCCTCGCTGCTTGGCTCGGNNGCGTCATCGGGCTCTAGGTCGGCGACCACCCCAAGCACCATGGCGGCTCCCAGTTGATCCTGCAGATCGCCAATCGTCAGCAACGCCTTGAGGGTCAGCTGNGCTTTGGCTTGTTTCGGCAGGCCGGGACGCAGTTTGTTGACGCAGCCCCAAAGCTCCTTGCCCACTTCTTTGAGCAGNTCNTTATCNGTGGTCTTGTCTTCAGACATGCCCAGATCCCAATCCCCAACTCTATCTGCAAGGGGCTTGTACAACCTTGANNAGGANCCCTGNCAAGGCCCCTTGGGCTTTGAAGACCCTCTCAGTTGTTCAGCTTTGGTCCCTTGGGCCAGCTGGACTGCCTTGCAGGCTTTTCGCTCGAGGGGATGACCCCAGTGACCCGAAGCGATGCTGTGGTGGCCGCGCCAGCTGACTGGATATTCAGCCGCTCTGTCAGTGAATCAAGTTGGTGGACCTGATCGGTGGAGAGGCATTGAGACTGAGCCTTTTGCTATGGCCTCGCCATTCCACACTGAGGGGTGAAATGGCGAGTCAGCAAAAAGGACTAGGCCTCAAATGGAGAGAGTGAGAGCACTGCATCCATGCGGCGAACCTCGCTGCGCAGGAAGTCATTCCACATGCTCAGCAAAAAGCTCAGTGTTGTTAGCGCGCGCAACTGCTCATTCGATCCGGGTCTTGTGTATTTGAAGTCCATAAACATCGAGTCAGCGATGTCGCGCTGCTCTCTGCAACGGTTGTCAATGGTCATGAGTCAATGGCGCTGATGCTTTACGGCTGGTAAATCGCTGGGTTGCTTCAAGATGAAGATGACACCAGCAGTCAAGGCGCCAGTGATGGCAACTAGAGCGAAAATGGCGGTTGAGTAATCGTTCATCAGTTGCAGCCCAAGAAGCCGAATGTGATCTGGTTGACGATGCCGTGTCCTGAGATTGCCTCGGTTAAAACCCCGATGACAAAGCCGAGCATGGCAATCCGCCCATTCAGCAGCTCGGCTTTCTTTAGGTGCTCTGCCTTGATTTGCGCAGCAGCTGCGTCTTGGTACCAACTGTCACTAGAAGAAGAAACGGTCATCCCATTGCGGCAAGTAACGAAATGTTACCGCGCTTGGTGGCCTTGCTGTTGTCTGTGCTTCCAGATCACTGATTAAGCGCTTGGTGGAAGAGCGCTCATGGCGATGGTGCAACGGGTTGGCGGCGTGCTCTGATCCAGCAGCGGTAACCGCTCAACACTGAAAAGCCGCCCATTAAGGAGCGGCTTTTGTAAAGGGTTTGTGGGCAGCGTCTGTTTAAAAGGCATACCTGGGGCCATAGATCCAGGTGTATCGGGCGTACTCCTTTAGGGCACCTAGAGACGGTGCAGAGGAGTGGCGCTGGCTTGGCTTCCCCAATGAGTGGTCAAACCAGCTCCTCGCCCACGCTTTGTGGAGACTGTTGGAGCAGGTGCCTCAGTTCAGTAGTGCTGCATCAGAATTCTCTGGTGGCGAGTCGTCCATTGGGCGCCTCCGGGTTCGATGCACTCACTTTTGCCGCCTGAGCGTCCTTGGGCAATGAGCCTTAATGCCGATAGCTCGGCGGGGCGGCCTTGATCAAAATGAAATGGCTTTTGTCGTTCAGTCTGGCGAGCACGCATGATGCTCTTGCCAGTTCAAAGGACTGTTCACTGCCATTGCTCTTCTTGCGGGCGAGAGGCACCACAAGTTTTTAGGCTTCTTTGATTGGCTCCTGCGGCCAGCTCAGGCATCCCTTTAAACCCAATGGCTGTGGGATCGGCGCGTTAGACGCAGTGCTTTAACCCGTTAGCCCCCTCCCTCACTGTTCGGTGGATCCTTCCAGGGCGTGGATCAGTTGGATCAGCCATATTGCTACCACCGCTTTGTTGTGATGCCGCTGGACAAGAACCAACCCTGGAGGGTCTGGGCTTTCGTGATCGGACTCAACGTGGCTGGCTTGATTGGTGCAGCCGTGTTGAAAGCGAATGGAATCAGCCTGTTCTCTCTACGGGGTGGTTAGTCCACGGGTTAAAGCGCGGCTATAGCTGCTTTGGCGGCAGTGACAATGCACTGATGCTTGCCTTGACTCCGTAGTCCTCATCGTGCCTGATTGGCGCTTCTAAGGTGTTTGGTTTTGTCGTAAGGATTCTTGGGCTGGTTAATCTGATTGGCTGAGGTCCAGACTTTTGATGATCCAAGTTATGGGTCTTAGGTCTCACAACTGGGAAATTTTGGTGATAGAAATTGGGAAGTTCATGATCTTGTTTTGAATCATTATTGGGATTGACGAGGGATTTGAGCCAGGACAATATATTCAAGGGCTACTGGCTCGCCGTCAGATCCACAGGGGTTTGGATCATTGGAGGCATCGACTTCAAGAACTGATTCGGCAAGTGGGCGCCGTAATCCGAACGTGCTCCTGACAGTCAGGATGGCGTTTTCGTTCTTGTCGAGATTCATGCAGCGATTCCAGAGCAAAGCAACATCTGCAAATTCGCAGTTCATGGAGCGCAGTGCCTGCAATAATTGTCGGACGGTTGCTGTGATTTGTTCTTCTGCCGGTAAGGCCGGCTCTTGCGCTCTTGTTCCTGCTGCAATGCTGAACAGGGCTAGATCGGTAGGCCCACTGATGAGATAGCCGGGTACATAAGGCATGAAGTATTTCTTGCCCTTGACGTTGTAGATATCCCCGTCAACCGAATCAAATTCATCCCAGAGGTCAATGCGCGTGCACGCTTTTGTGTCCCCAGGCTCAGAGTCTGTCAGCCCAAACATGGCGAAGCTCTCGAGCAGGAAGCGTCTGTCAGAGACATTCCCGCCAGTGCGATAGATGGCAAGGGTCTTTTCGCCAGTCATGCCCTCGTCTTTCCAGGCTTGAGGTGCTACCTGTTCAACGGTCTTGATGTTGCTGGAGTGTCCCGATTCGTTTCCGCTAACCCAGTGAATAGTTAATGGCTGTTTGAAGAACTGACTGTTTTTTTGAGGCTCAACAGGAGCGTTTGCGCCTGTAGCGGCTCTCGCAATGCGACGTATGGTGCCAATGTTGGCCCTGATCTGGTCTTCAAGCTCAAACGAGACACAGTCAAATTCCTTGGAAATGTGTGGGTGTGAGTGATAAAAAGGCCCTGGCGTGGCGCCGCTCAATACCAGAATTGGGCATCGTGGCCTCAGTCTTTGGAAGGTGATGATTTCTGTGCTTTCACAGTCAATGAGGTCGCACCAATTCAGTAGACCGTCACATAGTGCTGAGCTCCATTGGTTCATGAACTGAATCAGCGTCTCCATCGGTGGTAGCCAGGGGATCGCTCGGCACCCATCGAACTTTCTATGACTTGGCTGGTTGTTATGAACAAAGCTTGCTGGACTGAGTCAAAGCGTCCCATCACTTCTAACGGTGTAAGTACAAGTCTCCAAGCACTGCTTTGTCGCGCCGTCGCTTTGCTTGGCTTCCCTGTTGGTTGTTTTAGGCCACGCGCTTACTGCGCCTCGCGGTGCCCTCAGAGCCGTGATTGGGCCGGACGTGCGATCTCACTCTGAGCCGGTCACCATCTCCTCTGCGCCCCTTGAAGGGCCAAAGTTGAGCATTTTTTCTCTTGAGATCTTTTTCTCAGGGCCAGAGGATCGTTTTCATCGGCCCAGGAGGCTGACATGACGCGATCTCAAGGCATCACACCAGGCACCTGCGAAGGTCACAGCTGCCTCAAATGGGAGACAACGGGTGAGCTTTCAGCCGTTGATCACAAGCGCATCATGGAAATGCTCTGTGTGGTGGATCCGCTCAATTGCCCAGACAACAGTTGCTCCCTGACAGGAGGCCACCCGCATCAGAGGCCTCTGCAGCAGTGGGAATCGGGCTGAGCTGGCTCCGGAGAAAACTCTGCTGCAGCAAGCAGTGTTGGGGTCAATCAGGTGTCTAGGCGGGGGCGCGCTGCATCCAGGCAGGCTTGAGGTCAGAGCCTTGGAACGCTTGTAGATCACTGGGCCGATCATTTCGATTTCGGCTGGTGGTGCGCACTCATCCCTTTGCTGATGGGTTGCACGGATAGCGGTAGCAATCGCGTTTCAGGTGTGGCCCTTGAGGCAGGTGCGGCGGATCTTGGCTCACTTGCTTTCAGTTGGGATCCAGAGGCCGATCAGCGGCCGGTAGATCACTGCCAACGCCTAAGGCGCAAGACCTTTTGTGGTCACTGGATGGAGTGCTTGTGAATGGGTTGCCTCTGCGTGGCTCCAGCTCCTGTTGAGGCGCTAACAGCTGGCTGCGCTCTGGATCTCGCGGCGGTAGGTCAGAGCTGAAGTCCGTGCCGGTGCTTGGCTGGGTCCTTCGCTCTCGATTCCGTCATTTCCCTGCATTATCAGCGCCCATGGCACCAATGCCGAGCAACAGTACAGTCGTACTAGCATGCATCCATGGGGGAAGCGTGGTTGCAGCAGTCCAATGGCCCCTGGGTTGAGAGGTTCCACCGCAACCCTGCGCTGGAAACAGACAGCGGTGCAAGGGTGATGGCGGTTGACCGTGGCCGGATGGTTGATCGCGATGAACCGCCATTGCTCAAGAGCCGCAGTCAGCTGACTCTCAACCAAGCCAGGGAGCATTGGAAGGCCCGCGTGAAGGCAGGGTGGAAGCGCGTTGAGCCGCAGTGGTGACTCAGAATTTCCTGGGGTAAGGAGGATTCCCTGCCAGCTCCACGTTGATTTCGCGGCAGATATTCATCCACGCGCCAAGTCCGAAGTTGACGCCGTTTGGACCGTCGATGAATTCCTGGAACTCCTCAGCGCTTATGCCTTCACGAACTTCCCAGATGCAGTACGCAGGGCCTTCTGGGGCAATCGGGCAGAAGCAGTGGTTGAAGAAACCGGCTTCCAGATTCTTGGCTACGGCATCGTCCCAGCCACCGCCAGGAGCCATTGCTGCCTGGGCTGTCTCCCACCACTTCTGAGCTTTCCCAGCGCGAAATTCATGGTGGACGTGGAAGAACTTCGAAGCCATGAGTCGATGCCGTTGGGCTGCAGAGTCTCCCGCAAGCTGCAGTCTCCTGTAGCCGCAACTGTTCGGAAACGGCGCCGGCTCCCCGTTTTTTTGGAGTGCTGTCAACCGACTGGGTATAGCGACGCAAGCATGCAAATCAGGCTGAGCATGAAAAAGCCCCGTCTAGGCGGGGCTCCATTGCTCCTGATGTAGAGCGCTCAGCCCATGGTCGCCACGCTGGTGGAAGCCAGCAGGGACTGAAGCCCATGCCTGTCAGCTTGATCAGTCATCTGCAGGTTTTGCAAAGCCCCAGCGAAGGGCTTGTGGCGTCCGTATCCACCAGTGACACTGAGCAGCTCTTCATCAGTGACTACTTGAGCTTCAAAACTTTGAGTCGTCATTTCTCCAGCTCCCGCAAATGATTTGAGTGGTGTCTCTGGGGTCTTCCCCTTTCGACATCTCTGGTCTATCCCTGGCGAGAGAATTTCACGGATACCTGAAACCGACCCATCAGGTTCGGTTCTGCGAACATCACCCCCTGGGGGGGGTGGAGCGCTCAAGCCATGCAGAGCTGAGCAATCAGCGGGCGCTTGCTGATCTTGCGACGGTCACCGGCCAGTTCCATCAGCTCGCACCCGCGCCAGAGTGGTTCGGCGGGCAGCTCAGGGCGCAGGAAGTCCGTTGATGGCCTCCATCGAAGTTAGTACAGGCGTACTGAAGAAATCGTTAACCAGTGATCAGTTTGAGCTTTGACGAGCGCGCCAAAGGTTCACGGCGCCGATGCTGATCAGCAGCAGGCCAACGTCCATGGAGGCAGGAGGCAGGACCACAGGAAGCTTGTCAGAGGGCCGTGACACTAGGCGCTTTCGATGGGTATGCGAGCAACACCGCGAAAACCGCACACAGATGCTTCGGATGGCCGACTACCCAATCCGGGCTGTTCGCTCGAACATGGATTCGTCCCTCCAAAGGGGGCATCGAGACAGGAATCGCCTGAGGGTGAAGGGACCCCCAGGCGATTTTTTTGTCCCAACCACCGACCTGGGGGACATCGGGGCGTCGTCATGGCATGGCTGCGTATCGGGTCACTTGAATTCCCTCAGGCTCCCAAAAATCAAACCCTTTAGACGGTCCTCTTTGCAGTAGCTGAGCTTCTGACCCATGGGGTCATAGCGCTGCCCCTGCCAGATGAACTGCATCAGCGCGCGGTCAGAGATGCGTCGGCCAAATCGCAAATGGGAGGCGACATGCTCGGGGCTATCAGCCTTCTCTGGCGGGATCGAGCAGTCATTCCAGGCCAGGTAGTCATCTTCTGGCGGGTTCCATTCGCCCTCGTATTGAGCTTTGGCGATCTGTTCAGTCATCCAGTCAGCCTCACTCAAGAGAGGGGGCGGTGGCGACGAAAGCATGCACATCAGGCTGAGCATGAAAAAGCCCCGTCTAAGCGGGGCTCCATTGGTCCTGATGTAGAGCGCTCAGCCCATGGTTGCCACGGTGCGGAGGGACTGAAGCCCATGATCACGAGCTTCAAGAGCCTTCCACTCTGCATCAGTGAACTTGCGGGTGAAAGAGCTGCCGCGTCCACCAGCTGCAGCTTGCAGCTCTTCATCAGTCACGGCTTGCAGTTCAAGAGTTTGAGTAGTCATTGCCTGTCTCCTAGAAAAGATTTGATTAGTGAATACGAGTTAGCCAAGGCCCAGAGCCTTATCGCCACTGCTTGAGCCCCTAAAGGCAGCCGGAACTGACGAGTTAGGGGTCATGCTTGAAATGCTCACGGGTGGAACCTCTACAGGGGCTGTGGACGCAGCGACCAAACGACCAAAGCCGCCACGTCCGCCATTGGCTGCCTGCAGCTCTTCATCGCTCACGGCTTGAACTTCAAAAGCTTGAGTTGTCATTTCTCCAGCTCCTTTCAAAGGATTTGGTTGGTGTCTCTGGGGTCTTCCCCCTTCGACTCCTCTGGTCTATCCCCAGGGGCTTGCTTTGCTGGATACCTGAAACCGACCCATCAGGTTCGGTTCTGCGAACCCATGTCAGGGCCATTCGCCCACAAGCATTGCAGCAGATGGATTTAGGCGATTGGACCAAGTGGTGAGAGGCATCACAAATGCGCGTATTGCGGGACTTACTCGCTAACCGGAGAAGGATCAGGCCTGGCTGGTTCTGCATGAAAAAGCCCCGTCTGAGCGGGGCTAACTCATTCAGATTTTGCAACTGCTCATGAGGTGGAGCGCTCAGGCTGCGTTCTTGTTTTCACTCGACCATGAGCATCAGGTCACTGATGTCCCGAAGCTGCCAGTGATCTTCTCGATCTCGACGACCTTCAACTCCAGGCTTGGCAGCAGCTCGGCGAGCTGGTGGCCAAAGAGGCCTGAGGTTGCGACCACCAGTTGCACCCAGCACCTCTTCATCGGTTACAGATTGAAGTTCAAAAGCTTGAGTGGTCATTTGAATTCTCCTGATCAATGTTGAGTCAATAGTTGAGTTCAGTCTTTCTGGAACAACTATTAGCTATTAAATTCCTGCAAATTCAGGTGGGCCAAGAAAACAGAGATTGGTCAATGCAGCACCGCGTAGTAGAACTCGTCGAGCAGCAGGCCTGCCGTGACCAACAGGATCGTTGCCCGCGAATGCGACTCGCCCACCAGTGGCGGCCAGCAGATCCTCGTCAGTGAGTTGTTGCAGTGCCAGAGCTGTTGTGTTCATCACCGTGCTCCTTGAAACGATTGATGGGTGTCTCTGGGGTCCTCCCCCTTCGACTTCTCTGGTCTATCCCCAGGGGGTGGCCCTACTGGATACCTAAAACCGACCCATCAGGTTCGGTTCTGCGAACCCATCCCAGAGCTATTCGCCCAAATGCACTGCAGCAGAGGGATGTGGGCGATTTGACCAAGTGGTGAGTGGCATCAGGTATCGCCCCAGTGGCGGGCTGCTTGGTGAGCAGTAAACAGACCTCTACTCAGGGGGAATACTGCAGCCAGACTTGAAGTGAGAGCCTTGGACAACTTGCAGATCAACTGGGCCGATCACATGGAGATCACACGCTGCTGAAACGCCATCGCTGAATACGACCCAGGAGAGGGCCTCGCTGCCATAGATGGGGCCTGGCTCTATTGGAGCGCGAGCTGTGGATGGCAGAGCAGCAGACGGTTCCAGAGATCGAGAACAGCCTGCCCACATTCACGTAAAACCCTGCATGCATAAGCATGCACAGGATTGCAGGATGTATGCAGTCACTGCGATTTGGGGTGCCTGAGAGGGGCCGATCAACGCCTTCAACGCAGTCGATCGATGGCTCCCATCCATCAGGGGGCATCGATCAAAACAACTAGCGGCCTACGGCTGTTGAAGCAATTGATGCTGCTGGATGCAGCGCCAGCCCGAATCCAAAACACGGTTGCGCAAGCTGGTCTGACAGTTGGGCTTGGCAAACCTGCATGGAATCGGGACAACCATTCCGCCGTCTTGTTTCTTATTTGGTCCCCGTCATGTTGAGCTTGCAGCTGCAGGGTTATCCAATGACCATTTCGCTTGTGCCTGAAGCTCTCGCGGAATATCTAACTCACCCACTAGAAGACCTCGAGAATTGGTATCCCGAGGAAGATGGTTTATTTGACGCAGAGCCCGGCTTGACTGATGACCTAGAGGGCATTGCTGCCTGAAACACATCAGCGCAACTCAGTGATCTGAGTAATGCTGACCCCGCAGATCTTCGTAGCTCATTCCGTTCTCCCGACACCACGCCTCCAGGTCATCGATCGAATTAGACAGAACGCCACCGTCGCTCAAGGCCGGCGGCTCAGAGAAACGACGCCACGTCCTGCGCTGTTCGTCGGTGGGTTCTGTCATTTCTTCAGCCTCTCTTGCTTGACGGTGATACGGGAAAAGCAGCGGAATCAGGATTATTAGGTTGAGCATGCAAGAGCCCCCCCTAGGCGAGGCTCAATCATTCAGGTTTTGCGGCCAACCCTGAGGTGAAGCGCCCAGAGTTGACTGCTTGGTTGTCAAGGACGCCTGGCCATTGCGTCGAATATGTCTCGACCTCGACCGGCTTCAACAGCAGGCGGCCAACCCAGATCGGCCGTCTTGCCAAGCTCATTGGCTCCTAGGCCAACCCGCAATCGGGAGCCGGCCCATCCAACGAAGCCGCCGGTTGTACCGAGCAGCTCTTCGTCAGTCACGGCTTGCAGTTCAAAAGCTTGAGCCGTCATTTCCAAGCTCCTTCAAATGATTTGAGTGGTGTCTCTGGGGGCCTCCCCCTTCGACCTCTCTGGTCTATCCCCAGGGGGTGGCTTGGCTCGATACCTGAAACCGACCCATCAGGTTCGGTTCTGCGAACACCACTCCCTGGGGCTCAAAGCTGAGGCTCAGTCCTCGTTGCCCCCGATCATGGCGTCACGGGCAGCGGAGCGGGCCTGACGCCGGGCTGCGCGCCGACCGACGCGGACGCCAATGCGGGCGCCAACTTTCCCGACCTTCAGCAGTGCCGGCAGAAATCCACCATTGGCAGCCTGCAGTTCCTCATCAGTCACGGCTTGCAGTTCNANAGNTTGAGTCGTCATTTCCAAGCTCCTTCAAATGATTTGAGTGGTGTCTCTGGGGGCCTCCCCCTTCGACTCCTCTGGTCTATCCCCAGGGAATGGCTTTGCTGGATACCTGAAACCGACCCATCAGGTTCGGTTCTGCGAACCCACCCCAGCACCATTCACCCAAAAGCACTGCAGCAGCTTGGATCTGGTCATGCAAACACACCGATCATGGCAAGGCGGATAAATCGATCAGACACACTTACCAACGTGCGAAGCAAAACCAGTTTGGTTGAGAAGCTTCCTAAGTACTTGCTTGCCCTGCTGACTTCAGGACTGCCTGCAAGTAAGGCGAAGCACCGCAGCAGTGGGCATAACTGCCTTCAGCTTCAACCCGGCCTTTGTGGATCACCACCATGTGGTCACAGCCTTTTATGGCTGAGAGCCGGTGGGCAATCACAACTCGCGTGATCGAGCGCGCGCGGAGGTTGCCTGCAATCCGCCCCTGAGAGGTGGTGTCGAGCGCACTAGTGGCCTCATCCTCAAGAAGCAATCGCGGCTCATGGGCCAAAGCACGCGCGATACAGATTCGTTGGCGTTGCCCCCCAGAGATATTGCTGGCTCCTTCGCTAAGTACCGTTTCAAGCTTCATTGGCAGCGCATCAATTTCCTCGGCCACGTTGGCCTGCTCCAATGCGGACCAGACCTGATCTGCCGGGAGACTGAGCCCCCCGCTAACGGCTTCAGCAATCGAACCTGGCGGCAGAGCCGGCGCCTGGAGCACCGTCCCAATCTGAGCGCGCAGCTGTTTGATGTTTAGATCTACCAGCTCGTGATTGTCAATCAGGATACTTCCATTATGAGGTTGATAGAAGCCAAGAATGAGTGATAAGACTGTCGACTTACCGCAACCGCTAGGACCAAAAATAACATTAAACTGCCCAGGCTTTAACTGGAAACTAAGATCCTCAAATACCGAGGCTTGAGTTTCTGGATAACGGAAACCGACTCGGCAAAACTCAATCGCACCCACGAGCTCGTGATGCTTCTTATCAAAAGCGAGAGCGGTCTCAGCTGGTTGAGATAAAAGCAACTTGGCGCGGTTGAAGTCCACAACCACACTGGCGGCTGTGCCTGAAAGAAGATCCGAAAGTGCCTGCGCCTGGCCAGCAAAACCGGCGAAGGCACTGGTGAAGACAATGAAAGTCCCAGTAGTCTCTGAAAGGATGTCAAGCGATTCCGCTCGCAGCAGCCGCACGATCACTACCGCATAGAAGAGCACATAGCCCAGCGAGCTAACCGAACTTGCCAGTGATGACATCCAGTCACTAAACGTTGCAGCCTGAAAAGCATTGGTTGTGGCGTGCATCTTGCTGCGAGTCCAACGATCCAAAAAGAAGGGTTCGGTGGCTGTAGACCGCACCTGGGTGGCCAATCCGAGGGTTTGAATTGTGGCGTCATAGAGATCAGCACCGAGTTCCGCGGCTCGGGCCTTGTAGCGAATCAGCCGAAGCGAAAACAGCAGCTGCAGCCCAGTGCATACCAGCACAAGGAATAATGCAAAGATTGCCAGCTGGCGATCAAAATTAATCATCAGAACGCCATAGCCGATCAAAGACAATGAGCTCACCAACGTTGACAAGGAACTGGATGACAAAGAATCCAGAACAGAAGAGAAAGAGCTGGCCCGACTAGTGAGATCACCGACGGAGTAGCGTTCGCTGAAGGCCACCGGCAACTGCATGACCCGGTTGTATAAGGCCAGAGAGGATTGATAGGCCAACCCGCTCGACAGTCGCGTCAAAAAGAACCCCTGAATCCACTGAAATAAGGAGTGGTAGAAGGCAATCAGGATGCTGATTACTGCAGCGCTTGCGATATAGAAGAGGTCGCCGCTGGGCACAACGTCCTGGACCACACGTTTGGTGAGCAAAGGAGCCGTAAGCATCAGCAGAACGATGCCTATCGAACAGATCAAGGCCCAGAGCAGATCGCTACGGATGCACTGAAACGTGAAACCCACTAGGTCGCGAAGCTTCAATCCATGCAGAGGAAACACCGGGCTGACCTCAAGCACTTGGGGCTCCATCAAGTGAGGTAGCGAGTCCCGGCGAACCGAACGCCAAGCCCTCATTCGGGGGTCGTAAATACGGACACCCCAGGGTCCCTGCTTGAGGATGAATAAGTGGTCGGAGTCGAGAGCCTGCACGACACAAGGTGGTCTCTGGCGATTGCGCGGCGTCTCTGTGAGCGAACAGCGACGGCAGGCCAGGAGATTGCTCTCCAACAACTCCTCTAAGTTCTCGCGCCAGACAATCGGCACAGCCTGGTTGGGTCCGGTAATGCGGCGGAGCTCGGCGATCAGGTTGATCCCAACCTCATCAAAAACGTCGCCAGCAGTGTTAGCCACAGCTGGACGATCAATCGACTGCGACCGGGCATCAATGCGGCGCAAGGCT
>NHBY01000010.1 GCA_002168155.1 Synechococcus sp. TMED19 | reverse complement strand
CGCTGTTGGTGGACTCTTTGTGATCAGTGTCTGTTACATCGGCGTAAATCTGCTGGGCATCGGTCTCCACAGTTATGGCTGGTTCTTCGATAGCTGATTGCTGACCAAGCGTCAGGTGCAACTGACATGAAAAAAGGGGCCAATAGGCCCCTTGAACGGAGTTTTAGATCCAGGCCTGAATTCAGGCGGCGGCTAGCTCAGGCCGACGGCTGTTGCGGATGCCTTCGATGGCAGCGGCATAGTCCGCCTGCTTAAAAATGCCTGAACCGCTGACGATCGCATTCGCTCCGGCTTCGATCACCTTCCAGGCGTTACCGGCTTTGATGCCGCCATCGACCTCGATCCAGGGATCAACACCCTTGTCGTCGCACATGCGCCGCAGGTCACGGATCTTGGAGACCTGGTTCTCGATGAAGCTCTGGCCACCGAATCCGGGGTTCACGCTCATGATCAACACCAGATCGCAAAGCTCAAGGCAGTACTCGAGGGTCTCGATCGGAGTGCCCGGGTTGAGCACTGCACCGGCCATTTTTCCAAGATCCTTGATCTGGGCAAGGTTGCGGTGCAAGTGGGTGCAGGCCTCGACCTGGACACTGATGATGTCAGCCCCGGCTTTGGCGAAGTCCTCCACGTATTTATCTGGCTCGACGATCATCAAGTGAACGTCAAGAGGTTTGGTGGTGACCGGGCGTAGGGCTTCCACGATCATCGGTCCGATCGTGATGTTGGGCACGAAGCGGCCATCCATCACATCCACGTGGATCCAGTCAGCGCCTGCCTGATCCACTGCCTTGACGTCTTCACCCAGCCGGGAGAAGTCGGCAGAAAGAATCGAGGGTGAAATGACTAAGGATTTCTGGGTCATGAAGCGGCCCGTGAAGCGCGCTGATTGTACGTAGAGACGCCGCAGATCCAACACTGATACAGTCACGGCCGCTTTGGCTCGCCGCAGGCCAGCCTGGCTTAACAGTTCCTTGCCCCAGCCACTGTGGATCGCACGCTCATTCAAGAAATACTCGAGGTCGTCGAGCAGGCCGCCATCGCATCCGCTGAGCTCACCGGTAAAGGTCTCAAGAATGAAGCAGACGCCGCTGCCGTCGAGGCCATGCGCAAGCGCATGGGCCAGATCAATATGCAAGGCCGCATCGTGATCGGTGAAGGTGAGCGGGACGAAGCTCCGATGCTCTACATCGGTGAGGAAGTTGGCAGTGGTACCGGCCCCGGAGTTGATTTCGCTGTTGATCCCTGTGAGGGAACCAATCTCTGTGCCAACAGCCAACGCGGCTCGATGGCTGTGCTTGCTGCCTCCGAGACCGGTGGTCTGTTCAACGCTCCCGACTTCTACATGAAGAAGCTGGCAGCGCCCCCGGCCGCTAAAGGCAAGGTTGACATCCGCAAGAGCGCCACTGAGAACATCAATATCCTCAGCGAGTGCCTCGGCATTGCAGTCTCTGATCTAGTGATCGTGGTCATGGACCGCAGCCGCCACAAGGATCTGATCGCTGAGATTCGTACTACCGGCGCTCGTGTCCAGCCCATCTCAGATGGCGATGTGCAGGCTGCTATCGCCTGTGGTTTCGCCGGCACTGGCACCCACTGCCTAATGGGCATCGGTGCTGCGCCGGAAGGTGTGATCTCTGCCGCCGCTCTGCGGGCACTGGGCGGTCACTTCCAGGGCCAGTTGGTCTATGACCCGGCTGTCGCAATGACCAAGGAATGGGAAGGCCTTACCCGTGAAGGCAATCTCGCCCGCCTGGCTGAAATGGGAATCGCCGATCCCGACAAGGTTTATGAGGCCAACGAACTGGCCTCCGGCGAGAACGTCGTCTTCGCCGGCAGCGGTATCACCGATGGTCTGCTGTTCAACGGGGTCAAGTTCGAACGTGATTGCGTGCGCACCAGCAGCCTCGTGATCAGCACCCTGGATGATTCCGCACGCTTCACCGATACGGTCCATATCAAGCCTGGCGCGCAGAGCATTGCCCTGCGCTGAGCTCTGGCATAGTCAAGGCTGGGCTCAGGCTCAGCCTTGCTTTCCGGCCCTTTTGATCTGACGCATGCATTTAGCCGTCGTAGGGCTCAGCCATCGCACGGCTCCCGTTGAGATCCGCGAACGACTGAGCATCCCAGAGCACTCCTTGGAGAGCTCCCTCCAAACACTTCGCTCCAATGAGCAGGTGCTGGAGACCTCAATTCTTAGTACCTGCAACAGGCTTGAGATCTACAGCCTGCTGCGTCACCCCGATGAGGGTGTTGCCGCTATACGACATTTCTTGGCCAGCCACAGCGGCTTGGCTGGGGATGATCTACATCCCCACCTCTTCGCGCTTCACCATGAAGAGGCAATTCAGCACCTGCTGAGGGTGAGTGCTGGTCTCGACAGCCTTGTGCTCGGGGAAGGTCAGATCCTCAGCCAGGTCAAGAAGATGTATCGGCTCGGCCAGGACCACAAATCCATTGGGCCGATCCTCAACCGCCTGCTCAATCAGGCTGTCAGTACCGGCAAACGTGTCCGCAGCGAAACCAACCTGGGTTCCGGTGCGGTCTCGATCAGTTCAGCTGCAGTTGAACTCGCCCAGCTCAAGGTTGGCCAGGAGAAAGGCATTGACGATCTGGTCTCCCTGGCGGATGAAACCGTTGCAGTGGTGGGTGCCGGCCGGATGGGCCGGCTGCTAATCCAGCACCTTCAGGCCAAGGGTGCCAAGCGGGTCACCCTGGTCAACCGGACGGTCTCCAGAGCTGAATCCCTGGCAGCGGACTTTCCAGATCTTGGCATCAGCTGTTGTGGGCTTGAGGCCCTTGATGATCAGCTGAAGGTGTCATCGCTCCTGTTCACCAGTACAGGCGCTGACGAACCGATCATTGACCGTGTCCGCCTCGAAGCCGCAAGTCGTTCTGAACGGCTGATGCTCATTGATATCGGCGTGCCTCGCAACATCAGCGCCGACGCCGCTGAGGCGTCCGCTGTGCAGTGCTTCGACGTTGATGATCTCAAGGAGGTGGTGGAGCGCAATGTTGCTGCGCGGCAGGAGCTTGCTCGGCAAGCGGAGGTCTTGCTTGATGAGGACCGTCAGGCATTCATCGACTGGTGGGATGGGCTTGAGGCCGTTCCCACCATCAACCGACTTCGACGCCACATGGAGGAGATCCGTGAGCAGGAACTGCTTAAGGCTCTTAGCCGCATGGGCTCGGACTTCTCTGATCGCGAGCGCAAGGTGGTCGAGGCACTGACCAAAGGACTGATCAACAAGATTCTGCACGGCCCCACGACCGCTTTGCGTGCTCCGCAGCCACGTTCTCAGCGTCTGACCACCATGCAGTCGCTGGAACGTCTGTTCGACCTCGGAAACCCCTCTGAGTAGGGGGCTGGACGCGCGGGACTCACAAAGTTCTGCCCGATTTGCTCCTTTTGCTTGCCGGATTCGCTGGCGATCCCCCAAAGTGGCCGCGCTACAGGGGATTGGATGAAGCGGGTTCTCGGGATCATTCTCGGAGGTGGCGCAGGAACGCGCCTCTATCCCCTCACCAAGATGCGTGCCAAGCCGGCTGTCCCTCTGGCGGGCAAATACCGTCTGATCGATATCCCAGTCAGCAACTGCATCAACAGCGGGATCAACAAGATCTACGTGCTGACGCAGTTCAACAGCGCTTCTCTGAACCGCCACATTTCCCAGACCTTCAACCTCTCCTCAGGTTTTGATCAGGGGTTTGTGGAGGTTCTGGCTGCCCAGCAGACCCCCGAGAGCCCTAGCTGGTTCGAGGGCACTGCTGATGCCGTGCGCAAGTACGAATGGCTGTTCCAGGAATGGGACATTGATGAAGTCCTGATCCTCTCCGGCGATCAGCTCTACCGGATGGATTACGGCCTTTTCGTGGCCGAGCACCGCAGCAGCGGTGCTGACCTCACCGTTTCAGCCCTTCCTGTGG
Organism: Synechococcus sp. TMED19; assembly: GCA_002168155.1. Classification (GTDB taxonomy): domain Bacteria; phylum Cyanobacteriota; class Cyanobacteriia; order PCC-6307; family Cyanobiaceae; genus RCC307. The sequence continues at coordinate 110,601 of NHBY01000010.1, read as the reverse complement.
ACGAGGAGCAGGCTCAGAGCTTTGGGTTGATGCACACCAATGAAGGTGGCTGGATCAGCAAGTTCCGCGAGAAGCCCAAGGGTGAGGCGCTGCAGGAAATGAAGGTTGATACTGGCGCAATGGGCCTCAGTCCTGAAGAGGCTGCCCGCCGCCCCTATTTGGCCTCGATGGGCATCTACGTGTTCAAGCGTGATGTGCTCTTCAACCTGTTGGCCCAGAACCCCACGGCCACTGACTTCGGCAAGGAGATCATCCCCAAGGCCCTTAATGACGGCCTCAAGCTCCGCTCATACCTGTTTGATGACTACTGGGAGGACATCGGAACCATCCGAGCCTTCTACGAGGCCAACTTGGCTCTCACTACCCAACCCCGTCCTCCGTTCTCCTTCTACGACAAGCAATTCCCGATCTACACGCGTCACCGTTACCTGCCCCCGTCCAAGCTGCAGGACGCTCAAATCACTGAATCGATTATCGGTGAGGGGTCCATCCTCAAAGCCTGCAGCGTTCACCACTGCGTGCTGGGTGTGCGGAGCCGCATTGAAAATGAGGTCGTGCTTCAGGACAGCCTGGTGATGGGTGCTGATTTCTATGAATCAGCAGAAGAGAGGGCCATCGTCCGGGAGCGCGGCGGCATCCCGATGGGTGTTGGTACTGGGACGACTGTTCGTCGGGCGATTCTTGATAAGAACGTCCGCATCGGCAGCAACGTCACGATCGTCAACAAGGACCACGTTGAAGAAGCAGACCGCTCTGATCAGGGCTTCTATATCAGAGGAGGAATCGTGGTGGTTAACAAGAATGCCTGCATTCCAGACGGGATGGTGATCTGATCCCTTGTCTTGATCACAGCATCTCTTAGCAGCCGCTTAAGCGCGCCGTGGCCACACTGCTGAGGTCTGGCAGTATCACGGCGCAAAATGTCCAAAGGACACTTCGGTTTAATCGGTCTTGGGGTGATGGGGGAGAACCTCGTCCTCAATGCTGAGAGCAATGGCTTCTCAAGCGTCGTCTACAACCGCACGCGTGAGAAGACAGATGATTTCATGGCCGGGCGGGGCGCCGGTAAGCAGATCCAAGCCGCTTATTCCCTGCAGGAATTTGTTGACAAGCTGGAACGTCCCCGACGCATCTTGATGATGGTCAAGGCGGGTCCAGCAGTTGATGCGGTCATCGATCAGATCTCCCCATATCTGGAAGAAGGTGATCTGCTGATTGACGGGGGCAATTCCGAATACAAGGACACTGAGCGGCGAGTCACCAAGCTCGAGAGTCAGAGCTTTGGCTTCATTGGTATGGGTGTCTCTGGTGGCGCCAAGGGTGCCCTAGAGGGGCCCAGCATGATGCCGGGCGGCACCAAGGCTTCCTATGACGCCATTGAAAGCCTGGTGACCAAGATGGCTGCACAGGTGGAAGACGGTCCCTGCGTCACCTACATCGGTCCAGGTGGTTCTGGCCATTTCGTCAAGACCGTGCACAACGGAATTGAGTACGGCATCGAACAGATCCTGGCTGAGGCCTACGACCTGATGAAGCGGGTTAAGGGCATGAACGGTGAGCAGATGGCAGATGTGCTCGGTGCCTGGAACGCCACCGAGGAGCTCAATTCCTATTTGGTGGAGATCACCGAGGTCTGCCTGCGGACTAAAGATCCTGAGGACGGGTCTGATCTCGTGGAGAAAATCATGGATCAGGCCGGTCAGAAGGGCACAGGCCTCTGGACTGTGGTGACCGCGTTGGAGATGGGCGCCTCTGTGCCCACCATCTATGCCTCTCTCAACGGCCGTGTGATGAGCTCGATGAAGGCGCAGCGCGTCAAGGCCGAGGAGGTTCTTAAAGGCCCGGCCATCAGTGACATCGACCTGGGTAGCCCTGCTGATTCCATGTCGCCTCTGATGGATGCCGTCGTGCTCTCTTGCATCGCCAGCTATGCCCAGGGCATGGAGCTCTTGCGTATCGCCTCGAGCGACCTCGACTACAACTTGCACATGCCTTCGATCGCCCAGATCTGGAAAGGGGGTTGCATCATCCGGGCCAAGTTGCTCAAGCGAATTCAGGACGCTTTTAATGCCGACCCGCAGCTCTCCAACCTGATGCTCGACCCTTGGTTTGCCGAGCAGGTGAACCAACGTCTTCCTGGCCTAGCCAAGGTGGTATCAGGTGCCGCTTCAGTTGGTATTCCCGTCCCCTGTTTCAGCAGCACGCTGGATTACATCAACAGCTATCGCACGGCTCGCCTGCCTCAAAATCTGGTTCAGGCGATGCGCGACTGCTTCGGATCACATACCTACCAGCGCACTGACAAAGACGGAGCTTTCCACACGGAGTGGCTGCAGTGAGTACATATCAACTGGTCCAGCTTGCTGATCGCGCTGCGCTTGCGCAGCGAGCGTCCGACACCATTGCTCAAGTGATTGATTTGAGCTTGGCTGAGCGCGATCGCGCCCAGATTGCCCTGTCTGGTGGCTCCACTCCTGAGGCCACATATCACCAGCTCGGCCGTGAACACCTGGCTTGGGATCGCGTTGATCTGCTGATGGGCGATGAGCGCTGGGTCCCCGTTGATGATGAGCTGAGCAATGCCCGCATGGTGCGCGGCAGCCTGATGGGTGAGGGGCCCGGTTCGTCGGCCTGTTTCCATCCAGTCCCAACGGATTTGCCCAGCGTCGAAGAAGGGGTGATCGCCTTTGCGAACACCCTCGAGCGTCTCTGTGGCAGCAGCCCACCAGTCCTCGATCTTGTGCTGCTGGGCCTCGGCGATGACGGTCACACAGCCTCCCTTTTTCCTGGGACAGCCGCCACCGAAGTTCGTGACCGGTGGGTTACGACAGGAGAGGGAAAGGGGATTCCTCGAATCACCCTGACTGCTCCGGTGCTTTCAGCCGCTCGTCAGGTGGTGTTCCTGGTTGCCGGCGAGGGCAAACAACAGGCCCTCGGGCGCCTTCTCGATCCAGAGGAGGATCCAGCTCGTACGCCAGCCAAGCTCGTCCAGCCCAGCTCCGAGATCGTGATTCTTGCCGATGCAGCCGCTTGCGCTGGTCTCCGCTGAGCTGGTGGCGACCATCATTGCGGTCGCTGATGGTTTCAGCGGTTGGCAGAGCCTGAACGACACGGTCATGGGTGGCCGCAGCCAGGGAAGTTGCACGGTGAGTTCCTCTGGGTTGCTGATGGAGGCCAATGTCGTCGCCGAAGGCGGTGGTTTCATCAGTTGCCGCTCGCCTCGCTGGCAACCACCACTTGATCTCTCTGCCGCCTCAGCTTTTGTTCTTGAGCTCGAAGGCGATGGCAGGCGATACAAGCTCGCGGTTGCAGTGGCTGACCTGGCGGGTCAGCTGGGCGAGATGATCCCAGGTGGTTTGCGCTGGGTGAGTGACTTCAGTACGGAAGATTCCGGCAGCACCCGTGTGGTGATCCCCTTCCGGGACCTGAGGCCGGTCCTGCGGGCCAAACCCGTTTCACTGCCATTGCGTTTTGATCCAGCTCAAGTCAATCGACTACAGATCCTGCATTCACGTTTCGCTGATGATGGGGGCCAGAACCCTGGCTTCCGAGCAGGTCCGCTAAGACTTGAGATTCAGCGGATCGAGGCTGTGGAGTGATGCCCCAGGCCTGGCTGCCAACCGTGGCTGACGACCCCGAAGGGCTTGAGCTGCTGACGCGTTGCATCTGCAGGGCCGCCGATCTGAGCCGAACACCGCTCCAGCATGCAGTGGTACCTCAGGAGCAATCAGCTGACAGTTGGATCCTGCGGTTGGAGGCTCGAGATCTCGAGGGCCGTCGATGCTCGTCTCAGGATCTGGAACTGGAGATTTACGGCAGTGCCGCTGATCCCTCACTCCAGCTGGCCTGGGCCAGTGATGAGACCCTGCCGATGTTGTGGCAAGGCCGCCATCCGGTCTGGATGGATGGCACCAGTGGTTTGAGCTGCTCCCGTCCTGACGATGGGCTCACCCTGGAGACCTTGGCTCGGAGGCTGCGGGCTGAGCTGATCGAGAGCGAGCCCTAATTCAACCCTGATCGGTAACAGCTCCTTGGCTGCTGCTACTCACCAACCTGGCGTATTTACCCAGCACTCCAGTGCGGTAGCGAGGTGTGCGAACTTTCCAGATCCCTTTGCGGCGTAGCAATTCCTCCTCGCTCACATTGAGCTGTAAGAGGTTCTGATTGGCATCGACGCTGATGCTGTCCCCCTCCTTCACCAGGCCGATGACACCACCCACTGCCGCCTCCGGTGCGACGTGTCCCACCACGAGGCCGTAGGTGCCCCCGCTGAAGCGACCGTCGGTAATCAGTGCCACCTTGTCACCCAACCCCTGGCCAACGATCGCTGCAGTCGGAGCAAGCATCTCCCTCATTCCGGGCCCTCCGACGGGGCCTTCATAACGGACGACCACCACATCACCGGCCTTGATGGTGTTGTTGAGGATTGCTTTGAGGCAGTCCTCTTCACTTTCAAAGACCCGAGCGGGCCCTGTGAGGGCAGGTGTCTTGACACCACTGATCTTGGCAACTGCTCCTTCCGTGGCCAGGTTTCCCTTCAGGATCGCCAGATGCCCCTTGGCGTAGAGGGGATTGCTCAGGGGGCGAATTACATCCTGTTCCGCCGGCGGCGCTGAGGGCACATCCGCCAGTAGCTCGTTAAGCGTCTTGCCTTCCACTGTCCGACATTCCCCATGCAGCAGACCGGCATCGAGCAGGAGTTTCATCACCTGAGGGATGCCACCTGCTTTATGGAGGTCCACAGTCACGTAGCGACCACTGGGTTTGAGATCACAGATCACGGGAACCCGCTCGCGGATCAGCTCAAAATCATCAATATTCAGCTCCACCCCTGCCGTACGGGCAATGGCCAGAAGGTGGAGTACTGCATTGGTGGAGCCGCCGACCGCCATGATCACGCTGATGGCGTTTTCGAAGGCTTTTCGCGTCAGTAGGTCCAACGGTCGGACGTTGGCCTTGACGGCATCGAGGAGAACTTCCGCTGACCGTGCCGCGCTGTCGGCCTTCTCAGGATCTTCGGCCGCCATCGTCGAGCTGTAGGGCAGGCTCAGCCCCATGGTTTCAATGGCTGCGCTCATGGTGTTGGCGGTGAACATGCCGCCACAGCTGCCGGCGCCAGGGCACGCATTTTTTTCAACCGCTGTGAGTTGCTCTTCGTCGATGTTGCCGCTGCTGAGTTGACCAACGGCTTCAAATGCACTGACTACCGTCAAATCACAGCCGCCCAGTTTTCCGGGTTTGATCGTGCCGCCGTAGACGAACACACCAGGGATATTCATCCGTGCCATGGCCAGCATGGCGGCGGGCATGTTTTTGTCGCAGCCTCCGATCGCTAGGACTCCATCCATGCTTTGGCCGTTGCAGGCGGTCTCGATTGCATCGGCAATTACCTCTCGGCTCACCAGGGAGTACTTCATGCCCTCAGTTCCCATGGAGATGCCATCGGACACGGTGATGGTTCCGAACATCTGCGGCATGCCACCAGATGCATGGGCGGCATGCTCCGCGCGACGGGCCAGATCGTTCAGCCCGACGTTGCAGGGGGTGATTGTGCTGTAGCCGTTGGCAATGCCGATAATCGGCTTGCTGAAATCACCATCCCCGAAGCCGACGGCACGAAGCATGGCGCGATTGGGACTGCGCTGCACACCCTGGGTGACGGCACTGGAGCGAAGTTCGGCCATGGCATGGCTGGATCTGTTTCGATCCTCTCAGCCGGGTGTCAGCCGTTGACTTCGGGAGAGAAGTCTTCCAGTTGGCGGCGGACATCCTCAATCGCCAGATTGAGCTTGTGGACGCGTTCCTCGAGACTCTCTGATCCGTTCTGGCCCTGCAGAGAAGTCGAGCTCCCGGGCTCTGCACTAGCAATTGAGCCGAGCTGACGGATCCGCTGACTAAGGGTTTGACGCCGTTCTGCCCGAGCCAGAAGCCACCAACTCAAGCCTGCTGCTCCTATGGCAGCACCAGTCAAAGCACTGATCAGTAGTGAACCTGAACCGCCGTTCTCGTCAGTCATGGTCTGGGCTGGTCTGCACTCAGGTTAGGAACTCCTCCGATTCGGTGCCGTAGAGACGATCACCGGCATCTCCAAGCCCTGGAACGATGAACGCGCGATCATCCAGTTCAGGGTCGATGCAGGCGGTGTAGAGACTGAGATCGTCAAATTCCTCTGCTATTGCCTTGAGACCGGGTGCTGCAGCCAGGGCGGTGATGACGCGCAGTCGTTGACCTGTCACGCCCAGTTGCTGAAGGCGCCTCAAAACGACTGCCAGGCTTCCCCCGGTTGCCAGCATCGGATCGAAGACCACCACGCCGACCCTCTCGCCGATGCGACTGGGCAGTCGGTCTAGGTAGTTGCTGGCTTCAGCGCTCTGTTCATCTCGCACCAGGCCCATGTGGGCAACACGTGCGTGCGGAAGGACCTCCTGTCCACCGGCCCACAGCCCAAGGCCGGCCCTGAGCAAGGGAACGGCCAATAAAGGCGCTGTTGGGTCAATAACCTGACCTTGGGTGACCTGCAGCGGTGTCTCCACCTCAATGGCCTGGGTCGGGAGCCAGTCACGGATTGCTTCGTAGGTCAGCCAGCGGCCGAGTTCCTTCATGGCCGTGGCGAACAGGGGAGATGGCGTCTGCCGATCCCTGAGCAGGGTGAGCCAGTGAGCCACCAGGGGGTGGGGTGGCACCACCACCCGCAAAGACGACGCCATCGCAGCGCAACAGGCAACCCTGCTGCCATACCTTGTGGCAGCAAGCCTACGGGGATCCATGCGCCGTCTTCTTATCTGCCTGCTCAGCAGTGGACTTTTGCTGCTTCTTGGTCTTCCTCCAACTGCGTTGGCGATTACAGCGCCGGAACTGCGGGGTGCCAAATCCATGCAGGATCTGAGTCAGGACATGCATGGTCGCAACCTCAAGGAGAAGGAATTCCTCAAAATGAATCTCAAGGGCTACAACTTTTCAGGAGCCGATATGCGCTTTGTGGTGTTCAACGCCACCCAGCTTCAGGAGGCCGATCTCTCCGGCGCTGATCTGCGTGATGTGGTTGCTTTCGCTAGTCGTTTTGATGGTGCCGACCTCAGTCAGACCCGGTTTGACAACGGCATGCTCCTGCGCAGCCGTTTTGGTGAAGCTCGCATTGATGGAGCTGATTTCACTGATGCTGTACTGGATCAGCCCGAACTCAAAGCGCTTTGCGAACGGGCTACCGGTGTTAATTCCGTCACCGGAGTCAGTACATCAGACAGCCTTCGCTGTGGCTGATCTTTAGCGGTGATAAGGTCAAAATCCGGTTCCTCGGGGTGTCAGCCCGAGGAGGTAACGGGGAAAGTCCGGTTTGAATCCGGCGCTGTCCCGCAGCTGTGAACCCTCTTCTTTGAGGTAAGTCAGAACGCCCGCCGCTTGACCCATCTTCCCGGCGAGGACCGGATTTGCATGATTAACGCCGTTGTGGGGTTGCTCCCCTTCGTCCTGGCTCATCACCCCTTCGGAATGGGTGATGGCGCATTGACCCCGATTCAGGGACTGCTAAGCGGAATCGGTCATCCCCTTCTTGGACCTGACCATCTGTTGTTCCTGATTGCCCTCAGCCTTGTGAGTTGGCAACAGCCGCGACGCTGGCTCCCTGCACTGCTCGCCATCGGTCTGCTTGGTTCGGCAACTGCCTTGGTTGTGCCAATCCCCGAGGCCTTTGAACTATCGGCAGAAGCGCTGGTTTCATTGACGCTCGTGCTCGAAGGTCTGGTCGTTCTCGGCACCCTGCCCCGAGCACTGCTCTTTCCAGCATTTGCGCTGCATGGTTGGCTCCTTGGAGGCGCAATCATCGGTGCCGAACCCACGCCACTCATTGGATATTTCCTGGGATTGTTCCTGGCGCAGGGCGCCCTGTTGCTGCTGGTGCGGCAAGTCGCTGTTCCTCTTCAGTCCTGGCTTGGTGATTCAGGACGTCGTCTGCTCGCCGGGATCTGGATCGGAATTGGAGCAGCCTTTGCCTGGTCGATGGTGATCGCCTGATGCAGGCAACTGGATCTACCCGCCTCCCGGTCACCGTGATCACCGGTTTCCTCGGGTCAGGCAAGACAACTCTTCTCCGTCACCTTCTGCAGAACTCGGGTCGACGCCTCGCGGTGCTCGTCAACGAGTTTGGCGAAGTGGGAATCGATGGAGCACTGTTGCGTTCGTGCGGCATCTGTGAGGAAGAAACAGCAGTTGTGGAACTGGCAAATGGCTGCCTCTGCTGCACTGTGCAGGACGACTTTCTGCCAACGATGCAGACGGTGCTTGAGCGTGCTGATCAACTCGATGGAATCGTTATCGAAACCAGTGGATTGGCCCTGCCCGAACCTCTATTGCAGGCCTTCAACTGGCCCGAGATCCGACATCGCACTCGTGTCAGTGGTGTCGTCTCCGTCGTTGATGGACAAGCGCTAGCCCAACAGCGCGTCGTTTTTGATGCCGAAGCACTGGAACAGCAACGGGCAAACGACCCCAGCCTCGATCATGAGGACGCCATCGAGGATCTTTTCCTTGAACAACTGGAAGTCGCAGACCTGGTGCTAATCAGCCGCGCTGATCTCCTCAGTGCCTCAGAACTTGAGCAAGCCAGGGCCCAGTTGCAGACTCAGCTTGAGCAGTTGCCGATCGAGAACAATCCTCCCCATCTGTCGATACAGCGTGGGGTTATTGATCCCGCCCTGGTGTTGGGACTTGATCGAGCTGCTCCCGTTGGAGCTGATGACGATGGTGAGCACCATCACCACGACCACAGTCATCCCGACTTGCTTGCCACTTGCGTTGAACTTCAGGGCAGTTGGGAACGTGAACCGCTGGAATCCCTTATCCGCAAGACGATCAGACCCATGGGCCTGATCCGCATGAAAGGACGGGTGCCGATCGCAGGGAAGTCGCTGCCCCTTCAGGTTCAGGCCGTTGGTCAGCGGCTTGAGTGTTGGTATGAGAACGACGGGGGTTCACCAGATCAGTTACAGCTGGTCCTTATTGGTGATCAACCCGATGGCGCGACGTTTCAGGTCCAACTTCAAGAGCTGATGTTGGGTTGATTCAATCCAGGGGAATCTCGCCCCGGGTACAGAGATCCCCCCAGCAGAGAGCGCCTGATTCACTCCACCGAGCTCTCACCGCCTGCCACGGTTCGTCCTTTGAACGCATCTGGATCACACCACTACCGTCATGGCTGAATTGCCATTGATCACCCTGCATGGTGATCCTCCAGCGGCTGCCTGGCTCTTCCATGTGTAGCTGGCATGGTTTCCAGCTCTCCGTGTCTCTGTTGCATTCGGCGGCCCGGACACCGCTGAAGGCCACCAGCCATGAGAGCAGCAGCACGTGAAACAAAGGTCGGGGCACCACAGCAGCCGATCTTTTTTCACCATGCACAAAAAAATCCCTAATGGCAGCACCGGCTGGCAAGATCGAGGCATCCGCCATCTCTTCTTGGCCCGTTTTCATGCCCGGGTGCAGGTACAGCTGCGTCCGTCGGTTCTGGATCCTGCCGGGGAGGCCACCCGCGCTGCGGCCGCCCGGCTTGGGGTCGAAGGTCTACAGACCCTGCGCATCGGTAAGGCCGTCGAGCTGAGTCTCGATGCCGATAGTGAGGACCTTGCCCGTGAGCAGGTTCAGTTGCTGTGTGCCCGCCTGCTAGCCAACCCCGTCACCGAGAACTGGACCATGAGCCTGGAGGAGCAGAAGGCGTGAGCGTCGGTATCGTTGTCTTTCCAGGCTCCAACTGCGATCGGGATATGGCCTGGGCACTCGAGGGCGTCCTCGGTATGCCCACGCGCTTCCTCTGGCATGAGGACACCGGACTTGAAGATATTGACGCTGTGGTTTTGCCCGGAGGCTTCAGTTACGGCGATTACCTGCGCTGTGGAGCCCTTGCTGGCCATGCACCGTTGTTGCATGCGGTGCATGCTTTTGCCGCTGATGGTGGCCCGGTTCTTGGCATCTGCAACGGATTCCAAATTCTCACTGAAATGGGATTGCTGCCAGGCGCGCTGACGCGCAACCGCGGCCTGCATTTCATCTGTGAGCCGTGCGAGCTAACCGTGATGCCTGGCAGCTGTCGTCTTTTACAGGACTACGGGGAGGACGCCAAGGTGACATTCCCAATCGCCCATGGCGAAGGCTGCTACCAGTGTCCACCCGAAACACTGGTGGAACTTGAGCAAAATGGTCAACTTGTCCTGCGCTATTGCAGCAATCCCAACGGCTCAGTTCTTGATGTGGCAGGAGTCTGCAATGCGCAAGGCAATGTTCTCGGATTGATGCCTCATCCGGAGCGGGCCTGCGACCCGTTACTTGGTGGAGATGACGGTCAGTCCCTGCTGAAGGCACTGCTGGCATGAAACTGAATCGGCGTGAGTTGCTGCTTGGCCTCTCGCTGATCAGCGGAACACTGGCCTGGAAACGCCCAGTACGTGCTTTCTCGCAGCAGCCTGATCCGGTCAGGCGTGGCGACAACTTGATCGCCGTTTCGCCGGGAACATGGGTTGATCGGGATACCCTCAGTGGGGAGCGAGGCTGGAAATCTCTCTACAGCAGCTGGGGGCTTGAGCTGATCATCCCCTCGGTGGCCCTGAGCCAGTGGGCTTATTTCTCGGGCACCGATTCTGATCGAGCTGCTGCAGTGCGACAGGCCTGGAATGATCCAGCTGCTGCCGGTGTGGTCTGCATTTCCGGTGGCTGGGGGGCAGCGCGCTGCCTGGAAGCCGGATTTTTGCCCACTTCCCAACCGCGTTGGTGTGTCGGTTTTTCAGACAACTGTGCGTTGCTGCTGGCACAGCTCAGCGCTGGTTCGCTCGGCGGCATTCACGGTTGGAAGGACGAGCGCGTCCGTCAGTTGTTGATGGGTGAACCTGTTGCTCCCTTGCAGGGGAGAGGACGCCGCAGTGGGGTGGCGGAAGGCCCGCTGGTGGTGAGCAATCTCACGGTGGCAACCCACCTGATCGGAACGCCCTGGATGCCAAGTCTCGATGGAGCTCTGCTGGTGCTGGAGGACACCGGAGAGGCACCATACCGAGTGGATCGAATGCTGACCCACTGGAGTACAGCCGGACTGTTGCAGAACCTCGCTGGGGTGGGCATTGGCCGCTTCAGCTGGCGCCCAGACCCTGGTGATGTGTTCCCCGGCGATCTAAGCCTCGATGAGGTTCTGATGGACCGTTTCGGTGATCTGGGTGTGCCGGTGATCAGCGACCTGCCCGTTGGCCATGGACGACCAAACAAGGCCCTGCCGATGGGTCGCAGGGCCCGGCTCGATGCGGACAGTGGTCAGCTGACGCTGCTCTGATCAGTTAACAGCGGCAAAGAAGTCTTTGCTGCCAACGGGATCAGGGTTCATGGTGCGGTCGCCAGGTGTCCAGTTGGCGGGGCAAACTTCATCAGGGTTCGACTCAACGTGCTGGAAGGCCTGCAACACGCGCAGGGTCTCCTCAACGTTGCGGCCAACGGGGAGGTTGTTGATGGTGGCGTGCTGGACCACACCTTCGGGATTGATGATGAACAGACCGCGCAGAGCCACACCCTCTTCTTCGTCGAGCACGTTGTAGGCACGGGCGATGTCTTTCTTGAGGTCGGCGACAAGTGGGTAGTTGATGTCACCAAGACCGCCTTGCTTGCGATCGGTTTGGACCCAGGCGAGGTGGCTGAACTGGCTGTCGACAGAGACCCCGAGCACCTCAGTGTTCAAAGCCTTGAAGGCGTCGTAACGGTCAGAGAACGCCGTGATCTCAGTGGGGCAGACGAAGGTGAAGTCAAGGGGATAGAAGAAGAGCACCACGTACTTGCCGCGGTACTGGGTCAGGCTGATGTCCTGAAATTCCTGGTCGACCACTGCGGTGGCGGTGAAGTCGGGGGCCTGCAGGCCAACGCGGAAGACGCCGTTGCTCATGGATGATGCGTGGAATCAGGCGACTCAGCTTATGCGGACTGAGTTCGCCTAAGGGCAATGAAAAATTAACACGGACCCCCTTCGTTGCGACGTAGCCTGATGTGATCCACGACATGAGAAAGGCGATTGGCTTGGGATCAGGCTTTGATGCGCAAATACAACAACACGGGTCATTTTCGGCTGCTCAACCAGTTGCGGAATGAGCTCAAGAAAAACCCCATCGTTCGTCCGAAATCGCCTGAAGCCAGCGAGATCAATCGGAATAACCGAACAGTTGAAGTTCGCCCTCAGCATCCCGTCTATCAGAACCGCACGGCTCGTCGCAGTCCCACGACCGAAGCAGCGAGCACGGCCAGCAGCTTTAGAGAGCGACTGAATGCGATCGAAATGCGCTGAGTAGATTTCCAATGAAATGGCTCGGGGGAGACTTGAACTCCCGACCCCAGGGTTATGAATCCTGTGCTCTGACCAGCTGAGCTACCGAGCCGTGGCAGGCCTTGAGTTTAAGGGATGATCAACCCCGAGACGCCAAGACGCGTATTGGATTGACGGCCCCTCGGCCGGGACGGTGGATTTCAAAATGCAGGTGTGGACCGGTGCTTCGCCCTGTACTGCCCATTCGTGCAATGGGAGTTCCTTGCCTGACTTGCATGCCCTTACGCACTAGAAGACGGCTGTTGTGGGCGTAGCGGGTCTTGCTGCCATCGATGTGGGCGAGTTCTACGAGATAGCCGTAACCGCCTGAACTCCATCCAGAGAAGACAACACGGCCATCAGCGGCGGCAACGATCGGAGTGCCGACGCTGTTGGCGACATCAATACCTTTATGCATGCGGCCCCAGCGCCACCCATAACCGGATGTCAATGAACCTTTGGCTGGCCAGATGAATCCAGAGAGTTCGGGACGGCGGAGATTGCCAAAATCAGGTAATTGGGGCCAACTCAGGCCACCACTTGAGGTTGGGATGATGGCCAAGCTTCCACGACGGGCATGAGCTGCACCCATAGCGGCGTTCGCCATAGTCGAACGCAAGGCTGAAACTTTTGCCAAGAGAGGCTGACGAGTCAGATCATTCGGACGCTCTTTCTGAAGGGTGCTGTCATCAAGAGAAGCGACCATAAAAAGGTTCCCTTCACTGGTGCTGGGAATAGAAACCCAGGTGTTGGAAGCGAAAGAGTGGTCTGCAGCAACACCGTTTAACTGAGCCAGACGTTCGGTAGAGAGGTCCAACTCTTCAGCAAGATAAGCCACTTCAACATCTTGCTGAGTACGAATCCAGAGCGTTGAAGGGAATTCAGCGTCGCTCTTGGCAGGCTGCTGTTCTGATTCTTCATCGGCTACTTCATGAGTGCCGACGATCAGATCTGAATCAATGGCGTTCAGATCGAAATCAAAGTCGTTGGAAACCTCCTCATCGATGCCTGGGGGAGGGATCAGGGGTGTGGGGATAGGCGGAAGATCAGCAAGAGAACCCATCTGACTCCAGCTTGGGAGACCTGCTGCTGCCATCAGGGCAAGCGGAAAGGAACAGGTACCAAGAAGGAAAAGCGTCGTGGGCTTCATAGACAGACAATCCAGAGAACAACCCCACCGGAGAAGCCGATATCCAGGGGTCGCGCAAAATTTAACTCGTGGTAGGTAAACCCACAAGGGCTGAGCTGTCGATCAATCCTCTGGCCACTGGATAACCACGGGTTTTCTCAGGTTTGCAGTTGGCGTCTGGCTTCAAACAGAACGACCCCCGCAGCAACGGAGAGATTCAGGCTGCGCACTGCTTCGCAAGGCATTGGGATTTGCAGCAACACATCACAGATGTCACGCACATGTTCGGGTAGCCCCCGTGTTTCACAACCGAACAGAAGCCAGTCATCCCGGCTGTACTCCCAATCCAGGTATGAAAGGGTCGCGTGGCGGCTTAAGCCAACGAGGCGACCGCCGAGTTGTTGCTGGCTGCCAAGGAACGCATCCCAGTCACGGTGGCGTGTAAGTGGCACATGGGGCCAGTAATCCAGACCAGCACGGCGCAGCTGACGATCGCTGATTTCAAACCCAAGGGGCTCGACGAGATGCAGAGGTGTACTTGTCGCTGCGCAGGTTCGCGCCACATTGCCTGTATTTGGAGGGATTTCAGGCTCGACGAGAACGATTTGAGGCATTTCAGGGTTGAGCGGGCACGATCTGTGCAAGGGCGTGCATTGGCAGGGCTTGTCCAGCGGCCACCAACCAACGTTGCGATGAGATATCGGCGCAACGCCTGACAAACTCCCCGTTGCGATCACGGAAAAGACCACCAAGGGCTGTAGCCGGAACGACGCCCCAACCAACCTCCTCAGCCACCATGACCACGCTGGTGCTGCGTTGCCTGATGGCGACAATCAACATCTCTTGCATTTTTAACCAATTCACAGGATCGGATCCAAGTTCGGCGGCAACGATGCCTCCAAGGGAATCCAGCAAAATGAGTTGTTGCTTTTGAGAAACGTCAGTTAATACAGCACAGACGGCGCTTGCCTTGGAGGCCTCTATCAGGGTCCAATTGTCAGGGCGTCTACGGCGATGTCGCTCTAGACGTTCATCCCAACTGGAATCGCCATTGGCAGCTGGTCCTGTAGCCAAATACGTGACCTCGCGACCAGTAGCCAGTAAGGCAATCTGATGCTCGGCCCATTCGCTTTTGCCGCCTCGACTGGGGCCGGTGATGAGGTGGTGCTCAGCCACCGCCATTCATGCCACGCAGGGTGGTGACCGAGGACGGCGAGACGCGGTTGAGGTAACGGAAGATCCAGTATTTAAAGATGGTCGCCAGGATGACAGGGAAGGTGGCGATGAATAGGTCTATGAACTTCTCTTCCGCGGGAATGCCCAGATGCGAAGAGATCCCCTGCAGAAGCACTGTCCAGCCTTCAGGGCTGTGGAATCCCACAAAGATGTCTGTAAAGAGGATGATGACGAATGCTTTGGCGTTATCGCTCAGGCCGTAGACCACCTCATCAAAAAAACCACGAAGAACACGGATCTCCTCGCGACCGAATAGGCAGACAAGTACAAAGCCGACAGTCGCGACAAGGTCAGCGAGGACGTTTTTAATCGCCGTTGTGCTCTCAGAGTCCGCTTCATCCTTGAGCTCATCAGCCTTTTCACTGAGCTTGAGTCGTAGCTCTTCAGTTGATGGTGCATTTTTCCCTTCCAACAGGGCTGCAAATTCAAGCTCCGCTTTGTATTCACGCAAGCTGGCGACAGCTGATTGCTGCAGCCTTGGCTTGGTATAGCTGAGAAATGGAACATCAGGGGCGATCTGATCAACCACTGGTGAGATCAGGTAGGTGCGTGAGATCTGTTGCAACAGAAGCGGCACAAGGACCATTAGCAGCAGGATCCGCAGAGAAACCAAGGTGGAATCTCGCCGTCGGCGGAAACCGGCCACGACGTTGGCCTCTGCCTCGGGATCCAATTGGTTTCGGACCCGATCAAATACACCAAGCAAGCTGCGTGGTAGCGGATCAGGGCGTTGCGATAGGCCTTGGTTGTCGTTACCGCGATAACGGCGAACAACAGACTCAATCAGTTGCAACTGCCTGAGTTCCTGATTATCGAGCTCGCCCCGATGGCGCTCAATTGAGCTGATCAGCTCGC
Source organism: Synechococcus sp. TMED19 (assembly GCA_002168155.1). Lineage (GTDB taxonomy): Bacteria > Cyanobacteriota > Cyanobacteriia > PCC-6307 > Cyanobiaceae > RCC307. Next base: position 95,062 of record NHBY01000010.1, on the reverse strand, counting down.
GGCAGACAATCATCGCCGACCTGAACCGACGGAAGATCTGAACTTGAGTCGCCTGGGGAAGGCCTAAATCCACATTGGTGCGGACCGGTCGGTCGTTGAAATATTCCAGCTCAAGGCCTTGGATCATCAAGGCGGCTTCGTAGGCCTGCTCCAGATCGTTGCTGAGCTCAAGGGCGTCAGCTTTAGAAAAGGCGCCGAGCCAGTTGTTCAATCCCATGCCGCGGCCAGGGTCATGGCCACATCATGCCGATGATCATCGGGAGAACACCCACCAAGTGGCCATCGGAATAAGCGTTCCGAGCACCATCAATACGCTGATCCAGACCCAGGCCTTGCTTTCAGCGGTCTCCTCCTTGGTCGGAACGTTGCTAACAAGCTCCGGGGTGTCGGCCACGAGCGGCGGACCTGGGTCTTCGCCGCCGGCCAAAACAGTCTCTAGTCGATTGAGACCATCGTTGACGGCTTGGCGATAGCGATCGCCATCACGCAGGGGCAACGCCATTGTCTCGTCGGCAGTGCTCACCAAAAGAGCATCCGGCAATCGCTGCTGAACACTGGAATCGGCTTTGATCGCTGCTGAGTTGGTTGCTGTTTCAACCACGATCAAGAGAGACCCTTCCTCGCCATCCTTCCACCGCTGCAGAAGGTCTTCAGCGAAGGTTTCAATGTCTACGCCGTAATCCAGGCGCCGCAGGGTCACCAGGTTGGCATTGATGTGATCTTGCTCTAGATGCTCAAGGCGTTTGGAAAGCTCACCATTGGTCGCGCGGCTCAGGACTTCGGCCCCATCGATCAGATGGGCCTCCGGTGCTCGCAATTGAAAATCCTGAGCAGCGACGGCAAATGCTGAGCCAGCTGGCATCAGGAGGGCCATCGAAAGCACCAGAGGCAATAGCAAGCGGGTCATGCCAGGTCACAAGCTGGAATCAGTCTGCCCCTTCGCTTTGCTCTGGTGCCAGAGCATCGCGATGCAGGATTTCCATGACGCCAAGAATGGATGTACTGGTCTCTTCTGGGAGTTGCAACTGGACGGCAAGGTTGGCGATGAAGTCAAGTTCTTCGGGTTCCAACACGCGATCAGCGCGTACCAGCTGGATGGCCACCGCAAGAGCCGTTTCCCTTTGGCGCTGGTCGAGGTGTGGAACGGCCTGGCTGACCAGTGATTCGGTGCCCTGTTGACGCCATACCTCGAGCAGGTTGTCAAAGAGTGATGCCATCTCCTGTTCGTCCATGGAGACGAAGGGTGTACGGAATTCCAGTTCGATGCGGAGGCTGCGGGCCTCATCGCGTCCGAGCACCCCATCACTGGCTACTGCTGCCAGACAGATTGCGGCAAAGGCTTGCGCCGGTGTCATTGGGATCAGGCGGATGAGTTCATTTCAGCCATGAACTCTCAAGATGGCAGCCTGTGGAGGCCCAGATTCATCTATGCGTACTCCGGCCTTGATGGTATTGATCGGCGGGCTGACTGGATTGGTTCTGACTGTGATCAATGCGGCCACGTTTCATCCGGCCACTGGTGCGGTTCCACCAGCGTTTGAGAGAGCCTCCGTGCTCAGTGGTGCCATGGCCGTTGCTCTTCTCCTCGTATCCATTCTCTGGACCCAGGCCAACCCAAAAGACCCTGAGAAGGTTGAACTGGACGGCTTTCAGGGAATGCTGTTGGTGGCTTCAATGCCCAACTCCATAAAGCAGGAAATGGGGTGGGGCAGCACGCTGCTCTTAACAGCAACGCCTGCTTCAACAATGCTTTTGGTTTGGGACCAACGGGTTTTGCTCAAGCGAGGTGTGCTGGCCAGCGGGGGTTACGGCGAAGGACCGATCGTGAAACGGGCGAAGGACAAGCAGCAGACCATTTCGCTGGTGAATCTGGCTCTGTACCCGGGGCGCGATGAATTCAGCTATTTGCCCCCGAACACACCAGCCGTAGTCGTGGAACCCCTTGGCGGAAGGGGGGTACTGATCATCGGTGGCTGGTCGCCACGCTGCTTTAGCCGCAGTGATGAGGTCTGGATCGAGGGTTGGGCTCGCAAACTCAGAACTCAACTGGAGTTACTGCCTGAGGTGGTTTTCCAGGGACCGCTTGTTCCTCCTGAATCTGAAGGCGGGTCTTTACCCTCTGCCCCGGAGCTGAAAACGTGATGCGTCCGTCTTCCCCTGTCACGCCTTCGAGCCGGCTGGAGCGTGTCACCTGCTGCAATTCATCACGCCGCAAGATCACCCCTCCCTCAGCAAGTACCTCTCCACTGCCCCAATTCCAGCTGCACAACTCTGCAGTTAGCTCCTGATCGGGTTGCACTAAGCGGCAGTCTTGGCCAATTCGCAGCAGGGACTCCTTCTGGAGGATTTCCAGTTCACTGCCTGTGACATTGAGTTCCTTGACTGTTCCTTCCGCTGGCTCGCTGGATGTAATTCTCTGTTCTGCTGCCCACCAACGAGAACGGCCTGCACGAATGTTGAGGGACTCTGCTTCCTCACTGATGAGTACCGGAGCATTGAAGTCGTACCACTCCTGTCGTGTATTTCCTGACATTGAAGGAGATGAGAGACGACGCAAACGGTCAGCTGTGGGCCTTTGAATACCTTTGATCGGGGAGTCAATATTGAGCTTCCCATCAGATGTGTTCCAGTTCAGATGCTGAGTATTCAGTTCCAGCGAAGCAGGTTGTGATTCATCTCGGTTGCCCTGCCAGCTTTTGAGGTTGATCCCCTCCCAGGCAAACAACATGTCGGTGTCAGTGTGAAATCTGGCTTCTCCGGCTACAACGCGCCGTGTCAGATCTAACAGGGTTGGATTGCCCTCAAATTTGATGATGTCGTACTCACGTTGCCAGAAGACACGGTCAGCTCGTACAACAATCTGGCGTTCATCCAGCACTCGGAAGGTGACACCACCGAAAAGTTCCACATGTTCACCGTCATCAATCACTAAGCCTTTCGATGCTGTGACCGTGTACTGGGGTTTGCCCTCTTTGTAGATCGTGGCCACCGGATCACTTAATGAAGAGCGTCGTTCTTCAAGCTGATATCGGGTTAGGGGACTTACCAGACGCCAGAGAGGTTGGCCATTCTCATCGGACCGGGTCAGATCCAGTTTTTCAAATCGGAATGGACGAGCTTCCTCTTTGGGTGGCTGAAGTTGCGCGCAACTGGAGAGCAACAAAATGACTAGTGCCAGAGGCCATGGAACACTGTGCAACTTCAAAGCGGCTCCTCAAGCTCCAGTCGTTGTAATAGAGGCACCGGTTCGGGCAGTGATTGACCTGCGTTCAGCCGACCCCAGCGACCGTCACGGTTCCAGTCGAGTGGGGGTTGATCTAGCTGCGTCAACAGCCGCTGGCTGAGATCCGGCAGTAGGGGAGCCAACAAAACCCCAACCAGCCTGGCTGTTTCCAGTACTGCATACAGATCGGCAGCAACTGCATCACGGTTGTTTGGATCTTTGATGGCACTCCACGGAGCTTTCTCGCTCAAATATCCATTGGCATCAATCGCTAGTTGCAGTACATCCTGAGCCGCAAGATGAAAGGCAAGAGCTTGATAGTGACTTGGTGCCTGATGAATAGCAGCTTCGGCTGCAATGGCAAGTGGGTGTTGATTGTTGGGAGCAGATGATGGTGCTGGAATCCCGTCAAACCATTTGCGGGACATGGCTACCGTACGATTGACAAGATTGCCAATCGTATTTGCAAGATCATTGTTGACCAGATCTAGCAGACGTTGTTGCTGGATATCGCCATCGTCGCCGAATTGAATGTCCCTTAGCAGGTACCAGCGGACGGCATCTGCGCCACAGTGTTCAAGCAATCGTGACGGATCAATGGTATTGCCCAGAGATTTACCCATTTTCTGGCCTTCTCTAGTCAAGAAACCGTGACCAAAAACCGCTTTAGGTGGCTCAATTCCTGCAGAGAGGCACATTGCAGGCCAGTAGACTGCATGAAATCTGAGAATGTCTTTACCGATTACATGCAGTGAGGACGGCCAGCCACGGCTGATTGCTGTTTGGAGATCCGGCTCGTCATCAGGATCAAGCAGGGCAGTGATGTAGCCGAGAAGAGCATCAAACCAGACATAGAACGTGTGGCCTTCATGGCCTGGCACCGGGATCCCCCAGGGCAGATCTAGGCGTGAGATCGAGAAGTCTCTAAGTCCACCTTCAACAAAGCGCTGGACTTCATGACGGCGACTAAGGGGCCTGATAAAACCATCTCTAGAGATAAGCTCTTCAATCGGTTTCTGATAACGACTCAGTCGAAAAAATAGATTGCTTTCGTCACGCCACTCCAGGGCACGATTGTGAATCGGGCAGAATGGGTCTACTGCATCGGCAGGATCATCTTTGTATTCTTCGCATGCGACGCAGTACCACCCTTGCTGGCGTCCTTGGATAATGTCACCATTAGCCTCAACACGTTTAAAAAACTGCTCAACAATTGAGCGATGGCGGGGGTCTGTTGTGCGAATAAAGCGGTCATTGCTGATGCCCCAATCCTTCCAGTTCGACTCAAACTGAGAGCTAATGAGATCGCAATGCTGTTTGGGCTCTACGCCCTGATTAGCAGCAGTCCGTTGAATCTTCTGTCCATGTTCATCGCAACCTGTTATGAAAATCACCTCCTCCCCCTTGAGCCGCTCAAAGCGGGCCAAGGTGTCTACTGCCAACGTTGTATAAACACTGCCGATATGCGGCTTGTCGTTGACGTAATAAAGGGGAGTTGTGAGTGTGTTGGTCATCTCCTGGATCCTACCGACTGAATCCGGAGCAGCATGGTGATTCAGGTGGGGCGAGGCCATAGTGACTGATCGTCAGCAGATCCCAGTCCTTGTGCTTGGCGGCGGCTGCGGTGGAGTGGCCGCTGCGTTGCAGGTGGCGCGTACAGGGGTGGAGGTGATCCTGGTCACCCCGGGCATATGGCTCGGGGGCATGCTCACTGCAGGCGGTGTCAGTGCTCCTGATGGCAACGAACTTGCCGCCTGGCAGACGGGTTTGTGGGGAGCGTTGCTCAGGCAGTTGCGCCTGGATCTCGACGAGGGGCTTGATCAAAATTGGGTCAGCTGTTTTGGGTTTCCACCAGCTGCTGCTGAAGCCGTTCTGCAGCGCTGGGTTCAGGATGAGCCACTGCTGCATTGGCTTCCATCCACGCCAGTGGCGGCATTGAAGCAACAGGGAGACCGTTTGCTTTCCGCCGTGCTGGATGGACCTGATGGACCCCTGGAGGTGGCCTTTGATCTGTTGGTAGATGGCAGTGAATTGGCGGACAGCCTGGCTTTGGCCTCGCTTCCCCACCGACAGGGCTGGGAACCGCGTGAGCTCTGGAATGAACCCAGCGCTCCGACTGCGCAGCGCCTGGCATCCGACCCGTTTTTTGCTCATCAGCCGCTGCAGTCACCGACATGGGTTCTCACCGCACGCTGGGAGGGTCCTTGGCATCCAGTCCAGAGGACCGATAAGACACCGCAACCACCCTTTTCAGGTTGCCTTCAGCGTTTTGACCTGGAACGACTGCTCAGCTACGGACGTCTTCCCGGTGGACTGTTGATGCTGAATTGGCCTCTTGATGGCAATGACTGGCATGAGGATCCTTCAGCCTGTCTGAGCAGTAGCCAGAAAAGGGCGAGGCATCAGTTACGAGCCATGGCGGATCACAGCCGCAGATTCTTGGCTGCACTGCAGGATCTCAGCGGCCCCCAGTTAAAGGATTCGCAGGCCTACCCAGGGGGCTCATTGGCACTGCAGCCGTACTGGCGTGAGTCCCGTCGTCTCATCGGACAGACAACTGTCAATGAATTGATGCTTTTGCCAGGTTTCCCTGGCGATGATGCTTCAACCGCGGTGGCGGTCGGTAACTACGCCAATGACCATCACTATCCAGGTGAGGACTGGCCTCTAAAGCCTAAACATCATATTTGGGGTGGGCGCAGTACCGGCACTCCCTTCACGATCCCACTGGCTGCTCTGCACGGCTCTGATGCCGCCAATCTGCTTCTGGCTGAAAAGGGTTTCAGCGTCTCTCACATCGCCAATGGAGCCACCCGGCTGGGACCGTTGTTGCTGCAGATCGGTCAGGCCGCTGGAGCGACAGCGGCCATCTGTCACCAGAAGCCGTGCCTGCCTGCTGAACTTCCGGCCCGTGCGGTCCAGGCCGTTCTGATCCGAGACAACAAAGCACCTGTGGCTGTGGCTGCATGTGCGGATCTCGCATGGCATGACCCCAACTGGCAAGTTGTGCAGGAACAGCTCATCGATGGATCCATTCCCTCGATCCAACCGGCTGTGGCCCCGCCCGAGCCCGGTGAAGAGTTCGTCGCGATGGAGATCGCTATTGATTCAGACGATGCCTGGTTCGGTGTTGATCCCAATGGTCAGCGTTGGCCGTTAATCACGCTTGAACCGGCAGTGATGAGCTCATTGCCCCTGGCTCACGGCAAGCGCCGAACACTTGTTGGTAAACCCAACCCCTGGGGGCCCTGGTGGCGGATCAACAGGGTGTTGCCGTGAGGCGCAGAAGGTCGTTTGCTGCACTGACCTCACTGACCTGAACACCAATCGCATCACCGGGGACTGCACTGCCCTCCACCCGCGCAGGTAAGTCCATGGCCCAGGCGTCCACTCGCACCAGAGCAAGCTGAAGATCCTCCCGCAGCCAACGCAACAGGATGCTGGTGTGAGGCCCAGGCCCTTGCCCCTCCTGCTCAAGCCACTGCAGCAGAGCCTGCCGTTGATCTTGCCTGGCGATAAGGCTTGCTTCCCGAGCCAGTTGATCGCTCTTCTCTAGGAGCGGCGACAGCTCATCGCTACTCATCGGTGTGGCCTCTGGTTGCAACAAACCCTGCTGAGCAAGCCATTGGCGGTGAGCGAGCAGATCGCCGTAACGACGGATTGGGGAGGTCCATTGCAGGTAGGCCTGCAACCCAAGGGATTGATGGGGTTCAGCAACACAGCTCGTACGGCTCCGGCTCAGGGCTCCTCGTTGATGAGCCCAGCGCACAGGACCTTCTTCAAATTGTTCTGCTGCAGCCATGCGCTCAGCATCAGCAAAGGGCTGGCCCCGATAGGGCATGGCAAGAGCACGTTGATTGCACCATTCGGCCATGGCAGCACCAGCAAGAACCATCGCCTCAGCTACAAGCAAACGCGCTGGGCTTGGTTCACAGATCTCTAGCTGGAGTTCGTCCGTCTCACTTTTGCGGAAAAGCCGTCCCTCGGCCTGATCCATCAGCAGAGCTCCTTGGCCCTGGCGCCAGCGACGTCGGCCCTCGAGCAATAAGTGAAGATCGCCGAGGTCTGGGTCCTCTGGCGGCGCCAGTTCAATCAACTCGTCAGCGTCTTCATAACTGAGCCGATAAGACACCTTGATCCAGCTGCGACAACTTTCGATTGAGGTGATTTCTCCCTGATCATTCAGTTGCACGCCAATGCTGACCGCAGGTTGGCGGCGACCTGGCAAAAGGCTGAGTGGACCGGCGGCCAGCGTTAGAGGCAGCATTGGCTGCATGCCACCACTGAGATAAAGGGTGCTGCCGCGCCGCCTGGCTTCTAGATCAAGAGGTGATCCTGGAGGTATCAATCGGTGCGGGTCGGCAATGTGAATCCAAATCCGGTTTCCATCGGCCCGACGTTCAATCCCCACCGCGTCGTCCACCTCGCGGGTGTCGGCCGAATCAATTGCAAAGCAGCGCAATGCGCACAGGTCTTTTCGGCATTCATCCCCTGGAAATGATTGGGTCCCATCTAATAAGTCCTCGACTTGTCTTAGACAGTCATCAGGGAAACGGTTATGCCAAGCGGATCCGAACAGGGTCAGCGGTTGCCCGGGGCTCAGTAATTCCAAGTCCACCAGCAACATTTGTAGGCTGGTGCCTGATCCGTCGAACCCTGCTGTTGTCAGCGCCTGGCTGACGTCCTGATCGAGTTGTACAAGGCTTGGGTCATCAGCAGCAGCCAAGCGTTCAAGCTTCTCCAAGACACGCTTGGTCAGGTCATCAGATTGGCTCCAATCCAATGGACGACGTTGTGACAGGCGTTGGAGCACCTGTCGCTGTTGGTGTTCACGGAGCTGAGATCGACGGCGCTCCTTTCGGATCGTTCTTAGTTCTTCAGCACAGCGGGGGACAATCTCCTCACGGCGCAGTCGAAAGAGATCTTGAGTCCCCTGCAGAGCAAGCCATGCTGAAGCTCGGTCGGCAAGACCCGGTCGGCTGCGAAGCAGGTGGCAGAAACTGCTGACTTGAAGTGCCTTCTCGGCATCCGGACGAGAAACAGCCTCTTGCCATGCTGTGGCAAGGAGATGGGGAACTAAGGGCTTTGCTGCCAGTGCTTGTTCTACATCTGTACTGTCCTCATCAGCTGAGCTGATCAAGCTCAATTCACGAAGAGGTACTGGCTTGGCGCTGATGCCATCACGACCGTAATCAAGACGAACTTTGCCCTTGAGCACCTCCGAGATGACGGCAAGGCGCGGGGCCCTATTCGGAGCAAGATGGCCGACCAGATCACCCGGTTTCACTAGTGATACCGGGGGGTGATCAACCCTCCGGATTCACAAAGGGCAGCAGGGCCATAATGCGCGCACGCTTGACCGAGGTGGTCAGGTCGCGCTGTTGCTTCGCGGTCAGGCCGGTCATACGGCGAGGAAGCAACTTGCCGCGCTCAGTGATGAACTTTTTGAGCAGATCGGTGTCCTTGTAATCGATCGGATCACCGGGCTTGATCGGAGAAAGGCGCTTCTTGAAAAATGAGCTGGACATGGAAGATCAATAAGAACGTAGTAAATAACAGTCATTCGGCCAGGACTGATTTGACCTGGCCAAGGAGATCACTTGATCTCCTTGTGAACAGTCATCTTGTTGTCGTAGGGACAGAACTTCTTGATCTCCAGCCTTTCGGTGGTATTTCGGCGGTTTTTCTCAGTCGTGTAGCGGGACACGCCCTGAGCACGCTTATCAGTGTTGGACCGGCATTCAGTGCACTCGAGAGTGACCGTGATCCGGACGCCCTTGTTCTTGGCCATGGAAGGACGTGCGCTGCTTGAGCGAGACGGTGTGACAATCCGCCACCATAGCCGATGGACATTGGCTCATCGGTAGGATCCGCCGGTTTCCGGCAAGGATCGATGCGCGTTTCGCTGCAGTGGCTTCAGGAGCTGGTGCCGTTTCGCAGTGGGCCTGATGTTCTGGCCGAACGGCTCTCCATGGCGGGCTTTGAAGTTGAAGAAGATGAGGATCTCTCTGCCAGGGCCCAGGGGGTCGTGGTCGGGCGTGTGCTGAGCAAGGAACCCCATCCCGATGCCAACAAACTCAATGTCTGCCGCGTTGATGCAGGCAGCAGTGAGCCACTACAGATTGTCTGCGGTGCAGCGAATGTCCGCGAAGGCATGGATGTGGCAGTAGCCACCGTCGGTAGTCATCTTCCTGCTGTCGATTTGACCATCAAGCCCGCAAAACTTCGTGGGGTGGATAGTTGCGGCATGCTCTGTTCACTCTCTGAAATGGGGCTGGAGAGCAGTTCAGACGGTCTGGTGGATCTGGCCGAGGTTGCTGCTGAGTCCGGTCAATCCCTGCCCTCGATTGGCTCACCGGTGGGTCCTCTGCTTGGGTTGACTGATCGCATCTTTGAGCTGGCGATCACTGCCAATCGCCCTGATGGCCTCTCAATGCTGGGTATAGCTCGAGAGGTGGCAGTCCTTGAGGAGGTTGAGCTCAATGAGCCAGAGGTGAAGGCGCTCCCCACCTCTGATCCCCTCATTGATAAAGGTCTTCTCGAGAACAGTGAGCTCTTTACGATCACCGCCCTCAGCGGTGTGTCGGTCGGGCCATCTCCCGATTGGTTACGCCAGCGTCTCGATGCTGCTGGACAGCGCAGTATTAACAACGTTGTTGACATCACCAATCTGGTGATGCTCGAGACCGGTCAGCCCCTGCATGCCTATGACCGCGACCGCCTCAAGGATTCGACGGCATCCGGCTTCTCGTTGCGGTTGGCCAAGCCTCACGAAGCCATGAGGTTCCTCGACGGTGAAACCCGTGAACTGACTACCGACAACCTCTTGGTGACTAACGGTGATGAGCCGGTTGCACTGGCTGGGGTCATGGGCGGTGAGGCAAGCTCCGTGCATGAGGGCAGCACCAGCGTGCTGCTGGAAGCAGCCGTTTTTGCACCGACGCAGATTCGCCGGAGCAGCAGATCAGCGGGGCTGCGAAGCGAATCCAGTGCGCGATTCGAACGTGGTGTCCCTTCGGCGTTGACTTTGCGAGCCGCTGATCGAGCTGCAGCCCTGTTGCAGGATCTCTGCGGTGCCACGGTTGAGGGTCGTTGGTGTGCTGGCAGTCCAGCGCCTGATCAGAAGCCGGTTGTCCTTCGACGAATCGCTCTCGATCGTCTACTTGGCCCCATCACGGGTAGCGATGGCATTCAGGGCACCATTGAAGATGAGGTCGTAGTCGAGATCCTCCAGCGCCTGGGCTGCTCAGTTGCCGTAAACCTTGAGGATGACAGCACGGTGGATTCCTGGGAGGTGGTTGTTCCCCCCTCTAGGAGCCATGACCTCTTGCGTGAGGTGGACTTGATCGAAGAGATCGGTCGCCTTATCGGCTTTGATCGTTTCTGCAGTCATCTGCCAGACCCGGTCGTGCCGGGCGGGATGGATCTGCCACAGCTTCTTTTGCGTCGACTACGGGCCGCTCTGCGACACGCCGGCCTGCAAGAACTCAGCCATCTCTCCCTCGTGCCAAAGGACGCTGATGGCAGTGAATCTCAGGTGACTTTGACTAATCCGTTGCTGGCTGACTATGGACACCTGCGTACGGAGTTAAGGCTGGCGTTGCTGGAGGCCGCCAGACGCAATCTTCAGGCCTCCCAGCGTGGTTTCTGGGGATTTGAAGTCGGCAAGGTGTTCCATCATTCGGATGGTGTGTACAGCGAAGAAGAACGGCTGTGCGGACTGCTGGCAGGTGAACGATCCAGCGAGAGCTGGACTGCAGCAGATGGAGGTCATCAGCTCAGTTATCACCATGGTCGCGGCCTGCTGCAACAGGCCTTTGAGGAACTAGGGCTCTGTTTGCAAGATCGACGTCTGATCGATGATTCAACCCTGCATCCAGGTCGAGCCGCTTCGATTGTTCTGGAAGGCCGTGTAATCGGGGTCTTTGGTGAACTCCACCCCGCTTTCGCGGAAGCCCATGATCTACCCGCTGGATGCCTGCTCTTTGATCTGGCCTTGGCTCCTGTTCTGACCGCTTCATCCCGTACTAATCGGTCTTGCCCAGCCTTCAAGCCCTACGCCACTGTGCCTGCCAGTGAACGCGACATTGCTTGTGTGGTTGAGGACTCAGTCGAGGCTGGGGCTGTCCTAAATGTCATCAAAAAGGCCGGGGGCAATCTGCTGGAACACGTTGAACTTCTCGACCGCTACAGCGGTGATCCAATTCCTGCTGGTCAGTGCAGCCTTGCCGTTCGACTCCGCTTTCGCGATGTCAAGACCACATTGCGTGATGAACAGGTAGAGCCATTGGTTGAGAAGGTTCGCGCTGCTCTGCAACGTCAATTCAAGGCTGAGCTGCGGGTCTAACCAGCATTGCCAGCGCTTCGGTGTGCGTGGTCTGGGGGAAAAAATCCAAGGGCTGAATCGATCGCACTTTTAGAGATCCGGTTGCTGTGAGCCTGGCCAGATCCCTCGACAGTGTCGAGGGGTTGCAACTCACATAGGCAACGCGTTCTGGTGGCTCCATTGCAATGGCCGTGCACAGGCCTTCGGTTAAGCCCTTTCTCGGTGGATCGAGTAGTAGGGCATCGGTGAATGGCAATACCTCCTGCAGGCTTCGCTCCATAGCCCCCGCTTGGAATTCGGCGTTCTCAATGCCATTGAGCATGGCGTTGCAGCGAGCTCTCTCAATGCTTGATGGGTGGAGCTCAATGCCTATAAGACGCATTCCCTCTTCAATGAGGGGAAGGCCAAGGGTTCCTACGCCGCAGTAGCCATCGACAAGCACTTCGCCTTTTTTGAGGTCCAGTCCGTCTCGGAGCAGTTGAACCAATCGTTCAGCCTGATGGGTGTGCACCTGAAAAAAGGTGTCCAAAGCGATCTGGAATCGTCTGCCGGCAAAACTCTCCATGAGCCATGGCCGCCCGTCGAGCAGCACCTCAACTGGACCCAACAAGGTGTTGGTGGATTTGGGCTGCAGGTTCAAAACAACTCCGACCAGCTGCGGCCAGCGCTCCAACCATCGCTGGGCAAGGGCTTCAGCACCATCGAACGAAGCGTCGCGTGCCACCAGCCCTGCCAGGATTTCACCGCTGTTAGCCCCCACTCGCAGCACCAGATGACGTAACAACCCTGTCTGTTCTTCCTCGTCGTAAATGGGCCACCCCGACTCATCGAGATCAGCCTTCATCGGCTCGATCAATTCATCCAACCTGGGGTCCAGCACAAGGCAGTGGTTCATGTTCACCACGCTGTGGCTACCTCGCCTGTAGAAGCCAGCGCGCAGGCCGCTTTGGCCCTGTTGTATTGGGATGATTGCTCGGTTGCGATATCCCAGCGGTTGATCCGAGGCCTGAATCGTTTCAACGTTCAGTTCCAGTGAACCGATACGACGCAGCTGTTGCTGCAGACGCTGCTGCTTCCAGAGCACCTGCGCTGAATCGTCCCAGTGCTGCAAGCTGCAGCCTCCACAATCGCTTGCCAGGATGCAAGGTGGTTGTCGCCGCTCTGGGGACTTCTCCTTGATCTCCCTTAGTTCCCCGTAGAAACGTCCACGAGTGCCTGAGGTGATGCGAGCTTCGACCCACTCGCCCGGTAGAGCCCCCTCCACAAACACCACCCGGCCTTCGCTTTCACCGATCCCGGCACCATCAGAGCTCAGATCACGGATCTGAACCTGCACAAGGTTCGGGTGGCCAGGTTTGATGCTCACACCTGGACCCTAACAATCGGCATTACATCTGACGCCAATTCCCGTTTGGCTCAGCGGTTATGGGGGTCGATCTGGATAAAATGGTTTCAGCTCCGGTGCCGCGGTGAGCGTTGTACGCGATCTGATCCTCCAAGCTGACGATGAGCTGCGCTACCCATCCAGTGGGGAGCTGCAGTCCATGGAGGCATATCTCAGCGATGGCAGTGGTCGCATCCGTGTGGCCCGTGTCCTGACGGACAACGAACGCAAAATCGTTGATGAGTCTGCAAAGCAGCTATTCGGCCGCAAGCCAGAATATGTCGCTCCTGGCGGCAATGCTTACGGACAGAAACAGCGTGCTCAATGTCTGCGTGATTACAGCTGGTATTTACGTCTCGTGACCTACGGGGTCCTTGCAGGCAGCACACGATTCATTGAGAACACTGGCCTAGTCGGCGCCAGAGAGATGTACAACAGCCTCGGCGTACCAATGCCGGGAATGGTGGAGGCCATGCGTTGCCTCAAAGATGCATCGGTGGCATTGCTTTCTCCTGAAGACATACGAGTTGCGAGTCCTTACTTCGACTATTTGATCCAAGGGATGCAGACAAGTACTTGATTGTCCATCTCTCTCGCATAAGACCTGGCTTAAGTCCAGGCTTTAGCCCCACCTGAGACGGTGGGGCTTTTTAATTCCTTGTTTTCCGCCCTCTGGCCTTCCCCTTCTTATTGGTGAATGACGAGGACGTACGTTTCCTCTCCTCGACTGTTGCGACCTGGTCTACTTTTTAGACCCATGGTGAGTCCATTCCAAGAAAGTTGTTTATGGGTCGTCTGCTGCACTGATTTGCCGTAATCGCCAGAGCTTCCCCGCCTGAGGCTTCCTGAACGCATTTGCTTTGCTGAGTGAAGACTCTGGCTCGACTGCCAATCGATCGCGCTGTTGCGTGTCTTGCCTGTATGAATTGGGACGCCTTGGTCTTAGCTGTATCTCTTGCCTGGACTCGAGATGAGTCCCAGGCGGGTTGCATTGGACTTGCCTCCGCTCTTTTGTCGGTTACGCCTTTGCTCCTTGCTGAAGGGGTTGGGCGATGGGGCATAGGGCCTGCGTACCTGTGTCAAACACAGGTACGCGTACTTGAATGAACTAGGTAAATGTCCACTGTAGCAAGGGACTTGGGCGGCGTCCGTGGTGTTGTCCAATTGCCCTGGACATCCGCTCTGGACCAATTTTGTGCTCACAATCTGGAATTCTTGATTTCGGGTTTTTTGGCCGGGCACACCGCCGAATAGTGCCCAACCCGTCAAACAAGAATCACGTTTTTATCGATTATTCAGCCATGCGCTGACTCCCGATTGTCCGGCTTAGGACTTTCTGCGAGACGCATAAGCAGTCTTTTCTGAGACAGGACAGACTCTCTACTCGCCTCTTGCGGGATCATCCTGCCCTTTTGCCTCTGCGCCAAAAAGGACACCATCAAACTATTCGCAAGCGTCTCAGGATAGACCTGCCTTCGGGCTATTTGTAAGTCTCATGTGGGCCAGCTGCATGTGGTTTGGCTGGTTGTTCGTCGTTGCTCGCTCCGCGATTTATTTCCCCTGTCACCATTAACCATGTTTGGCGGCCTGCATTCCGCTCATTGGGGACCTCTCTTGCGTGTGATCAGCTTCTGTCCAGGTTCCTTTTCCGGTCAGATGTTGGAGCAGTTGCAGTGCGCCCTGGTTGAGCCGTGGATCGCTCAGGGCTCAAATTTGGCAGCATGCAATGGAGTGATTTCCGAGGCGGGAGATTGTTGCAGTTATTGTGTGTCTTTGTATTGGATCTTCATGGGACTAGGGTTGCGTCCTGAATGAGATGCTTGATGTGCATAGGCGTTCTTGGCTAACCGCGCATTGCAGTGCTCGCTGCATCGCTCTTTGCCAAGAAGGTTTATGTGCTGCGACACCTGTTCCTGTCCTGGTCAATCACAGCAGTCCCCAGATTTCGACCATCTGTTGTTGTCATTAGAGCTGCCTTGCTGAATTGAAGCCGATTGATTCGCCTGCGTTCCATCGGCTTGATTCAATACGGTCGCTTGGGGCGTGAGCCGACCTCCGCTTGACTCCAGGCTCAGGCATCTTGTCTTGGTCTACTGCCAGGACTCAGATTGTGCCTCAGTCGCGACGCACGAAACGCTGTTTCAGTAGCTGGTATGCCTCATTGAGGCGGCGCATTTCTTCTGCGTTTCCGCCAGCATCCGGGTGATTGGCTAGGGCCTTCTGCCGATAGGCCTCTCTGATTTCCGCAAGTGTGAGCTTGTGGCCAGCGGCTGTTGGAAGTCCAAGCATCTTCAGTGATCCCTGGGTGCTCATCGTGCTCTGCAGGTCGAGGAATGGAGAACCTCGTCGTCGTCTTCTCAAGCGTTGGACCATCCGGCCAACCAATGAAGGCACCCGTCCTGGGAGCTCTGCGGCACTGAATGGATCTTCTAACACTCCTGCAGCAACCACGACACGGTCAACACTGGCCTCTCTGATTTCCCATCCGGGTGCGTAACCCAGCATCACTTGCTGCAAAGCATTCCATGTGAATGGCTTTCCCTCGGCTGCGTCGGCGCCTGGCCAGATCTCATGGCTCAGCCAGTACACGGCGGCTTCAAGAACTGCAGAGTTGGGCTCACTTCCGTAGAGGGTCATCCAATGTTGCTGGACGGCCCGGACCGCCTGAGCGAGATGGTCCTCATCCATCACTGAGAAGCGCTCACCGCCGGCTTGCGCCTCGCTTAACCGCGGTTCTTGAAGGCTCTTTCGTAGCTGAGTGGTTCTTTTAGAAACAAAGCCAGGAAGGTCAATCCCCAGTCCACGGGGTGCCCCCTCAGAGGCGCAGTCTGTTTCTTTTTCGCTTTCTTCCCCGCCGGAGACCAGAACGATGGCACCTTCCAGATGCTCTTCCGCCGTATCTCTCAGGGTCTCCTCGTCATCCTCAGGGTCCTGCTCGAGGTCGCTAAGGACCGTATCCAGCATCCTCTGGATCGCCTGGCCCCGGCTTCGCAGGGACCATTGCTTCCGCAGCTCATCAAGACGCTGAATCGTGTCCTTCCGCAACTCGAGGCTGACTCTCTTTGTTTCGTCTTCTGCTGACAAAAGAGAATCGCGCTCTGCGCCGGAGCCTATCGACCCAACCAGTTGCGCATCAACTTGATCGTCCTAGTTGGATCCACCATGGCAGGTGCACCCGGTGGCCAGTTGCCTTGGGGCAGCACAGGAGGTGCACTTGGATCTATAGCGGGTGGTGCTATTGGGTCGGCGGCAACTACAGCGTCAGGCTGTTCCTCTTGCTTCACCTCATTGGTCTTCCGCAGCACGTCAACAGGATTTTTTTTCAGTTGTGCCTGGCCTGGCTGAGGTGGAGCGATGACTGCCATTGGCATTGCAGCGGCTGTCTGACGTGCTGTTTCCATGAGGGTCTCCTTCCGTCGGAGAGATGCCAGCTGGCTGTCAGGCACAACACTCAGAAGATGCCCGGGGGTTGCATCGGCGGGATAGACCAGGCTCACCCGAACCTTGCGGGAACGATCGGTGCTGAGTTGCAGGCTTTTGAGCTCAAGGCTCTGACCTGAACGCATTCCGACATGCACTTCCTCGTAACTATCACCCTCGCTGATGCCAATGGTGCCGCGGAAGGCGGTGAACTGTTTTCCGGAAAATGTGGGGTGGCTGAGCATCAATCGATGCATGCCTTCTCCGACCAGCTCGAGGTCAATGTCGTAGCGCACCCCATAGGTGCCCACGTTGTCGAGGGATGAGTCGCGCATGCGGCTCGCCAGGGAATTGACCTGATTTTCTCCGGTGCCGAAGTGGTGCCGGGTGGTGGTTGTCAGCGGGACGTGAAGTGGGAAGTGGCGTAGGTCATGGGCAACGTTGGCCTGATAGCGGTCACCGATGGCCACACCAGCAACGCGAGAGAACACCTCGCGCCTGACGATCTTGTCCACTTTGTCGAGGTAAACGCGACCATCTGCAAGGCGTCCTGCATCCAATACGGCCAGCAGGTCTGATTCCGTGCGTGGGTCCTCTGCCGCGACAACGGCCATCTGGAAAGGACCGCTGCTTCTCCCTTTGACCAGGGCGTTGGCAATGCCCCGCGCCGGCAGCTTGGTTGTAAAGAGCACGATGCGGCTGCGTGCCGGGATAACCACACGCTCAGGCAGGTCTCGATCAAGATTCCCGCGCAGCATTTGAACAGAGGTGGCATCTCCAGGGCCGGCATTCCAGGGGCGGTGCCCCTGGGCCTTTACGCCCATTAGGCCATTGGCTTTGTAAGGAGCCTGAAAGCTGTTTTTGACTGAACCACGGTCCAGGACCAGCTCAACGTCCTGGTTGCCCGGGTTGATGGCGATGGCGGCGATCGTCAGGGTCCCCCGCAACCGTGCAGTACCAAGCCTGGCCTTGTCCTTGGGGTAGTACTTGTGGTGGGCGTGAATTCCGAAGTCACCATTGAAGGTGTACTCGGCATTGCGCAGCACCTCTCCAGTTTCCGCCGTGGCGGAGCCCTGGGCTGTGCTCACCAATATTCCTGGCCCGACCACCTCTTCCGGCTGATTGGAGTGCAGCACGGGTACTGCGTTGAACTCCCCTCGCAGCGGTATAGCCCGCTGGCCGGCCATTAGGGCGACATCGGCCCAGGCTGCGGGTGCAGCTCCGAGTACAACGGCGGCGGCCAGACAAAGGGGGCGCATGGGACTCACGAGGCTGATCCCTCTCAACATGCGTCCCAGTTGAGACTTAGGTGCTGTTGCTGCAGATTTTCTTCTGTCCAGAGAGAAATAAATCCCTGATAGGGCCTTGCGAGCTGCGCACGTCACAGGTCCAAGGCAAAAGACAACAGAGTTGACGAGCTCCGAGCTAGAACGAGCGCGTCGCGCCCATATTGACATGTTCCCCCTGTCTGGCTGTTGCCTATCCGACGCCTTTTCGGATGAATCACGCGCAAGGCACCAGCGCCGCAAATTGCACATGCTCAAAGGCTGGCGTGATGCCGTTGAACGGCAGCTTGCGGCTGTGAACGCATCGATCAGCACCCTTGAAGGACAGATGCAACGCGACGAGGTCAGCTCTTCGTGAACTTGTTTCAGGCACTGACCTGATCGAGCAGTTGGCCTGGGCCATGACGCTCGAGCCAGGGCACGTCTGACTGTCTGGTCGCAAGCAGATATCCCGCGAAGCCCAGGGCATTGATGCTGAACCCAGCGTGGGCTTCCCGGCCTCTTGGCACCATCACCATCCAACCGTCTGAAATCAGGATGTTGTGGGGAATCAGTGGTTTTTCCTCTCTCTCAGGACTTCCTAAACCCAAGGCAAAAGCCAGCTCAAGGTAGATGTCATGTAGCTCAGTTGGCTGCAGCGTTGAGACCCCCCTCAGGCGCCGGCACGCCAGTCGTTGTTGCCATTGATGTGTCGGCTTCTCTCCAGCGAGAAGCTTGAGATACGTCGCCTCCATCGGACAACGTGGCTCGTTCTCCATTCTCGGCAGCAACTGCACATGGCGATGGGGCTGACTAGCCCCGGCATCGGGGCCGCTGTTGAAGAACCACAGGCCTGGTTGTGCAGTCCAAATCTCAACTAAGGCCCTGAAATCAATCGCCTGTAACCATCCGGTCTGTGGTTTCCACTCCTTGCTGATCAGCAGCAGGTGTCCCGGTTGAACTGGGTATTTATTCAGCAGGACCACATGCTCATCGAGATTGCAGACCTCCAGTCGAGGATCGCAAGGAAGGAAAGGGTTCGGTTTCGGTCCAGCACGCTGCAGATGCTTTGGCGTCGCACTCAACAGCCTCCGCACGACAAACGGTTCAACAGATGGCAGCTCGAGAAGATCGGTCTGTAGAGGCACCAGCGCACCTGAGGCCAGGGCTGATCCCTGCACCACTACAGATTGCTGGGCAAGGCTCTCCATGGGGCTTCAACGGCGCTCCAGCCGAGACAGGCTCGCACCGGGGTAGTACGTCGCGAGGATCTGGGTGTAGCGATACCCCTTCTCAGCTAGTTCTCGGGCCCCGTGTTGGCTCATGCTTGCCCCTAGCCGTCCATGGGCTTCCAGGCTGAGCTGACGGTTTGCTGCATAAAGGCTTTCGACAATCCCACCATCAACGCTGAGGATCAGTCCCCTGGTCGCTCCCGCAGCCTCGCGTCCTCGTGAACTTTCACTGGCCAGACCCTTGTAGGCCTGCCAACGCGTTGTGTCACCCAGGTTCCAGTGCCGATCTGCTGGTCTAGCCAGATGAGCCATGGCATAGGAGCGAGCAGCAATGGCCTGGGCCTGCAGAGCTTGTTGATGCCAATGCGATGGCATTTCGGCCCCCACCACAGATGCGATGTAGTCCTCCAGGGGGATGTGATTGATGACGCGCATCATCTGCCCCTGACAAAGGAAGCGAAAACGACCGCGATAGCGGTTAGGTCCGACGGCTGTTGCGATACCTGCTCTTGGCTGCAGCCACAGTTCAGCAGGCCCGCGCGTGTTGCCCAGAGTGAGAGCGCCTTTGCGGCACGACAGCGCCTGCCCTTTTTGGGGGGTTCTCCACGGATTCCCATCCGTCCTTTGCAGCGGTGGAGTCCCGGATGCAGCGAGCATCACACGGGCGGGAACCTTTTGCAGCAACACGCGGATCTCGAGAGCGGGATCGGCTCGCTGCTTCCTCGGGATGGCCAGATCCGCAGGAGGTGTAGGAACTGCAGAGCTCATGGAGGCTTGCTGCGGCTCCTTCAGAAGAGCGTCGATGATTTCGCTGCTGGGCTCAGTCCTGCGGGCGCTGAGAAGAGGCGCCACAACCGTTACCAGCAACGTGCTGAGTGCCAAGGGCGTCAACAA
Source organism: Synechococcus sp. TMED19 (assembly GCA_002168155.1). Classification (GTDB taxonomy): domain Bacteria; phylum Cyanobacteriota; class Cyanobacteriia; order PCC-6307; family Cyanobiaceae; genus RCC307. The sequence continues at coordinate 75,318 of NHBY01000010.1, read as the reverse complement.
CAACAACATGTCTGGCAGGCGGCCACGCCAAGTACCGAGACATCGGTTCAATCGGTGCTTTTGCGTCGCCATGAGAGTGGAGTAGTGCAGACCGGTTGCTGCTGCAAACGTCCGTCCCAGAGGACCACAGCTGACCCTTGCAAACGGATCATGCCGGAGTTCAGCGGTGTCGCCCAGAGACCTCCGGGACGATGTGAGGGCTGCCAACCTCTCACTGTCGTTTTGGCCAGTCGACGGCACCACAACGGTGCCACCAAGGAATGGGCTGAACCGGTCACCGGGTCCTCCCTCAGTCCCAGGCCAGGGGCAAAAAAGCGCAGTCTGTAGTCGTAATCATCTGTCCCGTCTTGCATAACGACCCAGCCGACTTCAGGCCCTTTGGCCCAGCCGCTGTGATCAGGGTCAAGAGATTCCAGGTCGGCCGTCGGCGGCAGCAACATGACGCCGTAACCCAGCAACGATGTCCAACACTGCTGGGGTTTTCCCCCAACGGCGTTGGACATCCAGGCTTCCTCGTCGCGAATCAGCAGATCGCCGCTTGGTAGATCAACACTGGCCTTACCCGGTGCGTTGAGTTCCACCTGCAGTGCTCCGCTCAAGGTGTGAAGTTGGTAGGTCTGCCCCTGAACCAGCAGCCCCCAGCCCTGCAAAGCCACAACCGCCGCAAGGGTTCCGTGACCGCACAGCCGAACTTCACAGGTGGGTGTGAACCAGCGCAGGCGCCATGTCCCTGAATCAGCCCACAAGAACGCGGTTTCCGACTGGTTCAGTTCAGCGGCCAGCTGCTGCATCCATTCGTCATCAGCTGGTTGCTCTAACAGCACTACAGCGGCCCCATTTCCGCTCAGCGGCTTCGTGGTGAAGGCATCAACCGCGGCAATCCTGACCCCTTGTCCCACGCTGTTGATCATTCGCTGCGCAGTTCTCGGCGCATGAGCTGTCGTAGTGCTTCGGCTGGCTTGAGCTGACCCAGAATCAAATCCAGAACGCTGCTGGCGATGGGTAACTGCCAGTCATGTTCGGTTGCCATCTGACAGAGGGCCATACAGGTGGGCAGACCTTCAACGGTGGCACCAACCTTCTGCAGCGCAGCTTCGCTGCTGAGACCTTCAGCCAGATAACAGCCATAGCGATAGTTCCGGCTCAATGGGCTTGTGGCTGTGGCCATCAGATCGCCAATGCCGGCAAGGCCGTAGAGGGTTTCAGCGCGGCCACCTTGCTGCTCAAGCACCAAGGCCATCTCCGCCAGCGCTCGTGTCAGCAACGAGGCCCGAGCGTTGGCACCCAGGGCAAGGCCGTCGCAGATGCCAGCGGCAATGGCCATCACGTTTTTGAGACCACCCGCCAGCTCAGTTCCTCGGGGATCAGTATTGCGATAGAGCCTGAGTTGTTCACTACTGAGCTGCTGTTGGATTTCGACGAGCAGCGTCTCGTCGGTTCCGGCCAGCACGCTGGCGGCAGGCAGNCCCTGTTNCAGTTCAGCAGCCAGGTTTGGGCCGCTGAGCACAAGCACNGGCCAATTGGGGCAGGCGGANANCCAAAGACCACTGGCNGTTTCTCCACTGNCAGGATCGAGTCCCTTGGAACAGCTNAGCAGNGGTCTTGGCGTCCAGTGACTGATCCGGCGCGCNATCGGGGCAACNCCCACCAACGCCACCGCAGAGATCACGAGATCGACCTCTTGCAGCTCTTCAAGCGCCGCNTCCCCGTCAAGGCGTCGCCAGCAGCGCAAACGGTGGCCGTTGGCTTCAAGCANAGCCGTCAGTGTCGAGCCCCAGGCCCCTCCACCAAGGACGGCAATGTCGCAGACCAACCGGTTATGGCAAGACTCTCGCCATCATGCGACACAGCCAACCAGCCGACATGACCACAGCATCAGGCTGGGAGGGTCTCAAGGGAACTGCTCTCGTCGTTGGTCAAGGCGGTATCGGTCGTGCCTTGGTGCAGAAACTCGGTGAAAGGCAGCCTCAGCTTGAACTGCTCTGGCTTGGTCGGCGCAGCACGCCGAGCCTGGATCTGAGCTCTGATGCTGATCTCAATCAACTGGGTGAGGTCCTCACTGGTAGGTCACCACTGAGGCTTGTGATCAACACAGCCGGCTGGCTTCATGACAGTCAGCGCGGACCTGAAAAACGTCTTGCGCGCGTTGAACGGACTGGACTGGAACAGGCGTTCAGCATCAACGCCTTTGGACCAATTTTACTTGCCCGTGCCGTCGAGTCTTCCCTAGGCCATGGCCAGAGCGCCTGGTTCTCAAGCCTCTCTGCAAGGGTCGGGAGCATTGGTGATAACCGGCTGGGTGGCTGGTACGGATACAGAGCCTCTAAGGCAGCGCAGAACCAGCTGCTGCGGACCCTGGCTGTGGAATGGCGGCGTCGACTGCCATCAGTGTGTGTGACCTTGCTCCATCCAGGCACGACGGCGACGCCACTCTCGGCCCCCTTCCAGCAAGGCGTAGCTCCTGAAAGGTTATTCAGCCCCGAACGGTCCGCAGGGCATCTCCTTGACGTCTTGGCGCAGCAGAAGCCCCCTGAGGATTCAGGCCGGTTCCTGGCCTGGGACGGCAGCACCATCCCCTGGTGATGCCATTGATTTCAGTAGGTCGAGTGGCACCACATTGAGAGCCCTCTGTTCACAGCGCTCAAGGATGACAGGCGGAGCCATGCCATCGGCATGGGCCTCAAGCCAGCGGGCGGCACAGATGCACCAGTGATCACCAGGCTGGAGCCCAGGGAACTGGAATTGGGGCATCGGTGTGCTCAGGTCGTTCCCCTGCGCCTTGCTGTAACTGAGAAACGATGCGGAGACGACGCAACAGACCGTGTGGCTGCCCAGATCAGCGTCATCTGTGTTGCAGAAACCATCTCGGTACCAACCGGTCATCGGCTCGCATCCGCAGCGTTGCAGCGGGGTGCCAAGCACGTTCAGAGCTGGGCAGATGGCGCTTTCCATGGCAGCTGTCATTCATTCCCAGTGTCCCTATCCGTTGCGCATCTTTGCCAGATGGCTTGACGAAATCGGGGGGGTAGGCGCTATGGGTCTTGGGGTGACCGCCACTTGAGGCGGCATGTCCCTCTGAAACGACGCGCGCTGACCTGATGAGCTGGGATTTCACCGAAGATGCGGCATTCCAAGCTCTGGCGGATGCCTTTCGCGAGAGCGGCGAAACCTCCGCCATGGAGTTTCTGGCCAATGGCGAGGGTGCTTTTCACTTCCAGGACCTGACGCAGAACGCAGCCGGCGAGGGGGTTGACCTGTCCGATTCCTCGGCTCTCGATACTTTTCAGCAGGAGGTCATCGATACCCTCGAAGGCCGCGTCAGCGAGTGAAGCTCAGCTGTAGAAAAAGGCGATTTCCTTGTCCTTGAGACCATCCCAGCCGGCTTCGATCAAGCGCTGATTGAGGGTCTCCTTGTCGAAATGCTTGGCACCGGTCTTGACGATTCGATTCCGCATCGATTTCTTCACGCCGCTGCGAGCTCGCTGGCTCTCCTTCTCCATCACCTCGTTGTAGAGGTTGAGCATGGGTTCAGGAATTGGGGTGCCGTCGAGGTCGACACCTGCTGCGATGGCCTCATCAACGCCACCGGGACCGGCAATCACCATGGTTTCTGGTTTAGGGCGGCCACAGACTGCCATGGCCCCTGTTGAGCTCAAGCGCTGAAGTAGCGAGCTTTGGTATGCAGTGCCACAAGAGCTGTGGTGCTCTGCTCTGGATCCAGCTGATCACTGTCATCCATGTGCAGGCCGATGCGTTCTCCATCCAGCCAGACCAGTTGTGGCCTTGAGTCAGCCACATTGGGGCAGGCCGGATAGCCAAAGGAGTAACGGCTGCCGCGATAGCGCTGAGCCAGTACGTCCCTTAATGCCTTGGGTTCCTCTGCGGCGAAACCCAACTCTCTGCGAATACGGGCATGGGTCCATTCGGCGAGGGCTTCTGCCATTTGGACACCGAGTCCATGGAAGTAGAGGTAGTCGCTGTATCGATCAGCAGCGAAGAGCTCTTTTGCGGTGCTGGTGGCGATCTCCCCCATGGTCACGGCCTGCATAGGAATGACATCAGTTGGACCACCCTCAGCCGACAGATCTCGGTAGAAATCGGCGATGCAGTAGCGATTACCTGAGCGTTGGCGGGGCAGCTCGAAACGGCCGAGTTCCTGACTTGGGTTTTGNGGATCGAAGACCACCACAGCGTTGCCATCACGGCCACAGGGGAAGTAGCCGTAGGCCACCCGTGGTGTCAGCAAACCCTCCTGACGAACGCGCAGCATCCATTGCTGCAGGACTGGCNCTGCTTTATCGACCAGATCCTGTTCATAGGCTTCACGACTCTGATCCTTGCTCTTGCGCATTTGCCACTGGCCGGCAAAGAGCGCGTTGCGATCGAGATAGCTGAAGACCTCTTCAAGATCAATAGCGGTCTCATCGAGNACCTGGGTCCCCCAGAAGGGAGGCTCTAGAGCAGGCTCCTCCGGTACAGCCTCCGAGCGCTCGCGGCTCACNGGTNCCGCAGGCTGCTTNGGCTCACTGGATGCTTCCGCTGAAGNGGCAGGGGCATCATCAACACCACTGTCGCCGTTCAGACCAAGTCCGTCTGGAATTGCACCGAGGAATCCCTTGGCGTCATCCCATTCACCGCCCTTTTTAGCCTGAACCAACGCATCCATGAAGCGCAGATCAGCAAAGGCATCTCGCCCATAGATCACCTGGCCGTCATAGACCTCGCGGCAGTCTTTGTTAACGAAGCGTGGTGTCAGTGCAGCGCCACCGAGGATGACAGGTACCGAGATGCCAGCGTCATTAAAAGCTTGAAGGTTGTCCTTCATAAACGCAGTCGATTTAACCAGTAGCCCACTCATGGCGATGCAGTCGGCTTGATGTTTCTGCTGCGCCTCGATGATCGCATCTACAGATTGCTTGATACCGAGATTGACAACCTCATAACCATTGTTAGTCAGAATAATATCGACAAGGTTCTTACCTATGTCATGAACGTCACCTTTAACAGTGGCAATCAGGAACTTTGCTTTAGCGGACGATTCNCCTTCTGTTTTTTCCATGAATGGCTCGAGATAAGCCACAGCGCTCTTCATGGTCTCGGCACTTTGAAGCACGAAGGGAAGCTGCATCTGCCCGGAGCCGAACAGCTCACCAACCACTTTCATTCCATCGAGCAGGAACGTATTGACTATCTCGAGTGGTTTGTACTGACTCAGACCTTCCTCGAGCGCAGGTTCAAGGCCGATCCTCTCGCCATCAATGATGTGTTGCTTGAGACGTTCCTCCACCGGCAGATCTGCCAGTGAGGGACCCGACGCGCGAGCTTCCTTGGCGCTGACACCTTCAAAGAGCGTGGTGAGCTCAGTTAGAGGGTCGTAAATGCAGACATCACCATCAAAGCGTCGATGGTCATTGATCAAGTCTCGACAAACCTTCTGATGGTCCTCGCTGATCTTCATCAAGGGAAGAATCTTGGCGGGGCTNACGATGGCGGCATCCATGCCTGCTTCACAGCAGTCGTGCAGGAAGACCGAATTCAGCGTTATTCGGGCGGCAGGGGATAGTCCGAAGCTGATGTTGCTGACGCCAAGAACAACGTGAACCCCGGGCAGATCAGTGGTGATCCTGCGGATCGCTTCGATGGTCTCGCATCCGTTGCGGCGGTCCTCCTCAATACCCGTGGAGATTGGTAGTGCCAGGGGGTCATANAAGATTTCATGTGCGGGAATACCAAACTCAACGGCATCTCGGTAAGCACGCTGGGCGATCGCAAATTTGCGTTCGGCCGTGCGGGCCATGCCCTCCTCGTCGATGGTTCCGACNACGACACCCGCGCCGTAGGTGCGAGCCAACTCCAATACCTTGAAGAAGCGTTCGTCGCCGTCTTCATAGTTGGTGGAGTTCAAGAGGCATTTGCCTCCGGCCACCTTGAGGCCGGCTTCCATTTTTTGCCACTCGGTGGAGTCGAGCATTAACGGCAGGTTGACGTTGGTGACCAAGCGGCTCGCCAGGTCATGCATGTCTTTTTCACCGTCGCGACCGACGTAGTCGACGTTGACATCGAGAACGTGGGCGTTTTCTTTCACCTGGCCGCGAGCGACGGCCACTAGTCCATCCCAGTCTTCGGCATTGAGAAGTTCCCTGACCTTCTTGGAGCCGCTGGCGTTGAGCCTTTCACCAATGATCAGGAATGAGTTGTCCTGGTAGTAAGGAGTCGTGCCATAGATCGAGGAGACAGACGCCTCGGCCCCAAGCAAGGGGCGTTCCTTCTTCAGCATCGGTGTGCGGACCGGCCTTTCGGCTGGGCGCATCTCCTGGGAAAGCTCAGACAGAGCGGCGATGTGGGCGGGGGTGGTGCCGCAGCAACCACCGATCACCTGAACGCCAAGATCCTCGATGAAATGGTGCATCGCCATCTTCATCTCGACCGGTGTCAGTCGGTAATGAGCCACACCGCCGATGTTCTCCGGCAACCCCGCGTTTGGGATACAGCTGACCACGAAGGGTGCGTGTGCACTGAGATATTTGACGTGCTCCTTCATCTGCTCCGGTCCTGTGGCGCAGTTGAGGCCCAGCACGTCGATGGGGAAGGGCTCAAGGATCGAGACCACTGCCGCGATATCTGAGCCGACCAACATCGTGCCGGTGGTTTCCATCGTGACGCTCACCATCAATGGGCGGCGTTCACCGGCCACCCCAAAGGCCTGCTCGATACCAGCCAGAGCGGCCTTGATCTGCAGAGGGTCCTGACAGGTTTCGATGATGAACAGGTCGACATCCCCTGCCAGCAAACCCCTCGCCTGCTCAGCGAAGGAATCACGCATTTCATCGAAGCCCACATGGCCGAGGGTCGGCAGTTTCGTGGTGGGGCCCATGGATCCCGCTACAAACCTCGGTTTTTCCGGGGTGCTGTAGCGATCGGCCATCTCCCTGGCCAGGCGTGCGGCTTTGACGTTGAGGTCGTAGGCCTCGTCTTGAAGGTCGTATTCGGCCAGCACCAGTGATGTGGCACCGAACGTGTCCGTTTCGATCACATCGCATCCCGCCTCGAGGAACTGTCGATGGACCTCCTGCACGGCATCCGGCCGTGTGACGACAAGATTTTCGTTGCAGCCCTCGAGGGCTGCTCCACCGAAGTCATCCGGACCGAGGTCCATCTGTTGCAGCGACGTGCCTGTGGCTCCGTCGAATACGAGAACCGGCCGCTCAGGAGCGTGCAGTCTCTCCAGGAACCGGTGCATCACTTGATACGAATTCGAGTCACCCAGTGCTCAAAGTTAGGGTCCCGACCCTCGGTGATGGCTGTAAGGCGTTCTCGCAGTGCATTCATTACAGGGCGCTCAGCCGCCAGATCGGTGCACTCAACACGCCTGACGGGGGTGACCTTGGCTGCTGTGCCGGTCAGGAACACCTCCTCGGCAACAAAGAGTTCGCTCTTATCGACAGCCCGCTCGACCACGGTCATGCCCATGCTGCGAGCCAGTTCGATCACGCTGGNGCGGGTTATTCCTTCAAGGATGTCCTGATCCACCCCGGGCGTGAAGAGCACACCATCACGGACGATGAACAAGTTCATCCCACTGGCTTCACTGATCTTGCCCCGGCTATTCATAAGAAGGGCTTCGTCGAAGCCGCTCTTGACCGCCTCCGTCTTGGCGAGGGAACTGGTGATGTAAGCACCACTGATCTTGCCTCTCAACGGCAGGCAACGATCCTCCTGNCGNGTCCAGGAGCTGATCCTGCAGCTGACCCCTTCCGGTGAGAGGTAGTCCCCGAGTTCGAGCCCGTAGATCAGGAAGTCTGTCTCGATGTCATGCAGACGCGGTGCGATCCCTAGATCGGAGGTGTAGACGAAGGGGCGCAGATAGATCGGGCAGCTGGGCTGGTTGGCCTTTAGGAAGGCCTCGACGGCATCCAGCACCGTCTGTTCTTTGAGATCGGTCAGCAACAGCCTGGCGCTCTGGCTCAGACGCCGTGCATGACGATCNGCTCGAAACAGCAGGATCTCNTTTGGATCCTGTGGATTCGGCAGTGCTCGCATGCCGCCAAAGGCCCCGGTTCCGTAATGGAGGGCGTGAGTAGCTACCGAAATGGTGGCCTCAGCGAAGGGCACGCACTGACCGCCGAACCAGGCGTAAGGCAGAAAGCGATGCATAGGGCTGGGCTAACCATGTTGGATCTTCTCATCCCCTGCTGCAGCAGGATGGGGATATGCACAGGCTGGCGACGCTTCCAGGAGATCCCAGCGACGATGAAGCACTGCTGGTCGAGCAACGTCCTGCACCGCTGTTGCTGCTCACCAGTGCAGACAGTGATCTCAAACTTCTCTCAAAGCGATTGAGCGCAGGCTTGTTTCCGCAGATGCGGGGGCTCAATCTCACCAACCTGCAGCATCCAGCTGCAGTCGATCACTACCTGCGAAGCAGCCTTCAAGGCACCGCACTGGTTCTGGTGCGGTTACTCGGTGGACGTGGTCATTGGAGTTATGGCCTCGAGCAGCTCCGCCAGTGGTCTTCGGCCAGTAAGGACCGGGCCCTGGTCGTCATGGCAGGGACCAGTGATGGGGCTATGGATCTGGCCTCCCTGAGTTCGGTTGATCCATTGANCGCACTCAATCTCGGGCGCTGTCTGCAGGAGGGAGGCAGCGCCAACATGGATTTGGTTCTGCAGTGGTGTCGGTCGTGGCTTGAGGGCGAGTCTCCTGTTGCTCCTGAGCCCGAACCGCTTGTCGATCCGCAGCTGTACGACTGGCGTCAGGANCCAGGGCCACGCGTTGGTGTGATCCTTTATCGAGCGTTGATCAGCAGCGCTGATCTCAGCCTCCCCGACAGCTGTCTTGCGGCTTTGCGTCAACAAGGCCTCTGCCCCCGACTACTCCTGGTCAGTGGTCTTCGCGATACGGCCATCCAGCAGGCGGTTCAACGGTTGTTCGAGCGAGAGCAGGTCAAAGCCGTGCTCTGCGGAACGGGTTTCGCCTCAGTTCAGGCCGATCAGGCTGGTGATGGTGCACCTCTATGGCGATCCCTGGCTGTCCCAGTCCTGCAATTGCTGAGCAGCACTGGACCACGCCAGCGCTGGCAAAACAGCAGCGTCGGGCTTTCACCACTGGATCTCAGCATGCAAGTGGCGTTGCCTGAGCTTGATGGTCGCATCGGCACGCGTATCGGCAGCTTTAAAGAGCTCAGCCGAGCTGATGAGCAGCTTCAGTGCGCCATCCAGAGCTATGAGCCTGACCTAGAGGCCTTGGGTTGGTGCGCGGAGCTGGCGGGCCGCTGGATCCAGCTCAGTGCTCTACCGGCCTCGTCCAAGCGCCTGGCCATCGTTCTNGCTAATTACCCAACGCGGAACTCCCGCCTCGCCAATGGCGTCGGCCTCGACACCCCAGCCAGCGCCGTGCAGCTGCTCAGCTGGCTGCGCCAGGAGGGCTATGACCTTGGTGGCGCTGAACCGCCCAGCTCAAGCCAGGAGCTCATCAGCCAGCTCACAGCCGGTCGCACTCCAGACGCTGAAAGTTGGCATCTTGCAGCCAGCAACCATCTCAGCCTTGATCACTATCAGCGCTGGTGGGTTCAACTCGATCCTGCAGCAAGAGANCGGCTTGAGCAGCGCTGGGGACCTCCTGAGCAGGATCCATCCCTGGAGCCCCAAGGCTTCCCAATCGCTGCGGTGATCTANGGCTCGGTCGTGGTGATGTTGCAGCCCTCAAGGGGCTATGACCGCGACCCGAGCTTGAGCTACCACAGCCCGGATCTTCCNCCGACCCACGCCTATTTGGCCNATTACCTATGGCTGAGGCAATCNTTCAGAGTTGATGCCCTGATTCACCTTGGCAAGCATGGCAACCTCGAATGGTTGCCGGGTAAGGGCATTGGTCAATCGACCAGCTGCTATCCGCAATTGGCTCTCGGGCCCCTGCCACATCTGTATCCATTCATCGTTAATGATCCTGGGGAAGGTTCTCAGGCCAAGCGCCGAAGCCAGGCACTGATTCTTGACCACCTGACCCCTCCACTNGGCCGCGCCGGGCTCTACGGACCTCTGGCGGAACTGGAGGGCCTGCTNGATGAGTACTGGGAAGCGCAGCAGCTNGGTAGNGATCGTGCTCCTGTCCTGGAAAGACGATTGCAAGCTCAGCTGACGACGCTCAAGTTGCCCTGCGCTGGGGACACCCTGCTCGAGAAACTAGATGGCGTCGATGGCTATCTCTGTGAGCTCAAGGAAGCTCAGATTCGCACTGGCCTGCACATCTACGGCCAGCCGCCAGAGCCTTCCGCCTTTCAAGAACTGTTGCTGGCATTGGCTCGGGCTCCCGGTGGTCAGCGACGAGGTCTGACACGTGCCCTGGCAGAGGATCTTCAACTCGACTTTGATCCTTGGAGCGGAGACGAATCAGAACCGCTGCGGTCTGAGGATCGCTCGATCCTCCAGTCCACTGGCCATGGAGACGCACCGTTGCGCTTAAACGGAGATGGCATCGCTGTCCTAGAGGCCATAGCGGCNTCACTTCTGNGGGATCCCGATCAACAGCCTCCCGGAGCGGCAAGCCAGGCCGAACTGGCTTTGATCAGACGGGAGCTGTTGCCACGGCTTGAGGCCTGTGCAAACAGCGAACGAAACCATCTGATGNCGGCCTTGAAAGGCCAACGCGTGGAAGCAGGACCTTCTGGTGCTCCAACCCGTGGTCGTCCAGATGTTCTGCCCACCGGACGGAATTTTTATGCCGTTGATCTGCGATCCGTACCCACCGAAGCTGCCTGGGATTTAGGTCGCCGNGCAGCGGAAGCACTCTTAGAGCAGCACCTGCAACTCGAAGGAGAGCACCTCCAGCACCTAGCNATTTCGATCTGGGGCACCAGCACGATGCGCAGTGGTGGGGATGATGTGGCCCAGGTCTTGGCCTTGATGGGTGTTCGCCCTTGTTGGGATGGTCCTAGCCGGCGGATGGCAGGGCTCGAACTGATTCCCGAGACTTCCCTCGGTCGGCCGCGTGTCCAGGTGACCGTGAGAATCTCAGGCTTCTTCCGTGATGCCTTTCCCCAGCTCATCGAGTGGCTCAATAAGGCCGATGCCCTCGTGAGGCATCGCAGCGGTTCAGATCAACCCTGCTGTGCTGTTTATGGCTCAGCGCCCGGCGCGTATGGAGCTGGCCTGCAAGGACTGATCGATAGCGGTAATTGGGAAAGCAGCGATGATCTGGCTGAGGCTTTCCTGAACTGGAGTCAGTGGAGCTATGAACAGGGAGCTGAGGGCTTCGAAGACCGAGACGGACTCGAACGACGCTTAAGGGATGTCCAGCTGGTTTTGCACAACCAGGACAACCGTGAGCATGACGTTCTGGATTCCGATGATTACTACCAATTCCAGGGTGGTCTAAGTGCTGCTGTTCAGCGCATCAGTGGCAAAAAACCTGCTCTCTGGCACGGTGATCATTCGCGCCCCGAGAGACCGCGTCCAAGACCTTTGGCTTTGGAACTGGATCGTGTGATCCGTAGCCGCATGCTCAACCCTCGCTGGCTTTTGGGCATGCAACGGCATGGCTACAAGGGGGGCTTTGAGCTGGCCGCCAGTCTCGACTACCTCTTCGCCTATGACGCTTGTACCGATGAGGTCCCGGACTGGTCGTACAGCGAAATCTGCAAGCAATGGCTGCAGAACCCGCAAACAGAGGAATTTCTCAGGACTCACAACCCCTGGGCCCTGCGTGATATGGCCGAACGCTTGCTCGAAGCCCACAACCGAGGTCTGTGGTGCTCACCGCAGCCAGGACAGTTGGAACATCTCAAGGATCTGGTGCTCAGCAGTGAGCACCAGATTGAGCGTGGGATTGAGGGACAGAGACGGTGAGCCTCAACGCATATCCCTGAGCATCTCCTTGAANGGATCGATTGAACCGGGCTTCGCCGATGAATTGATACTTGGCGTCGTATTGGTTGCTGGAACCTTCGGGGCTGGAGCGGCATAGACATCACCCTTTGAGGCGGTGCCAGGAACATTGGTGCCTTTGACGGCNGTGCCCTTTATACGGCTCTGGAGCTCCTCTTGAGTAATGGTCTGGGCGAAGGTCTTCTTGACCGCCTTGGGGACGCCCGGATCGAGCCGCATCGCTGAAGGGTCACTCCCTTGCGATTCGGGCAATCCTTCGGAGACTCGTTGCAGGCGGTTCTCCATTGAGGCCACCTCCTCGATTCGCTCCTTGGTGCCGGGGTTCTCCACGGTTCCAGGGAAGGTGTGGCGAATGCTGTTTGAGCGCCGCATGAAGTCGACATCGCCCATGCTGCTGGCTTTGTCGGGTTCGAGGAAAAAGCTCTTCTCCTCTTTTGCGTTTGCGTCTTCGCCGGGATTACGGCGGAATCGATCAAGGAGACCCATGGCAGCCGATTGAAGTTCAGAGAACTTAGCGGCCTGCCAGGCTAAAACCGTGGGAATCAGTCCCACATGTCTGCAAAAGGTTGAGTTCATCAGCCAGGGCGGCTACCCGTTCACATATCAAGGGGCTGGGTCGCCAGCTGGGAAGCATTTCGTAGTCGTACCAGCACTCGGCGCCGTCAAAACCCATGGCTGCGGCGGCACGCATGAGGGGGACAAAGCTGATGCGGTAGCGGGCAGGGTGTGCCAGGACCGCCAGTCCCCCCGACGCATGAATGGCCTCCACCACCTTGGAGGCATCAAGGTTGTCGCCGATGACAGTGTCTCCCTGTAGGTAGGGCTGGATCTGAGCGCAATCAGGCTCATACCCCAGAGAGAGCACATGAACAAGGCAGCCCTCGAGCACACAGCTGATCTCGGTACCAGTCCAGAGCGTTGGAACAACTGACCCCTGACGTGCCAACTGTTGCAATCGGAGGCTCACAGCGCCGTGGGCACCAATGCTGTGGTGATCGGTAACGGCGAAATGCTTCAGCCCCAGCTCGACCGCCTGATCAGCAATGGCCTCTGGCGAGAGGCTGCCGTCACTACAGAGGCTGTGGCAATGGAAATTCAGCTGGGTGGGGCAGCTGCGTGAATCAACCTCTGCAAGGACGCTGGCCAGTGGATGACGCGTGCTCACCTCATGCTGCATTGCTGGCCTCCCGCTCTGCCCGGAGACGCCGCCAACGGGCATAGAACTGAATTGAGCCTGCCATGAAGACAACGAGTCCTGCAGTCAGCCAGGTGGCAGCACCGGTTGGGAATTGCTGTTTGAAAACCACGAGCAACACCACAATCACCAGCAGCAGGGTCGGGAGCTCGTTCAGGGCCCGGAGCTGACGTCCACTCCAGCCACATTCACCCTTGCTGAGCTTTCCCATGAGCCTGTAGCAGAGCCAGTGATAGGCGAGAAGACCAACCACGAAGGCGAGCTTGGCATGCATCCAGCCCTGCTTGAGCCAGGCGGGGTTACCAACCAACAGCCCGATCGCACAGAAGACTGTGACAACCATTCCTGGCGTCGTGATGATGTTGGCCAGCCGTCGCTCCATGAGCTCGTACTGCTGCTCGAAGGCTTGACGAACAGGTGGATCCAGCTCGGCGGCTTCAACGTGATAGATGAACAAACGCACCAGATAAAACAGCCCGGCGAACCAGACCACAACGCCAACGATGTGGAAGGTTTTGAACCAGAGGTAGCTCTCTGGAGGCAGGCTCAGGAGCATGGGGGCTGTCCGGGCTGGGCCCATTCAAACCCTGCGGCTGTCGCACGGATCGCTTTGAGTTCATCTCCGTCGATGCGCTCGAGCTGACGGATCATCAGAGCCATCCGCGGGTGATTGCGAAAGCGCACAGCATGGCGGGCCATGAAGTCCCAGTACAGAACATTGAATGGGCAGGCATCCGCACCGCTCCGCTTAGCCGGATTAAAGCGGCAGCCCTTGCAGTAGTCGCTCATTTTGTTGATGTACCTGCCGCTGGCGGCATAGGGCTTGCTGCCCAATCGCCCACCATCCGCCCAAAGCCCCATACCCACCACATTGGTCTGCATGACCCAGTCATGGGCGTCGATGAAATGGGCCTTGAACCACGCTGTGAGCCCCTGTGGTTCGAGCCCTGCCAGCAGACCCAGATTGGTCAGCACCATCAGGCGTTGGATGTGATGGGCATAGCCGCTGGTCTTCAAATCAGTCAGCACGGTGTCAACGCAACCCATACCGCTCCCACCGAGCTCCTGCAGGAACAAGGGCAATGGAGCCTTTGCATCCAGGGCATTGCTTGTTGGGTATTGCGATCCGAAATGGTGATAAAGGCCGTAGGTGAACTCCCGCCAGCCCAGAAGTTGACGGATGACACCCTCTAGACTGGCGAGTGGAACCTTCTCTTCCAACCCACGACGCTCAATTGTCTTGATCACCTCTAGGGGCCTCAGCAAACCGAGATTGATGTATGGGCTGATGAGCGAATGCCAGAGCGTCGTTTGTTTGCTGACCATGGCGTCCTGGTAGGGACCGAAACCTGCCAGTCGTGTCGTAATGAAGTTCTCCAGCACATCCAGGGCCTCAACCCTGTTGGTACCCCATTTGAAAGGACGGCTACTGCCGGGCAGCTCATGGAGGGACTGCAATCCCTCTAGTTTGCGGATCACCGCTGTTGTGATCGCGTCCGGTTTAAACCACATCGGTGTTGGCCCTTCGAGTCCTCGAGGGGGTGATTTGCGATTTTCTTGATCAAAGTTCCAGCGTCCACCAAGGGGCTCATCACCCTCCATCAGCACATCAAAGCGACGACGCCCTTCGCGGTAAAAAAACTCCATTCGGAGCTGTTTTTTGCTCCCCGCCCAGTCACGAAATTCGGCTGGACTCCAGAGGAAATGGTTGTTGGCAAGCCAGATCAGCTCTGCGTTCCAGCCAGCTTTCCTGCACAAACGCTCGATCGCTTCACGAATCGGTCGATCCGCAGGCTCCATGACCCGTAGTTCGGTGATGCCGTGGTCGTGCTGCCACGTCGAAAGCACCTCACCATGGCTTTCGCCTTCCAGTAGATCGACGGTCCATCCATGGCGCCTGAGCTCCTGTGCGAAATGGCGCTGGGCACTCCAGAACAGGATCTGCTTCTGCAGATGCGGTCTCTGACGCAGGCTCACCTCGGCCTCCACCAGCACCACACGCGCCTGATCAGGTTTGCTGGAGGCCAGGGCTGCCTGCAGCAGATCCAGCTGGTCGTTGAGCACCCAGATGCCGACGGCCATCACTGCAGTGGACAAGATGTGGTCATCCTGTCGTGCAAGTGATGGACGTTGACCTGCTGGTGATCGGTGCCGGTTCAGGAGGCTTGGCTGCCTCTAAACGGGCTGCCAAACACGGCGCCAAAGTGGCGATCGTCGAAGGTGACCGGGTTGGCGGTACCTGCGTGATTCGGGGTTGTGTCCCGAAAAAGCTTCTCGTCTATGGATCGGAATATCGCGAACTGTTCGCTGAGGCGGAGAGTTTTGGCTGGAGTGCGAAGGATCCTTTCTGCAACAGAGCAAAGTTGCTGGAGAACGTGCGCTCCGAGGTGAACCGCCTCAATGGGATTCATATCAAAGCTCTTGAGAGGGCCGGCGTCGAACTGATCAGCGGCTGGGGCAGTTTTGCCGATGCTCACACTGTGAAGGTGGGTGAACGCTTAATAACTGCCCATCACATCCTGATTGCCGTCGGCGGTAGGCCACAGCGACTTTCAATCCCCGGCGCTGAATTGGGATGGGTCAGCGACGATCTCTTTGTTCAGGAGGATCTGCCTGATTCGATCACAATTATCGGTGGCGGATATATCGCCTGTGAATTCGCTTGCATTCTTCGTGGCCTCGGTGTTTCAGTCACCCAAGTCATGCGTGGTGATCGCATCCTCAGAGGATTTGATCGTGAACTCTCTGATGCTGTGCAGGAAGGGATGCAGGAGCTTGGGGTCAACCTGCGCTTCGGCTTGCAACCGACCACGATTGAAATGAACGGTGCTCAGATGGATCTGATCTGCGGTGAGGAGCGCCTCTCAGCAGATGTGGTTCTTCAGGCCACTGGGCGCCAAGCTTTTCTGCAGGGACTCAATCTCGATGCAGCTGGCATTGAGCACAATCAGCACCGGATTGGTGTTGATGAACACCAGCGAACCAATATCCCGCATATTCATGCCGTCGGCGATGTCACCGAACGGGTCAATCTCACCCCTGTTGCCATCGATGAGGGCCGTGCTCTTGCTGATGCTTTATTTGCCGGTGGTTCTCGTGTTGTTGATCACGATCTGATTGCCACTGCCGTATTCACCCAGCCAGAACTGGCCAGTGTCGGTCTCAGTGAAGAGCAGGCCAAGGACCGATTTGGTGATGAAGGCGTTCGCATTCACCGGGCTCGATTCCGCAGCCTTCGTCAATCCCTTCCAGCTCGTGGCCCGCGCTGTCTTTTGAAGCTTGTCATTGAGCAGGCAACTGATCGTGTGGTCGGCTGCCACATGGTGGGTAGCCACGCCGGCGAAATCATTCAGATGGCGGCTATAGCCGTCGGAATGGGAGCAACCAAGGCTGATTTCGATCGAACCATGGCCCTTCACCCCAGCATTTCTGAAGAGTTTGTGACGATGGCATGAAGTGCTCTGCCCATTGGGGTAGTCGAGGGAGCAGGCTGGTGGAAGTGAAACGGTTCATTGCAGCATGAGCGAACCGAAGATCACCATCGGCGAACTGGAAGCCAAGTACCCCTTGTACTGCCAGGTTCTCGGCCGTTTGGTCGAGGAGGGCCGGAGCGTAGAAGCCATTCAGCGAACCCTTTGCTGGGATCGTTTGGCCCTGCTACACCGCTGCCTGCCTAACCGGTACAAGGACCCTGATCACCTGCTGGCGCTGCTGCGTCGTCCCCAGGCCGCCTAATTCGGATCCTGATCGGCTTCAACGGGGTGGAAAAAGAGGTGGATCTGTTCGGCTAGAGCCGTTCCGACACCAGGACAGGCACCGATGTCTCTGGCGCTGGCGAGTTGAATGGCATCGATCGAGTGGAAATGAGCGAGAAGATCCTTGACCCGTTTGGGTCCTACCCCTGGGATGTCACTCAATCTTGAGCGTTTCATGCGCTCACCGCGCTGCTGACGATGGAAGCTGACCGCAAACCGATGAGCTTCATCGCGTAGGCGCCTCAGCAACATCACCCCCAGCTGATCGGCATCACTCTCTACTGGCTCCGATGCGCCTGGGAGAAAGACTTCCTCCCGCTGCTTGGCCAGTGAGCAAACCACCAGCTCATCGGCCAAATTCAGTTCGCGCAAGGCCTCCATCACCGCCGAGAGCTGACCCTTACCGCCGTCAATCATCACCAAATCTGGCCAGTCGGTTAGACCATCGGTCTGCAATGCAGTCCCTGGTCGTTTTCGAATCTCCGCGATGCTGGCCCCTTCTGCTTTTGCTTGGCTCCAACGGCGAAAACGCCGCCGCATGATTTCAGCCATGGCCATGAAGTCATCGCTGTGTCCAGACGAGATGCTGCTGCTGCGGATTTTGTACTTGCGGTAATGCTGCTTCGCCGGTAGGCCATCGACGAACACAACCTGAGAAGCAACGGCGTCACTTCCTTGGATATGACTGATGTCATAGCCCTCAATCCTGCGCGGTGGATGGTCCAGATCGAGAAGCTGAGCAAGGTCCTCCATAGACAACTGTTGTTGTTCCGCTCCGCGCTGGGCACGTTCCAGCTCATAGGTGGCGTTACGAACCACCATCTCGATCAAATCAGCCTTTTGCTGACGTTGAGGCTTCTGGAGAGAAACCTTGCGGCCACGACGCTCACGCAGCCACGCCTCCAGAAGCTCCTGCTCCGGCAGGGTGTGCTGGAGCAGGACCTCGGGAGGAATTTCCACCGGATCAACCTGGCTGTAGTGCTCCTCAAGGACGTGCTGAAGGATTGAGCCAGGCGCAGCAGCCTCTGCATCAGCGGTGTAACCCAGACGGCCCACCAACTTGCCCGCGCGTACTTGGAAGATCTGGACAGCTGCAACGCGCTCGTCAGCCGCTAAAGCAATTACATCTCGGCTCACCTGGGCATCAGGCAGTGTCACTTTTTGATCAGCTGTCAAAAGCTCCAGGCCCTGCAATTGATCGCGCACGCGGGCGGCTGCTTCGTAATCGAGTCGCTCGGCATAACGATTCATCTGCTCGTTCAGCAGCTGCAAAAGCTCCTCGTTACGGCCTTGGAACACCATCGCCACCTTGCGCAGGGTCTGCTGGTAGTCGTCAGGGCTGATCTTCTGCTGACAAACCCCAGGGCAGCGTCCAATGTCGTAGTTCAAGCAAGTGCGGTCCTTATGGAGGGGCTGAGGCCGCTGCCGGAGTGGGAAGACACGTTTCACCACAAACAGCGTGCGGCGCAGCAGACCTACATCGACATAAGGGCCATAGAAGCGATCCAGTGGACTGCGAAAACGACGTCTTCGGGTTATGAAGATCCTCGGGTAGGCCTCGCTCCAGGTGATGCAGAGATANGGGTATTTTTTGTCGTCCTTGAGAAGCACATTGAAGTGCGGCTGATGGTTCTTGATCAGGTTTGACTCGAGTGCGAGTGCTTCCGCTTCGCTGTCAGTGACNATGAACTCGATCTCCACCACCTGTCGAACCATCAGGTGGATGCGNGGACTGATCTGCTGCCCATCACGGAAATAGCTGCGGACCCTGNTGCGCAGCTTNTTCGATTTACCGATGTAGAGGATCCGGTCCTCGCCATCACGCATCAAGTAACAACCGGGTTCGGTTGGAAGGGCCTTCAGCAGGGCATCGAGCCGTTGAGGCTCTTGCACAAGCGGCTGTTTACCTGCACTGACACCCGAAATTGTCCCCACCTGTAGCCCGTTAGGTCACTCTAAGGAGACCGACCCCATCGCCCATGCACGCCCTGTACCCGGGCAGCTTCGATCCCGTCACCTTCGGCCATCTGGATCTGATTCAACGGGCCAGCGGTCTGTTCGAAGTCGTAATCGTCGCCGTGCTTCGCAATCCAAACAAACAACCGAGCTTCCCGCTGGAACAGAGGTTGTTGCAGCTGGCTCAAGCCACCAGCCATCTACCGCAGGTGAAGGTCACCAGCTTTGAAGGACTAACCGTCGATTTCGCGCTGCAGGAACAGGCACGTGTGATTTTGCGCGGGCTGCGAGCCCTGAGCGACTTCGAATTCGAGTTGCAACTGGCCCATACCAACGCTTCTCTCTCAGCTGAGGTGGACACGCTGTTCATGGCCACCGCTGTCAACTACAGCTTTCTNAGCAGCAGTGTCGTCAAAGAAGTCGCTCGTTTTGGTGGCGATGTGCAGCACATGGTTCCGNCTGCGGTGGCAGGAGATCTCCACAGGTTGTTTAATCGGCCAGTTGGTTAATTACGGTCGTTGGAAATGACTCAGGCACGTTTCGAGGTACTGGAGCAACTCGACCAACTCGAGGAGATCGTGCTTGAAGGCACCCGCGTNCCCTTCTCGGGGGGTCGCCTAGTGAATGAGCAGGATGCGGTGGAAATCCTCGATGCAGTCCGTCAGGCACTACCCAAAGAAGTTGAACGTGCCGTTGACCTGCTACGCCAGCGCGAAGCTTTCCTCGACCAGGCCCGCAAACAGGCCGAGGAGATCATCAACCACTCACGACGAGAGCGGGAATCGCTCATCAACAGCTCGAGCATTCGTCAGGAAGCTGAACGTCAGTGCACTGAACTTCGTGAACAGGCACGCCAACAAGGTGAGCAGCTGCTGCTCCAGACCCGCCGCCAGGTCGCAAGCGTTGAACAGGAACATCAAAGTGCCATGGCTCAGATGGAGCAGCAGCTTGCCCAGCGTCGCCAGAAGATGGAGCAGGAGGCTGCTGCTCGCTTTCAGCAACTCGATCAAGAGCATCAACAGCTCAAGCGCACCCAGGCAGAGACCCACGAGCGCAACCGTCAGCAATGCCTCAAGGAACTTGAGCAAATTCGTCAGGAAGCCGCTCGACTGCAGGCTGAAACCCAGAACGAGGCCGAGCGTGTTCGCCAGGAGGCACTGGCNTTCCGTCAGAGCACGCAACAACAGGCTGAAGCACTGATGCAGCGCAGCCGCCAAGAAGCCTCCACCGTGCAGCAGGGTGCCAATCGCTATGCCGAGCAGGTCCTCGGAGAGCTCGACAGTCGTCTTCAGGAACTGGCCAAGGTCGTCATCGGCGGCCGCCGCGAGCTGATCCGTCTGCAGAGCACTGATGTGGACACCACACAGCCTGCCGCGGATTCCAAGACCGTCTCCATCAACCGCAGCCGCCGTTCAGGTGGTCGCATCAAAGAGGCAGCCGGCGGTAAGCGCTGAGAGTCCCAGTGAACTNCAGCATCTGAATCAACTTGGCGACAGGTCCATCGCCCTGTNGCCAAGTTCTTTATTTCCAGGATTTCTCTCTGCGTGATCGAGAAAGCTCTCAGATCTGCTTGAGANCCAGACCCTAGCCGCTTTTGGTGTAAGGCCCCCCTCTGTCTCTCTCCTGAGNGGTCAGAGGACTGTTACGACATTTCAGTAATAGGTCCAGTGGGCGTTAGTTCTGCAGATCACTGACCTGGAGTACCGCANCGATGCTGCATAGCTTGTAACGCTCGGCTTAATCCCGAGGGATCCAACGTCCGGTTCAGCTCCTCAAAGAGGCATCGGGCGGCAAGCGCTGTACTTGTCGCTGGACTCCAGCATTCGCCTCATTTTGGCGACAGGGCTATAGGAGCCATTAGCGATCATGCTCACGTAGAGCGGACCCTGAGGCGTGATCAAACGNCCTGAGACGGCCTTGACACCGCGAATCGTGCCGGTCTTGCCCGCAAACCGGCCCTTCAATCGTGAGCCTGGGAAGTAGTAGCGGAGCGTGCCCCGCTCACCTGCTACCGCCATGCTCGCGAAGTAGTTTTTGGCATAAGGGTGCTGCTCCATCCGCAGCATTAGAGCTGTGAGCATCTGGCTGGTCAGACGATTACCGCGATCAAGTCCGGATCCGTCAGCTACCCGTACGCCGTTGACCGGAACTCCTTGTTGGCGCAGCCAGTTCAGTGCTCGTGCCTGAGCTTGATGCAGACGCCATGAACCGGTGCCTTCCCGCAGAAGCACCTCTGCAGTGAAATTGTGACTTTCACCATTGGCGAGGCTCATCAGATGATGCATCGACTTGGATGACTCACTGAAGAGCAGGACGCTGCCTGCGGGCTCTGGTGTTCCAGCCTCGACCGTGCTCAGCTNCGCCTTGCGGCCATTTCGACTGATTTCGCGACTCAATAGNCGCTGCATCCTCTTAGGAGGATTACGAACAGACATGTCGAGCGCATTTGAGGTCAACGCCAGACGGGTGATTGGGGCCCCATAGGCGTACTGACGATCGGGTTTGGACCAACCGCTTGGCCACCAACTGGAGGCTGGTTCTTCCTCGAGTTGAAGCTTTACCGGTGTATTGGTANGGGCACCGCTGCTACCTCCGGATCCAGCAGCGAGTTTGGCGAACCGGCGAAGGCCACTGAATCCAAACGTGGGGTCGCCACCGCCCTGAAGACGCAATGTGCCATCAGGCAGCTGCCAGAGCTCGGTTCGGATTCGATGATCCGGCCCCAGGCGGTCGATGGCAATAGCCGTGCTGACAAGCTTCTGATTAGAAGCGGGAATGCGTGACCGGTTGCCATTCACATCGGCGAGGACACGTCCGCGACTGTTGACGACAGTCACGCTCCAGGCGCTTTTTTCAGCACCGAGAGCGTTGAGGATTTGTGTCTGAAGAGCAGGACAGGCGGTACGGCCCTGCTGCAAAGGAAGACCCATCGGAGCGAGCACCGGTGGTGGCGTCAGCGGCGGCGCGCTCACTACATCCTCGGACACTTCAGCATCACTCTCGGCACGAGAGGCTGTTGCATCGTTGCTGCCGGCATCCAGACGTTGCAGTGAATCCTGCTCAATGTTGTTGAGAAGATCCTCTAGGCCGCTGGCCATTGCCACTTGAGCGGTCAACGGGAGCCCAAGGAAAAGAAGCGGTACTGATCGGCGTAGCTGAGGAAAGCCCATGGTCAGTTGCCCTCCACGGAGATACCGCTGACCGTGCCTTTGACTCGATAGAGCGGACCCTCCAGCTCTACAGGCGAGCCGATTTTGAGAGCTTGATTACCGAGAACCACTCCCCCGCCACGTAACTGACCTTCCCCTTGCAGCTCAATACGGGCATCGAAGGTGGAGAAATCGGAATTGTTGGGATCAGGCACGACAGTGATTGTTCCCTGTGGGGTCATCAGTGCCACCTGTCGGGAAAGAAGGGAGACACTTTTGACCTGGACCGAACCATGGGGTTGGTTTCTGATCACCAGACTGGTCCGTCCATCACTTTTGATTTGTTGGACCAGTGCCTGAGGGTCTGCGGCTGGGACGTGCTTGATGTCGACAGTCACCTCAACGGGCAGCATTGCCCCGGTGGCGCGAGCAACGGCTCCAGAAAGCTTCGGGCTCCAGATCACACCTGCTGCTGCAAGCAGAACGGCTGCTGCAGCACCAGCATCAACCAAGCTGAAGCGACGAGAGCGGATCTGCTGCTCAGCCATCGGTGATAAGCGATTTTCTTACCGCTGATTTTAGGTGGGTGCGCCAGTTCTGCTGAGACTGACGCGAATCAACCGTTGAGTTCCCGCACGAAACGGTCAACTGCTCGCAGCCCGGCCTGTGATCCGCTCACCAGGGCTTCATCGAGCTCCTCTGGCGCTGGGCGTTTTTCAAAGCGTGCAGCCAGGCGATAGCCATCGGGATCGAGCCGGTACAGCTCCCAATCATTCGGGTGACAGTGCAGCAGAGCGCCGTTTGCCAAAGGTTGAAGTGTGTAGGCACTGCGCCAGGCAGCCATGAATCCTCGCCGGCGTTCCCGTGCAACGCTGCCGATGCCCACTGCTGCATCTTCTAAACGTCCATTGAGGAGCACCACGGCTCCCTGATGGCCACTNCAGACCGCCTCAACATCGTCATAATCCGGAGGTCCAGGNGTCACTGCCAAGAGCAACCTCTCAGGATCGATGTTGCGCGCAAGCCAGTCGGCAAGGCTATCGATTGAAACGGCCTGATCAGGTGCATCCCGTTTGGCCAGCGCTGTGGCTCCNGCATCAGCAAAGAGCAGCTGGCAGCGGCGACCGGGCCGATCGAGCTGACGTTGCAATCTCAGGGCGACAGGAGTGAAACGCAAGCCCTCAAAGCGGAGCTCCGTTGTCCAACGCCCCTTGCCATTCTCGGTGAGAGCGGATTCAAGGGCGCTCAGTAGTTGGGCTTCTGCAGCTGCCAGATCAACGGGAAGACTCATGAACCGATGGCGGCTGTGGTGCTCACCACTGATTCCAGCAAACCGGGAAGACCATTGAGCTGCTCCGATGTGAGCCATGGCCCAAGACTGATACGGATCCCGCTGCGGGCCTGCCGGGAAGAGAAGCCACAGGCCAGAAGTGATGGACTAGGCAGATCCTGCCCGCTGCTGCATGCCGATCCAGCGCTGATCNCCACCCCATGCTCAGCCAGCAAGCGCACAATCGTTCGTCCTGACACAGGATCGCCGTTCTCATTGCTCATGAGCAGGCTGATGTGGTGTGGAAGGCGCTGATCAAGGTCAATGCTGCCGCTTAGCGTCGTGCCGGATCGGCTGACCAGACGATTGAGCAATCCATCTCGCAAGATCTGCAGCTGCAGGGCCAGCTCAGGTTGTTGTGACTCACGGCGCTCCAGGGCATCAACGAGGGCTGCAGCAAGCCAGGGCGATTGGGTGCCCGAGCGCAATCCGGACTCTTGGCCACCACCGACAAGCTGAGGTCGCAAAGGTATTTCTCGTTTCAGCACCAAGGCTCCAACACCACGAGGGCCTTGAAATTTGTGCGCACTGATGCTGAGCAAATCGGGAGCGATCGGAACAAGTCTGCCGAGTGGTAGCTGGCCGATTACCTGCACCGCATCGCTGTGAAGCACGACACCGGCAGCTGCGCATAGCTCAGCAATCTCATTCATCGGCTGAAGCGTTCCAAGCTCTGAGCTCGCCCAAGCGATGCTGACCATTTGTGTCGGTGGTTCCAGCAACTTTTCAAGCACCAGGAGATCCACCTGACCGTGAGCCGCCAGGGGCAGGATCTCGACCTGCCACCCCTCGAGTTGAAGTTGCGACGCTGCGGCACTGACCGCAGGATGTTCAAACGGTGAAATCAACAGTCGCCCTGGACTGAGGCTCCGGCCGACACCCAGCACAGCGAGATTGTCAGCTTCGGTGCCACCGGATGTGAACACCACCTGACCATCCGGCCAACCAAGACAGTTCAGCAAACGCTGCCGACTGCGCTCCAGCAGTTCAGCAGCAGCGATACCAGCTGGATGAACACTCGAAGGATTCGCCCATACACGCGTCTGACGCTCGAGCATCCGCGCCAGCACCTCTGCGTCCGGAGGGGTGGCCGCACAAGCATCGAGATAAAGCAGGGGCTCAGAATCCAATGCGGCGGCGTGTCCGTTCCTCCACTGAATTGTTTGCCAGATTGACCATTTGATCGAGAGACACCTCGTCGAGGAAGGCCAGGGCCTGGGCTCTGGCCTCTGAGCTCGGGCATGCCTCAGGCAGCTGACAACCTTCAGTGCAGGCTGTCGCGCAATCGATAACGGTGTTTGTCACTTTGCCAGCCACTGCTGGCTTGTCCTGAGCTGTCTGCCCGACGGGTTGTTCAGGAATCGAACCGCTAAAGACCAGCACTGCAGGACCAGCCATCTGCAGGTGGTTTGTCGCATCCCAGCTGATCTCAAGGGGCCCACCAGGTAGTTCAACCGTGGCGCTACGCCCACAGGAGCCTCTTAGATGTGTCGCGACCAAAGTGGCGCAGGCTCCGGTGCCACAGGCCAGTGTCGGACCTGCGCCACGTTCCCAAACCTTGACTCTGAGGCGATCTGGCGCATCGACTGCGACGAAATGCACATTGGTGCGTGCTGGGAAAGCCGGATGCTGTTCAAGGGCCGGCCCAAGACGATCAAAGTCAATCGACTCGATATCGCTCACCTCAACCACCGCATGGGGATTCCCCATTCCGACGGCCGCCACCTGGACTCGTTCACCGGCTACCACCAGTTCGGCATCAGCCAGCGGTTCGCCTGCTGGGATTGTGCTGGGTACGGCTGCTGGCTCAAGAATCGGTTCGCCCATATCAACTGTGACCTGATCCCCATCGAGAAGCTTGGGGATGATCAAGCCAGCTGGAGTTTCGACTCGCCACTGCATACCGACATCGGATCCATCGAGATCAGCCAGAAACCTTGCAAAGCAGCGGATGCCGTTGCCACACATCTCCGCTTCTGAGCCATCTGCATTGAGGATCTGCATCCTCACGTCACCACTGCCTTGTGGCGGCAGGGCAAGGATCAGTCCATCCGCTCCGATGCCGAAGCGACGATCACATAGAGCGCGAGCCGGTTCACCGCTGTAATCAGGCAGATCACCACGGCGGCCATCCATGAGGATGAAGTCGTTGCCCAGTCCCTGATACTTGCGAAAAGGCCGTGTCACCGGGACCACCCATCTGACTTGATCGTATGGCCCACGACCGCGAGCTTGATACCACTTTGCCTGGGGTTCGGCTGTTGCAACAGTGGATCCGGCAACGGCGACAGTTACAGATTCTTCTGGCTGGCGGCCGTGAGTTGCAAGGTCGTTTGCTTTGGCAGGACACCGAATTTCTGGCTCTGCTCACCACTGGGCGGGATCGCCCTGATCTGCTGGGCCGAAGCCGGGTGGAGTTGATCTCACCCATTGAGGCGGACCCTCTAGCGGCGACAATGCCGTCGCCGCGGCTGCCGTTGCCGCCGATCTGATCTGCACCGATGGCCAGTCAAGAGACCCGTTACAGCCCCGCCGAGCTCGAGCCGCGCCGACAGAAGCTCTGGGCCGAAATGGGTCTAGATCGCACCCCTGAGCCCAGCAAAGAGCGCCGCGAAAACTTTTATGCGCTCTCGATGTTCCCGTACCCATCGGGAAACCTGCATATGGGCCATGTACGCAATTACGTGATCACAGATGTGATCGCTCGATCGCAGCGCCTCAAGGGCAAGCGTGTTCTCCATCCCATGGGGTGGGATGCCTTTGGCCTACCGGCAGAAAATGCCGCAATCGAGCGTGGTGTGGATCCTGCTGGATGGA
Source organism: Synechococcus sp. TMED19 (assembly GCA_002168155.1). GTDB lineage: Bacteria > Cyanobacteriota > Cyanobacteriia > PCC-6307 > Cyanobiaceae > RCC307. The sequence goes on along the minus strand of NHBY01000010.1, from coordinate 49,234 downwards.
CCGAGCAGAACATCGCTCAAATGCGAGAGCAGCTCAGTCGTCTCGGACTTTCAATTGACTGGGACCGTGAGGTCACAACCTGTCGACCGAATTATTACCGCTGGACCCAATGGCTCTTCCTGCAGTTTCTTGATGCAGGTCTGGCCTATCGCAAAGAGGCCACTGTCAACTGGGACCCCGTCGACCAAACCGTTCTGGCCAACGAGCAGGTCGACGCCGATGGCCGCTCCTGGCGATCCGGAGCGATTGTTGAAAAGCGCAAGCTTCGGCAGTGGTTCCTCAAGATCACAGCCGTTGCCGATGAACTCCTAGATGACCTGGCCAGCCTGGACGGCTGGCCCGAAAGGGTCCGGACCATGCAGGCGAACTGGATTGGTCGATCAACCGGCGCCACCCTGCGCTTTGCCTTGGAGCAGGATCCTTCAGAGGTGGTTGAAGTGTTCACCACTCGTCCAGACACCGCTTTCGGCGTCAGTTATGTGGTGCTGGCTCCAGAGCATGAGCTGGTGGACCAACTCACTTCAGCTGCTCAGCAAGCTGAAGTTGCGGATTTTCGCCAGGAATTGCAATCGATCAGTGAACAGGACCGGCTGGCAGAGGACCGTCCCAAACGCGGCGTGGCCACTGGCGGATATGTTCTCCACCCATTTAGTGGGGAGCGTGTCCCGGTCTGGATCGCTGATTACGTCCTGCCTGATTACGGCACCGGAGCCGTCATGGGAGTTCCGGCACATGACAATCGAGATTTTGCCTTTGCCCGCCAATACGACCTGCCGATTACGACTGTGGTTGTCAGCCTCGGTTCATCAGAACCGTCTGACGCCCCTAACGAAGCCTTCACTGAGGTCGGTGAGCTCGTCAACTCCGCTCAATTCAATGGCCTCCAGGGAGAAGCAGCAAAGGAGGCTGTGATTGAAGCGGCCGTCGCCGCTGGCGTTGGCGACGCCAAGGTGACCTATCGCCTCAGGGACTGGCTGATTTCACGGCAGCGTTACTGGGGCTGCCCAATTCCGGTGATTCATTGTGACGACTGTGGCGCCGTGCCTGTGCCGGAAGACCAGCTTCCAGTTGAGCTACCAGCTGATGCAGAACTAGATGGCAGCGGTGGTAGTCCGCTTGAGCGCCATCCGAGCTGGTCCCGTGTGCCCTGCCCCAAATGCGGCAAGCCCGCTCGGCGTGAAACCGACACCATGGACACGTTTATGTGTTCCAGTTGGTACTACCTGCGCTACACCGATGCGGCCAATAGCGAGCTGCCCTTCAGCGTTGAGTCGACTGCCGCTTGGATGCCGGTAGACCAGTACGTCGGCGGGGTGGAACACGCCATCCTGCACCTGCTCTACTCGCGCTTTTTCACGAAGGTTCTCAAGCAGCGTCAGCTGCTGAACTGCAATGAGCCGTTCCGGCGCTTACTGACTCAGGGAATGGTGCAAGGGGTGACCTTCCGCAACCCCTCAACGCGTCGCTACGTGGCTCCTGCTGCGGTTACTGACCCCATGAAGCCGCTCGATCCAGAGACCGGCGAGCCGTTGGAGGTCTTTTTTGAAAAGATGTCGAAGTCAAAGCACAACGGGGTTGATCCCGGCACCGTTGTCGAGCGCTACGGCGCTGACACCGCGCGGATGTTCATCCTCTTTAAGGCACCTCCGGAAAAGGATCTCGAATGGGATGACGCTGATGTGGAAGGTCAATATCGTTTTTTACAGCGCATTTGGCGGTTAGCAGATGGAGCTCGAGAGGCGGGCATGAACTTGTCCGCTTCGCTGACGTTGCCTACCGAACTCAGCAAAGCCGATCAGGAACTCAGGCGCGCTGTTCACATAGCCATTGAAGCCATCAGCGAAGATCTCGATGGTGAAGAGCTTCAGTTCAACACTGCTGTCTCCGAGCTGATGAAGCTCAGTAATGCCATGGCCGGTTCGCTGGCCTCAGCGACTGAGGCCGTGGCCCAGGAAGCCGTCCAAACGTTTCTGATCTTGCTGGCACCCTTTGCTCCTCACTTAACAGATGAGCTTTGGGAACAACTGGGCGGCATTGGGAGCGTGCATCAACAGCAATGGCCTCTCTTGGATGCTGCAGCCTTGGTGCGTGACACCGTGACAGTGGTTCTACAGGTCAAAGGCAAGGTGAGGGGGAATCTGGAGGTGCCAGCGAATATCGACAAGGAGTCATTGGAACAACTGGCGCTCGCTTCAGACGTTGCCCAAAAATGGCTGGAAGGTAACCCTCCACGACGGGTGATTGTTGTTCCTGGGAAATTGGTGAATTTGGTTCCCTGAATCCGCACTGATTCAGTGGTGGTGATGCCCCTTCTGCTTGGACCCGCTGACTCGCATGAAGTCAGCCATGGTGCTGCATGGCATCCATTGCTTGCCTCCGGGTCCGTGTTGGTGGGCTCCGCTGCATCCCATTTCAGTGGCGCGTGCTTCAGCCTGTTTGCGGCTATCAAAAATGAACGGCTTCGCTGAATCAGGTGTTTTTGATTGTGCAAGCAATGGTTGTGGCGTTCCTAGTTGGTAAGGCCCCATCCCGACGATTCCGCTCCAGGCGACGCCCATGGTCGTGATCCCTGCGGTAACAACACCCATATTCACAGCTGCGGCACTGATCAAACCCATGCCGACAGCACCAAGTGAAATCACCCCCATGGGAACCACACCGATGGCCACAACACCCATGGGAACCACACCAATGGCCACGATCCCAAGGGGAGCTATACCGGTGGCCACCAGTTTGGGACGACTGTTGTGTTGCATTACGTGGTGATCTGACAGGTCAATTTAGGATCGATACTCATCGATCACATGAGATTGGCTACCAGCTGCTGCAATGTTGATCACTGCCCGAGGTTGATTCTTGCTGCAGTTCATGTGAAAAGGTCAATAAAGCCGACTCACTACGCAGTTCGTTTTGATTAGCTTTTGGAGAAGGTGATGCCAGACAATGTGATGGAACGCTGTTACAACTGCGTAGATCCAATTAAGACAAAAGCTGACGCCATTGCGGCCGCACACTCCAGGTAAAGCATGTCTCCTGATCCATTAGCGGAAGATCGCTGAGTTCGTAGTGACGTTTGCGTTCAAAGGTCAGCAGTAGATCGATCCACATCCCTTTGCTGGGTTTTTCCCAGCCGAGCTGATCAGCAATCTTGTGACAGCTTCCACCGACAGCGCTACTCCACTGGCTTGCCAGCCATGGACCAGGAGACTCCCCCTCAGGCGCATCGTCAACACCCAGGCCAGCTGCTTGAGCGCCACGTAGAGCTGTTCCATAGCTCAGCTGGACGGTCGAGCGCAGCCAGTGCAGCTCCTTCTCAGAGAGTTTTGCTTGGCTCAGAGCCTGGGCCAGTCGCTCCGGATCGCACAGCACAGCGCTGAGATTGGAGGGATCAGCCATCAAGAATTCAGAATGATTTATCAGTCTTTCATTCTAGCAACGGCTCTCTGATTTATAGGCTGTCCATCTTGATGGGAACCAATGCGACCACCTGAATCCGTAGCCAATTATCCGCGCCCACCGCTGATCGAATTACTGAAGGGACCAGTAACCGTTGTCATTGGCGGGGAAACGATCGCCAGCAGCAACTGTTATTACCGAGTTTGCGAAACCTTCCACCCCCCCACTATCTATCTACCTCCGGAGACATTCCTGGATGGAACCCTCCATGCAACAAGTGGTCGCCCTAGCTTTTGTGAATGGAAGGGAATCGCCAGCTACTGGGACCTCAGCCGCTGTGACGGTAGTGACCGTCGCCTGCGTGCGGGTTGGAGCTATCCGCAACCCTCTCAACGTTTTTCTGGTCTTGCTGGCTGGATCAGTCTGTACCCGAGATGCGTGGATCTCTGCACGCTTGAAGCAGAAGCGGTAACTCCCCAACCCGGCAAGTTTTATGGGGGCTGGATCACCAGCTGGACCCTTGGACCATTTAAAGGTGATCCGGATCACCCGGAGTTGATCTGAGGATCACTCAAATTGAGGTTGAGCTGCCCTGGAGCCTGGTTCTTGAGACAACCTTGATTGGTCGGCCTCGAATCAACGCGACGCCGTCGCCGTGAGCCGTGTTTCAGCTGGATCGCATCGGCTTCTTGTTGATAGGACTCACCATGACGTACAGCCCAGATACGTTTGCGTGCCTGTCTGGCAGCGTCTTCATGGTCAATCAGAGGCAGTGGGTAATCCCGCGCCAGAACACATCGGGCTAGCTGTTGATCCTTATCGTTCATGGTCCATGGTGTATGAAGATGAACCAAGGGCACGTCTGACATTTCAGGCACCCACCGGCGGATGAACACCCCTTGAGGGTCGTGATCGAGGCCCTGCTTGATGGGGTTGTAAATACGGACGGTATTAATCCCTGTCGTTCCTGCCTGCATTTGGCACTGATTCCAGTGAATGCCTGGTTCGTAATCAACAAAGAGTCGTGCAAGTACTTCACCACTGTCACGCCAATCAATCCATAGGTGATAGCTGGCGACTGACATCAACATTGCCCGCATGCGGAAATTAATCCATCCGGTATGACGCAGAGCCCTCATGCAGGCATCGACAAATGGCCATCCCGTGCGTCCATCAGCCCAAGCCTTGAGGCGCTCAGGCTCGGTCTTACAAATTCCGTCGTAGGCCCGATGAGCATTTTGACTTTCGAGTGATGGCTGACTCTCAAGTTTCTGGATGAAGTGACAGTGCCAATGAAGACGTTCGATGAACGCAGGGCTGCAGCTTCGCTCCCGTACGAACTGCGACACTTCCCGCATCGACACCGTGCCATAAGTGAGATGGGCTGATAGGCGAGAACAGGAACGGAAAGCAGTTAGGGGGCTGGACAGTTCGCGGGCATAGTTCCGGCCGCGCGAGTCAAGGAAACTATCAAGCAATTCCAGAGCGGCTATACGTCCTCCCCTTTGCCGATCTGGACATAAATCACTCTGCAGGTCTAGCTCAGCAGTAGTCGGAAGTTGAGCGGATTCCAGTCCACTAATTGGCAAGAGAAAGTCAGGTGCAGGGACCCGCTCTGCGCCCATGCGCTTCTGCCACATCGATGCCCAACCATTGCGATGATGAAGACGGCGGATGACGCCGTTGTTGGGACTCTCCTGTCGTGGAATTCCCTGTTCAGAGAGCCAACGCCTGACCAAACGATCTCTTTTGTAAGTCCATGAATTACCAGTTTCTTCATGACTCCATAGCTTGGCGATGCCACCCTGTCTCAACAACGAACGTAAAACAGTTGTCGGTTCACCAACGCGTATCACCAGTGGTTGCCCGAGAGCTGTCAACTCCTGCTGCAGTTCTTCTAGGCATTCTCTGCAGAACTCCCACTGGCGTGCAGACGCATCAGGTTGAGCCCAAAAATGCGGCTCAACCACATACAGCGGCAGAACCGGCCCACATTTCGAGGCTTCCAGCAATGGCTGATGGTCATGGATACGCAGATCACGCTTGAACCAAACCACCTGAAATGGGGGAGTCACAGCGCGGCAAGGGAATAACCGGGACTGCGATTTTAGTGAAATCAGGAATGAATCGACTTCCTTTTATCCGGCTTAAGCGCCCAGACAGTCCCTTTGCATTCCATGGATAGGGTTGATGTTACCCATATGAATCCAGTGGGTACCACAATCAACTGATCTGATCAGTTGATTGTAGGAATTGGCTGGTACGTATTCATCAATTAAGTCGAGTCAATTCAACTCAACCCATCAATAATTGCTTCGCTTAAGCTCACTCATTAAGGATTCAATATTCATGAGGAGTAAATGATTGTGAACCAGGAGCAGACGAGCACGACGGCGAACACTTCCATTGATCCAGTGATGTTCAGCAAGTGAATCATGCACGCTCTAGGGAGTGAAAATCAGTATGAATCCCAAAGATTCCTAGCCCTTCGCTGAGCTCTGGGCATACTTTGCGTTTTTTCGTTTCGAGCGGTTGACCAGGCCGCAAGAACTCCGCCGACAAAGCCGGAGCTATGGCCGATCCAGCTGACGCCAGGTGGAGACAGAAAGGGCAACAAGCTCGGCAGTAAACCCCCGTAGAGCACCATGCACCCGAGCGAAAGCAGAACACTGACGGGCCGACGTTCAATCCAGCCAATCAGCAACAGATAGCCCAGTAGTCCATAGACCACACCAGAGAGACCATGGCTAGCGCCAGGAAGAAGCCACCACACCAGAAACGCCATCGCGTAAACGCCAATCCATACCGCGATGTAGTCCCTCACCCCTCTCAACAGCACTAGCCAGGACAGAGGAAGAAACCAGATGCTGTTGCTGACCAAATGATTCCAGTCTCCGTGACTGAAAGGTGCTGTAAAGACTCCCCAAACCGGGCCGCCATGGACCATCGGCAACGCCCAGCGACCGCCGAAAAGCAGTTGATCCATCAGCTCCTGGAGCCAGGCCAGTGAGAGAAGCAACAACGGCAGCACGACAGGCAGCATGGTGCTGGAGCGTGGTGGCCTGACCATTCAAACCACGTTGAGCGTTGATGCGACTGATCGGCACCTACACAAGCGATGACCTGAGTGAGGCTGCACAGGCTGCCTTGGAGTTCTACGCGCGCCGGCAGGACCTGCACCGTGATGGCGCAAGTTTTGGTGAAGACCCAGCATCACCGCGCAAGATCTCAACCGACATCTCGCTGGTCTGGCTTGATCGATCTGATCCTGACGCCTTCAAGATCAGTGACCAGTTGATGCGAGCTGTTGCTGGAGGGCTATCTCGCTATCTCAAGGAACGACCTCTGTTCATGGAGACCGTCCCTGAACGTTCCCTGTTCGTGATGCCGCTCTTCAATCTGCAGCACTACTCGCCAGGAGAGGGCTTCAAGGCCTGGCATGCCGATTGGACTACCTCTGAGGACGCCACCCAGCCCATCCGACGTGTTCTTGCCTGGATTCTCTACCTCAATGATGTCGCCAACGCTGGCACCGAATTCCACTGGCAAGATCACCATGTCGAGGCTGTCAGTGGCCAATTGGCCATCTTTCCAGCTGATCTTTCTCATATCCACAGAGGCCGGATCAGCAACAGTGAAAGCAAGACGATCGCCACGGGCTGGATCAATGCCGGCTCATTGGAAGCTTTCGTGCGCAGTCTCCAGGGTTAAGGGACGGCACCATTCGTCGTCGCCCCCAGCTCAGCCTTTCGCAAACTGAGCCACATCTAATTAAGGATCACTTTCCTTGCCCTGACGCTTCGCAGCACGAACTGCACGCGAATCACCGCCCTGTTCAGTCCAGCAGGATTCGGCCCAAGCCGTTCACGGCCGGAATCAGTCACTCCAAGAGCTACTTCTTCTAGGCCAATGCAAGGTCCCAAACACCAGCCAACAAGGGGAGCATTTGTACAAGGCGCATCGACACCCAACAAGTTGGTGCCAATGCAAGTCATTGGCACGCGCAACCTCCAGGGAGTGTTTGTAAAATATTGATAAGCGTGTTTTGCCCATGTCCCTGCCCCTGAGCAGAGAGTTCACGGTCGCCATGCATGAGCGTGCCATCGACCGCTGCGATGACTTGGTTGAGCTTCGAGATATGGCGAAATCCCTGCTGCGCATCTGGCAGTTACAGGCTTCTATGAGTGAGGCCTATGGAGCTCAGCTGCTCAAGCTCGACCCGAAGGAGACCTTCGGTGCCTGAGCTGACCCTGCTGTACGACGGAGGTTGTCCGCTCTGCCTGCGCGAAGTTCGCTCGCTCAAAAGGCTCGATGCCGGAAGAGGTTTGATTGCCTTCACCGACATTGACGCCGATGGATATGACCCTGATCAACATGCAGGGATCAACTACCGCCAGGCCATGGGTCGTATGCATGCCATCCGCGCTGACGGCACAGTCATCACCGATGTCGAGGTGTTTCGTCAGTCCTACAACCTGGTTGGACTTGGTTGGCTTTATGCCCCAACGCGCTGGCCATTGGTGCAGGTGCTTGTAGATGCTATTTACACCTGGTGGGCCAACCGGCGACTACAGCTGACCCGCAGGCCCGATCTCGAGGTCCTTTGTTCGGAACGTTGTGATCGGGTCAGTGGGCAGAGGCTGCAGAGCTGAGCACAATTTGGACAGACCGCTCCTGAGGGTCAGCGCTGTCCATGCGACTCGCTTCCGCCCGTTCCTATGCATTGATCTCGGTGCTGGCGGCCATCGTCACCATCTTGATCAAGACCCTGGCCTGGCGGCTGACCGGTTCGGTCGGCCTGCTTTCTGATGCCATCGAGTCCAGCATCAATCTCATCGCTGCGCTTACAGCGTTCTGGGCACTGGGAATGGCCTCCAAGCCAGCCGACCGTGCCCACAGTTACGGGCATTCCAAAGCTGAATACTTCTCCAGCGGCCTTGAAAGTGCCCTGATTGTGGTCGCGGCTTGCGGCATCATCTGGGCCGCTGTCGGTCAGTTAGCGAATCCTTCCCCCCTGCAACAGGTGGATTTGGGCCTTGCCCTTTCGCTAGTCGCAACAGGCATCAATGCAGGTGTTGCCGTTCTTTTGATGCGGGCAGCACGACGCTTTCGCTCCATCACGCTGCGTGCTGATGCTCAGCATTTGCTGAGCGATGTCTGGACCTCGGTGGGCATCGTTTTGGCCATTGCTCTGGTGCATCTCACCGGCTGGAGCATTCTCGATCCGCTTGTGGCGATCGCTGTCGCACTTCAGATCAGCGTCACCGGATTCCGGCTGCTGAGCGAAACCGCTAACGGCTTGATGGATCGCTCTTTACCGGAGCAGGAACTCCAGCAGCTTGAGGGGCTGTTGCAGCGCCGTAAAGGAAGCGGCATTGATTTCCATGCCCTCCGCACTCGTGTGGCCGGATCACGTCGCTTCGTATCTCTGCATGTACTGGTACCCGGTCACTGGAGCGTGAAACAGGGGCATGACTACTGCGAAGAGGTTGAGCAGGAGGTGGCTCAATTACTGGATCCCTGCCATGTGTTCACGCACCTCGAGCCGATCGAGGACCCCGTGAGCTGGCAGGACGGTGGACTTCGCTGGGAGAACGAGGAGTCATGATCCATTCCAGCAGCTGGCACCCAGCCGCCTGCTGCATGGTCTCACCGGTGGCAATTTGAGACCCTCGCCGCCAAGGCCCGTTGAGCTCCACACCCCAGCCGGGAGAGCAGAACCTAAGCACCATTGCCGGTCGCTTTGTTGCCAGTGGCAGCATTCGCCGTATCAGCCCGCTTGGAAATGGCAACGTCAATGACACCTTCCTGGTTGAGCCGCACGAGGCTGAAGGTGAAGCCTTTGTGATGCAGCGGGTCAATACCGATGTTTTCCGCTCCCCAGAGCGCGTGATGCACAACCTGCTGACTGTCAGCCGTCATGTCGATGACAAGCTCAGCAATTCTCCTGTGGAACTCGAGGGGCGCCGCTGGGAGATGCCTCGTGTCATCCGTTTACAGCACACCGACGGACACTGGGTGGAGGAGCAAGGTGATTTCTGGCGCGGCATCAGCTACATCGGAGCTGCCGTCACCATCGATGTAGTGGACAGCATCGAACAGGCAAGGCAGGTGGGATACGGACTCGGCATGTTCCACAACCTGATCAGTGATCTTCCGGCTGATGAACTTGAGGACACCCTTGAGGGGTTTCACATCACCCCGACCTACCTCAAGCATCACGATCAAATCCTGAATCAGCGCACAACCTCTCTCGATTCAGAAGAGCAGTCCTGTCAGGACTTTGTCGATGCGCACCGATCGATTGCCGCCGTGTTGGAGGATGCCAAGGAGAGTGGCGTACTGCAGTTGCGCCCAATTCACGGGGACCCCAAGGTCAACAACCTGATGATGGATGCCGAAAGCGGCAATGCCATTGCCTTGGTCGACCTGGATACGGTGAAGCCTGGGTTGGTGCATTACGACATCGGTGACTGTCTTCGTTCCGGCTGCAATCCTCTCGGAGAAGAGACGATCGACCTGGATAACGTTCTATTTGATCTTGAACGCTGCGAATCAATTCTTGAGGGCTACCTCAGTACAGCGCGTGGCTTTCTAACTGATGCAGATTTCAGTTACCTCTTCGATGCCATTCGGCTGATTCCATTTGAACTTGGTCTGCGATTCTTCACCGACCACCTCGAGGGCAACCGCTACTTCAAAGTTTGCGATGATCGCCAGAATCTAAATAGAGCGAGAGTTCAATTTAAACTCTGCGCCAGTATCGAGGCACAGGAAGTCAAAATCAGGAGTCTGATTGATCGCCTGCGCTAATGGTCCTGGCTCACCGCCTGTCACCCTTTGATCCCAGTGGATGGGACTACGTCCATCTCAGTGGATTGCTTCAGCGTCACGGTTCCACGCTCCAGATCAGTTACACGCTTGAGTACAGACACGGTTTGGATCTGCTTTGGCCAGAACCTGCCGAGCCCGCTGAACGACGGGATGGTCTCTGGCAGAGCACCTGCCTCGAGCTCTTTGTTGGATCAAGATCATCGTCGGCCTACTGGGAGTTAAATCTCTGCCCCAGTGGCCACTGGAACTGGTATCGCCTACAGAGCTACAGAAGTGAACTCAGCCCCGCTGACCTTAATGTCGCGCCACTGCGTACACAGAAACACCATCTCACCAATCAAACCGTAAGCCGTCAGATTGAGCTCTCTGTCAATTTGCCGCAGGAGCTGCTCGAAGCAGATTCGCTGCAAGCAGGCCTTTGTGCTGTTCTCCAGAAGGATGATGGTTCCATCAGTTACTGGGCCAACCATCACGGCGGAACCGAAGCAGACTTTCACCGCCGTGATGATTGGTTGCTGTTGTCATGACGCCTCTGTTGGGCTCACTGTTCATAGCGGTTGTCTATGTGGGGAGCTCCTCAGAGCTGCTTACCCAGATGTTGCGTCCGCCATCACGGCAACAGCTGGGTGCTCGCATTGTGGAGCTCGCTCGAGAATCCTTGGGTCGCCCCTACCGAGCCTTTTCTCTGGACAAAGGGCACGAGAAGCTGCAAATCGATCTCACGGGCTTTGACTGTTTTCTCTTTGTCGAGCAATTACTGGCTTTGGCTCGCGAAAACACACGAACTGCATTTGAAAACCGTGTGCGTCAGTTGCGTTATCGCGGCGGGTTCGTGGATTACTGCCATAGGCAGCACTACTTCAGCCGCTGGAGCCAGCAGGCCGAGGCGAGCAACGTGCTGCGTGACATCACCCCGGACTTACCTGGCGTGCGACGGCGTCAGCGTCAGTTGAATTTCATGAGCACACACAGCAAGAGCTACAAGCCGCTGCGTAGCGAACGCAATCTGCTCTGCATACAAATGCTCGAAAGCGATCTGATGGTGCAGCAGAGCTACATCCCGTTGAAGCGTCTTCCAGCCGTGGAACCGATGCTGCGTGATGGTGACATCTTTGCCTTGGTGACAAGCGTGCCAGGCCTGGATGTAACCCACGTCGGACTGGTGGAGCGCGGCGAGCACAGGGTGCATGGATTGCACGCGGCACCAAGCGGGGGGGTTATACGCAGCCGGGACCTGAGCCGCTATGCATCAGGTGTCGCTGATGTCATCGGCGTCAGTTTTCACCGCCCGCTCGAACCATGACCCTCCAGGAACGCCGTGATCTGACGTTTCTGGTTCTTTCCGGACTGTTCCTGGGGACCATGGCGATGCTCAACATCCTTGGTTTGACTCGCTTTGTCACCCTCGGAGCAATCGGGGGATGGCCCTTGATCGTCGCCGTCGGTGCTTTGCCTTATCCACTGACGTTTCTATGCACTGATCTGATCAGTGAGATCTGGGGGGAGAAGAAAGCCAGTCAGCTCGTCTGGGTTGGGCTTTTGCTTAATGGCTGGATCGTTTTCATTCTTTGGCTGGGCGGTGTGCTGCCTGGCAGCGACAGTTCGACCTATTTCGAAGTCCAACGTCTGGCTTTTGGATCTGTTGGTGCGTCGATGGTGGCCTACATGACCGCTCAGTTCACAGATGTCCGCCTGTTCCATTTCTGGAAGAAACTCACCAACGGACGTGCACTTTGGCTTCGGAATAACGGCTCCACATTGATCAGTCAGTTGGTCGACACCTCAGCGGTCGTGCTGATCAGTCATTTCGCGGGTGACGTGCTGCCGATTGATGCAAGCCTGCCGGTGTTGCCCCAGCTTTTGAACCTTATTGCAGCCGGTTATGTGTTCAAGTTGATCGCTGCCCTGATTGATACCGGCCCCTTCTACCTTTTGGTCAACTGGCTGCGCCGCTGGTTGGACGTGCCTGGCCCTGGTAACGAGCTCAGCAGCATCAGTGATTGAGGCCCAGCAGCAGATCCCTCGCGTTATTGACGCTCTGCATGATCTCGATGTCGCCTCCTTGGTCAGGATGATGTGATGCGGCCAGCTTCTTGTAGGCAACCTTCACTTGAGCAGATGTAAGCCGACCTGAAAGGGGCAGGTGCAAATAACCCCTGGCCTTCATGGCTTCCACATCCGGCGCTTTACCGAGGGGATTGCGATCTGCTGCTGAAAGACCAGTGCCTTTCTTCTTGGCCTTTTTGCCCTTGCCATGGCCACTGCCACCAAAGCCACCGTGTTTGGTTGTGGTCTTTTGTCTCCCTTTGCCCTCAGAGAGCTCGGATTCCAGCTCCTCGTCGACCACAGGGGGTCGCAGGCTCAGCAAAGCGCCGCCGCGGCTGACCGTGCATGTGCTCATGGGGGCCGGAAGGATCCAGGGCCGCCCAGCTTGTCGCATCGCCGGCACCAGCCTGGGTCATCCAGACGACCTGAGCACTCCGGCAACCGTCAGATACCGGTCCTCACGTTCGAGAACCTCAAGATGTTCCAGGCCTGCCTGCTGCAGTTGGATCTCCACTTCAGCGACCGTGAACGCTGCTCGTAGAGAGGCCTCGTAGTCGCGCTTCAGTACAGGCGATGCATCAGCGGCATGGCAGTCGATGAGCTCCTGAAGCACCCTCTCATCCTCTGGTCGGCGCAGGTCGTGGATCACGACCGCCGCATCCGCCAATCCGAGTTGAGGCAACGTGTTCCACAGGACCTGAGGATCATGCAGATGGTGCAACAGGCTGTTGCTGACGATGCCGCTGTAAATACGCCCCAGCGCATGGTTCTGTAGGCAGCCCTGTTCCCAGTTGAGACGGTCTGACACCTGAGGCTCTAAATCGTTCTGCCGCTCTGCTGCAACCGCAAGCATTCGAGGGGCGCCATCGATCCCGACGACATTGACTTCGCGCCAGCGCTGCACGAGAAGCAAGCTGATATTCCCCGGGCCACACCCCAGATCAATCACCCTGGGGCCTAAGCCTTGTGGCCAGCGCTGGGCAATCCAATCAACTAGGGCGTGGTCGCTTTGACTGAAATCGGCGGCGGCATAGGCCTGAACTTGTTGCTCTTCATTCATCAGCTCCGGCTCAGGGACTCGGACTGACAAGTCAGCAGAAGCGTCCATTCAATTCACATAAAGCCTGTGGGCCTGGCTGAGCACATGATTCAGTTCTGCATCATCAAGGGCAAGGGCTTCAGGCCAACAGCCAGCCAACCAAAGTCGGAAGGCTTGAGGATCCAGCTCGTCAGCTTTGGTAAAAGGTTCAAAGAACGACTCCTGAGCCGCTAACACTCGGAACTTAAGAAATTCGAGCAAGCGTGCACGGAGAACTTGTGCTGTTAATGCCATCGTTCAGGCGTTCTGGCACTGCCATAAGGCCAGTCCACCTCCACGACCGCGCGCCAGGAGCCAGCCACGAGGATTAACACCGATCACGGCAAAGAATGGTGTTCGCCTGGGCTCTGGCTTTGGGAGCTGAAGCTTGAACAGAAGCCAGGGGCCTAAACGCAGTTCAAGTTCATCAAATCTGAACTGCAACAAGGGACGGCGACCTGAGAACCAGCCGGGGCCTCGGAAGCGCAAAATCAATGGGCCAATACGGACCGCATTGCTGAGCTGAAGTGGTTCTGCCATCGGCGCTGAGCTGTTTTCAATCAAGAGCTCAGCGCCCAACAGGTTCAGCACGAAGGACTGCAAGGCATTGGCTTGATCCTGCCCGGCTGTCCATAACTTTCGCGGACACCAGCGGCCAATGAGCATCGACGGAGAAATGCCTGTGCCGTTCTTGCGCGCACCTTTTTCCATCGCCAGGACTTCCTTGTGGCTTAACTGATCAAGAGTGGTGATGGTCATGCGCTTCGGCGACGTCTTGGTGGTCGAGATCCTGCTCCAGGGCTTTTTTGATGACGACCCCGAGGGGGACGGCGACCTCGGCCACCGGAGAGATCCAGGGGCTCTGCGTGCAAGATGGTCGGTTCAAAGCCGGACACGGGTTCCTTGCGAAGAGGCTGGCCTGTCAGCTTTTCAATCGCCTTGAGTAGAAGTACCTCTTCGGCCGCAACGAGGGAAATGGCGTAGCCCTGCTCACCGGCGCGACCTGTGCGGCCGATGCGATGGACGTAGTCCTCGGCCACATTGGGAAGATCCAGATTCACCACGCACGGCAGCTGGTGAATGTCGATCCCGCGTGCCGCGATATCGGTCGCCACTAGGACTTTGATCTCACCATTTTTGAAGCCACTGAGCGCGCGGGTTCTGGCCCCTTGGCTTTTGTTCGAATGAATCGCTGCAGCTTGCACGGCATGGTCCTGCAATTTCTTGACCACACGATTGGCACCGTGCTTGGTCCTTGAAAACACGAGCACCTGAGACCAGCCCCGTTGTTCAAGCAGATGAATCAGCAGTTCAATTTTGCGCGCCATGTCACAGGGGTGAACCAAGTGCTCGATCTGGCTGTTAGCCCTGTTCGGCGGTGAGACCTCGATCTGATGCGGCTGATGCAGCAGCCCCGCCGCCAGCTTGCGGATTGAAGGGCTGAACGTGGCTGAAAACATCAGGCTTTGACGCCGTGGTGGCAGCAGCGACATGACTTTCTGGATGTCGCGGATGAAGCCCATGTCCAGCATGCGATCAGCTTCATCGAGGACCAATAGCTGCACAGAACTCAGGTCCAGGGCTCGCTGGCCGTGGAGATCAAGCAATCGACCGGGTGTGGCGACTAAGACATCGACACCGGCTGAGAGACGTTTGATCTGCGGTCCGGGTTTGACTCCACCAAAGATCACATCAGCCACCAGAGGCAGGTGCTTGCCATACGCCACAACGCTTTCATGCACTTGCAGGGCAAGCTCACGAGTGGGGGTCAGGACAAGGGCTCTTACCTGGCGGGAATGGGCTCGTCGTCCCTGGCTCAACAGTTGCAACAACGGCAGTGTGAAGCCGGCTGTTTTGCCTGAACCGGTCTGGGCAGCACCCATGACGTCATGACCTTGCAGCACCGCTGGGATCGCCTGCTGCTGAATCGGTGAGGGCTTTGTGTAGCCCTTCTCATTAAGGGCTCTCAGCAGTTCCGGGCCAAGGCCCAGATCCGTGAAGGCACAAGCGGCAGAGGCTGCAGCAGAGCTAATGGGTTGAACCGCTTAGGGATCTTCAAGCTACGACCCAGGAGCCGCTTACCGCTGAGCCGTAGGGTTGATCCTTAGGTGAAGGTCAGTCATGGACTCGATCAGTGACATGCTCTTGGGCATGAGCTGCTTCTTGGGCCTAGCGGGACTGTTCATCTGGGCTGATCGAGCTCTGCCCTGACTGCAGCGCAACGTCATGGCTTGATCAACCAAACCTCAGCATCAAGACCTGCTCAGACTTGCTGATCCGTCATCACCAGGATGAGCATCAGGCGATAAGCGTGGAGGAGCAACTATCGAGACTTGTCTTCATCAGCATTAGATTTGATAACTGTAAAAAACCACTGTTATCAGAAGATCAGCTCTGTCAACGCCAATCACTGCACGTGGTTACAGATGTCATTCATTGGCACGGACGGTATTAAACGCAGTAAATTGGAAAACGAGCAAAAAACTCAAACAGCAACACTTTTACCCAGAGGGGTCAAGCTAAGTTCAGCGCCATAACCAAGGCAAGTTTTCCTGACACGATAACGACTCCTAAATACTCATCGAAGACCTCGCGAAGGTAATTGCGTGTCAAAATGATATTGCCCGGTATGCCTTTCGGCTCGACCTGTTCAGCAAACAGTCATTCCCATGATGAAGTTAATGAATTAAACGAGTTAAAACAACCGGACTACAGCGCGCAAAAGTTGCACAATACTCAGGCTGAAGGTTTATGACAGATCACAGAAAAGAATGGATCACCCTTGCCGCCCAAATAGCCGACAAGGCCGGCATTGCGTGTTTGCTCAGCAATCACCTCAGGCTCTGACCAGCCCTGGGATAGCAAGACCGAGCCGACATACGCAAGGTGGTCTTGGTCGGATCCATCTGCCCAGATCTGTGGCGCCTTGGTGAAGAACATTCGGTTGGAGAATGATACCAACACCTGGCCGCTTGGTCTTGTGATGCGCAACAGCTCGGAGGCAATCGCTTCCGGCTGTTGTAAGTATTGCCAGCCAGCCACAATTAGGCTCACGTCAACACTGGCATCATCAAGAGGCATCAACTGATCTGTATTGAGGTTTTGCACCCAGTGGCGATCCAGTCTTGGGTTGCGCTGGAGTTCTTCTGCATTAAGGCCATGGCCGATCACACTCTGGTAATGGACCTCATCAGGAAGATGGGACACCCAGGAACTCATGAGATCGAGCACTACAGCATCAGCAGGAATGCGTTCTCGGTAGAGGCTCGTGAGGCGATGACGGAATGCTTCATCAAGGTGGTGGACAAAACGTGGCTGTGAGTAGAACAACGCATCATCCGAGCTATCCCACTTACGGCGCTGTTCATCGCTGAGTACCAGAACAGCCACGGCAACAAATCAAGGAGGCTGTGACCCTAACTACTCAGCCACGTAGTTCGAAATCCTCNAAACTGAAGCCCGGCGAAACCGTGCATTGCACAAGAGTCCAGGCACCCAGACTGCGGGCCGATTGCCACCAACCCGGCGGCACTCGCTGCCATGTNGGCAGGGGAAAGCCTCCCAGCTCAAGCTCTTCCACCTTTCCTTCTGGGGCCTCGCGTCGCAAGAGCAATGGCGATCCAGCGCTGTAATGCCAGATCTCTTCAGCACCCGATACCCGGTGCCAGGCACTCTCCACACCAGCTGGGAGCAGAAAATCGATCAGTGTCCCTGCTGAGCGCTGTTGGCCATCACTGCGTTGGACCAACAACTCTGAGCGATAGCGCTCGCGAAAGAATCCACCCTCGGGATGCTCGTCAAGCTCAAGCTGGCTGATGAGCTGTTCAACCATCAGATCCTCAGACACAACATCACCTCTTGCAGATACCAGAATGATCAGCCACCGCCTGGCAACGCATGACCGGAAATCTGCAGGCGATCGGTTTTCTCTTGAGCTGGGTTTTGCTCTGGTGCCTCGGGGCTGTTGCGCTCGAAAGCGTTCTCGGACGTGCTGGCCTACTGAGTTCTGGCAACAGCAGTGTGATCGTTGCTGTGATTGTTCTGGCATGGACTGCTGCGATCAGCCTTGGGGGTTGGGCCCTGTTCAATCGCATCACAGGACTTAGCCAGGCAGGGCCCCAACAGCCAAAGGACACCTGGAGCTCAATTCCGCCGCAGCTTGAGCAGTGGTTGACACAGCTCCCTCCCCTCGTCCAGGGGCAGCGTCGACTGGTGGTGCTACTCAGCCAGCTCGGTGATTTCGACAGCGTTGAATACGCCCAAGCTCTGATGCAGCGCTGGTCAGAATTGCAAGATCAGGGAATTGATGTTCGCGCTATTGGCATCGGCGATCGCGGCAGCGGCGAACGGTTCTGTCAATACACCGGCTTCCCCGCAGAGCGACTAAGCCTCGAACCGGAGGCTGGACTCCACCGCCAGCTCGGGCTCTACTCCGGTATTGAAGGGTTTGGCGGACCGTGGCAAAACCTCTTGGCCATGTGTGCCGGCATTGGCTCCCCTGGCACCCTGCGCGAAGTTCTGCGCGGCTATCACGGCGGTGGCCAAGCGCTGCCCTTTTGGATCGCCAGCATCCGCCTGCGCAACATGATTGAGGTACTCGGGCATTGGCGCACCTACGTGCCAGATGAACGCTGGATGACCCAACGGGGCGCCACGTTCTTGATCAACGACCAAAGTGAATTGCTTTACAGCTGGAAAGACCCTGGACTGCTGGGCTTCTCGGCCACGATGAGTGACCCTCTGAGTTTTTTGACCCTTACCCCAGATTTGGCGCACTGATCCCTTTCAACGAGGCTGAGCTCAGTTGCTAGGCGATGTGATGAGTGCCCCCAGCGCAGAAGCCGGCAAGGCCTGTTCACTAAGCCCTGCGGCGGCGCAGCTCCTACTGAGGCGCAATGGCCTGAGCTCAATGCCGAGGATGTCTCCTTCACCGATCCGACACAGGAGAAGCAGGGCTTCAAAGCCCACCTCTCTGCACAGCAGGAGTTAATCAAACGGTGCGCTGAGGTCATGCTGAAGCCTGCTGATCACGCCATCAGTGGTGATGTGGCCTTCATCGAATGCACGATGGGGCCAAAATCCGGGTTATGGAATTTATCTATCCAAGTGCCAGCCGTCTGCGCTTCAACAGCGATGGGCTAAACACTGATCAACCTGATTATTTTGATATCGCCGATCCGACATTTGCTCCTGTTCCCTTGGCCGGCTCATTTGTGCGTTGGATGTATCGCCGCTTCTTGGCATGAATGACCTAGCTGGTTTGAAGCTTGCGGTGGTGGGCCACACCGAATGGGTTGAATTCGTACGGGTGCCACATCTGCCGCGTCCTGGTGAAATCCTTCATGCGGAAGGGCTGACCGAACAGCCAGCAGGTGGTGGTGCCGTCACAGCAGTTCAACTCGCCAGGCTGGCGGGTTCTGCTCGTTTTTTTACAGCCCTCGGCCGCGATGACCTCGGTGAAAAAGCTTTCCAGGAATTAAAAGAACTCGGTCTTGAGGTGGAGGTGATCTGGCGAGATCAACCAACCCGCCGGGCGATCACCTACGTCGATGCCCACGGTGAGCGCAGTATCACCGTGGTGGGCAATCGACTCAATCCTGTTGCAGCAGATCCGCTGCCCTGGGACCAACTACAAGACTGTGATGGCATCTTTCTGACCGCCACCGACGCTGATGGCATCCGTCTAGCTCGGTGTGCTGCAGTGCTCACCGCCACACCAAGACTTGGGCTTGGCACCCTCGAGCAATCTGGTGTTCAACTCGATGCCTTGATTGGCAGTGCTCTAGACCCCGGAGAGCAAGTGCCCGATGGCCTATTGAGCTTTCAGCCCAAGCTGCGGATTGCCACCGAAGGCAGCAAAGGGGGCTGGAGTGAACCCGGCGGTCGTTTCAACAGTATTGAGCGGGGAAAACCTTTGGGCGATACCTATGGAGCAGGTGATTCCTTCGCCGGCGGTGTAACCGCAGCCTTGGCTGGGGGTTGGAGCCGCCAGCAGGCGATCGATCTTGGCTGTCGCTGCGGTGCCAGCTGCATCGATGGAATCGGACCTTATGCCAACCAGCTCCAGCGATGATGGTGCGACTCTGAGAAGCCGATGGCAGGAATCCGCGATCGAGACTTTCTGGTGGCCTGTGGGCGATTGGCGAGTGCTCTGCACTTGAGTGCNTCCACGGCACGCCAGCGTGCCGAATACCGGGCAGTGCAAGAGGGAATCCGTGACCCGGCAGCCAAGCTGGAGCTAGTGGAGCGGATGGTTGCCGAAGCCACCAGCAAGAGCGGTGAACAGGGGGAGCGCCTCGATGCCCAGCTCCATGCGTTGGAATCGGAGGCCAATTTCCTCACGGAGGACTGATGAATAGCGGTGGGCTGTTGCAGGAACTTGACCAGCNTCAACCACAAGCCAGTCGCATCAATGAGCTGGTGAGTGAGCTCGAGCGGAACCACCCTTGTGATCTCAACCAACAACGGCATCAACTGGAAGGGGTCTGGGAGTTGCGCTGGAGCAGCAGCAGTCAGCCTTACCTACAGGTGCAGCCATGGCTGCAGAACCTGCAGGTATTGCAGCCCAGCTGCGGCAGGGGCATGAATCTGTTGCGCCTAAACGGCGCAATAGCTCCACTGATCGGTGTGGCCGTTATTGCTGAGCTGACGCTGGAACCACCTCAAAGGGTTGGGGTGCGTTTTCAGCGTGGCGGACTGATTGGTCCACGAATTGGTTCAGTGCAGGGACGTCTACTCACAGCGATTAATCAGGACTTCCCCGCATGGCTTGATATCACGGTGTTGAGCGAACAGCTACGGATCTGCCGCGGTAACAACGGCACCTTGTTCGTCTTGCTGCGCCGCGATGACCTCAGGGCAGAGGATCTCGTCCCTAACGTTCAGCAATGAGCGAGACCAGATCCAACGCATGGAGCCAAGCCTGGTATCCGGTGGCGTTTCTGCGGGACCTGGATCGGAAGGCGCCGCAGCGTTTCACGCTGCTCGGTCAGCCTTTGGTGATCTGGTTTGACCGCCACCAGGAGTGTTGGCGTGCCTTTGTCGATCGATGCCCGCATCGACTCGTGCCCCTCTCCGAGGGACGACTCAGCGATGACGGTCAGCTGGAATGTCCATACCACGGTTGGCGCTTTGACGGCAGCGGCCAGTGCACCCTGATCCCACAAGCTGCTAAAGGCATTTCACCTCCGAGAGCGGCATGGTGCAGTGCATTGGCGACACAGAGCGCCCAGGACCTTTTGTTCGTGTTCAGCGGCACGCCTGAGCTCGCCGACACCTGTCCGCTACCGCTGGTGCCGTTGCTCGATGAACCCGGTTGGGTCGTACAGGACACCTTCCGTGACCTGCCTTATGACGCCGTGACGCTCTTGGAGAACGTTCTTGATGTCAGCCATGTCCCGTTNACNCACCANGGAACGGTGGGGCGGCGCAGCAACTCCGGACCAGTTGAGCTGGAGTTGCTCGAAGAAGGATCAGGTGGTTTCACTGGTCTCTGGCAGGAAGGACCGCGGCAAGGTCGACTCGGGACCCAGCACACCACNTTCATCGCGCCCGCTCTGATGTGGCACGACNTAACAGCCAAGGGGTTTGCACGAATTTTGACCGTGGTCTACGCCACACCGACAGAACCGGGCCAGTGCCGCCTGTTGGCACGCTTCCCGTTTCAGTTCAAGCAGAAATTAACCGCGCGGCTGCTAATGCTTCGANCACAGTGGCTGCAGCACATCGGCAATCACCGTGTGCTTGAGGACGATCAGATTTTTCTGCACTACCAGGAACGCGATGTGGAGAGACGAGGGGGTAGTGCCAACTACGCCCGAAGTTGCCTATTGCCGACAACTTCTGACCGTTATGTGCTGGCTTTGCATGGCTGGATCAACCGCCACGGTGGAGTTCCCTTCCCTAACCAGGCGCTGCCTTCCCAGGAGCGGAGCATCGGGAAACTGCTTGATCGCTATGACAGCCATACGAAGTCCTGCCACAGCTGTTCGGTGGCACTTAGGAGAATTCAACTGTTCCAACAATTCGGCCCAGTCTTGATCGTCGCGGCTCTGATGACATTGGCTCTGACCACATCGCTGGCGTTCAAGCTGGCCTTGAGCTCAATGATTGTTCTGCTGCTTCTGGCTCTGCGAAAGGCAGCCATCTGGGAGCAGGGATTGACGCGCGGCGACCCTCATCCACCTCGCAACGCATGAACCGGCGCCAGACCTTGTTGACGTTCAACAGCGGCATTTGGCAAGGATGTTTTGTGCATTTGGACCACAACGGGGTGGAGCAAAAGCGCTTTTCCACCAGTCTCGATGTGACCGATACCGCTGGGGTGATCCAGGCTTCGCTCACCAACTTGCACACAGGTCGCTGCCAGAGCATGTCCTTCCGCGAGCTACCGGTTGAGATGCAACTGACTGAAACCGGTGACTGGAGCCTGGGTCCTGCCCGTGTGGGTCCACTGCCATGGGTTACTGAGCTGTGCGTCGTAGCTGGCGAGGAACGACGTCGTTTAATTGCCAGTCATGGTGTCAAGGCGGTGGAGCGGATTGTCTACGTGCGCGAGTCACGACTTCCCCAAGGAGTCGTCCCGATCGCTCAACCATTGGAGGTGAGCATCAAACCGCGAGGCAGCCTGCAAATCTGGCAGGTCGACGATGATGTCGAGCTGTTAGTCGACCCAAGACCGAGGGGGTCACAAGAGGGAGCGCTCTGCGGTTTGCGCTGGCATCACCCAAGGGCAGGCATTCAGCAAGTGGTGCGTCGCTACAGCCCTGGAGGGACACTGCTACCGCTTGATCAAAGCTGGTGAATGCGCTCCGGGTTCAGCGCATCAATCAGCTGGGGATCGCAGCTGAGAAAAAGCACCTGAAGCCCCTGATCGACAGCACGTTGCAGCATCCCAGAAAGACCTATCCAACGGCTTGGATCGACGTTAGTGAAGGCATCATCGAAAAGGACCGGCAGACACCCGTCATAAGCAGGAGCCAGGACTTCAGCGATCGCTAATCGCAGCGCACATGCCAGTAACTCACGAGTACCGCCGGACAGATCAGCAAAAGACCAAGCAAGACCACCTTTGCGCTGCCAACTCAACTCCGAGAAACCTTTGCGGCTGTCAAACTGCAATCCAATGCGCTCATGTTGCAGGTCAAGCAGCTTGAGGTAACCCTCCAGGGCATCGGCGAGAGGGACCGTGTACCGCTCTGCCAGTGCGGACTGCTGCTCTTCAAACAACTGCTGGAGTAGAGCGATCATTTGCGAGTCGCGCTGCAATCGCAAGACCTCACTGTCGCAGTACTCAACCTCAGAGAGAGCTTCCTCCAACTGCGCGGCAAGATCCACCTGACCATCAACTTCAAGCCGGGCCCCACTAGCCGCCAACTGTTGCAGCAAGAGTTCGCGGCGTTGTTGCAAAGCGGCCAATGGTGGTGTTCTTGACTCGCTCAGATTGAGTCGTGACATTTGCGGCGTGAGCTCAGCGCGCTGGACATCGAGCTGCTGAAGCTCTCGCTCCAGGGAACCAATGCGCTGACCCAATACATCGAGGCCGCCATGGCGCCGCTGCAGATCCTCGAGCAAAGTGTCAGCCTGCAGAAGTGAACTGCGATCACTCACAAGATCTTGCTCAAGACGCTCCAGTTCTGACCTTGTTGTGCGCAGAGAACTCTCGGCCTCGTTGAGTTGCTGACGCAACAGCCGTCCTGCAGGGACAAGAGAATCAAGGCGGGCACGTAGGGCCTCAGCATCATGTTCTTCATCCAATGGAAGTTCAGGCAAAACGCTCAGTTGTGATGTCAGAGCCTGACGATTGATCTGGCTTGACTGCTGGATGAGGTGACGATGTTCAGACAAGAGCTGACTACGCTCCCGTTCAGAGTTGATGGCATGTTGTACGTCACGGACACCAATACGATTCAGCGCGTTGACCAGTGCCTCACGGCTGGCTTCCATCCTGCTGCGCGCGGCGTTCACTCCCTCACCACCACCTGGGGTGATTTTCAGAGCAATCGATCCATCCGCGCTGCTGACTTGCACCGGACGCTCCAGACGCAGAGGTTTGGCTTCTGGCAACTGTTCCCCACCCATCCATAGCCCCCCGCCATCGCTCAGCACCTCGAGCGTGGTCACCAGCGACGCCAAAGCGATCGCGGCGGTTTGTTCTTCGCGCTCAAGCTGACGGAGCTGATCAACTGCTCTTGCATCAAGGGAGGGCAAAATCTTCAGCTGCTCATCGAGCTTCAGCAGTTGAGCTTCAAGATCACTGAGTTGATATAGCTGCGACGATAACGCCAGGCGACGAATCCACTGCTGCAAGAGTTCCGCCTGACGGAGAGCATCCTGCAATTGCCGATCACAACTGATCGAATGGGTTTCCTGCTGCGGTAAACGGGCACGGAGCGTTTCACATTGCTGCACAGATGGCTTCAGACGTTGCTGAAGAACCACACGCCGCTGAAGTTCGTGCTGCCCCTGTTGCCACTGGGGACGGAGAACAGTGAGCTCTTCACTGAGTTTTTCATGCTGAAGCTTCAGCTTCTCCCAGCGATGCAAAAGTGGCAGCTGCTGATCAATGACAACCAATTGTTGACGAGCAGACTCATGCTCAACGAACGCCTCCTGACGGGAGGTATGGCAAGCGTGAATCAGCTCAGCATTGGTTTGTGCCAGCGTTGCTGCCTTGAGAGCGCGGTCAAGATCTGAACCAGCCCTAACTTTCCGTCCTGTGTCGGTGTGTGATGCCAACCAGCGCTGGCGCACAGCCGCCATCACCCGCTGATCCAATGGCGATTGCACGGTGGACTGGCTGCTGGACTGGAGTTGATGCAGCAAGCGGGTCTGATCCAATGCTTCGGCNGATAAGCCAAGAGGGTCATCACCCGCTCGCCCCTGCCATACCCAGAGATGGCCCCAGCGCTCTTTGAGACGGGCAGCATTTCCGCCACGAACAGCGGCGGAACCCACCAGATCTGACAGGGCCTGCTCTGCAGCATCAGCCTGCAGCAAGGTGCCTGGATCTGTCCGGAGGCTTACCGTCCCGCGGGGCCCGGCAAAGCGTTTGCAGAGCAAATGCTCGGCACCATCAGCGCTGAATTGAAGCTCCAATTGCGGATCAGCTTTTGCTGGCCTNGGGCGCATGCTCTCGACTACGNCACCACNACTGCGCGCAGGCACAAACAGGGCACGGTGAATGGCTTCAGCAACGGTGCTCTTGCCGCTTTCATTACGGCCATGCAGGACTGTCAGACCAGAAGCGAACTCAAGTGCAAGTTCTTCATGCAGGCGGTAGTGGCAGATGTGGATATGTCGGAGACGCATCGTCAGTGCTCAACCGCGCAGAGGTTGCTGAGCTCCTGCAGCGCCATCTGGGCCAGCAGCACTTGTTCAGGATCAGAGTTTGTGGTTAATCGCTCCTGTAGCGCTGCTGCGACACGCGCGACCAATGGATCAGAAGCACGGCCTGTCAGGTCCGCGGTCTCTTTTTCATCCGCGATGGTCTGTAGTCGATTCCTCAATTTGAGACGCAACAGGCGCGCTTCTAATGTCTCGAGAAGACCTGCAAGTAATCGACTAGCCGTCAAGCTCAACTGTCCATCGAGCTCTAGCAACAACAAATCCTCACCGCTGCGCGAGGCGAGTAGACGTTGGAGCAAAGTCTGCAATGCCGTGACATCACGATCACCGTTGCAGCGATGGCAGAGATGATGCCAACGCAGCTGGCCTGTGCTGACGACCTCCACAACAGGCAGAGAGCCTCGCTCTAGCTCGACGATGAGGACCTGACCGCTGCGGTAATCATCTCCGCGAGGGAAGCGATCCTGCTCCGGGCAACCGCTATACCAGGCGTTGCTCGAGATTTGTTTGAGGCCGTGCCAGTCGCCGAGAGCGACATAGTCCACAAGTCCTTTTGGCAAAGCCTCCAGATCAAGGCGATTGAGTGCCGGCGGCGGGTTTTCATCATCACCGTCAGCGGCAGAAAATCCGTGCACCGAGCCGTGAGCCAGGACAACGCGCGGTTGATTCCCCAGATCGACGGGATCGAGACCTCTGACCCAATGGGAGGGATCAAGACTTTCCGCTTGGCGGAGCAACGGACAGGGGAGAACGGTGACCCCAGCACGAGAGAGCGGTTCAGGCCTGAGCAATACCTCCAGATTGGGCGCTAACTCACCAGCAAGACGCTGGAACCAGCGTTGGTGCCAAAGGCTTCCAGGACCGCCATGGTCATGATTCCCTGGGATCACCAGAGCAGGCACCTGGAGTGAACCAATTGCGCTGCAGCTCTGAGCAACATCAGCAGTTGTCGGACCGGGAGAATCAAAGAGATCACCGGCAATTAGGACCAGATCGATTCGATGCTTTTGAACCAACTCGGCCATTGACCGGATGGAGTCGAAACGGACCCGCCGCATCCGGGCACGATGATCAGGATCACGGACACGGGCATAGGGCTTGCCGATCTGCCAGTCCGCGGTGTGGAGAATGCGAACCAAGAGCCGAACTATTCCTNNATAGTTCTAGCGTACTAGTTNCTACTGGTCGANNCNTNTCGTGCCACCCAGCGATCCGCAGGCNGCGAAGCTGCCAGAAATTCGCTGACAGAGCCCCATGCTGTCGTCCTGAGCCTCAAGCGATCAGGAGGCGCNCTTGTTCGNCAAGTACAGGGCGNTGANCCTCAACTATGAGCGACATTTTCCCTTGATNACAGAAATCGAAGATGTGAACTGTTGCNTTCGCAGCAGTAAAGGACGCACACCCCTCTTAAGATTNTCTTAACTGTTCCTTGAGGGCCCTTCGTTGATTCAGTTACCCCTCCTGATCGCCGCTGCTGCACTGGGCGGAATCGAACTCAATGGAACAGCAATGTTCTGCAACCAGGACAATCTTTCAATGGGCGGATTTGATCCCANCCGAAATGCTGTCGTGCTGTGNGAGCAAAACCTTCAGGCGAAGAAAAACTCCGCCTTGAGTGTTATGAAACATGAGCTGGCCCATGTGCTGCAGCACCGACTGGGAAGGGGAGAAGTTGGGATCCTGCCTGATGGGCTACTGACCCCCTTAGTACGTGAGCTGTTACCTCAAACTGAGGTCATGACGGTGCTAATGCGNTATCCCAGCAGGGANGTCAATGGCGAACTGGAGGCAAGNCTGGCCAGTCGCTATGTCCCGTCAGAATTGATTGCCCTAGGCGTGGTGGCNACAAGAGCTTTTGATCTCAAGCTGGGCGAGATCAGCATGCAAACTCCACACACACCANGAAGAACTCCCCAGTCCTTNACATTAAAAAACAGTTATTGATACGATAAATTTCGTTTTCTCGAGCGGAAGAAGTTATAAAGGCCACAGCAAAGACTCAGTTTTCGTTCATAGTTGGGNTCGATATCGGGGGGTTATGGCGAGACGACAGCTNGCTTCAATGGCACGTCGCAGTTATCGCCTAACCGACCTCAATGGTGAACGTCATCCAGTTCTTGACGACATTTACGACTCCTTTGAGTCNGCCTGGANCGATGCNCTTGGTTGGTGGANCAATGGNGGNCANAGCTCACAGGAAGCCGTCCCGATCGGGGTTGAAGTGAGCACACCNAGAGGCAACTGGCGCACACTCCAGTANCCCTGNCAACAAGAGGGCCGNGCCGTTCTCTTCCCCCGNACCGTGCTNCGCAAACGCCTCAGCACGCCCGCCTGCTGATCCAGCGCGGCTTACAGCACTCCGATCCTTTGCTCCAAGCGGCTGACCACCTCAGGCCAAGGCAGATGAAGAGGTTCGCTGGCGGTGTGATCCTGCAGATCAGCCTGAAAATGCAGCAAGATTTGGTGGTGCAGCCGGCTGATTTCATCGGGGCGCATTCGCCTTGGCAGCTCACAGACAAGGCGGGTGTGACCGCGGTGATCGGTGAGCGTGATGCAATCAGGTGTGGCCACTACCATCGCCACAGCAGCTCAAAGGACTAATTCCTCCTAATCCCGGCACGACGATTGCTCGGCTGCTTATCAGCATCTCTTCCGTTTCGTTGCCAATTCGAGTCTGATACGTTCCTCAGCGGTATTGGATCCCCATGGCCGCTGAGGACTACAGCAACCTATCGGTTCAACAGAAGATCAGTGCGCTCGTGCGCGGGATCGAGGGGGATGAGCGCTGGAATACCGCTTTGGCAAAAGCACCTGATGCCGAGGCCATGCTTGATCTACTGGAATCAGCTGCCAACAAACTCAAGCTCGGGTTGAGCCGCAAAGAGCTAGCCAGAACACCACCTCTGCGGGACTGGCTTTGGTTCAAGCGCAATAAGCCATTGCTCACCATTGGCGACGCGCTGCCGCGTTACCGCCAGGAGTGATCAGTACAAGCGGCTCAGCACGAACTCCGGAAGATCCAGCAAAGCATCACGGGCACTGCCCATTGGTAAGAAGCTGAGACAAGCACCCGCCTCTCGTGCCATCTCCTCGGCCATGGCACGGGAGCGTTGAATGCCGCGGCTACTACGGACTAAAGCCAGCGCCTGGTCCAGATCGCCGCTTTGACTAAATTCACGCTCGATCAGACCAGCAAGAGATGGTTGCTCCTCCATGGCAAACAGGACCGGAGCGGTCAGGGTGCCAGAGGCGAGATCTGAAGCAGCGGGCTTACCGAGCTGAGCATCACTTCCTGTGAAGTCAAGGATGTCATCAACGACCTGGAACGCCAGACCCAGCTGACGACCAAAGCGATGCAGTAGATCGAGTTGATCGGCAGGCAGATCAGAAAGGACACCGGCGGCACGGGCGCTATTTGCGATCAGGGACGCGGTTTTGCAGTAGCTCTTCTCGATATAGGTCTCAAGGCTCTGACCGGTGTCGTAGCGGTATAGACCCTGCCTGATCTCACCTTCAGCGAGATCCATGATCACGCGCGAGAGCAACTTGACCACCTCAAGGTCATCAAGATTGGCCAGATGCCAGCTGGACTGAGCGAAAAGAAAATCACCTGCCAGCACAGCAACACGGCTGTTAAAGCGACTATGGACAGTGGGGACGCCTCGCCGGGTATCGGCCTCATCGACGACGTCGTCGTGGACCAGCGAGGCCGTATGGATCATCTCGGTGATCTCAGCCAGCCGGCGGTGACGCGCTCCAAGCTCACCAATAGGGTCAAGGGCTCGGGCCAGTAGGAGAACGATTCCTGGACGCAGGCGCTTGCCGCCAGCACTAAAGAGGTGCTCTGCCGCTGCCTGCAGAATCGGATGACCGGCCCCGATGAGCGTACGAAGATCGCTCAGAAGGTTCTCGAGATCGGACTCGACGGGCTGAAGCAGCTTTGCAACCGTCGTCATAGTCCTGCCTGAGTGGGGCGATCCTAAAGGCCCTGAGCCTCCGACTGAAGAGAAATCGCTGACACCTGTGGAGCGCAGCCGAGCCAGCGCCCTGCAGAGCGGGAAAACGCACTGGCATCACCGGTACAAACCACTTCACAAGCGCTGAGGTCAGGCTGAATCGCCGCGGGCCTTTGATCGGAAGGCAGCATTGAAAGCACCAGCGAAACGAGGGAATCTGCCGGATCAATCAGCTGAACGTCTGCGGGAACCAGCTGACGCAGAAGTGGCTGGAGCAGAGGGAAGTGACTGCAACCAAGAACAATCGTCTGAACCCTCGCATCCAACAACGGTTCGAGATAGTCGGCAGCTGCCTGTCGCAAGGCCGGGGAGTCCAGCTCATGACGCTCTACGGCAGGAACGAAGGCGGGACATCCCACCTCGATCACCTGCATTCCTTCTCGCTGAGCCCGTAGAGCACGGGCGTAGGCACCACTGGCTGCAGTCGCGGGGGTGGCCAGCACACCGACGCGACGCTGGTGGATCTGACGCGCCACTGCATCGATGAGACCCAGGACAGGAACGCCAGCCTCGGTCTGTGCCACATCCAGTGCCAGGGCATTGGTGGTGTTACAGGCCATCACGATGGCCTCGGCACCTTGGCTGCGCAGCCAGCTGACAACCTCGGCAGCGATGGTGCGGATCTCTTGGCGGGATCGCACGCCATAGGGAACACGTGCGGTGTCTCCGACATAAATGCAGGGATGACCGGGACGACGGCAGAGAAGCCGCCGCAGCACTGTCAGTCCGCCGAGGCCACTATCAAACAACCCAAGCCGAGCTTGAGAGCCAAGAGCATGGAGCTCCGCCGTGGAGAACCGCTGCAGGGAATGGCTCAGCGGGTCGGTGGAAGGGCTCAGGGTCATCCGGCCAGTCTCAGGTAGTTGAGGATTCCCACGGCAATCGCCAGTGACAGCTGGCGACGGTGGGCAGGGTCAGATAAGTCAGCGGCATCAAGCCGGCCGGTAAGGAAACCGAGCTCCACAAGTGAGGCGGGCATGTTGGTCCGGCGGATCACGTAGAACCGCGCTTCCCGAACCCCCCTGTTCTTGCGGCTGACTGTCCTCAGGATTGAGTTATGGATCAAGGAGGCAAGTTTTTTCCCCTGAAAGCTTTGGAAATAGAACGTCTCCAGTCCATTCACCTCGGGCCTCCGCATGCTGATCGCGTTCGCATGGATGCTCACAAAGGCATCGGGGCGTGAACGATTGGCCAGACGTGCACGCGGTGGCAGGTCGACGGTGACGTCACGTTCACGGGTCATCAAGACGTGAACCCCCTTGCTGCGCAAGTGCTGAGCCACCTGACGCGAGACATCCAGAACGACATCTTTTTCGCGCGTACCCCCGATACCAATCGCGCCAGGATCACGGCCGCCATGCCCGGGATCAAGAACGACGCGAAAGGCTCCACGGCGAACCCAGGGCAGGCTGGCGGTGGTCAGGGTCCGCAACGGTCGGCGTGGCTGGCCAGGAGCAACAGCAGATCCAGGGGCCATTGGGCCGGGAAACTCCCGCTCCAAAACCCCTTCCCCCATGGGAAAAAACCGGGCTTGATCGATGGGAAACCGCAGCCGCCAGCTATCCCAATCCACGCCCACCAAGCTCAAGGCCTTGGCATCAAGCTGGGCATCGGGCTGAAATTCGATGACGAGACGTGTGACACCACGCTCCGGCATACCCACCCGCACTTCCCGGACTGCCCCTCTGCCGCGAATCTTGCGTGGACGCTGGGGACTGCCCGGGAAGTCGATCCACACGCGATCCCCCCTTTGCCCATCGCCTTCTAGGTAAAAGGCATCGAGATTGATGTTGGGGGAAGTGCGCAGCTCAAGCACGCCTTCGGCGTTAATACCCCAGGCAGCAAGGCGGCTAAAAGCCTTCACCGGCTGGACTGCCAGCAGCAAAAGGGCTGCACTGAGTGTTAGTCCCGCCGCAGCCAGGCGGCTGCGATCAGGCATTGATGGCGTCAGAGCAGTGCTGGCTGGCGATGCCGAAGGCTGGGCATCTGGGCCCGCACACGCCGTAGGTGCTCTGTGTCCACAGGCGCAATGGCCACTCCAGGGCCGACACCTGCATCAGCCAGCACAGTTCCCCAAGGGTCGATGACGAGGGCATGGCCATGACTCTGTCGGCGCCCATAGTGCAGCCCGGTCTGAGCCGGCGCCAGCACATACGCCGTGTTCTCAATGGCACGGGCCTGCAGCAGAACCTGCCAATGATCTTTGCCGGTATATGCCGTGAAAGCCGCAGGCACCGTCAATAGATCTGCACCTTCAGCCGCGAGGTGGCGATAGACCTCAGGAAATCTCACGTCGTAGCAGATCGAAAGTCCAATGCTGCAAAGCCCTGGCAAGGAAGCCACCGGTGGCAACTGATTACCGGCACGAACGGTGGCGGACTCCCGGTAGGTGTTGCCATCCGGAAGATCAACATCAAAGAGGTGGATCTTGTCGTACTGAGCCAAGAGCTGGCCGTCACTGCTGACCAGCTCTGCCCGATTGAACGTCGTGCCGTCCCCAGTCGGAACAGGGAAGCCGCCACCAACGATCGCCACTTGATAGCGGCGGGCCATGGTGTTGAGAAAGCTGCTGCAACGCGGTCCCAGTTCAGGGGCCAGTTCCAGTTTTCGATGCTCTTCACCGAGAAAAGCGAAGTTTTCAGGCAATCCCACCAATTCGGCACCGCGGCGTGCCGCTAGATCAATCAGCTCCTCAACCTGGGCGAAGTTCGCCTCAGGATCAGGGGTGCTGGTGAGCTGCAGCGCAGCCACAAGAAAGCTGGACACCGACGTGGCGCAGGAGATGTTGAGATCGTACCCAGCGCCGGTGGCGTTCAGGAGGACTGCAGCACCCCTGGCTCGCACTGTTGAGGAACCACAGTGAGCGTGTCGATGGATGCGCAGCAAGCCAGATCGGCATCATGGTCGCCAAGTCGCTGCAGGCGCTGGCCATGGGAGGCCAGCCGCAGCGCTTGCTCTGGCTGGTTACGCCACTGCAACCAGAGGGCATGGGCAGCGGCGGCTTCATCGTTGCCGGCCAGCTGAACAAGATCCAGGTCATGCCCTGCATCAGGTCGAAGCAAGGCATCGATCAATGCCCCCGCGGCAAGGCTGTCCTCGAGGGAATAGGCGCCTTCCCAACCGCTGCCCACCACCCAAATGGACTTGGGTTGTTCCGAAAGCAGACGAGCGGCCACCGCTGAACGGTTCGCAAGGGCACAGGTGAACAGCAAAGGTGCCGCCTGCACACGATCGAGAGCCCGAGTCCCGTTCGTGGTGCTCATGAAGATGCGCCGGCCGCTGACCACCTCCGGAGTGACCGCTAGGGGTGAGTTACCCAGATCAAATCCCTCAAGTTTTTTGCCCCCACGCTCGCCGGCCCGCAATCGACGCTCAGCAGGCCAACTCTCGGCGGCTGCATCGAGGCTGCCAAGGTCTGCGAAGGCCTGCACAGCTTCGGCACCGTTGTGCAGAGCCCAGGCCATCGTGGTGGTGGCCCTGAGGACGTCGATCACGACAGCGGCATCCCCCATCCCCTCGCCAGGGACACGATCAGGGCTATGGAAATAGGAGAGGCGCATGGGCAACAGTCGGCTTTTGCGTGCGCGACAGTAGTCCCACTCGTACGATTGCTATGGCGCAGAGAGACCTGCGCGACTTTCTTCAGTTGCTCGAGAGCCGCGGTCAGCTGAGGCGAATTACAGCACCTGTCGATCCAGACCTGGAAGTGGCAGCCATCAGTGACCGTGTTCTCGCAATGGGTGGGCCGGCACTGTTGTTCGAGAACGTCATTGGCAGCCCAATGCCATTGGCGGTCAATGTGCTCGGCACCGTTGAGAGGGTGGCCTGGAGCATGGGGCTGGAGAAGGTGGAAGAACTGGAAGCGCTGGGCAGCCGTTTGGCGCTTCTGCAACAACCCCGTCCGCCAAAAGGCCTCAAGGAAACCGCCGCGTTTGGACGGCTTTTATGGGATCTGGTCAAGGCCAGACCCGACCGTGACCTCACCCCA
This sequence comes from Synechococcus sp. TMED19, assembly GCA_002168155.1. Lineage (GTDB taxonomy): Bacteria > Cyanobacteriota > Cyanobacteriia > PCC-6307 > Cyanobiaceae > RCC307. The sequence continues at coordinate 16,530 of NHBY01000010.1, read as the reverse complement.
CCGTGTCGCCAGGTGGTGCTTGAAGGAGACAATCTCAACCTCAATAACCTGCCGTTCATAAGGCCGTGGCCAGGCGATGCAGGTCGAGTGATCACACTTGGCCTTGTAATCACCAAAGACCCTGAGACCGGCGTCCCCAATGTCGGTGTCTACCGGTTGCAGCAGCAAGACGCCTGCAGCATGACGGTTCATTGGCTGAGTGTTCGCGGAGGCGCCCGGCATCTGCGCAAGGCAGCACAGAGGGGTGAAAAGCTCGAAATCGCTATTGCCCTGGGCGTACACCCGCTGCTGGTGATGGCGGCTGCAACACCAATTCCGGTACAGCTCAGCGAATGGCTCTTTGCCGGGCTTTATGCAGGCCATGGCGTCCATCTGAGCCGCTGCCGCACGGTCAATCTCGATGTTCCAAGTCACAGCGAGATCGTGCTGGAGGGAACGATCACTCCTGGGGAAACCCTCCTTGATGGACCCTTTGGTGATCACATGGGGTTCTACGGACTTGAAGAGCCATCACCGTTGGTGAGGTTCCAATGCATCACACACCGCCGCGATCCTGTGATGCTCACCACATTCAGCGGCCGGCCTCCAAAAGAGGAAGCCATGCTGGCCATTGCGCTGAACCGGATTTACACGCCGATCCTTCGGCAACAGGTCAGTGAGATCTGTGACTTCTTTCTGCCGATGGAAGCGCTCAGCTACAAGCTTGCAGTTATCTCCATCGACAAGGCTTATCCAGGCCAGGCGAGACGGGCGGCAATGGCGTTCTGGAGCGCACTCCCGCAATTTACCTACACCAAATTCGTAGTGGTGGTGGACAAGTCCATCAACGTCCGCGATCCACGCCAGGTGGTCTGGGCCATCGCCGCTCAGGTGGATCCACAGCGTGATCTGTTTGTCCTCGAGGACACTCCTTTCGATTCATTGGATTTTGCGAGTGAGCGGCTTGGGCTAGGCGGCCGTCTAGCAATTGATGCCACAACCAAAGTGGGACCAGAGAAGCGGCACAACTGGGGAGAACCCTTACGTCGCGGTGCCGAACTCGAAGAGCGCATCACTGCACGCTGGTCTGAGCTGGGGCTTGATGATCTTGGTGGTGAAGATCCTGATCCGAGCTTGTTTGGACTGCAGCTTGAACAGGTGCTCGAGCGATTGGTCACCGCTGGCGGCTGATGCTCACGCGTGCCGGCACAATCGCGCTGCGCGCCCTTGTGGAACTCGCCCGTCAACCTCATGCGCACCTCTCAGGTCCTGAGCTTGCCCGGCGTCAGGGTTTGCCTGAGGCTCGACTAGAGCAAGTCCTGTTGCAACTGAGGGCCGCTGAGCTCGTGGAGGCACGCCGTGGGCGCAGCGGCGGTTACCGCCTGAAGGACCGTCCGGAGGAGATCACCCTGGCCAATGTCCTTGATGCGGTGGGTGGTCGCCGGCGGACGCTTATGCCAGCTGAGAGGGCAGTACTGGAAGGGTCATCTGCGCTAGCTGGTGATCAGTTGGAGCGACAGTTGTTGATGCGGCTTGAGAGAGCTCTTGAGCGTGAGCTTGGACGACTCTCACTGGCTGAACTGCTTTACGACCAGCGGAGCTGGGAAGCCAGCCTGGATCCAGAAGGAGGCCTAATGCTGGGTTGAGGCTCAGCGGCACTGGGCCTTGAGTGATGCCGGCGATGTCCAACGGCGCAGGCTCACCAGCGAAGCGGCGCGGGTAACGCGAACCACTTTGGGTTCTGGGGTACAGCGATAAAGGAATTCAAAGTCCTCACCAGCCCCGGGTCGGGTCGTGAGGACCTGTTTGTACATCAGAGGGAATCGAGGGCTTTCACCGTCCTGCCATTCGTACTGGCAGATCATTTGAGCTCCATCGAGGCATCCGCGGCGGAGCCACAAACCCGGAGGAGGTGAGGGCTCAGCAGCGACTGGAACGACCGAAAAAATCAGGGCAGCGAAAGCAAGGCTGCGCAACACGACGGCATCAGAAATTCAATGCACGCACGGTATGGCGATTAAGCGATAGCGCAAGCCTCAGCAGGGATAAGCCTTGCCTCGATAAACGCACATGGCGGCCTCGGTGACCGGCGCGTCGTGATGGGCATCGGTGTAGGCAATGCCTCGATATGCCTTGGCCATGAGCAGTTCAGCCTCATGACGACGCTGGGCTTTGACTTGCTGCTCCTTAATCATCGAGAGGATGTTCATTTGAACCTCCACACAGAGTCCGCGTCCCCGTTGCCTGGCGCGAATCGAACTGCACCCCTGAGGGCCAACGTGATTTCACGATAAGGAGCTTCTGTAGCAACCGCTACTTTTTTGCAATCTCTTTACTTCCATGTGGTCCTGCAGCATGGGGCCAGCTTTCGGCGTCCAACATGAGCAGCACCAGCCTCAGCGGCGGCGGCAGCTTGCGGGGTTCCGTGCGTGTGCCTGGCGATAAATCGATTTCCCATCGATCACTGCTCTTCGGAGCAATCGCCGAAGGCGAGACAACGATCGATGGCTTGCTGCCGGCCGAGGACCCCCTCAGCACTGCAGCCTGCCTGCGTTCCATGGGCGTCAAAATTTCGGCGATTGAGGCCGGTTCAATCGTCCGGGTCCAGGGGGTGGGTCTCGATGGCCTCAACGAGCCCAAAGAGATCCTCAACTGCGGCAATTCCGGCACCACGATGCGCCTGATGCTCGGTTTGCTGGCAGGGCGAAAGGACCGACATTTCGTCCTCGATGGCGATGCCTCGCTCCGCCAGCGACCGATGGCACGGGTGGCCAAACCCCTGGCAGAACTGGGCGGCGATATCAGCGGGCGTGAAGGGGGTAACAAGGCACCCTTGGCCATCCGCGGCAACGCCTTGAAAGGTGGTTGCATCACCACACCGGTAGCCAGTGCCCAGGTCAAAAGTGCTCTGCTGCTTGCGGGTCTGACAGCCAGTGAGCCGGTCACGGTGATCGAACCAGCTCTCTCGAGGGATCACAGCGAACGCATGCTCAGGGCCTTCGGTGCTGAGCTCAGCTGTAACCCCCAAGGACCTAAGGGCCCAAGCGTCATCCTTCAACCCGGCGCGGTTCTCAGGGGCCAGCAAGTGGTGGTTCCTGGCGACATCAGCTCTGCGGCGTTCTGGTTAGTGGCGGGCTTACTGGTGCCTGGCGCCGAACTGACAATTGAAAACGTGGGGCTTAATCCAACCCGCACGGGGATCCTCGATGTGCTCGAGATGATGCAGGCACCGTTAACAGTGCTGAACCAGCGAGACGTGGCCGGAGAGCCTGTTGGCGACTTGCTGGTGAAACCAGCACAACTGAAGTCGTTCAACATTGCTGGCGAATTGATCCCGAGACTTGTCGATGAGATCCCGATCCTGGCTGTGGCGGCTCTCGCGGCGGAAGGAACGAGCGTCATCGCCGATGCCGCAGAGCTCCGCGTCAAGGAAACAGACCGCTTGGCCGTGATGGCCAGACAACTGCGGGCCATGGGCGCTGAACTAGAGGAGAGCGATGACGGTCTGGTGATCCCCGGCGGTCAGCAACTCAAGGGAGCCGATGTTGATAGCGAAACGGATCACCGAGTCGCCATGAGCCTTGCGGTGGCTGCTTTGGTTGCCGAAGGCAATACTCGAATCGCTCGGGCCGATGCAGCTGCGGTCTCCTACCCCAATTTCTGGGATGACCTGGCCCGATTACAGCGCGGCTGATGCACGGCTGGAGCCGCGCATCACAGCTGATGGCAGCTTCAGTCTTTGGAGCGAAGCTTTTGATCAGACCTTTCACAGTGCCCGTGGCGCCGTAGAGGAGGCTCGCAGCACGTTCCTTGCCCCGGCTGGCCTGGAAGGATTGGCGCCAGGCTCCAATGTCGCAGTGCTGGAGCTATGCGTCGGTACAGGAACCAACACCGCCGAACTTCTCGATCGCTGCCGCAAGTTGGACCTGAAATTGCGCTGGTGGGGATTGGAGGCGGACCGGCGGCCCCTGCAGCTTGCCCTCGCGGAACCGCTCTTCAGACGCCAGTGCAGCGAGCAATCCCTCAACTCATTGGATTTTCTGGATGAAAGCGGCACCTGCAAGGCCGGGCCCATGCTCTGGGGTGATGCCCGGCAGAGCCTGCAGGCTCTGCTACCGGAGATTGAGTCGCAATGCGATCTGGTCATCCATGACGCCTTTTCACCCAGGGTCTGTCCCGAATTGTGGAGCCTGGAATTCCTGACCTTGGTGGCACGTTGTCTTAAGCCAGAGGGCCGGATCGTTACCTACTGCTCCGCAGCAGCAGTCCGCCAGTCTCTTCAATTGATTGGCCTGAATCAAGTTGGCCTGCCACCACCATCTGGGAGTGGAGCACACCAATGGAGCGGCGGCACAGTAGCCAGCTGGCATGTGTTGGAGCTCACGCCGCCCCTGCAGTCATTCACCGCAATGGAGCGTGAACATCAGCTAACCCGCGCCGCAGAGCCCTACAGGGACCCAGGGCTGAATGGCACATCAGCTCAGATTCATCAATTCAGGCAACAGCAACAGCTGCTGGGTACAGGACTGAGCACCAGTGCCTGGCGTCGCCGCTGGCAGGGGGAGGCAGGCCTGACAGATCCCGGTAGATTCCCGCCCAGCTGATTCGGGTCAATGCTCGCCATCGCCGTGCTGGCCGCTGGGAAAGGCACCCGCATGAAGAGCGACCTGCCAAAGGTGTTACAGCCCCTGGCAGGCGCCACCTTGGTTGAGCGTGTGATGGGAAGCACCGGAACCCTCAAACCCGAGCGCACGCTGCTGATCGTCGGCCATCAGGCCGAGCAGGTGGAAGCAGCACTGAAGCACCATCCCAGTCAGCCGCAGTTCGTACTGCAGCAGCCCCAGAACGGCACTGGCCACGCCGTGCAGCAGTTACTGGAGCCCCTGGCTGACTTTGAGGGCGACCTGCTTGTCCTTAACGGTGATGTGCCGTTGCTGCGAAGCGAAACGCTGGAAGCGTTGCTCGGCAATCACCGCAACAGTGGTGCAGCAGTGACATTGCTGACAGCTCATCTAGAGAATCCAACCGGCTACGGCCGGGTCTTTCTGAACGCTGATGGCAGCGTGCGGGAGATCATTGAGCACCGAGACTGCAACGACGAACAGCGCAAGAACAGCCTGATCAACGCTGGCATTTACTGCTTCCATTGGCCACGCCTCAAGCAGGTGCTACCCAAGCTCAGTAGTGATAACGACCAGGGGGAGCTCTACCTCACCGACACGGTGTCGTTGCTAGGAGCGGCAGGACATCAAGTCGTGCAAGATCTCTCTGAGATCACCGGCATCAACAACCGCAGCCAATTGGCTCAATGCGAAGGGATGCTGCAGGATCGCCTCCGGAGCCATTGGATGGCCGAAGGGGTCAGTTTCATCGATCCCGCCAGCTGCACGCTTTCCGAGAACACACGGTTCGGCCGCGATGTGATCATCGAGCCCCAGAGCCACTTCCGTGGCACCAACACCATCGGCAACGGCTGCCGGATCGGTCCAGGCAGTCTTGTTCAGGACTGCGTCATAGAGAGCGATGTTCATGTGGTGCTCTCCATGCTTAACGGCGCCACCGTCTCCAGCGGCTGCCGAATCGGTCCCTACGCTCACCTCCGTCCTCAGGCCTTGCTCGGTAAGGGCGTGCGGATCGGCAACTTCGTCGAGGTCAAGAAGAGTCGACTCGGTGAAGGCACGAAGGTGAATCACCTCAGCTACATCGGAGATGCCGAACTAGGCCGCAGGGTGAATGTCGGCGCAGGAACGATCACAGCCAACTACGACGGGATCAGCAAACACCGCACCGTGATCGGCGATGGCTCAAAGACAGGTGCGAATTCGGTTCTGGTGGCACCGATCAATTTGGGCAGCAATGTCACTGTTGGGGCTGGATCGACGCTCACCAAGGACGTACCTGATAACGCTCTGGCCCTGGGACGTGCGCGGCAACTCTTGAAGACGGGCTGGTCCACCTCCTCCTCTTAGCTGACCTGAGCTCTGACCCAAGCTTTCAGAGCAGGGGAATCAACGTCTCAAGTGCCACACCCCGGCTGGCTTTGAGCAACAGATGATCCCCGGGTTGAAGCCACTGACGCAACGGTTGGGCTGCTGCCTCTGGTGTCTGCACCTGCACCAGCTTTGACACACCAGCGGCCCCCTGAAGCATCGCTGCAGCTTCTGCCCCATCGGCCATCACCACGAGGCCATCGAGACCCAACTGAGCAGCTCGACGACCAACTTCGAAGTGAAGGCTCACGCTCTGATCGCCCAGTTCGAGCATGGTTCCAAGCACGGCAAAATGGCGACCGCTCTGCTGCCGTAACAGCTCGAGACTGGCCAACATCGCCTCAGGGGAGGCGTTGTAGGTCTCATCGAGCACGGTGACTCCAGCAAGATCACCACTGAGCGGCAACCGGCGTGAGCGACCTCCGGGCAAATCAACATGCAGGCCCGCAAGGCGCTCAGCACTGATGCCCTGGTCGAGCGCCACAGCAAGGGCCAGCAGCAAGTTGCGGGCATTGTGACGGCCCTCCAGTGGCAGCTGAAGTCGGCAGAGGGTGCTGTTGCCCTGCTCCACCCGCAGAGTTTCAGCATCGAGGTGACCGAGCAGATCCACCGGTGGTGAACCAGGAGACAGCTCATCACCCTCGATGGCTACTCGGCAGACGCGACCGTTCCAGATCCTGCCAAGAGCATTCTCAAGACGCTTGTCCCCAGCGGGAATGACCAGCAGACCATCGGCACGCAGCTCGGTGGTGATCTCGCACTTGGCGGTGGCGATTGCTTCCCGACTGCCAAGACGGCCGATGTGGGCCGTACCGATATTGGTGATTACAGCCACATCGGGCTCGCTGCAGACGCTGAGCCTTTCAATCTCACCAAGGCCTCGCATGCCCATCTCGAGCACCAGTGCCCCATCACCTGAGCGTGCCCTGAGCACGGTGCGCGGTACGCCGATGTCGTTGTTTTCATTACCGATGCTGGCTTCGACCCGTCCCAGTGGACCGAGGCAGGCCTTGATCAGCTCGCGGGTGGTCGTCTTCCCTGCCGAGCCAGTGACGGCAACAACCGGCTGCTGCAGCTGACGTCGCCAGGCCAGAGCAATGCGTTGGTAGGCAGCCAGGGTGTCATCAACAGGAAGCACAGCGAGCTGTTCAGGGATGTAACCACTCCACTCGCGGGAGACGATGGCGGCGGCAACACCAACACTGACTGCGGCATCAAGGAAATCATGGCCATTGAAGCGCTCACCGATCAGTGGGATGAAGAGATCTCCAGGTTGCAGGGCACGGCTATCGGTGCTGATTGATTCAAAGATCCAGCTGAGGGTGGCAGCATCGATCGGACCACTGCGACGCTGGGGCTGAACCTCGAACAACTGCGCCAGATCCTGCAGGCAGAGGGAGGGACTCATCACTGAGGCGCGATCCAAAGAATCATGCCGCTTCCCACCTGAGCTGACCGCCCAAGCAAACGTCCCTCTTCGTCATGGAGTTCGAGGCGCTCATAGCCGACCTCTTGAAGCTGGGCCAACCAGGCATCGGCCTGCTGCTGCCGGGCCTCAAGCGAAAGATCGTTGAAATCAGGACTTGGGAACAGTTCAATCAACCCTTGCTCAGGCACAGGATGCAGTCGGTTTACCCAATGGGAGCTGGAATCCTGTTGGATCAGATCAAGCAGCGGATCAACCCCCGGCGAAGGCAAATCCGCAGCTTGAACGCCTGACTCTGGCTGGGGTTCAGGAGCCAGGGGAACAACCGGTGGCAAAGGACTGAGAGGTGGCTGCGGTGGATCCATCACCTCCTCGAGCTGACGCTCAAGCGTTATCGGAGCGTCACGCTGATCGGCCAGGTCGGGTGCAGGAAGTGAACGAGGCCAGATCAGCAGTAGGGCGACTGGAAGCGTCAGCAACAGCACCAGAAGCAAGGGCCAGAACAGAGACACCAGTGGTGAAGGCCAGAAACCCGGGACCGAAAGATCCCCGTCCCTGTTTCGACGCCAGAGCTCGCGCAGGCGGAGGGTCGTGGCGGCTAGCACGGCCGGCAGATCGCGGGCGAGATCCCGGCGCAGTCGCTGCCAAGGGGAGGTCCATTCGACCGGCAGCAGTGAGTGGTCCCTGGTCTCGGCGTCTGGACTCATCCCCCGTTGCGGCGCAGCAAGGACAGGGGATTGAACCGTCGCGCGGGCTCCTGCTGCGGCTCGGGGTTGGGATCAGCGGCTTCTGCAGCGGCCTGGGCAGCCTTCTGCTCTGGCGGCTGGGGAATGGAGAAGGCTGCGACAGCTTCCGCTTCCGGGGTGGGTTCTTTGATGCCGCAAACCTCCCGGTACATCCGGTCGTACTCCAACGCGGAGCGGGCCCAGCTGAAGTCCAACTCCATGACTCGCTTCATGAGCTTCTGCCAGCTATCGCGATGACGGAAGGCTTCCCAGGCGCGAACGAGAGCCGTATAGAGATCGATTGCCTCATATCGATCAAAACAGAAGCCATTGCCCTCCTGAACGGCAGGGACGTAGGGCGGCACGGTGTCCACCAGACCACCTACACGACGCACGATAGGAATCGTGCCGTAGCGCATCGACAACAGCTGGCTGATCCCGCAGGGTTCAAAGCGTGATGGCATCAAGAAGGCATCACTACCGGAATAAATCAGACGTGACAGGTCGTCGTCATAGGTGAGGAACGCAGCAAAACGACCGGGGTGACTGCTCGCCATTTGCCAAAGGCCGGATTCGAAATGCCGGTCCCCCGTCCCCAGTACGACGATCTGGGTATCGGTGTAGGCCAGTAAGCGCTCAGCCACCTGTAAAAGCAGATCGACACCCTTCTGATCCACCAGACGACTGACCATGCCAATCACGAAGGTGTCGGGGTTGGTGTGAAGGCCCATGCGCTCCTGCAGCGCCTTTTTGCAGACGGCCTTGCCACTGAGATCGGCGGGGCTGTAAGTAGCTGGAATGCGCTGATCGGTGGCCGGATTCCAGGCCTCAATATCGATGCCGTTGAGGATGCCGCGCAGCTTGCCGCTCACGAAATTCAGTAGGCCATCGAGCTTCTCGCCGTATTCAGCAGTGCGAATCTCCTGGGCATAGGTCGGGGAGACCGCATTGACCCGATCGGCATAGAGCAGTGCAGCCGCCATGGTGTGGTCACCCTGCATGTACCAGGGGCACCATGTCATGCGCTCAAGCTTCCAGCGCCATGGACCCTGGTACTTGAGGTTGTGGATGGTGAAGACCGTGCTGATCTCCGGGTCCTGATGCATCCAGACCGGAATCATGCCGGTGTGCCAGTCGTGGCAATGCAGCACATTGGGCTTCCACATGTTCCAGGCGAACTCAGACGTAGCGCTGGCGAAGAAGGTGAAACGCCAGTCCTCGTCCTCACCGCCGTAGATACGCTCCCCGTCAAAGACCGGGTGACCCACCAGGTAGATGGTGAGCCCGCTGGTGGGATGGCGGGTCTCGAACACGGCGAATTCGGTACCCATGGTCTGGGCCCGCCAGATGGGCTCACTGCCCACATTCAGTCGTGACCAGAGCTTGCCGTAGCCCGGCATGATGATGCGAACGTCATGACCGAGGGCGGCCAGGGCCGGGGGAAGCGAGCCAACCACATCGCCCATGCCACCGACTTTCACCATCGGCGCACATTCAGCGGCGGCGAAGAGGATGCGCATCAGAGACGGCCAGAAGTGGCGCTGACTCTACGGAGTGGGACCAGCTTTCACTATGTCGTTCTGCTTCAGGGCAGCACGGTTACCGGAGTGCCACGGCGAACACGGCCGTAGAGCTCCTGGATGTGCTCATCAAACAGGCGGACGCAGCCATGGGAGACAGCATGCCCAACGGTCCAGCGGTGCGGCGTGCCGTGGAAACCTGCTGTTGTGCAGCCCTTGATATCAAGCATGCGCTCACCATCAAAACCCTTACGTCCAACGCAATCGCGATAGAAGCCAATCCAGCGACTGCCGAGGGGGTTCTTCTCGGTCCCCCCCGGCACGATTTCTCCGGTTTGGGGATGGTTCCAGTCCGGTTCACTCACTTTGTTAATGACCGAAAAGCGGCCGGCGGGCGTCTCCCAACCTTCCATGCCAACCGCCACCGGATAGCGGGCCAGCAATTGGCCCTGATCAATCAGCAGAAGCTGACGACGACCTCGGTGCAGGACGAGCTGGCGTCCCGCACGTTTGAGCACGCCCTGTGGCAACTCGGCCAAGGTGAGCTCTAGCGGGCGCAGAGGGTGATCAGGGTCCTCCAGCGGCCCGGCCTGCAGCGGCAGGCCCGCTGCCGATGCCAGCAGCAGGGTCAGCAGGGGAGCGAAGGGACGCATGGAACTCAGTCGACAACGCGGACGCGAGTGCCTTTCTTGACCAGGTCATAGAGAGCCACGGCGTCGCCGTCAAACATCCGTACACATCCGCTGCTGGCCGCCTTACCGATGCTCTTGAGGCGACCTGTGCCGTGGAAGCCGATTTCATTGCAGGCACCTGGACGGAATTCAGGGGGATTCGGATCAAGCGATGTGCGCTGGCCGCAGGTGTACCAGAAGCCGATCCAGCGAGTACCAATGGGGCCGAGGGGGCTTGGCTTGACCTTGCGCGCCGACCAGGGGCTGGACCAAACCGGATCCTTCATCATCCGGTGAACGGTGTGCTCACCAAGGGGTGTGGGCGAATCGGCCCGACCAACAGCCACCGGGTAGCTAGCGATCATCTGGCCGTCTTGATACACCTTCACCTTCTTGGCCTTGCGGCTGAGCTCGAGCAAGGTGATGGGCTCTTTTTTCATGACCACTTCTGGGTCATCCCAGGGCATGGCCCGCACCATCACGGGGGCTAACGCCAAAGACGGCAGGCCCAGCAGCAGGGCCAACGGAGCCAGCAGAGTTTTCATCAGAGGAGGAGAAATCCCCCTCCTGCTAGCCAGTGAGTCTCACGAATCTCGCCTGGCTTAATTCATTCGTCAGGGTTTAAGGCAGCCAGGGAACATCTCCAAAGTCAGGAGGTCGTTTCTCGAGAAAGGCGTTGCGCCCCTCTTGGCCCTCGCTGGTCCGGTAAAAGAGATGGGTGGCTTGGCCGGCCAGTTCCTGTAGACCTGCCATCCCGTCGGTATCGGCGTTGAAGGAGGCCTTGAGGCAACGAATCGCCGTCGGGCTGTGTTGCAGGATTTCGCGCGCCCAGCGGATCCCCTCCAGCTCAAGCTCCGACAGCGGGACAACCGTGTTCACAAGACCCATCTGCAGCGCCTGCTGGGCGTCATAACGGCGACAGAGAAACCAGATCTCGCGAGCCTTGCGCTGACCCACTAGCCGGGCGAGGTGCGCACAGCCGTATCCACCATCAAAGCTGCCAACCCGGGGTCCGGTTTGACCGAACTGGGCGTTCTCAGCGGCGATGCTCAGGTCACACAGAAGGTGCAGAACCTGACCCCCGCCGATCGCATAGCCGGACACAAGGGCGATCACGACCTTGGGCAGGCTGCGGATCAGACGTTGAAGATCCAGAACATTGAGGCGCGGCACTCCCTCCTCATCGAGATAGCCGCCGTCGCCGCGGACGGATTGGTCACCACCAGCGCAGAAGGCATGAACCCCATCGGCAGCCGGACCTGCCCCGGTAAAGAGCACAACACCGACCCGCGGGTTATCGCGCACACGCGCAAAGGCGTCATAGAGCTCACTAACGGTGCGAGGTCGGAAGGCATTGCGCTTCTCGGGCCGATTGATGGCGATGCGGGCGATCCCTTCATCAGCGGCATAGGCCAGCAGCACGTCCTCATAGCTGCCTGAGGGGATCCAGTAGTTGCGATCAAGGCTTCGCATCAGGCCTGCGGGGGCTCAACTGGCCATCCTGGCTGGCGCAGTGTCCGCCGCAGCTGTGCATCAGCAACAGGGTCGGTGCTGCAGCGCAGAAGACGCATCGGCTCACCAGAGTCCAGCAGCCAATCGAGGTCAGCAGCCAACTCGTGCATCGAGCGACAAGCACGCTGAGGTACGCCATGGGCTGCGGCCAGGGCCAAAGGGTCTACGGCCTGGGGCATGACGAACAGGCGGGAGAAATCAAGTCCCTGCCGGGGTATCGGCAGCTGTTCAAAAATTCCGCCGCCACCGTTGTCGATCAGCACAACACGGAGTTCTGCATTGAGCTGCTGGCCCCAGAGCCAGCCGTTGCTGTCATGCAACAGCGCCAGATCACCTGTAACCAGCAGGAGCCTCTGCCACTGATTGGCCAGGCCGGCTGCAAGTGAAAGGGTGCCATCAATACCGGAAGCACCTCGAAAGCTCACGACCGTGCGATGACCTGCAGGTGGCGCAGCAAAACTCTCCCAATCCCGTACGGGGGAGCTGCTGGCAAGCATCACTGGCCAATCCAAGGGAAGCAACTGCTGCAGTGCGCGAGCCAGAGACGGTTCCGTGCAGGTGCCGGATCTTGATAAAACCTGATCAAGACGGGACTGGGTCAACTGCTCCGCCTGGAGCCACTCCTGCTGCAGCTTCAAGCTCTCTGGAGAAGGAGATCCACCGGCCAGTGAGGCGGTACAAGCTTTCAACCCCTGCCAGTGCTGAGGTGCGCCACTTCCGAGGGGATCCTGACGGCGCGGATCGCCTTCGGTGATGACCAACTCTGGACCTCTGTGGAGCTGCAGCCAGTCCTGCAGGCGACGGCTCGAGGGCATCGAGCCAAGGCGGAGGACCTGTTGTGGCTGAGGTACACGGCCTGGATCCTCGAGCAGAAGGTCATAGGCACTGATCACAGGCAGCGGCAGACCGCGCAGACCAGAAGCTGCATCCGCTAATACCGGCCAGCCGCTGCGTTCAACCAGGCGACGCAACGCCGCAACAAAGCCAGTGCCACGACCACGCCTCCAGGGACCAACCACGATCAGCCCTGGACGATCAAGGTCCAGTGGAGCGAGGTCATCAATGGGATCCCCAAAAGCCGGGAGCTCTAGCTGGCGGGAGGGCGGCTGGGACGGCAGAGGGAGCTCAGCCGATGCATGCAGTGGCTCCTCAAAAGCGAGGTTGAGGTGAACGGGCCCGGCCGGAATTCCCAGGCAATGGCGCCAGGCGGCATCAGCCAAGCGATGCAACCGGGCCGCATCAGCTCGGTGCAGTCCATCGAGCGGACCTTGCAGTAGGGCGCGACAAGAGGGCTGCAGAAACGCCTCCTGATTCACCGTCTGGTTGGCGCCACAGGCTTTCAGCCGTTCAGGCCGATCAGCGCTGATCAAAAGCAGCGGCAAAGCGCTGTGGTCTGCCTCCACAGCTGCAGGTAGCAGGTTGGCCACAGCCGTACCGGAGGTGGTCACCACCGCTGTGGGCTGCCCATCAGNGCGGCTCATCCCCAGGGCCAGAAACCCTGCAGATCTCTCATCAATTCCGCAGATCAGCTGCAGACCATGGCTTTCAAAACGGGAGGCCGCCAAGGCGAGCGNTCCGCAGCGGCTACCAGGACAGAGCACTAACCGCCTCAGCCCAAGCCCCATCAGGGCNGACAACAAAGCCTCGGCGGCACGCAGGTTGTCAGCGGCCTGCAGGTCCAAGCNAGGGGGATCAGGGCGTCACGATTGTGCTCGCGTGCCGACCCAAAGCAATGACCATCAAGTCCGATGAGAAGTCCAGTGGGTTGAGCCAGTGGCGCTCGCTGTTTTTTGTCTTGGGGCTGGCAATCCTGTTGCGCTGGGGTGTGGTCGAGCCGAGGTGGATCCCATCGGAATCCATGCAGCCAGGGCTGCAACCTCAGGATCGAGTGCTCGTATACAAGCTGGGCNATCGCCTTGGGCTGCAGCCAAAGCGCGATGCCGTGGTGGTATTCCAGACCCCCGAGCCTCTTGTGAGTGCCGGCTACGACCCTCAAGCGGCACTGATTAAANGAGTGGTGGGAATTCCTGGCGATGAACTGGCGGTACACGCCGGAGAACTGTTGCGCAACGGCAGAACCATCAAGGAACCCTGGGCNGCTGAGGCTATGGAATACGAGNTACCTGAGCTGACACTCGCGGACGGAGAGCTGATGGTGCTCGGGGACAACCGCAACGAGAGCCTCGATTCGCACCTGTGGGGGCCGCTGCCAGAGAGTGATGTAATTGGCACAGCATTCTGGCGTTACTGGCCACCACAGGGCTTTGGCCCCCTGCAGGCGCCAGAGGTGAGGTAAGAAACNGAAGGGACTGTTAGGTTGTTACCTGGACGACAGCAGTGGCCGGATGTTCAACCCCGAATTTCTGACCACGGAAACTGACGCGATCAGCGGAAATGACCTGATCAAGTACCTCCAGGAGCAGAGCCCGGATGTGCTGCAGCGGGTCGCCCGTTCCGCCAGTCCAGATATCCAAGAGATCATTCGGCACAACGTGCAAGGTCTGCTGGGCCTGCTGCCCGGCGAACAGTTTGAGGTGAAGATCCAGACCAGCCGAGACAATCTCGCTGGCCTACTCGCTTCAGCGATGATGACCGGTTATTTCTTGCGCCAGATGGAGCAGCGCATGGAACTCGAGAGCTCCATGTTTGGCCCCGACGGCGATGAGCCCATCGAGCTTTAAGGCTTAGGCACCAGTCCAAGACGTTCGATCTGCCTGTTGAAGGAACGCAGGAAGGCACGATCTGATGCCTCTGCAGCAGCTGAATCACCCCTCTCCCAATCCTGGGCCATAGTTTCAAACACTGAACCATCACAGCGAATCGGTGCCTGGAAATGGGACGGCACCAGTTGACTGACACTGAGGCTCGAGCAGCGACGCAACCAGTCACTCATCAGCTGACGATGCCGTGGAAATACCAGATCCTCGAGGATCGGAGCTACCCGTAGCCGGCCACCTCGACTGAGTGCGTCAAAATCAAGCTCCCAATTGGATCTCCAACGAAACGGGTAGGAGCGCCAGACCTGATCCACCCCATGCGGTTTGAGGCACGTAGCAAAGAGAACGAGACGCTTCCAGCCGCGAAGTCGTCGCTGCGGCTCATCATCCATTGGCTCATCGCCATGGTCACGGCCGTGATACAGCATCGGTGTTGGATCAAGGTCCAACAATTCAGGCCACTGCTCGGAGATCGCAATGAGTGCATCGGTGCAAAGCAGCGTGCCGCTGGCGTGATGCATGACAGTGGCTTCCATAAAAGGCCCTGGCCCAAGCGGCACAGGACCGAGCGGCTCCCATTGCAATTCATCGCCGTGGGGCACACCGTTCTCAAACAACACCCGCGTGCGCCCAGCAGGGAAGCCAACCCAACTGAGCGGTAGGGGCAAAGGAAAACTCCACTGACCCGGCGTCACCCAGACATCAGCTCCCGGGAACGCCCGGGCCATTGCCGGTACACCGACTTTGTGCTCCAGGCCAGAACTACTTGGGTGAACAATCGAGAGCACAGGTCCATGGATTGCCTCTAAATCACGCACGAGGGCGATGCACTCAGCAGTGGCGGCGTTCGGGGCATACAGCATTAACCCCCCGTCAACCTTGATCGCCGTCATGCGGATGGGCACAGCGACATAGAAAACCCCCTGCAGCTGCTCAAAACTCCAAATCTGACCAGGTACAAGTTCACGCCTGAGGGTTCGGCGCCTGCCATAGGGATAAAGGGGAAGCAGCGGCCACCAAGGCCAGTTCTGATCGGCAGGATTCACACCAGCTCCAGCCACCATGCTCCCCATCAATGCAGTGATTCTGCAGAGGAATGGATCAGGCCAGGATCAAACCACCCACCCCGGCGCAAAACAGCACTACAAGCCACGCCGGTTGCCGCCAGCTCACCAACAGTACAAACGCAACCAACGCCAGGCCGAACTCAGCACCGCCCCGGATTCCCGCTTGCCAGACGGGTTGAAACAACGCCGCCAGCAGGATGCCNACCACCGATGCATTGATGCCCAGCAGGGCTCGACGCATCGGAGCCAAACGGCCCAGGTCACTCCACAAGGGCAGGAGCCCACCAATCAACAAGAACGAGGGGAAAAAGAGGGCAAGAAGCGCCATCACAGATCCCGCGATGCCCTGAAGCCCAGGCTGCAGATCAAAGCCAAGAAAGGCCGCGAAACTGAACATCGGCCCCGGCAGCGCCTGGGCAGCCCCATACCCTGCCAGAAACNGCTGCAGGTCAATCCAACCGTTGGGCACCAGCGCTTGCTCCAGCAAGGGGAGCACCACATGCCCACCGCCGAACACCAAGGCACCCGTGCGCAGGAATCCACTGAGNTGCTGCANCANCAGCGGCCTGGCNTCAGCGNNNANCCANGGCAGNGCCACNAANAGNAGCANNGCNANNCNAAGCAANNCCACNGCCACAGAGCGCCGNAGNGGAACCACGAGACGTTCNGGNNCCGATNGCTCANGCNCAGGAGGCGTNANANCNCACAANCCNACCAANCCACCGANCANCANGGNCAACAGCTGNGCCCAGNCGNNNGGCACNAANAGNACCANCACAGCNGCNGCCACCATCANGCTGGCCCGTCGCCGATCGGGAGCNAGNTTGCGCTGCAGGCCAAGAACGGCCTGCGCCACCACGGCCACAGCCGCCACCATCAAGCCATGCACCCAGCCCCCCTCAATCCAGGTGGGATAGGCCGAG
>NHBY01000009.1 GCA_002168155.1 Synechococcus sp. TMED19 | reverse complement strand
CCCCTCGGCTCCACTGAGCAGCACGGACCCACGGGCGCCATCGGTACCGACGCCCTCACCGCTGAAGCGGTGGCACTGGAAGTGGGCAAGCGCACCGGTGTATTGGTGACCCCGCCCCAAGCCTTTGGCATGGCAGAACATCACCTGGGATTCCCAGGCACCGTGAGCCTGCAGCCCAGCACCCTGCTGGCGGTGATGCGTGACGTGGTGCTCTCCCTAGCCGGCCATGGTTTTGAGCGGATCTTTGTCATCAATGGTCACGGGGGCAACATCGCCACGACCAAAGCCGCCTTTGCTGAGGCCTACGGAGAAGCAAGACGTCGGCAGCTGTCTGTGGCCCCTCAACTGCAATGCAAGCTTGCCAACTGGTTCATGGCTGGCCCTGTCTTTCAGGAAGCCCGCAAGCTCTACGGCGATCGTGAGGGCCAGCACGCGACCCCCAGCGAGATCGCTTTGACGCTGCACCTAGACCCAAGTCTGGAGAAACTGCAGCGGCCACTNCCNGAGGCCGCTCCTGCTGGTCCGATTCATGGACCGGAGGACTTCCGNCGTCGCCATCCCGATGGACGCATGGGCTCAGACCCCCACTTGGCTCGGGCCGACCATGGAGCCACCTTCCTTGACCTNGCAGCAACGGCGCTCTGCAAAGATCTGGNGCAGTTTCTGAGCCACCAGAGTCCATGAGCCACATCAGTGCCGACGACGTGCGCAAGGTGGCCCAGCTGGCCCGGCTGGAATTGCCCGAGGAAACAATCGCCACCTTCACCCCACAGCTNGAGCGGATCCTGGATTTCGTGGCNCAGCTTGAGGCTATTGACACTGAAGGAGTGCCCCCCACGACCAGGGCCGTTGAGGTGATCAACGTGACNCGCGAGGACACCGTCACCCCAACACCTGTANGAGACGAGCTNCTGGANCAGGCTCCGCAACGAGAAGGTGATTTCTTCCGCGTGCCGCGGATTCTCAACAGCTGAAATTCAGCGTGGNCCGACGCTGGTGCGGTGCAGAAGACCNATCAATCGGCGGCGATTGTTGAATCCCGGTGCCAGATGAGCCAGCCAGCGGAGCTTGGAGCGACTACGGCTGTGACTACGGATGCCAAGCAAGACGTCATAAAAGAAGTTGCTGCAGTCATGAAGCGTCTCGAAGATCCCGAGACGCTGAGGAGAGCCCTTGCGATCCAGCAATGGCTTGGTAGCCCGGTAGGCAGCCTGATACTGAAACCAGGGGATCGAGGGCCAAAGATGGTGCACTAGGTGGTAGTTCTGCCCCATGATCAACAGATTCATGGTTTTGCCTGGGTAAACCCGGGCGTTCTNCCAACGGTTGCGTGAACTGAAGGGTCTGTGGGGCAGGTAATCAAAGAACAGGCCAAGAGTGACTCCCACCAACAGAGCAGGAGCAAACCAGCAGTTGAAGATGAAATCAAGGAAGCCACCCTTGGCCGCCGAAACGATGATCANTACAAAAAGCGTTCGGGCTAGTGCCCACTCAAAGAGCTCATAACGGCGCCAGAGCCTGCGCTGGAAGAAAAAGAATTCGTGATAGAAAAATCGCGGTGCAATCAACCACAACGGGCCGAACGTGGACACGATGTGATCGGGATCGTGCTTGGGATCATTGACATGAGCGTGGTGCTGCAGATGCACCCGGGTGAAAACCGGGTAGCTGAAGCCCAGAAGCAGGGCAGCCCCATGGCCCATGAACGCATTCCAGAAACGGTTTGGGTGGGCCGCGTTGTGACAGGCGTCATGGATGACCGTGCCTTCNAGGTGCAGGGCTAGGAACCCGAGCAGCAACAGCAGTGGCAGGGACCACTGGCCAACAAACCAACCCCAGATCGTCAGACCAGCCAGGACATACCCACCCAGAAACAGGCCAACCGTTGGATTGAGCGGCGGGGGAGGCTCAACAAACTGGCGAGGAACCGAGCTCAGCGCTGGGGTTGCTGTCACAGCCGCGGCGCCTCCNCCTCCAAGGGCCCACACCCTAGGCAAAAGCGCAGCTTTAGACGCCTGAAGACTCCAGCAGCGATGGAAGTAGCGCNTGGGTNGCCGGACGGGAGGCTGAGGCNGTGCAGCTGTCCGCCAGCAGATCGGTCACCGCATCGGGAGCGAAGGTATTGGCAACCCAGCGGGCCTCAAGCTCGTAAAGGCGTTGCTCCGGCGGATAGGCCGTGAGGATGTAGAGCTTCTCGCGCTGAGGGGTATCGCTGAGCATCGCCTCCTGAATCTCATCAAGTCCCACNGACAGGGGGCTGGCGTTGCGGCAGACCTGCATCACATGNACCGACTCGTGAGCCAGGGTGTTCCAGTAGTTCTCCGAGCGGTGNGGCATCGTGTTGCGACACATCAGGATCTCGTTCTGACGCGGGTCATAGAGACCCTCTAGGCCCTCGGGGCAGCTGTCGCGATAGACCACAGGGACGCCGTGGCTGATCAGCACCTCTTCCAGCCGATCCACCTGCTCCCAGCTGGCGGTGACCGGAGCAGCACTGATGCCAGGGCCCCACTGGTAGTAGTTCTGATGAGCTGGACCACTGGCCAGGGGCAGGGCAGGGGCAAAGGCACCCAGTGCCACCACCGCTGCAGCTAGCCCCCGGAACACCACAGCCAAGACCCGTGAGTCCCAACCATGGACACAGAGCTGGACTAGTTCGTCTTAGTTTCGATTCATTCCTGAAGTGCCCACCGGGGGACTTGAACCCCCACGACCTAAGCCACTGGTACCTAAAACCAGCGCGTCTACCAATTCCGCCAGGTGGGCAGACCTCGACTCTAAGCAGCGCTTGAATGGCTCNAGTGATGCCGCTGCTGTGCTGGCCATATTGATCGGAGCGTTGGCCCTGGCCTTNGGGCTCTTGCTNATGCTGCTGCCACTGATGGCCAGCCAGCTGGCACGCCCCCGTGATGGGCTGTGGGCGGCAGTGGTGCTGCTGCTGGGTCTGGTGCTCGTAACCGGAGCNGAGCGCCTCACTGGTGGACCGATGCTCGGGGTNCTTTGCGGCGGTCTGCTGATTGGCCGNCTCAGCACNGAAGTGGGTCAGCAGCGCTGGGCGGTGCTGGATCAGAGCGCNCGCGATGAACTGCAGCAGAGGTCNTACTGGCAGGGCCAACTGATACAGCTCAAAGATGCTCTGCAGAAGTTGCTGACAGCACTGTTNGGNCTGCTGGGCTGGATCAAGGATCGGCTGCGCAANCCCGTAATAACCAAAAAATGGGTGCGCGCCGATGCTGAGCCCAGNTCAGAGAGNACAGCCNCTGAAGAGGGCACCGGCGAAGTTGCCGATGATCTGATCACAAAGCAGCCCTCAGAAGAAGCAGNGTCCACAGCAGAGCCAGAGCCCATTGAGCTGACGGCCCANGGGCNGGAAACCGAAGCTCAGCCCCAGCAGCACAACANCCCTGAGGCNCATGGCGACAGCAGCAATGCAACCAGCGTTGANGTGGTNGTTGAAAACTTCGAGCAGCACGAGTCTTCAGCAGATCAGGAGCAGGANCAAACCACCACGGCCGAGGTGGACGCCGGCGAAGCTGCCGATGATCTGATCACAGAGCAGCCTTCAGAAGAAGCAGAGTCCACAGCAGAGCCAGAGCCCATTGAGCTGACGGCCCATGGGCTGGAAACAGAAGCTGAGCCCCAGCAGCACAACAACCCTGAGGCCCATGGCGACAACAACAATGCAACCAGTGTTGAGGTGGTCGTTGAAAACCTTGACCAGCAACAGCCTTCAGCAGATCAGGAGCAGGATCAAACCACCACGGCCTTGGAAGACACACTGCCGGTGGTGGAAGCCGACATCCTTGACCCTGAACCTCTGCCTAGTCGCCCTGGCAGCAGCGCAGCGGTCAGTCTCATCGAGTCCCTTGATGAGGTGGACGAGCTGATCGCGGACGGCCAGAACTGATAATCCCCAGAAGACACGGGGCGACGGTGACAGCGAGCGAGATCTCCTACAAGGACACCCTCAACCTGCTTAAGACCGAGTTCTCAATGCGGGCGAACTCTCGCGTGAGGGAGCCGGAACTGCAGAGCTTCTGGAGCGAACTGGATCTCTACAACAGCCTCAGCCGCAACAACCCCGGCAAGCGGTTCACCTTGCATGACGGACCGCCCTACGCCAACGGCGCTCTGCATGTAGGGCACGCACTCAACAAGACGTTGAAGGACATCATCAATAAGTACCAGTTGCTCAACGGACGCCGCGCCCGCTACATCCCAGGGTGGGACTGTCATGGTCTACCCATCGAACTCAAGGTGCTGCAAAGCCTCAAGGGGGAAGAGCGCCGCAACCTCAGCCCACTGGACCTGCGCCGCAAGGCCCATGCCTATGCCCTAGAGCAGGTGGAGGGCCAGCGCCAGGGATTTCAACGCTGGGGCATCTGGGGCGAGTGGGACACGCCCTATCTGACGTTGCAGAAGCGCTATGAGGCTGCCCAGATCGAGGTCTTTGGCCGCATGGTGCTGGCTGGCCATATCTACCGGGGCCTCAAACCAGTGCACTGGAGTCCCAGCTCCCGCACGGCCCTAGCAGAAGCGGAGCTGGAGTACCCCGACGGCCATACCTCCCCAAGCGTCTTTGTGGCCTTTGCTCTTGAGCAGCCCTCCGAGGCGCTCAAAGCGGTGATCGAATCCAATGGTGAGGGCCCCGTGGCCGTAGCGATCTGGACCACAACCCCCTGGACGCTGCCGGCGAATCTGGCCGTAGCCGTCAACGGCCGCCTGGACTATGCCCTCTGCTGCAGTGGTGACGGCCGCCGACTGCTGGTAGCCAACGAATTGGTGGAATCCCTCAGCAAGCAGCTGGAACTGCCGCTCAAGCCTCTGGTCAGCCTGAAAGGCGAGGAACTGCAAGGCAGCCTTTATCGCCATCCGCTGCTAGATCGCACCAGTCCGGTGGTGGTAGGCGGCGACTACATCACCACCGAGGCCGGCACCGGCTTGGTGCACACGGCCCCGGGCCATGGCGTTGATGACTTCAACACCGGTCGCAAGCACGAGCTCCCTGTGCTCTGCCCCGTGGATGAGGGTGGATGGCTGACCGAGGAAGCCGGCCCCTTCGCTGGGCTGAACGTGCTCAAGGATGCCAATTCCGCCATCATCGACGCCCTCAGGGAGGCTGGAGCGCTGCTGATGGAGCAGCGATACGAACACCGCTACCCCTATGACTGGCGTACCAAGAAGCCCACGATCTTCCGTGCCACCGAGCAGTGGTTCGCATCGGTCGAAGGCTTCCGTGAACAGGCGCTCGAAGCAATCGCTCAGGTGGAATGGCTGCCGTCCAGCGGCCGCAACCGCATCGAGGGCATGGTGCGCGAACGCGGCGACTGGTGCATCAGCCGTCAACGCACCTGGGGTGTGCCGATCCCCGTCTTCTATCACCGCAGCAGCGGTGAAGTGCTCCTCAACGCCGACACCCTTCAGCACGTCCAAGGGCTGATTGCAGAGCACGGCGCGGATGTCTGGTGGGAGCGCGAGGAAGCCGAGCTGTTACCGGCGACTTACCGCGACCAGGCCGATCAGTGGCGCAAGGGCACCGACACGATGGATGTTTGGTTTGACTCAGGCTCCTCCTGGGCCGGCGTCTTGCAGGGCCTGGCAGCCGATCAGGACGAAACTGAGCTGAATTATCCGGCTGATCTCTACCTCGAGGGCTCTGATCAGCACCGCGGCTGGTTCCAGAGCAGCCTGCTGACGTCTGTTGCGGTCAATGGCCATGCCCCCTACAGGCGCGTGCTCACACACGGCTTTGCGCTCGACGAGAAGGGGCGCAAGATGAGTAAATCCCTGGGCAATGTCGTCGATCCGGCAGTGATCGTCGAAGGAGGCAAGAACCAAAAGCAGGAGCCAGCCTTCGGCGCCGACGTACTGCGTCTGTGGGTGAGCTCGGTGGACTATTCCGCTGATGTGCCACTGGGTCCTGGAATCGTTAAGCAGCTGGCAGACGTCTACCGCAAGGTGCGCAACACAGCCCGCTACCTGCTGGGCAATCTGCATGACTTTGATCCCGCCAGTGATGCAGTGCCCCTGGAACAGCTACCGCTGCTAGATCGCTGGATGCTGCACCGCACCGCAGCTGTGCTGGAGGAGGTGACTGGCCACTTTGAGCGCTTCGAGTTTTACCGCTTCTTCCAGACTCTGCAGAACTTCTGCGTGGTGGATCTCTCCAACGTCTACCTCGACATCGCCAAGGACCGCCTTTACATCAGCAGCGCTAACAGCTTCCGGCGCCGCAGTTGCCAGACGGTGATGTCCCTGGTTGTAGAGCGTCTCGCCGCCATGATCGCTCCGGTGCTGTGCCACATGGCCGAGGACATCTGGCAGCACCTGCCCTACGACGTAGCCGAGCAATCTGTGTTCCAGCGAGGTTGGCCCAAAGCTGACGCGGGCTGGAGCGCACTTTCAGCAGATTCAGTGGCCGCTATCGACAGCGTGGTCAAGCTGCGGGCGCTCCTTAATCGACAGCTCGAGGCTTGCCGCGCCGAAGGAGCACTTGGGGCCTCCCTAGAAGCTGCGGTGCAACTGGAACTGGGCAGCGGTGAGCTAGCCGGTTCCATCACAGCGGCGCTAGAGCAACTAGCCGCCAGCCCCCATCCCTCCGTGGACAATCTGGCGGACTGGCTGCTGGTCAGTCAGCTGCAGTTCAGCGGCACACCGCCGGACACCGTGCTTGCTGAGGTGGAAGAGGAGGGAGTAACCCTGCGCATCAGCCGCGCCTCCGGTCAGAAATGTGAGCGCTGCTGGCATTACACAGACGACGTCGGCAGCCATAACGACCATCCCACCATCTGCAGCCGCTGCATCGAGGCCCTCTCCGCTTAAGACTCAGCACCGCCAATTCCCGGGATCGAGAAAGTGCTCGACCGGCTCCGGGCCGGCAAGCACTTTCTCGCTGCCTGGACGTAGTGGAGCCTGAAGCAGCTCAGCTCCATCGAGAGCGCTGCCCGCAGGAAGCACGGGGCTATCAGGATCAAAGGCGGTGGGGTGGGTGAGGCTGCTGCTAAATCCCCGGAAGATCACCAGCTCAAAAGCCTCAAGGCCAGCCTGGGCCGGCAGGGTGCCCCTTAGACGCAGCGCACGATCGGGGCAGTGGCGACTGATGTCCTCGAGCTCTGCAAGCACCTCAGAAACCTCCGGCCAGGCGCCCCTGCTTAGGAAGCCGCACCACCAGGAACTGAATCAGTCCAACGCCATAGGCCGCCAGGCCCATGTAGCCAAAGAATGCGGAGATGGTGGCGGTCCAGCTCCCCCCAAAAAGGAAGCCCAGCAGTACTGCCAGGCGGTCATGGAACTGCCGTGGCGCCTCCATCCACAGCTGGCAGAGAGGAGCTGATGCATCACTGAGACCACAGCCCAAGGCGGTGACACTGAGCACCAGTCCGACCATGCAGAGCAGGGTCATCGCCCAGCGCCAGCAACGCACGGTTAGCGGCAGGGCCCGATATGGAGGCAGATCGGCCAGTTCTTCATTGAGATCGGCCCAGAACCACAGCCCGATGAGGATGAAGAGGTTGGCCGCAGCACCGGTCAGAAAGGCCAAGGGCACACCGTCGACCATCAACAGAACCGTGACGCCAAGCAGGCTGCTGACCTGCCAATAAAGGGTGAGCAGCCGCACCAAGGCCTGCTCACGGCGGGCAGTCGCCCAAATCAGCAGCACCAGGGGCAGGCCGACAGCAAACAGCAGGGCCAGCCGATAATCCAGCCAGATCAAGCTGCGCAGCAGGGGGAGCGGCATGCCGTACATCCAGGGGCGCTCATTATCCGCGGCGCAGCTGTAGCGTCCAACCAGCACGATCGTGCCCATGCTCCCCTGGTTCTCGAGCGGTGGGTCGACAGCCCTCGCACGCACAGCGCTCTCGAGCCGCCCCTCCCTAGACGAGGCCGTGGCCGAGGTGACATCTGCCCTGGGCGGAGTGGGAAAGGCCGACCTGGCCCTGGTCTTCTGCAGCACGAGCTTCTCCAGTGACCTGCCGCGGCTGCTGCCACTGCTGCAGCGCAAACTCAAAGCGGATCACTGGATCGGTGGCTGCGGTGGGGGCGTGGTCGGCACCGGGGCTAAGGGTGAACCCCAGGAGCTTGAGCAGGGTCCAGGTCTGAGTGTGACGCTGCTGCGGCTTCCAGGAGCCAAGGTGACGAGCTTTGCCATCGATCCCCACCAGCCACCCGATCTCGATGGACCCAGCCAGCCCTGGGTGGATGCAGTGGGTGCCGATCCCGCCGACGGTGGAGGAATGCTGCTCTGGATCGATCCATCCAGCAGTGGCATCAATGATCTGATCAGCGGCCTGGACTATGCCTTCCCCGACATGGAGAAGGTTGGGGGGCTCACTGGGAACCACAGTGCTGACCACGGCTCTCTTCTGCTGGGCGATCGGGTCTGTGCCGGTGCAGTGGGCTGTGTGATCAGCGGCGACTGGAGCCTGCAGTCGGTGGTCGCCCAAGGCTGCCGGCCCATCGGCCCGGTCTTTGAGGTGGAGCAGGCCAAGCGCAATGTGGTGCTTGAACTACGAGAAGGCGAGGAGCTGGCTCCACCGGTCCTGGCCCTTCAGAAGGTGATCGAGACCCTGCCGGAGCAGGATCGTGAGCTGCTGAGCCATTCACTGTTCGTCGGACTGGCCCGCAACCGCTTCTCACTCGCGGCCAATCAGGCCAGCAGTCCCTTTCTGGTGCGCAACCTGATGGGGGTCGATCCCCGACACGGTGCCATGGCCGTGGCTGACAGCCTGCAAGTGGGTCAGCGGCTCCAGTTCCAGCTTCGCGATAGCAGCACCTCGCGCCAGGAGCTCAATGGCCTGCTGCAGGAGCAGCGACAGCGCTGCAGTGAACCTCTGGCAGCCCTGCTATTTGCCTGTGCAGGCCGAGGAGAAGGTCTTTATGGGGAAATCAATGTCGATGGCGGGCTCTGCCGGCGTCAATTTCCCAAGCTGCCCATCAGCGGCCTCTTCTGCAACGGCGAGCTCGGTCCAGTGGACGGGAGCACTCAGGTGCACAGCTATACGACGTGTCTCGCATTCATCATCCCGAACAGGTCCTGAATCCGGTGCGGCAGCACGTCAATCCCCTCAGCAGCTTCTTTCAGGTGGAGCGGGATCTGCCCGCCCCGAGAGACCTCTTCGTCAACCCTGAGCTGCCATTGCATCTTGATATCGGCTGCGCCCGTGGCTTCTTCCTGCTGGCGATGGCCGAGGCCCATCCCGAGCGCAATCATCTTGGGCTGGAGATCCGTCATCCCTTGGTGCGCGCCGCGGAAGCACAGCAGCAACGCGAGGAGCGCTCCAACGTTCGCTTCATCTTTGGCAATGCCAACGTCAGCCTGCAGCGCTGGCTGGAGTCACTAAATCGGCTGCGGCTAGAGCTGGTGACGATCCAGTACCCCGACCCCTGGTTTAAGAAGCGCCATCACAAGCGCCGCATGGTGCAACCGGAACTACTGCGCTGGGTGGCGGCGGCGATGCCTGCTGACGGGAAGCTTTTTCTGCAGAGTGATGTACCTGAGGTGATAGCCCAGATGCTTGAAGCAGTGGAGGAAGCGGGCTGCTTCACAGAGCTCGATGGCGGCAGCTGGTTAGCAGACAATCCACTCGCGGTAAGAACCGAGCGCGAGCGCTACGTGCTCGATCAGGGGCTACCGGTCTATAGGCGTCTGTTTGGTTGCGCCGTGCCTGGCGAGTCGCTGCATAATCCGCTCGCACAGCAGCAGAACGCCGGATGACGCCATCGCCGACGATCCCCTGGCTGCTGCGCTGGCAGGGCCAGCTGGCGGGAAAAGACACGAGCCTTTTACGGCGCCAGCTGCCCCATCTGGCCGGGGTGATCCTGACCGCGCTGCTGATGCTGATGCCATTCATCAGCCGAGGCGGGCTGGGGCTGATGATCACGGCATGCGGTCTGCTGTGGCTGGTTTGGGGGCTGGCCTCCGCTCCATCCAGGCAGCGTCTGGGAGCCCTGAACGGTTGGTTACTGATCTATCTGGCCCTGGCACTACTGGCTACCGGTTTCTCACCGGTACCTGCAGCTGCTGCCAAGGGCCTGCTGAAATTGTTGAGCTACCTGGGGGTCTATGCCCTGATGCGACGCCTGCTGGAGCAGGCGCCGCAGTGGTGGAACCGCTTGCTAGCAGGACTGCTTGTTGGCCTGCTGGCCACCAGCGTGGTGGGACTGCGGCAGCTCTACGCCCCCACAGAAGACCTGGCCCTATGGGCCGATCCCAACTCAGTAGCTGACGGCACCCGACGCATTTACAGCACCCTCGGCAATCCCAACCTGCTAGCGGGTTACCTGGTGCCTCTGATGCCGCTGGCTGTGGTGGCCCTACTGCGCTGGCAGGGGTTCTGGCCGAGGCTGCTGGCCCTGAGCAGCCTCGGCTGCGGCCTGGCTGCGGCGGTCTTCACCTTCAGCCGCGGCGGCTGGATCGGGCTGTTCTTCAGCCTCGGCAGCATGGGACTGCTGCTGCTGCTTCGCCAAAGCCGCCACCTCAGCCCGCTGCTGCGGAGACTGCTGCCGCCGCTGGTGATTACCGCTGTGCTGGTCGCCCTTGGCATGGCTGCACTGAAGGTGGAGCCCCTGCGCATCCGCCTGCTGAGCATGGTCGCTGGCCGTGAGGACAGCTCCAACAACTTCCGCATCAATGTCTGGCTCTCGGCCCTTGAAATGGTTCGGGACCATCCCTGGCTCGGCATCGGTCCTGGCAACAGCGCCTTCAACCTGATCTACCCGCTCTATCAACAACCACGCTTCACGGCGCTGAGCGCCTACTCCGTCCCGCTTGAGCTGGCTGTTGAGACCGGCATCCCTGGCCTGTTGGCTGGCTTGGGGCTATGGATCACCAGCCTGCGCATCGGCCTGGGCCAGCTGCAGCGGGACCTAATGCTGAGCCTCCCGGCTGTAGGGGCCATGGCAGCGGTAATCGGCCTGGCCGGCCACGGCCTGGTGGACACCATCTTCTTCCGCCCGGAGGTGCAGCTCAGCGGCTGGTTCGCCTTGGCCACACTGGGGGCTGCGCAGGCCCTAAACCGTGCGGGCCAGGAGCCCACGACCAGTGGCTGATCACAGCGCTGCAGAGCTGTTGCTGGCGGGCTTTGATGCCGGGCAGACCCACACCTGCTGCCGCCTAGCCCTGGCCGATGGTCGGGTCATTGGCCAGGGCGAAGGCAGCGGCGTCAGCCATCTAGGCAGCAACGAAGGCCCTGAACGCTTTGAAGCAGCGCTGCGCAGCAGCCTGAAGTCAGCCCGTCAGAACGCTGGTTCCGCTGCAGCACTCAGCGCCGCGGCCATCGGCGCCAGCGGCATCGAGCAGGGCAGCCCGAGCCAGAGCCTTGGCAGCACGCTGGCCCGCCAGACCCTTGGACTTGATGCCGTTCTGGTCACTGGTGATGAACGCACAGCCCTGGCCGGAGCCTTTTCCCCCGGGCAGCCCGGGATCGTGCTGATTAGCGGCACCGGAGCCATTGCTGTAGGCCGTGATGCCAGCGGCCAACACCACCGCTGCGCCGGCTGGGGCTGGCTGGTGGATGGGGTGGGGAGTGCCATGGATATCGGCNGAGACGGCCTGGCCCTAACNCTNCGCATGAGCGATGGGCGCCTAAAAGAAACGGCGCTGAAGCAGGTTCTCTGGGACGCGCTGGGCGTGCGCCAGGCCCATGAACTCAAGGCCTTGGTGGTTGATCCCCATTTCGGGGCCGCCGGCTTTGCNCGGCTGGCACCGCTGGTGAGTTCCCAGGCGGAGGCTGGCGACGCCCATGCCAGACAGGTAATGGAAATCGCCGGAAGAGAGCTCGCCTTGATGGTGGATGGGGTGGCCCGGGCGCTGGATCTCCAAGNTCCCGCCCTCTGCTGCTTCGGGGGGGCCATCAGCCACCTACTGCCACTGCAGCAGGCGATGGAGAGNGCTCTCAAGGAGCGACTTCCAGGGGTGCAACAGGTCCAACCACAGGGCGATGCCTGCAGCGGTGCGCTCCGACTAGCTCAGGCGTTAAGCAGCTGATCGGCGAGATCAGAAAGGTGGTCGGTCCAGTGATCCACCTGCTCCTGAGTGGAGGCCTCCACCATCACCCGCAGCAGCGGTTCAGTGCCAGAGGCCCGGACCAACACGCGACCTTCATCTCCCATCGCGGCTTCTGCAGCGGCGACGGCATTATTGAGTGCATCGCACTGCTGCCAGCCTTTGCGGCGATCACGGTCGGGCACCCTCACATTGCGAAGGCGCTGAGGGAAGCAGCTGAAGCTCTCATCAAGGCGATCGGCGAGGGTTTCACCGGGTTGGAGCAGAGACGCCAATTGCAGTGCCGTGAGTAGACCATCGCCACTCATGCCGTGGTCAGCGCTGATGATGTGGCCCGACTGCTCACCACCAAGGGCAGCCCCTAGCTCGGCCATGGCGGCATGAACATGCTGATCGCCGACAGCCGTGCGCTCAAGAAGACCNCCCCGAGCGCGCCANGCCCGCTCGAAACCGAGATTGCTCATCACCGTGGCCACCAAGCGCTGCTCCGGCAGACGGTCAGCATCAGCCAAGTCAGCGCCCCAGAGGTAGAGGATGTGATCGCCATCGACAAGGCGACCACGGCCATCGACGGCAAGCACCCGATCCGCATCGCCGTCAAANGCAAAGCCGATCTCAGCGTCAGCGGCTAAAACCGCCTGGCGCAAGGGCTCAAGGTGGGTGCTGCCACAGGCGACATTGATGGCACTGCCATCGGGCTCACCATGCAGCACGGTCACATCAGCGCCGAGGCTGCGGAACAGCTCGGCGCCACAGGCTGTCGCTGAACCCCAGCAAAGGTCGAGCACGATGCGGCGACCATCCAGCCGTCGACCCTCGAGGCTCTGTTGAAGCAGAGCGCTGTAGGAACTCAGCAGATCCTCGCGGCGACGGGTGAAGCCGCAACTCGTCAGAGCCGGGCGCACCTCACCACGCAGGCCTGCCTCGATCGATTCCTGCTGCGTGCGACTGAGCTTGGCGCCGGAGGCTCCAAAGACCTTGATGCCATTGTCTTCTGGCGGGTTATGGCTCGCAGAGACCATCAGGCCACCGGCAGCCCGCTGCTGGCTGACCATTCGCGCCACCGCTGGGGTGGGGCAAAGACCCAGGGACCACACCTCCCGGCCGGCAGCAGTGAGACCCGCCTCAAGGGCGGCCATCAGCATCGGTCCACTGGTGCGCGAATCCATGCCGAGCAACACAGGCGCTTTGCCTGGCAAAACCTGACCAACCCAGTAACCGAGCTGCAGGGCGAAGGCCGGGGTCATCACTGTGCCCACCCGACCACGGATGCCATCGGTCCCAAAGCTGGCGCCCCCGCCGCCAAGCGGTTGGCCCACCGGATGGGTCGCCAGGTCGGCCATGAAGAGAAAACTTCGTTTAGCCAGAGGTTAAAGGCAGCAGCAAGTGCGGGCTAGACGCAGGAGACTCATGGCGAGCTGTCCGCAGCTTCAGCGCCATCGACGCGGCCGCCAGGCCAGCAGTAGCAACTCAATGGCGGCCCACAGCAGCAGAGCTCCAACGATCCAACCAGGCAACCAGCTCAACGGCGGGATCGGCCTTAGCAACCAGCTGCCAAGACCGCAGACCAGAGCAAGCAGCGTGCGGCGCCGTTGCAGCTGCAGCGGTGTCAAGGCGGCNAGAGCTCGCTCCAACCGCTCCCTGGANTGAGCCACCAGGCGCTGCCAATCAACAGAGGCGCTCAATGGCTAACTGCGCGANGCGCCAATCTTGCCTCCATACAGTGCCGATGCGGAANNGGCGGCCGCTGATGGCTCAATGCAACCGAGGAGTGCTGGCCATTGCAACGATCGCTGTCGCCACAGCCGGTACGGCACTAGCCCTGCAACAGCAGCTGCTACAGAGGCGACCTCCGCTGGAGCGCAGCAGCGATGCCACCTTGCTGCGACGCAGCGCTCGNTTTGACCCCGACCCGCTGCGCCGCCGTCAGGCGCGACTGATCCTGGCTGCC
Source organism: Synechococcus sp. TMED19 (assembly GCA_002168155.1). Lineage (GTDB taxonomy): Bacteria > Cyanobacteriota > Cyanobacteriia > PCC-6307 > Cyanobiaceae > RCC307. The sequence goes on along the minus strand of NHBY01000009.1, from coordinate 35,547 downwards.
CAGCCGCAGACCAGTGCCGCTCGCCGTCGCTGGCTCCTTCGCGCACAGGCCTGGAATCCCACAGCGTCAGAGCAGCTGTTGGTGCCCGTGGTGCTCAAAGCGCAGGCCTATGCGGCACGGCAGCTGGGCCTAGCTGAGGAAGCCCGATTGCGCTGGCAGGAACTCCTGCAACGTCACCCGCTGGCACCCCCAAGCGCTGATGCGCTGTATTACCTCGGCCGCAGTGGCGGGCCCAAAATCCTGCTGCTGCTGCAACGGTTCCCGGCCCATCCCGCTGCCCTTGCAGCAGCGGTGGACTGGCACCGCCAACAGGGAGGTGAACTGGGAGGCCTGCATCTGGCCCGCTGGGGTGAGCGCTGGCCAGGCGCAGAAGCGGCTCTGCTGGAGGCCTGCAGCAGCGGACCAAACGTGCTGAGCGACAGCCAGCGAGACCGGCTAGCAGGGGCCCTCGCCCAGCAAGGCAACCTTGAGGGAGCCCGCCGCTGCCTTGGCGATCTTGAGCCCCAGAGCGATCGCACCCGACGCCGGTTAGGGGAGGCAAAAGAGACTCCGCTGAACAAGCAACAGCAGGCCTGGGAGGAGATCCGCAGTCAACTGCTACAGCGGCAGTGGAGTGGGGCTGCCGAGCTGCTGGAGCAGCAGCTACAGGAACCCAAGCCGGCACCAATCGACGCGCGGCATCGGTTCTGGCGAGGGCTGGTGGCGCAGATACAGGGCGATACGGCCTTGGCCCAAGAGCTTTGGCAAGAGCTTTTGGAGCGCCATCCCTTCGGCTACTACGGCTGGCGTGCCAGTGAAAGGCTGGGCCAAGCGCCAGAACCGCTGCCAGAAGCGCTGGAACCCCATGGGGGCTTACTGCCGCCCGCGATCAACAAACTCAGCCGCCTAGGACTGGACACCGAGGCCTGGGAACACTGGCGAACTTGGCGAGGGGGCGGGGCGCCAAAGGATGCGGCTGAGCTATGGCAGGAAGGCCAGCTGCGTCTAGCACTGGGGGACCGATGGAGCGGTCTTGCCCAGCTTGACGCCGCCCAGCGGCAGGGGGCGCCTCGCACCCTGAGCGAGCAGCACCTGCTCGAGCGTCTGCGTCATCCGCTCAGCTACAGCGAGCTGATCAAGACCGCGGCAAGAAACAACGAGCTGGATCCAGCACTGCTACAAGGCTTGGCGCGCCAGGAGTCAAGGCTGACGCCCACCGTGCAGTCCGCCGCTGGTGCGGTCGGTCTGCTGCAATTGCTGCCCAGCACCGCTGCAGAACTGAGGCAACCCGCCCCAGATCAGCAGGCACTTGAGGACCCCGAACTCAACGCTGAACTGGGGGCGCTGTATCTGCAACAGATGCTGCAGCTGAGCGGCGGCAACCTCTACGTGGCCCTGGCCTCCTACAACGCTGGCCCTGGGGCAACCAGCAAATGGGTCAGTGAGGACTTGAAAAAGCTGCCAGAGCTTTGGGTGGAAGCGATTCCCTATCCAGAAACACGCCTCTACGTGAAAAAAGTGCTCGGCAACCGCTGGAGCTACACGCTGCTGGCTGAGCCCCCGGCGAGGAAGTGAAACCAAGGCCAATTCAGCAGCTCAAGATGCATGGCGTGGCCGTAATGCATGAAGATCAAAATGAAAACGTTGAAGCCGATCAGGCCCAACCAGGCCGGCGGCCAGATCTTCAGCCTCACAAGGTCGAGACGCGCCAACAGCAAGGCGGCGGTGAGCACCAGCAGATCACCAAATCCAGGCATGTAGAGCAGGTACATGCCCCCCACCACCACCAGCAGCAGCGTCACCACCAGGGTGATGACTTTGCTGGCCGCCATGAACAGGGAGATCTGTCGCAGCACCAGCTCCGGCAAGGTGCAGAAGGAGACAACAATCACCACCTGACTGAGGGACAGCAACCAGTAGGCCTCATCGATATAGGAGCTGCTATGAACGCTCGAGCGGATGTCGTCCTGAAGAAAGCCCCAGTGCGCGCCGAGATAAAAACTGATCAGTGCCAGCACCAAGAGCATTGGTGCTCGAGCCGGCAGGGTCAGCCATCGCGCAAGGTTGGACATCAGAGTTTCAGGCTGATGGCATCGAGAGGGCAGACGGCAATGCACTGTTCGCAGACGACGCAACGTCGCTGATCGAACTGCAGCCGCCAGTCTGGGGTCGTGCAGCGAAGGGCGCCACTGGGGCAGACGCTTGAGCAGATGCCGCAGTCCACGCAACGCAGCGGGTCAATCGCGATCTCACCGGCGGCCGAGCTGATGTCAAGGCCAAGACTGGTGAGCCATTCCTGAGCCGCCTCCAGCTCGTCGATGTCTCCAGATAGCTCCACAACCATGGTGCCGCGCTGATTCGGCGCCACCTGGGCACGGATGATCCGTGAGGCCACGTCATAGTCCACCGCCAGGCGGTAGGTGATGGGCTGATGCACGGCATCGCGGGGAAACTGCAGCGTCAGCCGGCGTTTCACTTCACCGCTCGGGCAATCACTGCCAGCATGGCAGCGCCTAGCCCGCGGCGCTGCTGATGTCCTCCACCCCCAACGGCAATGGCCTGCCCGGTCGCCGCGGCCCCCAGCTGGTGCTGCTGCTGGTGTCCCTGCTCGTTGTCGGCCTGATTTGGCTGCAACGCGGCAGTGATGGGCGCGACCTGCTCGATCAGATGGCCCGCCGCTCACTTCCGCTCGAAGAAGCCCTGCAGAACGGGCGCCCCACCCTGGTCGAGTTCTATGCCGACTGGTGCGAGTCCTGTCGAACCATGGCCCCCTCGATCGAAACGATGCAGGATCAACACCCCGAAATCGATCTGGTGCTGCTGAATGTGGATAACCCTGCTTGGGAGGCGCAGATCAAGCGCTTTGGCGTCAACGGCATTCCCCACCTGCAGCTTTTTAATGCCGATGGCGAAAGCCTCGGCCAGTCCATCGGTGTCCGCCAGCCACAGGAACTTGAAGCCCTAGCGCAGGCCCTTGAAGGCAACGGGCCCCTGCCCCAGCTCGCAGGCGTAGGTGCCATCAGCAGCCTGCAGCCAGTGGAGGAAAGCCGCCGCGATGTCTCCAGCAGCGTCGGCCCCCGCAGTCACGGTTAAGCCGCGAGATCCTGCATCAACTGGGCAAGAACCCGATCGGCATCGCGCACCGCTAAGCGATCCATTCCTGCTGCAAGCTCAACCAGAGGATCTGCTGCAGGATCTGCAGCGCCCAGGCGCGGGCCAAGCAAGGAGACAAGGGCCTGTTCCAGGGCACTGTCATCTGGTGCATGCTGGCCGACGATGACGGCCGCACCAACAGCAGTTGCGGCTTCGGCATTGGCTCTCTGGTGATCATCGGCGGCCTGGGGGAAAGGCACCAAAACCGCCGGCGTACCGCAGACGGACAGTTCACTGAGGCTGCCAGCACCGGCGCGACTGATAGCGAGATCCGCATGCTGCAACAGGGCAGGCATCTCATCGCTGAAGGAGCGCTCCACATAGGCGGAGTGCTGCAGCTGGCCCTGTTCGGGGTCCTGGTTTCCACAGAGATGCACGATGCGGCAACCCTGCTGCAACAGCTGAGGGGCAGCAGCCCGCACCATCCGGTTAAGCCCTACGGCTCCCTGGCTGCCGCCAATCACCAGCAGTAGAGGGCCAGCACCGGAGGGCACCCAATCAGGGCAATCCATCGGCTGAAGAAATTCCTGTCGCACTGGCGTACCAGTGACCTGGGGACGGGCACCAGGCAGCCGAGCTGCAGCTTGTGGCAGACCTAGGGCCACCCGGGTGCAGAAGCGCCCCAACAGCCGCGTCACCTGCCCCGGCACCGCATTGGATTCGTGCAGAACCACCGGCTTACGCGCCAGTCGCGCCGCCAGGATCGCTGGTGCGGCGATGTAGCCACCGGTGGTGAAGACCGCGCTGCAGTCCTCGCGCTGAATCAGCCGCAGCACTGGGATGGTGCTCCAAAGCAGTTTCAGCAGCTGCTGCAACTTGCGCAAGCCACGGCCCTGAAGTCCACCGGCGCGCACGGTGTAGAGCGGGTAGCGCGAGGGCACGAGCTGTCGCTCAAGCCGGTCAGGAACACCAAGCCAGCGCACAGACCACTCCGGCGGCAGCCGATCTGCCACCGCCAGGGCTGGAAACAGATGGCCGCCGGTGCCACTGGCGGCAATCAGGAGCCGAGGCATGAACTTGGAGGGAAGCGCGCCTAACTTAAGAGCTATTCAGTGGTTCACCGTGATTGCAACGCCCTGGCTGGGACGCCTTCCTGCCCTGGCCGCCCTGATTGGCGGCATGGCTCTGCTGAACGCTTCTCCCGCCTGGGCACAGCTGAACCCCAACTTGGTGCAGCAGCTTGAGGAGGCCCTCAACAGCGGGGATGAATCAGCGGTTGCCACCCTGGTACAGGGGGGCGACGGTCTGGTGAGAACGGATCTTGAAAGCCGCTATGCCCAGCTGCTTGAGCATTTCCCCGAAAGTCGCTGGACCCTGAGCCAAGGAGCTGATCAGGCTGATGGCCGCAGCACCCTTGAGGTGAAGGTGGAGGGAAGCACCAGCCGCGAGGGGCGCAGCTTCCGCCTCAACGCCAACCAGACCCTGGCGGTGAACTCCGATGGCACGACCCTGGGCGAGCAGGAGGTACTAAGCGAAGAATCAGTGGTGCACAGCGGCGAGCGGGACCTGCCCGTAAGCCTGATCGTGCCTGAGACGGTGCTAACCGGGCAGCGCTACGACTTTGACGTACTCGTGGATGAGCCCCTCAAGGAGGCCGTCCTGGCTGGAGGTCTAGCGGAACTGACTGCCGAGCAGCTGAGCAGCGGCGAGGGGCCAGACCTCAAGCTTGGTGCCCTCAACGCTGGTGGCATCTTCAAGACGATCCAGGCTCCCTACCGGCCTGGCAGCCAGTCCTGGGCCGTCCTGGTATTGCACCCCGAGGGCACGGTGAGCATCAGCCGCATGGTGCGTGTCGTCAATCGTCTCTGAACCACTGCAGCAACACCGACACATCATCGTCGGCATGGCCTGCAGCGATCAGGCGATCCTCGATCGCCGCAACTTGCTCGGTGACCGGTAATTCCAGGCCGCAGGCCTTCGCTTCAGCCTGAGCGATGGCGAGGTCCTTGCGGTGCAATTGCAGTTTGAAGCCCAACGGAAATTCCCTGCGGAGCATCGCCGGTGCCCGGTTGCGCAAGGCCCAGGAACCCGCGGCCCCATCTTGAAGCGCCGCCACCAGCTCAGCCATCGGCAGGCCGAGCCTTTCCCCAAGGGCCAGGGCTTCCGCCACAGCCGCATAACTGCCTGCGACAAGCACCTGATTGACCGCTTTAGCCCGCTGACCTGAGCCCACAGGACCCAGGTGAGTGATGGTGTCCCCCACAACCTGCAACAGGGGGAAAGCCTGCTCCAGCACAGCTTTCTCACCCCCGACCAGGACCGAAAGGGTGCCTAGACGCGCGCCTTCTGTGCCGCCGGTCACCGGCGCATCCAGCCAGTGCAGTCCCTGAGCAGCCGCAACACCAGCCAGTTCCGTGGTGGTGGCCGTATCAATAGTGGAAAAATCGATGATCACCCCACCGGAAGCCGCCCCTGCCAGCAGGCCCTGATCACCGAGCATTACCGACCGCACAGCAGCACCATCACTGAGGCAGAGCGCGTGAAATCTGGCCCCTGCTGCTGCCTGAGCCGGCGTGGCTGCCACCGCTGCGCCCTGGAGCTGTAGCGGCAGGACCCGCTCGGCGCTGCGGTTTTGAACCGTTAGCGGGAACCCCGCCGCGAGCACATTGGCGGCCATCGGTGCCCCGAGGGCACCAAGACCAATGAAGGAAACCGGGAGCTTCGCGGACATGACTTGCCCCCCACGGGGCGCTTGGCGACACTCCGGCCATCGTGCAACAGCCTCCCGTGGCTCCCACCTGGGTCAACAGTTCGGTGCTGATGGAAGCGTTGCAGCGCTACGAACAAGGACGACTGCCGCAACACCTACGCCACTGGGTTCGCGGAGTGCTGGAACTCAGCGATGACGAAGGTTGCACCTCGTCAAAGCTGCTGCCATCGCTGACACAGGGCGGTCACAGCAACCGCTGACACTGCGGGGGCCTCGCACGTCGATCTTGCGATTCATCCCTTCGCTGTTCCTGCTCCTTGCGATGGGAGCCATCAGCGTCCTGCCCGCGTCAGCCCACGGGCCTGACGGGCTTGCTGCACTGAAACCCAAGCAGCAGTTCAAGCTGCGCCGTCACATTGAGCAGCTCAATCACCGCGGTCGAATGGCGATTCTCAAAGACGCCGAAACCTGTCTGGCCGGGGCCAGGGACATAGAGGAACTGCTCCGCTGCGAGCAGCGCGAACGCCAGGCCCGCAGGACTCTGCGCCGCAAACTACGGGCACGCGCCGGTGAGCTGCACCAGCGCTACAGCCAGCAGCAGCGCTTCAGCGGCCGAACAACAGCCACAGCAGCAGCACGACCAGGAGGGTGATCACCCACCAAGGCAACCTGCCGCGGCCACGGCGAGACGTTCCTGAGGACCGGCGCCCAAGGCGCCGGTCCCAGAACTGCTGGGAGAGATCCCGTTCGCGATCGGTGACCACCCGCGGATGCCTCAGGCGGCTTCGTCGAGAGCAGCCACACCGGGTAGGACCTTGCCCTCGAGCAACTCAAGGCTGGCGCCACCACCGGTGGAGATATGAGACATCTTCTCCGCCAGGCCAGCCTTTTCGACGGCAGCAACCGAATCACCACCTCCGATGATGGTGCAACAGCCCTTACCGCTGAGCTCAGCCAGGGTGGTGGCGATGCCGTTGGTGCCGGCGGCGAACTTGTCGAACTCGAACACACCCATCGGGCCGTTCCAGATCACGGTCTGGCAATCAGCCAAGGCATCCTGGAAAACCTTGATCGAGTCAGGACCGATGTCGAGGCCCATCCAGCCATCGGGAATAGCGTCGATCGAGGACACCTGACTGTTGGCATCCGGAGCGAAATTGTCAGCGAGGACCACATCGGTCGGCAGCAGCAGCTGCACACCTTTGGCCTTGGCTTTGGCCTCAAGCTCCTTGGCCAGCTCCAGCTTGTCCTCCTCCACCAGGCTCTTACCCACCGAGAGACCGCGNGCCTTGTAGAAGGTGAAGATCATGCCGCCGCCGATCAGCACCTTGTCGCACTTGTCGATCAGGGACTCNAGCACACCGATCTTGCTGCTCACCTTGGAGCCACCGACGATCGCGGCCAAAGGACGCTTGGGGTTATCAACAGCGCCCTGCAGGTACTGAAGCTCCTTCTCCATGAGGTAACCCGCCACGCTTGGGGCGAGGTACTTGGTCACACCTTCGGTTGAGGCATGGGCACGGTGAGCGGCGCCGAAGGCGTCGTTGACATAGACCTCAGCGAGGCCGGCGAGCTTCTCAGCGAAACCGGCTTCGTTCTTCTCTTCCTCCGCGAAGAAGCGCACGTTCTCCAGGAGAACAACATCACCCTCGGCCATGGCACCCACCTTGGCCTCGGCGTCAGCGCCGATGCAGCTGTCGGTCTTGACCACGGGCTTGCCGAGCAGCTCACTCAGACGNGCCGCCACAGGTGTGAGGCGCATGTCCTCTTTGACCTCACCTTTGGGACGGCCGAAGTGGGCCGACAGGATCACCTTGGCGCCTTTGCCAGTCAGATCGTTGATGGTGGGCAGAGCGGCACGGATGCGGGTGTCATCGGTGATTGCGCCCGAATCGTTGAGGGGAACGTTGAAATCCACACGCACCAGCACGCGCTTGCCNCGCAGCGTCTCNGCGGAGAGGGCGGACAGGGAGCGCTTCGCCATGGGGCTGGTGGGGATGGAGCGCGGAGAGGTTAACCCGTTAACCCTTGTTCATGAGCGCTGAGGGGCTAGGAAAGAGAGATGCCCTTGGCTGCAGCCGTGTTCAGCACCGTTCTGTTTCCCCTCGACCAGAGCCGCGCCGCCCTGGACACGATCGCCACTGTGCTCAAGTTGGTGCAACAGCACCAGAGCAAGCTGCTGCTGCTCTCGGTGGTGGACAGTGAGTCCAGTGACATGGCCGATGCCGACGATGTGGCGCAGCTGCTGGAGAANGCTCAGGACACATTCACCAAAGCCGGNGTGAGCTGTGAAGTGATCGAAAGAGANGGCAAGCCGGCCTTTGTGATCGGCGATGTCGCCGATGAGACCGAGGCGGATCTGATTGTGATGGGCACCCGCGGCATGAACCTTGAAGGTGCCCAGAGCAGCACGGCGGCCCGGGTCATTCAGCTGGCGCCGTGTCCTGTGTTGGTTGTGCCGTGAGCACCCCAGCCATTCAGTGGTACCCCGGCCACATCGCCAAAGCTGAGCAGCAGCTCAACCAACACCTCAGCAAGGTGGATCTGGTGATCGAGGTGCGGGACGCACGGATTCCAATGGCCACCGGCCACCCTCACCTACAACGCTGGATCAAAGGCAAGCAGCACCTGCTGGTCATCAATCGGCGCGACATGGTGACCACCCAAGCCCGGCAAGCATGGGATCAATGGTTCCGCCAAAAAGGGCAGACCCCGTGGTGGTGCGATGCCAAAGCGGGCACCGGCGTCAAGCAAGTGCAGCAGGCGGCCATCCGCGCTGGCGAGCAGCTCAATGAGCGGCGTCGCTCCAGGGGCATGCGGCCGAGACCGGTACGTGCCCTGACCCTGGGCTTTCCAAACGTGGGCAAGTCAGCCCTGATCAATCGGCTAGTGCGCCAGAAGGTGGTGGACAGCGCCCGCCGCGCCGGCGTGACCCGCACGCTGCGCTGGGTACGGCTGGGCCAGAGCCTGGATCTGCTCGATGCCCCAGGGGTGCTGCCACCTCGACTGGATGATCAAAAGGCGGCCCTGCATCTGGCCCTTTGCGATGACATTGGCCAGGCCGCCTACGACGGCGAAAGCGTGGCGCTGGCNTTCATCTCAATGCTTGATGCCCTGGCCACTCAAGCGGAGGCCGGCATCAATGCAGGACTGCTGCAGGAGCGCTATGGCATCGCTCAGGAGGATGAGCAGTCCGATCCCAGTGCCTGGCTAAGTGCCGCAGCCGANCGCCACACCTCCGGTCAAACCGCACGCATGGCCCAACGGCTACTGGATGATTTCCGCCGACTGGTGCTGGGGCCGATCGCCCTGGAGTTGCCATGAGCTCAGCCGAGCTCGAAGCAGGCTTCGGGGAAGGAGAGGGGGAGCTGCTGACGCTGCAGTACCCCAAACCACTACCGATGCGCCTGGACCGCTGGCTCGTGAGCCAGCGCCCAGAGCAGAGCCGCGCCCGCATTCAGAAGTTCATCGATGCCGGCTACGTACGGGTCAACGGCATCACCGGCCGGGCCAAGACACCGCTGCGTCAAGACGATGAGATCCAGCTTTGGATGCCTCCCCCTGAACCGCTGCCCTATCTCAAGCCCGAGCCAATGGAGCTCGATGTGCTTTTTGAGGACGAGCATCTGATCGTGATTAACAAGCCCGCAGGGCTGACGGTGCACCCGGCGCCGGGCAACAAGGACGGCACCTTGGTCAACGGCTTGCTTCACCACTGCCCGGATCTTCCTGGNATTAGCGGCAAGCTCCGGCCAGGGATTGTGCACCGGCTTGATAAGGACACCACCGGCTGCATCGTGATCGCCAAGAGCCAGCAGGCACTGGTGAATCTGCAGGTGCAGATCCAGAAACGAGTGGCATCGCGGGAGTACCTGGCGGTGGTGCACGGCGTGCCCGCAGGGGAGAGCGGCACGATCGTGGGGGCCATCGGTCGCCATCCGATCGATCGCAAGAAGTACGCCGTGGTGAGCGAAGAAAGCGGCCGCCACGCCTGCACCCACTGGACATTGCAGGAGCGGCTGGGGGACTACTCACTGCTGCGCTTCAAGCTGGACACCGGCCGCACCCATCAGATCCGCGTGCATTGCGCCCACANCGGTCACCCCGTGATGGGAGACCCGACCTACAGCCGCTGCCGCAAGCTGCCCCTGGAGCTACCTGGGCAGGCCCTACATGCCGTGCAGCTGGGCCTAGACCATCCGATCGACCGGCGGCGACTGGTGTTTGATGCACCTCTGCCGCCGGTGATGCAGAAACTTCTGGAGCTTCTACGGCAGCGCAACCGTTAGAGCGGATTAATGCTGGTGCCCTCTGCCAGCAGCAACCCCTCCGTAAGCTCGCCCCGGCGACCCAGCTCCTCGCCGGAGAGCGCGTTGAAGCCCACGGTCATCGACTGACCGGCGTTGATCGAACGCCCCCAGTCGCTACCAATGAGCTCATAGCGATAGAGATCCTCGCCAAGCGCTTCGGTGACAACATCAACGCCCCAGGCCTCGCCGTAGAAGCGATGGGCACTGGTGAAGCTGACGGCCCACTCATCAATGCGCTGCTGACTCTCATTGGTGACGGTGATCTCAGCCGTGAAACCACCCCACCAGAGATCTCCGCTGACGGCCACATCGACGCCGCCACCGCTGCTGCCGATGATCGGATCCACCGGAGGCTCTGGGTCTACGGCAGTGGAAACGGGTTGCAGCGATGCCATTTCAACTGCCGCTTCAGGCGCAACAACAGGCGCTGACTGCGGCCCTGGCAGGCTCTCCAAATTCGCGCTCAGAGGATCGCCGAGGCTGACGATGCCCTGGTAGTAGTTGATCACCGTCTCATCACTCACATCCAGCGCCGGCCACTGCGGCCAGTCGAAGGTGTCATTCATGAACGGCTGGCTCTGATCCCAACCCAGCACCGTCAGGTGGTTGATGTCATGGGCAATCGCCACCCCCTCCAGCTCGAGAAAGCCATGGGTACGGCCATGCATCCAGCCGCCGTAATGGGGCTCCATCTTCAAGGTGTTGATGAACACCTCCTCCAGTGAGGACTGACGCAAATAGTCAGCAAATCCCCCATGGCCGTACTCCTCCACCATCGCCATCACATCGACGGGATCTCCCAGCCGTGCTGTGCGCTGAATGTCCGCCAGGATCTGCGGGTCGTAAAGCTCATCAGCGATCCAGCCCACCTTCGCTCCCTGCATCGCATACCAGAGACCCACGCCCTGGATGTCATTACCCCAGGCCTGACTGTTGTTCGTCAGCCCACGGGAAAACGCCCACTCACCCACATCTTCAATCCCAACAGCCTCCAGTCCGGCAAACGCCCGCAGGCCGTTGTATGCCACCAGCGCCTCGGTGGTGATGGCCGTCCGTCCACCCACCAACTCGTTGTGCTCAGAGTTGTGGTTTGAACCGTGAAAGGTTCCCCATGAAGTGATGTCGGTGTACTCACCTGAACTGGAGGAACCATGCATGGCATGGTCATGCCCCTCGCCAACATGGCCGTGCTCCATTCCCATGGACTCAGCCGGCTCAGGCACAGGCACAGGCACAGGCGAGACGACAACCTCTGCCGCCTCAGGCTCCTCAGCGGCAGCCGTGACGACAGGTTCCGCCAGCAGTAAGTCGGCGCTTAGTAGGCCGCTCTGGCCAATAGCGATCCCCTGCTGACCGTTAAAGCCCACGGTGACCGAACCGCCGGCGGGAACGACAGCACCCCAGGTGCTGCCCAAGAGGGTGTAGCGGGTCAGACCATCCCCAAGGGATTCGGCCACCAGCTGCGCACCCCAGGGAGCGGAGTCAAGCTTGTGGGAGCTGTCAAAGGTGTAACTCCAACCATCGAGATCACGACCAGTGGTGTTAGTGATAGTGATCTCTGCCGTAAAACCACCCCACCAGATATCACCAGCTATATCAACAGCCAGGCCGGGAGGATTAAGCGCAACCATGAAAAAGATTCCGATCGTTGATGATCACTCCGACCGTAAAAATGTCAGCCTCACTCAGTAACCGTTCAGCTGAAGGCTTCCTGCTGAGGGTTCTCTGAGGAGCATCTGAGACCGCAGTGAGGCAAGACAAAGGAATCAGTCGGCACCAGACCCCAGCTCTCAAAGGAGACCTTGGTGAGCCGCATCAGGCCGGGATCATTACTGCTGGGGCAATCGCGGACAGGCCGCCACCAACTGGCGGGTAATGGAAGCCTGCGGCCGCTCGAGCAACCCATCTCCGGGGCCCTCCTCCACGATCTTCCCCTGATCCAGAACGATGACGCGGTGACAGAAGCCGCTGGCCACTCCCAGATCGTGGGTCACAAACAAGATGCCCAGTCCCAGTTGCGTCTGCAGTTGGCGCAGCAGACGCAGCACCTCGGCCTGCACCTCAGCATCGAGCATGCTCACCGATTCATCACATAGCAGCACCGCTGGCCGCAGCACCAAGGCGCGGGCAATGGCCACCCGTTGCTGCTGGCCGCCGGAAAGCTGCCGCGGCAGACGTGATCCGAGGTCCGGATCAAGGCCGACCGCCTGCATCTGAGCCAGCGCCAGCTGGCTGGCTTTAGGCCCATCAGCAAGGCCATGAATCAACAGCGGATCCGCGATGGCCTGCAGCACAGTCATCGCCGGGTTGAGGCAGGCCAGCGGATCCTGGAAGACCATTTGCAAACGCTGCCTTGCCTGACGCAACTCGCGGCCGCTCAGGCGACGCAGATCCCTTCCCTGCAACAGCACCTCACCACCACGAACAGCATTGAGGCCCATGAGGGCGCGGCAGAGCGTGCTTTTTCCGCAACCGGAAGGACCCACCACCCCGACGGTCTCGCCAGCATGCAGCCGCAGGCTGATGCCATCGACCGAGCGCAACCAGCGCTGGCGCCAAAGCGCCGAGGGCAGGCGGTGCCAACAGCGCAACTGCTGCAGCTCCAGCACAACTGGCGCAGCAGGAGCTTCCGGCGTGCTGCCCCCCTCTCGCTGCCGCGCAGCAGCCACCAGGCGCTGGGTCAAGGGCTCTCGGGGCTGCTTAAGCACCTCAGCGGCAGGCCCCAACTCGATCAGACGTCCCTGCTGCATCACCGCCATCTGCTGACACCAACAGGCGGCCATGGCCAGGTCATGGGTGATCAGAAGCAGGGCGCTGCCGGCCTCCTCACACAAGGCGGTGAGTTCAGCCATCACCTGGGCGGCCACGGCCACATCCAGGCTGGTGGTGGGTTCATCGGCGATGACCAGAGGCGGCTGCCAGGCCATAGCCAGGGCAATCGCCACCCGCTGGCGCATGCCACCGCTGAATTCATGGGGATAACTGCCGTAGCGCTCCGGCGAGATACCAACCCGCTGCAGCAACGCTTCTGCTCGCCGCCGCCGCCTCCCTCCTGCAGGGCTGGCGCCGTGGGCCGCCAAGCTGTCATTGATGTGCTCACCGATGCTCAGCAATGGATTGAGCCGGGTCATCGGGTCCTGAAACACCAGACCCACCGCTTCACCACGCAGGCGATTGAGCGCGGCACGGCGCAACCCTCGAGGATCCTGACCCTGCAGCTCCAATGTGCCGCTGCTGCGGCTGCCGGGAGGCAGAAGGCCCAACACAGCCCTGGCCACTGTGCTCTTACCGCAACCGGAGGGACCCACCAGCGCAAGCCGCTCGCCCCGGTGCAGGGTCAGATCCAGGCCACAGAGCGTGCAGCCACTGGTCCCCGGGTAGGCCACCACCAGCTGGCGGAGCAACAGAATGGGGGCGTCGACCATCGGCAGCCGCTGACCTCAGTGGTGATTGTGCTCGTCCATACATACGATGAACACACTCAGTCCAGGCCATGCTTGATGCCGCAGACCGGGTCGTAACNACCGCAGCCCAGTCGCTGCAGGGAGTTAAGGCGTCTGTGGCTCCCGAGCTCCGGCTTGAAATCTTCAGCCCTGACGAATACGGCATCCCCCTGCCGGAGTGGCTGCGCCAGTGCATCGACCACGTTCCCCCCGGCCGCGGGGAGACCTGTCCAACCGACCCGGAAGCGCTGCTGGCCTCAGCCTTTGATTTCGCTTACCAGCTGCACCGGCGACAGGTGCGGGCCACAGGAGAGCCCTACATCATTCATCCGGTGGCCGTGGCGGACCTGCTGCGGGACATCGGCGCCAGCGCGGCGGTGATCGCCGCGGGCTTCCTCCATGACGTGGTCGAGGACACCGACGTCAGCCTTGAGCAGATCGAAGCCCATTTCGGCAGGGAGGTGCGCCACCTCGTGGAAGGGGTCACCAAGCTTGGAGGGATCCATTTCACCAACCGCACCGAGGCCCAGGCTGAGAACCTGCGCAAGATGTTCCTGGCCATGGCCAGCGACATCCGTGTGGTGCTGGTGAAGCTGGCTGACCGGCTACACAACATGCGCACCCTCAGCGCACTCCGACCAGAGAAACAGCAGCGCATTGCGACTGAAACCCGCGATATCTACGCGCCACTCGCCAACCGGCTTGGCATCGGCCGCTTCAAATGGGAGCTGGAGGATCTGGCTTTCAAGGTGCTTGAGCCGGAGTCCTTCCGCAGCATTCAGCAGGAAGTAGCAAGTAAGCGCAGCGACCGGGAGGAAAGGCTGGGGGTCACCGTGCAGCTGCTATGTGATCGGCTTGAAGCTTCCGGAGTGCATGGCTGCGAAGTCGTGGGCCGGCCGAAACACCTCTATGGCATCTGGAGCAAGATGGAGCGCCAGCAAAAGGCGTTCCACGAGATCTTCGATGTGGCGGCCCTGCGGATCGTCACACCATCGGTGGAGTCTTGTTATCGCGCTCTGGCGGTGGTGCACGACACCTTCCGCCCCATCCCGGGTCGCTTCAAGGACTACATCGGCCTACCCAAACCGAATGGCTACCAGTCACTGCATACGGCTGTGATCGGCCGTCACCGGCCAGTGGAGGTACAGATCCGCACCGCTGAGATGCATGAGGTGGCCGAGTACGGCATCGCTGCCCACTGGAAATACAAGGAGGGGGGCTCTCCGGCCGACGGAGATGAGATGGCCCGCTTTAACTGGCTAAGGCAACTGGTGGACTGGCAGAAGGAAGAAGGGGGCCAGGACCACAACGACTATCTCAAGTCAATCAAGGAAGACCTCTTTGACGATGAGGTGTTCGTCTTCACTCCCAATGGTGATGTGATCGGCCTGCGCAAAGGCTCCACCGCCGTGGACTTCGCCTACCGCATCCACAGCGAAGTGGGCAACCACTGCCAGGGCGTCCGTATCAACGATCGTCTCAGTCCGCTGGCCACACCACTAGAGAACGGCGACTTCGTACAGGTGATCACGGCCAAAACGGCGCACCCAAGCCTGGACTGGCTCAATTTCGTCGCCACGCCCACCGCCCGCGAACGAATCCGGCAGTGGTACAAGCGCAGCCACCGCGAGGAAAACATCATCCGCGGACGGGACCTACTAGAGCGAGAGCTAGGGCGTGACGGCTTTGACGCGCTGCTCAACAGCGAGCCGATGGCCCATGTGGCCAGCCGCTGCAATCTGCAGAGCGTTGAAGATTTACTCGCATCCCTGGGCTTTGGAGGGGTGACCCTGCATCAGGTCACCAACCGGCTCCGGGAAGAGCTGCGACTTCAGGAAGAAGCCGAGACACCTGAGCTGAGCAATGAAGAGCTGGCGCGCAACCTCAGCGAGCAAACCAGCAGCAGTCAAGACGACCCGAGCGGCAGCCCGATCCTTGGCGTTGAAGGGCTCGAATATCGCCTAGGAGGCTGCTGCGCCCCCCTCCCGGGCGAGCCAATCCTCGGCACCGTGGCTCTTGGCAATCACGGCATCACCATCCACCGCCAGGACTGCGCCAACCTTCGACAAACACCCGTGGAGCGTCGCCTGCCGGTGCGCTGGAACCCAGTCGTGAGCGAGCACCGGCGCCGCTACCAGGTGCAGCTACGGATCGAGGTGCTTGACCGTGTCGGCATCCTCAAAGACGTGCTGACGCGACTGTCCGATAGCAGCATCAACGTCTCCGATGCTCGAGTGAAGACCGCCTTCGGCAAACCGGCCCGAATTGACCTGAAGATCGAACTCAGCAGCGCTAGCCAACTACAAGCCACGATGGATCAGATTCGCTCAATGGCGGATGTCCTTGACCTGGCCAGGACAGGAAGTCACAACTAACCGCCAAAAGGCATGTCTAGAAGTTCTTGTATTCAAAGAGCTAAATCACTATCACTGATTTTCCTAGGCATCACTTCACAGGCTGCCTTGGCACAAGCTATCCCGACAACTTTACGCCTAAACTCAGTATCCGAACTTCCCATTACTGGCCTAGAAAACCCCAACGCAAAGCTGAATCTCATCTCAATCGTTGGCGGCAAAGGAATTCAGAACTACCAAGGCGAAAGCAAAAATTTTCTTGCAAGAACGATTAATGTATTCGCTAGCAGAGAGATAAATGTCTATTTGTTCCCCAATGCAAGCAACACAACCAAGGCCACATACCCCAACAGGACCAGCAATGCAAGACTAAAGCGCCTCAAAGCCCTAGTCTCCGCCCTAAAAGATCGCAATAATCTTCCAGTCTTTTTAGCGGGCTTCAGCCGTGGGAGCGTTGACAGTGTTAGCTACCTGACTAAACACCCCAACACGGCTGAAGGAGTTGCGATTATCTCTGGCATTTACTCCAATGACTCGAACAGAGCAAACGAATTCTCCCTCGAACTGCTAACTCAAGACGCTATCGAAGCGAAAGCCTTAATTGTGCATCACCTGAAAGACTCTTGTCTTGTTTCAGACCCCAAGTATGCGAAAATTTTCTATGCCAATCTTCGATCTCCAAGCAAATCATCTTTATTTTATGAAGATGGAATCGGAGAAGGAAAAGACTGCGGCCCTTACAATTATCATGGCTATTTTGGCATAGAAGGCCAAGTCGCCAACGAAATCAGCTCCTGGCTTGTCGAACAAGTCTTGCACCAAACAAAACAGTAAATACCAAGGAATGCTGACATATAATGCCAAGTTACTCTCATTTTACCAATTAGTTTTTCTGAAGGAATGGCGATTTTAATAACCTTGCCAGGATGAAGTTGGTGATGCAATTTAGTAGCAGAACTAGGCCCACCTGCCTGAACAGTCACGCCACAACACGATGTGTGCCCTGGAATCCACCCAAAAGGGTGAGCCTTTCTGAGTGACCTCAAGAGTGAGCCTGCCCGGCGATCCAGGACCCAGCACACTGGATAAAGTCTCCGTCTCGTCCATGACCAGAAGCCCGGTTGATTCCCGCGACCGTGGTCTGGCGGCGGCTGGGGTCGTAGCCAATGTCGTCTGGCTGATCCTCGCTTCACTGGCCCTGAGCCAACCCGATCCGCTGCAGACCGCCAACCTGGTGCTGGCGCTGGCGGCGTGGATCCCATCAGCGGTTGTCGGGCTGATCGCCAGCCTGGCGCTGCTCTGGCGCCGCCGCTGGGGCATGGTGCTGGCCTTGGTGGCCCTGAGCCTGCAAATCCTGGTGTTGATCCCTTACGGGATTGTTCGGGTCTGTCTCGTCAGTGAAGCTCGAGGCCTCACCGCCAGCCTCACCGCCGCGGTTCTGGTGATTGTGATCCTGTTGATCGTGCATTGGGGGCGCGCCCTCGCCCGCCCGCGCCCATGAGCCTGGCGGCCTCGGGGGACACCATCGCCGCCATCGCCACCGCCGTGGCGGCGGGGGCAGGAAGTGTGGCGATCGTTCGCGTCAGTGGCCCCCAGGCAGAAGCCATCGGCCGCAGCCTTTTCCTGCCTGCGGGCCACCAGGTCTGGGAGAGCCACCGGATCCTCTACGGCCATGTTCAAGACCCCGCCAACGGGGAGATGGTCGATGAGGTCCTGCTGCTGCTAATGCAAGCCCCCCGCAGCTTCACTCGCGAAACCGTAGTGGAGTTCCATGGCCACGGCGGCCTGGTGGCGGTGCAGCGCCTCCTACAGCTCGTGCTTGAAGCTGGGGCACGGCGGGCCCTGCCAGGAGAATTCAGCCAACGGGCTTTTCTTCATGGCCGACTAGATCTCACCCGAGCAGAAGCCATCAGCGAGCTGGTAAGTGCCCGAAGCCAGCGGGCCGCCCAGCTCGCCATCGCTGGGCTCGACGGAGGGCTGCAACAGAAGATCGATGCCCTGCGCAACCAGCTACTGGATCAACTGGCCGAGCTGGAGGCACGGGTGGATTTCGAAGAGAGCCTGCCACCGCTGAATGGCAGTTCGGTGCAAGACGCAATGGGGGTGGTGCAACAGGAGCTGATGCAGCTGGTCACTGATGCCGAGCGAGCACGACTGCTGCGCGATGGCGCACGGGTTGCGATCGTGGGTCGACCGAACGTCGGCAAGAGCAGCCTGCTCAATGCGCTAAGCCGCAGCGAGCGGGCGATCGTGACCGATCTGCCCGGCACCACCCGCGATCTTCTTGATTGTGATCTGGTGCTGCAGGGGGTACCGATCACCCTGCTCGACACCGCCGGCATCCGCCAAACCAGTGACAAGGTCGAACAGCTGGGAATCGAGCGCAGCCGAGCGGCTCTAGCCAGTGCTGATGCGGTGCTGCTGCTGCATGACATCAGCTGCGGCTGGAGCCAGGAGGATCAGCAGCTGCTGGAAACCGTGCCTGAAGGGGTGCCTCTGCTGCGGGTGGGCAATAAGGCCGATCTGGCACCAGAGAACGAACCCACTCCTGGGGTGGTGGCGATCAGCGCCCGCGATGGCGAGGGGCTGGAGCTGCTGGAGCGCGAGCTGCTGCGTTGCTGCGGCCACAGCAGTGACGGCGGCAGCCTGCAGGTTGCTCTCAACCAACGGCAGTGCGATCTAGCCAAAACCGCTGTCGCTGCGCTCGAGCGCAGCCTGGAGGCTGCGCAGCAGGAACTGCCCTGGGACTTCTGGACCATCGATCTGCGGGACGCCATCCGCGCCCTCGGAGAAATCACCGGCGCTGAGATCAGTGAAGCCGTGCTGGATCGCGTTTTCTCACGCTTCTGCATCGGCAAGTAGGCGCTGCATCATGGGGTCCCTTGGGCCCAAGCGATGGCCACGCCGCATCTGGCAATCACCCCGGCGCTGAAGCGCCAGCTGGCGCTGTGGCTCGATGAGGACATAGGCCGCGGCGATCTCAGTGCTGCCTGTCTCGGCACCAAAGCCGTGCAGGCCCACTGGGTGGCCAAAGCCGACGGCGTCTTTGCAGGAGGGTTACTAGCGGCTCCTTTATTCCGCCAGCTTGATGACCAAGTCCACGTGCGGCAGCTGGTGGCCGATGGTGAGCCAGTGCGATGTGGCGAACGGCTGCTGGAACTGGAGGGTTCTGCAGCGGCCCTGGTGGGCGCAGAGCGCACGGCCCTGAACCTCGCCATGCGGCTCTCCGGTATCGCCACAGCCACAGCAGCGCTGGTGGCCCAGCTGGAAGGCAGCGGAGTGCAGCTGGCCGATACCCGCAAGACCACACCGGGACTACGGATGCTTGAGAAGTACGCCGTGCGCTGCGGCGGGGGCTTGAACCACCGCCTCGGACTTGATGACGCCGCCATGCTCAAGGAAAACCACCTGGCCTGGGCCGGTGGGATGGAGGCGGCGGTCGCGGCGGTGCGGGCCCAGGCTCCCTGGCCGTCAAAACTGATTATTGAAGCCGAAACAGCTGGTGAGGCTGCCGCTGCAATCAAGGCTGGCGCCGATGGCGTGCTGCTCGATGAATTCAGCCCCGAGGAGCTGGCCGAGCTAGTGCCGCAACTTCGCCAGCTGGCCCAGCAGCGCGGCAGCACGGTCATGCTCGAGGCCAGCGGGATTCAACCGCAACAGCTCAGCCGCTATGGCGCCACAGGCATTGATCTGATCTCCACCAGCGCCCCTGTCACCCGCAGCCCCTGGCTGGATCTGAGCATGCGCTTCTCCGGCAAGGAGGGATGATCAGGAGCTGTTGATACCGCTGCAGCGGTCCCCGCCCATGCTGCGTCTTGCCCAGACCCTTCAGCAGCAGCTTGTCGCTGCCATGGCGCGGGCATTCCCCGAGGCCGATGGGCCACTTGATCCGGCCCTTGGGCCGGCCAGCAAACCTGAGTTCGGCGATTTCCAAGCCAATGGGGCCCTGGCCCTGGCCAAACCGCTCAAGCAGGCCCCCCGAGCTATTGCCACCGCCATCGCCGAGCAGCTGCAAGGCGATGAAAGCTTTAGAGCACTGTGCGATGCCCCACAGATCGCCGGACCCGGGTTCATCAACCTGACGATCAAACCCGAGGTGCTCGCAGCAGAAGTGCGCCAGCGCCTCGGCGATCCACGCCTCGGGGTGGAATCGGTCATTAGCGATCAGGGGGCCGTGATCGTCGATTTCTCCAGCCCCAACATCGCTAAGGAGATGCACGTGGGGCATCTGCGCTCGACGATCATTGGCGACTGCCTCGCAAGGGTGCTGGAATTCCGCGGCCACCGGGTGCTGCGGCTCAATCACGTCGGCGACTGGGGCACCCAGTTCGGCATGTTGATCACCCACCTCAAGCAGGTGGCCCCCGACGCCCTGACCACGGCCGATGCCATCGATCTGGGTGACCTGGTGGCCTTCTACAGAGAAGCAAAGAAGCGCTTTGACGAAGACGAATCCTTCCAGAGCACCTCAAGAGAGGAGGTGGTCAAGTTGCAGGGAGGTGATGCCACCTCGCTCAAGGCCTGGGGCCTGCTGTGTGACCAGTCGCGGCGTGAATTCCAGAAGATCTACGACCGACTCGATATTCGTCTGAGCGAGCGCGGCGAGTCGTTCTACAACCCCCACCTACCGGCGGTAGTGGAAGACCTCAAAGCCAGTGGCCTGATGGTGATCGATGACGGGGCTGGCTGCGTCTTCCTTGATGGGGTAACTGGCAAGGAGGGCAAACCGCTGCCACTGATCGTGCAGAAGAGCGACGGCGGCTTCAACTACGCCACGACAGATCTAGCCGCGATCCGCTATCGCCTCGGCAGCGATGGTGATGGCTCCGAGCGAGTGATTTATGTGACCGATGCCGGCCAGGCCTCCCACTTCACCGGAGTGTTCCAGGTGGCCCAGCGGGCCGGCTGGGTGCCGGAGGGCTCCAGCCTCGAACACGTGCCCTTCGGGCTAGTGCAAGGGGAAGACGGCAAGAAACTCAAGACCCGCTCGGGCGAAACCGTACGGCTCAAGGACCTGCTTGATGAAGCGGTAGAGCGAGCTGAGGCTGACCTGCGCCGCCGCCTGAGCGAGGAGGAACGCAGCGAAAGCGAGGCTTTCATCAGCGAGGTGGCCACCACCGTCGGGCTGGCAGCCGTCAAATACGCCGACCTCAGCACCAACCGGATCACCAACTATCAGTTCAGCTTTGATCGCATGCTTGCCCTAAGCGGCAACACTGCCCCTTACCTGCTCTATGCGGTGGTGCGCATCAGCGGCATCGCCCGCAAAGGCGGCGCCCTCGATGCGGAACCACCACAGCAGTTGGAGTTCAGCCAGCCCCAGGAGTGGGCCCTGGTCAGGCAGCTGCTGCAGCTCGATGCAGTGCTGCAGGAGGTGGAGAGCGACCTGCTGCCCAATCGCCTCTGCAGCTACCTGTTTGAACTCAGCCAGGTCTTCAACCGCTTCTACGACCAGGTGCCGGTGCTGAAAGCAGAGGAGCCTTCACGCAGCTCGCGCTTGGCCCTCTGCCGTCTGGCCGCAGACAGCCTCAAGCTGGGATTGGGCCTGCTGGGTATTCCCTCACTGGAGCGCATGTGATGGCACAGCCACAACCCGGTGACTGGCCACCAGCCCGCGCTGAGGTGGAGAACCTACAGAGCTACAGCGCCCCCCTGGAGGGGCGCCGCGGCCTGTTGCGACTGGACTTCAACGAGAACACCGTGGGGCCCAGTCCCAAGGTGGTGGAGGCGATCCGCAACATCCCGGCGGAGCATTACGCCATCTACCCGGAATACGACGGCCTGAGGGAGGCATTCGGCCGCTCACTGGGGGGGATCAGCCCTGCTCAGATCGGCCTCTTCAACGGAGCTGATGCCGCCATTCACGCCATCTGCCAGGCCTACGGCAGCCGTGGGGAGGTCATGCTCACCACCAGCCCAACATTTGGGTATTACAGCCCCTGTGCCCGTATGCAGGGGATGGTGATTAATGCCATTCCCCATGAGGGGAAGGCCCTGGCGTTTCCCTTGAAGGCCATGCGCCGCGCTCTGAGCCAGTTGAACCCCAAACTGCTGCTGCTCTGCAACCCGAACAACCCCACCGGCACACGGATCGAACCGCAGCTCATCCTCGAGCTGGCCGCCGCAGCCCCCTCCACGCTGGTGGTGGTGGATGAGCTCTATGAAGCCTTCACTGGTGACAGCGTGTTGCCACTGCTGCAAGCCAGCAGCGATGGCGACCCCTTTTCGCGCTATCGCAACCTGGTGGTGTTGCGCTCACTGTCCAAAACCGCAGGCATCGCCGGGTTACGGGTGGGCATTGCCGCCGGCAGCGAACCGGTGGTGGATCGCATCAGTCGCGTCACCGGTCCCTACGACATCAACAGCTTCGGGGTGAGCGCCGCCTTCGCCGCATTGGAGGACCAAGAACACATCGATGCCTATGTCGCCGAAGTGCTGGCGACCAAGGCTTGGCTGGTGGAACAGCTCCAGTCAGCCGGTGTTCGCCATCAGGGAGATGGCGGCAATTACCTGCTGATCTGGCCCCGTTCCGGGGCTGCCTCCTGTGAAGCCGAGTTGCGCTCGGCAGGCATTCTCGTGCGATCGATGGCGGGGAAAGCCCTAATCGATGGTGCCCTGCGGGTGAGCATCGGCACCGGCGAACAGATGCAGAACTTCTGGCAGGCCTACTGCCGCTGCGACGGGCTGAACTGACTCAGGGCCGCGTGCTCTGATCGATTGGGGTCGTCCACCGTCCACTGAGTGGCTAGGGGGAGTCACTACTGGTTCCGACGTTGAGGCGCAGCAACTCTCCCCTGCAGCGCGATACAGCTACCGATGGAACGAAACTGACGCCAAACGAGCTGGCCATGGCGAAACCCAAAGGAATCGCTATTTAGGGCATCAGCTCGATACGGGTTGTATTGGCGAGCGGTGGCGTCAAGGTCAGCACAGGTCCAACCTTGTTGGAAGGCACGCCGGGAAGGGATTTCAGGAACGACTGAGGACCACCCTGATCACAGTCCGCCGGAGAATCCCCGCTGCGCACGTACTGCACAGGGATCACCACTTTGGGATTGAGCTGCTTGACCACGGCTGCAGCTTCATTGCCGTCATACACCTTGGCGCCACCACCGATACCGAGGATCAACACATCAGGGCGGCCGAGAAGCACCTTGTCCTCAGGCTCCAGCGGAGCCGCGGTGCCACCGAGGTGGGCGAACTGCAGACCGCCCTGGTTCCAGCGCCAGATAACGCCGTTGCCGAAGCGGCGGCCACCGAGACGGTCATGGGGAGCGGCAAAACCCTCAAAGCGGATGCCCGCCACATCAAAACCACCGGGACTGCTCAGGTACTTGCCTTTAGCGATCGGTGCCCCTTCATCCAGCAGCCGACTACTGGTCAGCACGACATCAGCCGTAACGCGTGGTTCCTTGAGTCCAGCGGCGCAGGCCACTGCCTTGAAGGGATTGACCAGCACCGTGCTGCCGCCGCCTTTGATCAGCAGGGCGCTATGGCCATAGCTGGTGATGGTGACGCCCTCTGCCAGGGCCGCCGCGGGCAAGGTGAGNGCAACAGCGCTGCCCAGCAGGCCGCAGAGCAGAGAGGAACGCATCACAGCCGCTCAAAGAGGCCGGGAACTTAGCAACGATCCAAGCCTGATCTCAGGCTGATGCGCAGGTGAGAAAATTGGCCAATAGGCGATGGCCATCCTGGGTGAGGACGCTCTCTGGATGGAACTGCACACCCTGCAAGTGCAAATGCTCTCGGTGACGCAGCCCCATCACCATGCCCCCCTCCAGCCAGGCGGTGACCTCCAGGCAAGCCGGAAGGCTTTCGCGATCAGCGATCAGCGAGTGGTAGCGCGTGGCGGTGAAGGGCTGGGGCATACCAGCGAACACACCTTCTCCCTGGTGATGCACCGCTGAAGTCTTGCCATGCATCAGCTCAGGGGCACGGACCACCGAGCCGCCAAACACCTCAGCGATCGCTTGATGGCCCAGACAAACACCCAGGGTGGGAACGCGGGGTCCCAACTCACGGATCACCTCACGGCAGACCCCCGAGTCAGCCGGTGTGCCAGGCCCTGGGGAAATNANTACCGCATCGGGGCTGAGCGCTTGAATCTGCTCGAGACTTAGGGCGTCATTNCGCTCNACCCGTACCTCTGCAGCGATGGGGTAGTCAGAGGCCAGCTCACCGAGGTATTGCACCAGGTTGAAGGTGAAGCTGTCGTAGTTATCGAGAACGAGCAGCATTCAGATCCCCAGCCGCACCAGCAGCGGCGGCACCAATAACAGCAGGGCGATCATCAGTGATGAAAGGGCAGCCACCAACACAGCAGCGGCAGCACAGTCCTTGGCAATGCGGGCTAGNGGGTGAAAGCGGCGCCCAACACTGAGATCAACCACAGCCTCTGTAGCGGTATTGAGCAGCTCGAGCACCAGCACCGCGGCAACGGTGAGCACCAGCACCGCCAGGCGATCCACGCTCAGCTGCAGGAGCAGACCCAGGACAAAAACGACAACCCCGGTAAAGACATGGATGCGGAAGTTGCGCTGGCTCGCGAAGGCATAAACCAGACCCTGAAAGGCGTAGCGGAAGCTGGCCGGTAGATCGCGGGCCACCTGCCAGGCGCCCACNCGCAACCGTCTGGCCCGAGGGCTTATCTCTGGCCCCAAGGGCATGGATTCAGTGGATTCCAGCTCTGAACTCACCTGTGGCGCCATCCCATCGAAGCCCTCAAGCTCCTTCACGGAGTGGTTGAACCATACCGCCGTTTGAGAGGGAGACAGCCGCTGGCCTCANGCAGCTCTGAGTCCTTTGAACAGGGACACGATCCTCAGGGACATCCAGANTTGGGAAATGATGACGATCCCATTCAGCACCAGATCGGTGAGATCGTCGCCCAACACCAAACCAGCCAGAAAAGCGAGTGGCAGCACAATCAACACCAGGGTCCTAATGAAATAAACGCAACTNGCGGCAACTAATTTGTCGGAAAACCCAGATCCGGTGCGCCCGCCATTGGCGCTGTAGCAGGCCTGAATCACCCAAAGCCCAATGACCAGGCTGATGAACCAGGTCAAATAATCACTCCAATGAGTTGAGTAAGCCACCGGAACCACGCCGATGAAGCTCAGCACGACCAGCAGGCGCCAGTAATTCAGCATTTCGGGCTGAGTCAACTGACCCGAGCTGATGTCCTGTTGGAGCTTGTCGCCGTTGAACCACCGCATAAGTCCACTGGGGAAACACTTCCACACCAGCTAGACCCAGCGGGTTAAACAGTGGCCAAAGCCTGGGCCTTCAGCTGTTGCACCCACCGACCAGGGCCTGCTGACGAGCCAGCATCGCAATCAAGGCAGCCTCATCAGGATGATCCCAGCCCAGCAGATGGAGCAGGCCATGACTGGCCAAGAAAAGGAGTTCAGCGTTTAGATCGTTGCCATGATCTGGTGCCTGACGCACAGCCGTGGGCAGGGAGATAACGATGTCTCCCAGCTCTAGGGGCACCCCCTCAAGCTGAAGCGGCTCATCTTCCTGGGCGGCAAAGGACAACACATCGGTGGGAGAGGGGTTGTTGCGCCATGCGCCATTGAGTTCAGCGATGGCTTCGTCATCACAGAACTGCAACCCCAGGCTGTAGGCCTCGGCTTGAAGCTCTGCCGGCAGTTCTTGCTGCAAGGCGCCTAACCATTGGCTGAGCAGAGCCTTCCAGCCCTCCTCTCCGACGGGGTCCTGGGGTTGCAACTCCGGATCAAGGCCCAGATAGGCCAGGTCCAACTCCACCGGGGCGGGGAAGATCACGCCCCAGGCAGCGAGGGACGGGCAAACCAAGCCAATAGCAACAGCACCCCACTGAATCCAACTGCGGTGAGGGCGAAATGGAACAGGCTCTGGCGGCCCTTGCGCACCATGTTGCGCATGGCCAGCTTCACAAAGCTGGGTTTGGGCTCAGCCGCAGCAGTGGCTGGCGCGGGGGACTGGCTCATGCCGCCTCCTCGGTTTCAACCTCCACACCCTGGCGCAAAAGCGCCTGNATGAAGGTATCGAGGTCGCCGTTCATGACCCCTTGCACGTCGGTGGTTTCCTCATTGGTGCGCAGGTCCTTGACCATCTGGTAGGGGTGAAAAACGTAATTGCGGATCTGGTTGCCCCAGGCCGCCTCGACGATGTCGCCGCGGATGTCGGCGATCTCTGCTGCCCGCTGCTCTTGGGCGATCACCAGCAGCTTCGCCATGAGCAGGGCCATCGCCTTCTCTTTGTTCTGCAGCTGAGAGCGCTCCTGGGTGCAGCGCACGAACAAACCGGTGGGAATGTGCAGAATTCGCACGGCCGTCTCGACCTTGTTGACGTTCTGACCGCCGGCACCACCTGAGCGGCTGGTGGTGATCTCCAAGTCCTTCTCGGGGATATCGAGCTTGACCTCCTCCTCGATCTTGGGCATCACCTCAATACCGGCAAAGCTCGTCTGCCGCTTGTCATTGGCATTAAACGGTGAGATCCGCACCAAGCGGTGAGTGCCCTTCTCGTTGCGCAGGTAGCCGTAGGCGTAACGGCCATCAATCTCGATCGTGCAGCTCTTGATCCCGGCTTCTTCCCCTTCTGAGAGTTCATCCACCGTGACCTTCATGCCATGGGCCTCAGCCCAGCGGGTGTACATGCGCATCAACATCAGGGCCCAGTCCTGGGCATCAGTGCCACCCGCCCCTGCATTGATCGAGATGACAGCGCCTTCCTTGTCATAGGTGCCGCTCAACAGCCGCTCCAGTTCCCAGCGATCGAGAGCCTTGCGCAGTTCCTGCAGACCACTGAAGGCCTCCTCCAGCAACGACTCATCGGGCTCAATCTCGTAAAGCTCGAGCGTGGCGTTGGCGTCATCAACGCTGGAGCGCCAAACCCGAAGCTGCTCCAGCTGGGCTTTGACGTCATCAAGCTTGCGCATCTGCTTACGGGCGTTGTTCTGGTCGTCCCAGAAGTCCGGCTGCGCCGCGAGCTGTTCGAGATCCTGCTGTCTGGCGTTCAGTGCAGGGACGTCAAAGACAGTCCTGGGCATGGCCCAGGCGGTCAGTGAGCTCGGAGAGATCGCGCTTGAAGTCGGTTAGATCCAGCACAGCAAAGGGGCTTGCTTGATGGCTCGACCGTAGCCACCCGTAGGATCCAGCCACCGAAAAGCCTTGCCATGGCGGCCAGCGTTGAGATCTACACCTGGCGGGCCTGCCCGTTCTGCGTCCGCGCCAAGCAGCTGCTGGATCGCAAAGGGGTGAGTTACGTCGAGCACGGCATCGATGGCGACCGCGAGGGGAGGGCGCTGATGGCGAGTAAAAGCGGCGGCCGCACCAGCGTTCCCCAGATCTTCATCAACGGCACCCACATCGGTGGCTGCGATGAGCTCCATGGTCTTGAACGCAGCGGCCAGCTCGATGGCCTGCTGGCCTGAGGCCGGAGCCAAACGCCGTGGGCCAACAGCTTTTTCTGATTGATCCGGTGACGCGCCTGCGCCCGGAGAAAGACAGCAGCGTCGCGCTGATGCAAGCCGGTCAGCGGGCTGGCGAGACGATCTGGGTGGCTGAGCCCAGTGATCTCTCTGCCGGAGCTGGCGGCCCCCAGGTGCTCGCCACAGAAATCACGGCCGAGCCCTGGTACAGCTCGGGGCAGACCTGCTGGCTACCCATGAGCCACTTCCAGCATGTGTGGATGCGCAAAGACCCGCCAGTGGATGAGGCTTACCTCTATGCCACCCATCTGCTTGAGCTGGCCGAAGACTTAGGGGTGCGGGTACTGAATCGGCCTGCTGGGCTACGGGCCTGGAATGAAAAGCTCGGCGCCCTGCAGTTCCCCGAACTGATGGCACCGACGCTGGTGGCTTCCCGGGTGGAGCTGCTCAGCTCCTTTGCCAAGGAGCATGGTGAGGTGGTGCTCAAACCCCTTGGAGGCCGTGCCGGCCAGGGGGTGGTGCGCGCCAGCGGTTCAGCCCCTGGTCTTGGTGCCCTGCTGGAACTAGTCACCCAGCAGCAGCAGCTGCCCGTGATGATTCAGGCCTTCCTGCCTGAGGTCAACGCCGGGGACAAGCGCATCTTGCTAGTGCATGGTGAGCCGCTCGGGGCGGTCAACCGCAAACCCAAAGCCGGTGAATTCCGCAGCAATCTGGCGGTCGGCGGCCAACCAGAAGCCACGGAGTTGACGGAGCGCGAAGGTCAGATCTGCGCTGCGCTGAAACCGTCCCTGATTGAGGCAGGGCTGTTCTTTGTCGGTATCGACGTGATCGCCGGCCGCCTCAGTGAGATCAATGTCACCAGCCCCACGGGTATCCGCGAGGTGGAACAGCTGGGGGGAATCCCGATCGCGGATCTCACCCAACAGCGCCTGCTGCAGGGCTGAGGCTGAGCTGCTGCTGCAGCACCTCCAGCTTGAGGGCCACCTCATGCAATTCCCGCTCCGGCACAGAACCCTGGACCAGTCCTGCACCGGCAGTGAGCTCCAGCCGTGAGCCGCGCAGCACGCCACTGCGAATTGCCACCCGCAGCTCGGCATCGCCGGCGCTGTCGATCCAGCCGATCGGAGCGGCATAGGCTCCGCGCTCAAAGGGCTCGAGGCTGCGCAGCCAGGCCATGGCCTCCCGCCTCGGCAGACCGGCCACCGCGGGGGTGGGATGCAGGGCTTCCGCCAGAGCCAGCGGATGCTGGCCTTTCAAGGTGGCGGTGATGGGGGTATGCAGGTGCCTCAGCGGGCCGTGACTGGCCAGCCGCGGATGGCGCGGTTGCTGGGGGCTGAGACCCTGCTGCTGCAACACCTCGGTAATGGCTTCCACCACCAGCTCATGCTCATGGCGATCCTTGATCGAATGGAGCAGCACTTCTGCCGGTTCCTGCTGGGAAGCGGTACCAGCCAGGGCATCGCAGCGCAGCTGACCCTGCCTGACAGCTAGCAGTCGTTCCGGCGATGCCCCCACCAAATCACCCCCATCGGCCAGCCCCCAAAGGAAGCGGCAGCTGCCCCCCTGCTGCTGGCGCAAGCCGCTGAGCAGAAGCTGAGGGTCCAGGGGCGCACTGAGCTGGAGCTGCTGACGCACCGCCAGCACTAACTTGCGCAACTGGTTCTGGCCAACCAACTCAAGGGCCTGATCAATCGCACGCCGATAAGCCCCATGCCAGGCACTGCGGCTCAGTAGCTGGGGCACCTCGGCGGCCAACGGCGTCAGGGGCAGCTGTTGCAGCCGCCGGGCCTGCTCCCAAAGCTCCTCTGCCACCACGCGGGGAGTGACCTCGCCACCGAGGCACCGCTGCAGGCGCAGCCAGCAGTGGCGGCCCTGGCGGCTGAGCTGCCAGCGAGGCAGCACCGCCCGCACCCCAGGTAGGGGATCAGCCGCCTCCTGCAGAGGCGCATCAAAAAACGAAAAGGCCAACAGCACCCGGGGCCGGGCCAGAGCTGGAGCAGCCGGGGCAGCATCAGCCAGTCGCGAAAGGCTGAGTTGAGAGAAGCGCTGGGCCAGCTCAAAACGACGGGGGCCGCTGAGCTCAAGCTGTTGAGCCACACCGCTGGCGGCAAAGCACAGCCCCGGCTGGCTATCCCAGAGCGCCCGAAAGCGCAGGGCCCCCGGCATACGCGGCAGCGCCTGCAGAGGATCCAGCGGCGCCAGAGGCAGCGCCAAGCTCAGCACACCCCCGTCCTCGAGGACCTGGGCTTGAGCTGCCGCCTGGCTCAGCAGTTCGGTGAAGCAGGGAGCCTGGGGCACTGCGTCATCGGGGTACTGCTCAAATGTATGGGTCTTCTGTCACCAAAAGCACCTGGCACCCATGGCAGAGCCTCAGGTCGTCGCAAGCCGTTACGCGCTCTGGAAGGCGGCGATCAAATGGCCGATGTACTCGGTTGCTGTGATGCCAGCTCTGCTGAGTGCCGGCTGGTTGAGGAGCCAAGGGCTAGACCCACGCTGGGGCCAGCTGTTGCTGTTCCTGCTCTCGGCCGTGCTGCTGCTGGCCTGGGAGAACCTTTCCAACGATGTCTTTGATGCCGATACCGGCATNGATGCGGTGGGCAAGCCCCATTCGGTGGTGGCCCTNACNGGCCGNNGNCCACTGGTAGCCCATCTCAGCAACTTCACGCTGGTGGCGGGCCTGCTGTTGATGGCCCTGGTGGCCCTGCGCAGCCAGCCGGTGGTACTCGCCCTGGTGTTGGCCTGCTGCGGCCTGGGCTACGTGTACCAAGGGCCGCCCTTCCGCCTGGGCTACCGCGGGCTGGGGGAACCGTTGTGCTGGCTGGCCTTTGGCCCCTTGGCCACCGCTGCCGCCCTACTGGCGCTGCAACCCCCTACTGCCCTGGCTGCTGCTGTCCCCTGGGGGCCGGCTTTCACCCTGGGGGCCGGACCGGCCCTGGCCACCACCTTGGTGCTCTTTTGCTCCCATTTCCATCAGGTGGACGAGGACGCTGCCCATGGCAAGCGCTCTCCAGTGGTGCGGCTTGGCACGGCCCGAGCTGCTGCGGTGGTGCCTTGGATCGTCGCTGCCAGCCTTGCCCTGCAGTGGGTTCCGGTGATCGAGCGGCTCTGGCCGTCCACTGCACTGCTGAGCGTGCTCGGCCTGCCAGCTGCAGCCCAATTGATCCGGCTGCTGCGGCAGCACCATCACCAGCCCGAGCGCATCAGCGGCAGCAAATTCCTGGCCCTGCGCTTTCAGGCCCTCAGCGGCCTGGGGCTGGCTGCGGGGCTGGCCCTCGGACCTGTACTGGGGCGCTGATGCAACTGCAGTGGCGGCCGTATCGCTTCCCCCTCCCCAGGGCATTAACCACAGCACAGGGTCGATGGGAGGAACGCAGCGGCTGGCTGCTGCGCCTTGAAACCCCTGATGGGGCGATTGGCTGGGGGGAGGCGGCACCACTGCCCGGCGGCGAGAGCTGGTGCGCCGCCGCCATCCACGAGCTGCCAAGCCAGAGCGATCAAGCGGATCTAGAGGCACTGCTGCAGGCCATGCCTGCGCCGGTGGGCTTTGCGCTGGGACTGGCCATAGCAGAGCTAGATCGCCTGGGCGCTGAGGGCTGGCATCCAGCGCCGCCATCAGCCGTGCTGCTACCCGCCGGGGAAGCGGCACTAGAAGCGCTGCGCCTCGCCCTGGCGGTGCATCAGCCCAACCCGCTGCCCTTCTCGGCCAAATGGAAAGTGGGTGTGCTGGATGTGGGCACCGAAATAGCCCTACTAAAAGAGGTCCTAGCGCTCATGTCCGAGGGGACCTATCTGCGCCTCGATGCCAACGGCAGCTGGGACCGGCCCACCGCAGAACGCTGGGCCGAGCGGCTGATGGATGAGCCACGGTTGCAATGGCTCGAACAACCGCTGGCCCCAAGCGATCAGGACGGGCTGATGGCCTTAAGCCGCAAGCTGCCGGTAGCCCTTGATGAATCGCTGCGGCATCCCGCTGGGGTCCCCAATGGCTGGAGCGGCTGGCGCGTGCACAAACCAGCGATTGAGGGTGACCCACGCCAGCTATTGCAGCGGCTTCAG
The DNA here is from genome assembly GCA_002168155.1 of Synechococcus sp. TMED19. Classification (GTDB taxonomy): domain Bacteria; phylum Cyanobacteriota; class Cyanobacteriia; order PCC-6307; family Cyanobiaceae; genus RCC307. Next base: position 4,183 of record NHBY01000009.1, on the reverse strand, counting down.
GCTGGAGCACCACGCGAGATGGTGAGCACGGTGTTCGAGACCGGTATCGGCAGCCGCGCCATCAGCCATCTAGCAGCCCTGGCGGCCGACGGCCCCACCCCCTGTGCGGCTGGGCTGGCACCGGGGTGGGGGGCTCAAGGGGCCCTAGCCAGCAGCGACCCGCAGCAAGTGTGGGAGGCCACCGAGCCATGAACGGCTGGAAGCTGCAAGCCAGTGAGCTGGAGAGAGCAGCAGGTGAAGCGGCGATGGCCGCTTGCCAGCACTGGCCCGAGGGACCTGGGCTGGTAATCGGCAGTGGCGGCAGTACAGGCGGACGCAAATGGTGCCTACAGAGCTGGCAGAACCTGGAGCAATCGGCCGCCAGCACAGGCCGTTGGTTAACGGCCATCGGCATCGACCCCAGCCGTGTGCGCCTGGTGAACCCCCTGTCGCCCGATCACATCGGGGGCTTGATGCCCCAAGTGCGCTCTCAGCACTGGGAAGCGCCGCTACTGGCCATCAGCCCGCGCGAGCTCAAGTGCCCCGAGGGCCTGCTGCAACGCAGCGCTGAACTCACCGCCGATGGCCGTGAGGCGCTGATCTCGCTCGTGCCGACCCAGCTGCAACGGCTGCTGGACAGTCCTGCCGGGATCCAGTGGCTGCAGCACTTCCGATTGATCTGGGTGGGGGGGGCGGCCCTGAGCCCTGCCTTGGCGCAACAGGCCAGAGAGGCGCAGCTGCAGCTCAGCCCCTGCTATGGCGCCACCGAGACCGCCGCCATGGTTTGCGCCCTCGATCCCGCTGCCTTCCTGGAGGGAGGAGCAAGCTGCGGAAACCCTTTGGACGATGTAGAGCTCAGGTTGGATCCCAAAACAAGCGCCATCAGCGTGAACACCCGGCGGCTGAGCCCAGGCTGGCTCGCTGGCGCAGAGCTCAAACCCTTTGCTGACGCTGACCGCTGGTGGCGCAGCGGCGATGCCGGCCAACTCAACACTGAAGGTCTACAAGTGAAGGGGCGCCTCGATGGGGCCCTCAACAGCGGCGGCGCCACCGTGTTCCCTGAGCAGATCGAAGCCTCCCTGATCGATGTGGCTGGGGTTGAGGCACTGCTGGTGGTGGGCATCCCCGATGCGCAATGGGGGCAGCAGTTGGTGGGCTTAATGCGACTCAACCCTGATGCTGATCCAGAAGCTGTGCTTCAAGAGCTCCAGGAGCGAGCAAGGGGGCTTACCCCCGCTGAGCGACCTCGGCAGTGGCAGATCACCCCAGAGCTGAGCACCAACCATCAGGGGAAATGGGAGCGCAAACGCTGGGCACAATCGGCCCAACGGCAGCAAAGCGATACCCCCGGTACGGTTCAGCCCAGCTGATCGTTCAGCACCTGATGGCCGATCCCTCCGAGCGCATCGACTCCCACCTCGAGGCCGGGCGGATCCTGCATGCCCGCTCGCTGGTGCACCAGTGGCTGGAGGCCTACCTACAGCAACTGCCGCCAGCCCCCAGCAAAGACGAGTTGCTGCAACCGGAACTGTTTAAAGCTCTGGCCGATGTGGTGGAGCGCAGCAGTGACCAGGGATTACTGGAGCGCTTCTGGAGCGCCATGGACCGGATACCAGCGCCAACACTGCCAGCCGCAAGCCAGCCATTGCCGGTGCTCGGGGTGCCGCTGCTCAATGGCGCCAAGCTGCTGCTCAGGCTGCTGGAGGTTCTTGATAACAGCGGCTCGGGCAATACAGCCCTGCGTCAGCGCGGCACCAATACCGACTTGCTTTCGACGAGCCGAGGGGCATTAATTGATGACATCAGTGTATCCGTGGCTACAGGCGGAGCCAACGTCAATGTATTTGGGAATTCCAGCGACCTGAGCTTCTCTGGATCCGATGTGCACGCTAGTGGCAGTGGCGGCGTCGACAATCTGCGCCTATTTGGCGATACCTCTCAGGCCAGCATCAACACCGGTTCCGACAATGACAACGTCGCGGCATTCCGCAACGTCACCAACTCGACTTTTGATACTGGCTCCGGCTCTGACAACGTCCGCATCGGCGGCAGTGCAGACAACTCTGTTATCAGCCTTGGCGGTAATACTGACAATTTGGTTGTTGGCAGAGCATCCACCAACCTGGATGTAGCCGCTGGTTCCGGCAACGACAGCGTGACGTTCGCATCCAAGCTCAAGGCCGGCGCATCAGGCAATGCCATTCGCCTCGAGGGTGGCGATGACCAGGTGATCTTCGCTGATGGGATCAATGACATCAGACCCCAAGACCCATCAACCGCTCGCTATCTGGTGGACTTGGGCTCCGGCAAAGATGTTGCCATTTTCGGTGCAAATTCCACTTCCGAGCGTGTGGACATTGCTGGTGGCGCAGGAGCTGACACCATCATTCTGGGCAAATCCCTGAGTGATTCGAACATCAACCTCGGCGTCGACAATGACGCTGATTCGTTGGTCCTCGGCAGTAGAGGCAGCATGACCGACGTGACGGTCACCTCCAGCAGTACCGGTAGCACTGGTGATGTGTTGAGCTTTGCTGGAACTGTCAATTACTCCACAGCTTCAACATCCACACTTGGCCAGGGCGACGATTACGTGAGCTTCACGGGCGATACCGACTTCGGCGGTGTTGCCAATTGGAACCTGGGAGCTGGCGCTGACACTCTCACCATGGCGGGAGGAGGCACCTTCCTCGATGCCAACATCTCGCTTGGCAATGACAGTGCCATTGACCGCGTTGTGTTTGACAACACTTCAATGTATGCAGGCTTCATGGGCGATTTCGTGATTAGCGACTTTGGAACCAATGATGTTCTTGTCATCGGCTCTAACTCCTATGCCTGGACAGATATTGACACCCAAAGCGAAGTTGATGACCTATTTGGCGCGTACAATAATGTGAAATTCACCGCCTGATCAAATATCTAGAAATTAGTGACTTCATATGGCTATAGGGCTGCTGCTGCTGTCGAAACTTTTTCCTGACGCTTCCTTAGAAATTCCCGGGTCGGCTACATCCGGCAACTTCCTCAGAGCTTTTCTTGGTTTGATTGCCAATGCAAACCCCAGCAGGACTTCTCTTCTGACTCAGTGTCTCAACTTCTTTGCAGCTGACCAAGCCGCCAAAATCAGCTCAGGCTCAGGTGAAGACCTGAAAATTGAAAAACCTTCTCCATAGAGCGGGAAAACAACATTGGCGCCCAATGGACTAGATGTCGACACCGGCATCAATGGGAACTCCAGAGACAACAAGAGTCGTAGGAATTTCTCAATGCCCTAGTAGGCGGCGATTTTGGTGGCAGTGAGGAGTTAACTTCTCCTGCCATCACCAACATCTCCATCAGCACTCAATTCCCTGACTGCGATGACAGCGCCGCTGGTCAACGATCGCCTGGATCATTGAGGCACTGATGCCAGCAACCAGCGAACAATAGGAACCGGGAGCTCCGCTTTCTTTCGCTCAGCTGAACTGATGCATTGATGGCGGGTCAACCCGCATCCCGCAAGCTTGCCATCGGATGTGAACCGATAAATGACCTCAAATGCTGTGGCATCGAGCTGCCGCGGTTGCAACGCGATCGCCAGCGGGTCCCCGCACACCAGTGGCGCTAGATAATCGGCGCTGCAATGGGTAATGGGCAGCAGCAGGGGTAGGGCATTGCCCGGAACGGGAAAAATCTCAGCACTGGAGATCCCAAAGCGCTCGAGACTTTCCTCATAGGCCTCATGGCACCAGCGCAGCAACTGGTGGAAATGCATCACACCAGCCGCATCGGTATCGCCAAAGCGCACCGTGCGACACAACAGCAGCCAGTCGCTGGAGTTCAGCGGTCCACCGAGCCCATGATCACGTCAATGGATCCCAGGATCGCCATGATGTCGGCCACCTTCACGCCCTTAAGCAGGTGGGGAAGGATCTGCAGATTGTTGAAATCAGCCGCACGAATTTTCCAACGCCAGGGCGTCACATCATTATTACCAATCAAGAACACCCCTAGTTCACCTTTGCCAGATTCCACACGGGTGTAGAGCTGACCCTCTGGGATCTTGAAGGTGGGCGCCACCTTCTTAGCAACGATCTGATAATCAAAATCGTAAAACTCGCTTTTTTTGCCTTCAAGTTTACGCTTGGCTTCCAGATTCTCGGTCGGGCCACCGGGAATCATCTTGGCGGCCTGACGCAGGATCTTCAGCGATTCACGCATC
>NHBY01000008.1 GCA_002168155.1 Synechococcus sp. TMED19 | reverse complement strand
AGTTCTGGGACTCGCTCTCGGTGGTTTCACGCACCAGGGAGGAGGTCACCAGNGANCCGTGCATGGCGGAGAACAAGCTGCCGCCNAANACNCCNGCCACACCCAGCATGTGGAAGGGGTGCATCAGGATGTTGTGCTCGGCCTGGAACACCAACATGAAGTTGAAGGTGCCNGNNATGCCNAGAGGCATGCCATCNGAGAAGGANCCCTGACCNAAGGGNTANANCAGGAACACANCCATNGCNGCNGANAGCGGNGCGNNNTAGGCNACNCAGATCCANGGGCGCATGCCNAGGCGNTAGGAGAGNTCCCACTGNCGNCCCATGTANGCNGANATGCCAATCAGGAAGTGGAAAACCACCAGCTGATAAGGNCCNCCGTTGTANANCCACTCATCNAGNGNNGCNGCTTCCCAGATGGGATAGAAGTGCANGCCGATGGCNTTGCTGNNNGGGATNACAGCACCNGANATGATGTTGTTNCCGTAGANGAANGAGCCAGCAACAGGCTCGCGGATGCCATCGATATCAACCGGNGGAGCGGCGATAAAGGCAATGATGTAGCAGGTGGTAGCCGCCAGCAGGCAGGGGATCATCAGAACGCCGAACCAGCCCACATAAATGCGGTTGTCGGTGTTGGTGACCCACTCGCAGAAGTTCTGCCATGTGCTCTGGCGGCCGCTGCGAAGGGCAGTAGCCATGAGAACAGTTAAGTGGAGATAAATACCGCTTGAAGGCAAGCGGTGAAAACAAGGTAAAAGCGCAACGACCCCGGCGCAAAAACCTTCTCAGAAGTTCTAAAAGTTATGTNNCGCAGNGCGTTAACTAGTTTGCGGAATGTAAAGCGGTATCCGTGTTTGTTGAGTTGTATTGCGCAAGCCACTGACGGGCCTGGGCGGCAAAACCTGGCCAATCGAGACGTTCTTGCTCAACAGCCGCAGCAACAAGGAGAGGAAGTTTCTGTTTGAGGGATGGCAGTTCTGAGTCAGGAACCCCGGCTGCAAGAGCTAGGTAGTCCGCCATCGACCGGGCGACAACGCGTGTGAAATAAGCCGCTGCCAAGGCCTGCAGCGCACCACCCACCATCCAGGTGGCTCCGTGAAGCTTGAGCACACCAGCCATGGCCTGGCTGCCCCACTCAAGAGCGCCGAGACCAAGGGCTGTACGCCCCAACTCCACCGCCGCAGCTTGCAGTTGTTCGGAGGNCCACTGACACTGCCAGAGCTCAGCCATCTCCTTGAGCAGCAGACCGTTGACGACCGTCAACAAAAGAAGGTCAGCGGAGGGGAGCGGCGAGGCAAAGACACCNCCTGCAACCAGCCACTGACTGCGCAGCACCAGCGGTTGCAGACGGCAGCGGCGAGCACCCTCAAGCTCGACCTGCCAGCGACCATGCAGCTGACGCAGGCAGCGCANTTGNGTNAAAGCNCGCTGTCNGCCNAGCGGCAGACACTCAATAGGNAATGGCTTCAGACGGCTACCGAGAGGGAAGCGTTCGCCAAGCTGGGTACGCCACTGTTCCAGGACGGCAGAGCTCTGATCAGGGTCNAGATCACTGGGGGGAGCAAGCACGAGCAAGGGNAGATCAGCAGGNGCAGCCTCAAGCCAGCGGAGATCTGCCGCTGTGGGCGCCCCCTGAAGCAGATAGATCAGCTGATCGCACTGCAGCAGTTCCTCAGGCCAGCTCCATTGGNTGGGAGCCAGGGGCAGAGCCCGGGCCAAATGCAACTGCAGCGGCGCTGAACCGCGGAAGTGATTTTTTAGCAGCTCGAGGACATGAGAATCAGCCTCGGCACCGGCCAGAACAATGTGTCGATCACTGCGAATGGACAGCGCCTCAAGACGCTGCAATTCATCGTTGCGTCCCTCGAGGGGTAGCTCCAGGGCTGCGAATTGATGCAACAGAGCCTGGCAATGCCCAAGCAATTCATTCGGAGAACTGGGGAGACGGTCACTGACAGCAATTCTCTTGTTACCGAGCCACCAGAAGCCGGCTGCTGCTGCTGCAAGAAGGCCGGCCGANCCCAGGCTGCTGTGCATCAGATCACCAACAACAAGTCCACTGCCAACGAGCGCTGAACCCAGCAGCAACGGACGCACGGGCAGACGCAGAGGCAGGGAAAACATGGAGGCCCAGACACACAACATGTCTACCCCCCCTCGGGCGCAATGGAAGGGTCACTGTGCTGTTCCGTTTACCGGGCCGCATGAATAGCTTGAGCAGCGATGACGGCTCCATTCCCTTCTTTGCCCCCGCTGCCGCGACTTCAGCAGCAACTCAGGATCTGCCNNGCGNNGGTTATGGACGCTGACGAGTGGCATGGNGATTTGCCTGTNCCGGTCCTGGACCGCAGCTGGTTGCAACTCGAAGTGATCGGCGTCGCCCAGCTTCTGGAACGATTTCCAGCAGACAGCTCGGCCCATGCGCCTGAGCTGATCCGTTTTCGCTCCNTACTGCAACAAANCCTGCCAGCCGATGAGGCTGAGCAGCAGTGTTGGGATGAGTTCGGCGCCGAGGCCTGCCATCTAGCCCTCAGGCGCTTCTGGCTATCNCAGCAACGGCCAACCCANCTTTGGTCTTTGGAGGATTACCTCGAGCTGATGGGNCGCTACCGCGACAGCTTCAGTGAAGAGTCCCGCGCAATGCCACTGCTNGTGCTGCCAAGACGGGATGATCCCCAGCGGTTGCAGTGTCACTGGATCTGACCAACGGGCCTGCGATAGGCCAAACTGAGCCGCTGCATTGTGTGCTGGGCGTCATGTCCGAACAGGACCGGGAACAGTGGGGCGGCGGNCGCTCCGAAGGCGGACGCTCCGAAGGCGGGCGNCGCGAGGGAGGACGTCGTTCAGGAGATCAGCGCGATAGCGGTGGTGGCGGGTTCCGCATTCGACTAAGCGATAACGAGCTGCANGCGGCTCGCACGCTGCANGAGGCTTTTCAGTTGCGCTCCACCGTGGCGGTGCTGGGTTTCAGTCTGCGCACCATGGCCCAGTTGCTNGAGCAAGGCGCTCTTGATGAGGTGATCAGTCAGCAGCGTCGCGGAGGCGGTCGTCCTCCTCGTGGAGAGCGTCGTGATGGTGGCGGTGAAGGCCGCGATGAAGGTCGCAGCCAGCGNGGTTCACGTCCTGATCCCTTTGCTCGCCCAAGCAAGCCGCCCGCACCCGAATCCGCGGTCGAAACAGAAGTCCAAGCTGAGCCCCTTGCTGAAGCCACCAGCGAGGCAGCTGCTGAAGCAGCGCCTGCGGATGCCACGGCTGAGGCCGAACCCACTGATGCGGCGGCTGAAGCCAGCACCGATGTCGCCAGCGAGGCCACGGCCACCGAGGCCTGATGGGCATGCCCAGGGTTCTCTCGGGCGTTCAGCCCACCGGATCACTGCACCTGGGCAACTGGCTCGGCGCAATCCGTAACTGGGTTGATCTGCAACAGAGCCATGACACCTTTTTCTGTGTCGTGGATCTGCACGCCGTCACGGTGCCCCACGACCCTGCCCAGCTGGCAGCCGACACACGCTCAACGGCAGCGCTTTACCTGGCCTGTGGCATCGATCCGAATCAGGCAACGGTGTTCGTCCAAAGCCAAGTCAGCGCGCACGCAGAGTTGGGCTGGCTACTGAACTGCGTCACACCGCTGAACTGGCTTGAGCGCATGATCCAGTTCAAGGAAAAGGCTCTCAAGCAAGGGGACAACGTCTCCGTCGGCCTGCTGGATTACCCGGTGTTGATGGCAGCAGACATCCTTTTATATGACGCCGATCTGGTGCCTGTAGGGGAGGACCAGAAACAACACCTCGAGCTGGCCAGGGACATCGCCCAGCAGCGCATCAACAGCCGTTTCGGCAGCGATGAACTGCCGGTGCTCAAAGTCCCTAAACCGATGATTCTCAAAGAGGGAGCCAGGGTGATGAGCCTCACCGAAGGCAGCGCCAAGATGAGCAAGAGCGATCCGAATGAAGGCTCGCGCATCAATCTCCTCGATCCTCCAGAGCTGATCACCAAGAAGATCAAGCGGGCCAAGACAGATCCACAGATGGGCCTGGAGTTCGACAACCCAGAACGACCTGAGGCGGACAATCTGCTGGGTCTCTATGCCCTGCTCAGCGGTCTTGGCCGCGAAGCAGCCGCCAGCGAGTGCGCCGGGATGGGCTGGGGAAAATTCAAGCCGCTGCTTGCTGAAACAGTGGTGGAAGCTCTGAGACCGGTTCAAGAGCGCTACCAGAGCATCCAGGCCGACCCAGCGGAGCTAGATCGCGTCCTGTCCGCAGGCCGTGATCGCGCCGCCACCGTCGCCAACAGCACCCTGGAAAGGGTCAAAACTTCGATGGGATTCCTGCTCGGGAACGCCTCCGGCTAATTGATTAATTGAGCAAAGATAAAATTGACTTATCGGAGTAAACCCGCTTAGCCGCTCTTCAGCCTCTGCTCAGAGCATTTGCAGAAATCCAGAGAACCCTCTCAGGAGTGGGTCTTACGCGTCTTACGCGTCGCAGATGACAGTCTGCTTTGTCAGCTAGGGCGAACTCGTTATCTGGCAACCCCCCTTCGGAGCAGCACTCCTAAATAACCCTTAATCCGAAAAACTATGGATCCGTCCGAATCAGTTCGACTGCATGGATCTGGCTCTACGCCTCCGTTCCGGCTTTGGTCTCGGCATATGCGCCCTCGGCGCAGCCCTGACCATCAGCGCCGGCGAAAGCGCCACCAACCTGCAAGGGGCCATGGCGGCCCGACTGACCGCTGCCCGTGAGCTGCGTTCACAGCAGACCTATGTGCTGACACCTGAGCGCAAAGCCCTGCTGAACACCATCCGCTACGCAGAAGGAACATGGAAACAAGGCGAGCAGGGCTATCGCACCCTCTATGGCGGCAGCACTTTTGATAGCTACGACAAGCACCCTGAGCGGGTGATCGTGAAGCGCTACACCAGCGCAGCGGCAGGCGCTTACCAGTTCCTGCCACGGACCTGGGCCATGGCGTCCCGCAAGTTGGATCTATTGGACTTCGGTCCACGCAACCAGGACCAGGCAGCTCTGTTCCTGATCGAGCGCCGCGATGCCCTCGATGAGGCTGATGCGGGTGAACTGACTCCCCAGTTACTGGCGAAGCTGGCGCCGGAATGGGCCTCCCTGCCCACACTCAAAGCACGGAGTTACTACGGACAGCCCGTTAAGAAGACTGAGGACCTGCAGGAGTTCTACGAAGACAACCTTGAGGTGCTTCGACGCCAAGCCGCACGCAGCGGCCCGATGCCACTGCGCTTCAGCTGAGGCTTAGGCGGGGGCGAGTTCCGCGATCATCGCGGCCAGCTCTTCGGGGCTAAAGCGGTAAACCTCACTGCAGAATTGACAGGTGAGCTCGGCACCCCCGTCTTCCTCCAGCATCTCGGTAAGCTCCTCGCCCCCAAGGATGGTCAAGGCTCCTGCACTTCGCTCCCGGGAGCAGGGGCAGTGAAAGCGGACCGGCTGAACGGCCTGATCGTCAGCGAGCATTTCCGGATCCAGATCAGGGAAGACATCGCGCAGAAGCTGGCGTAGATCACCCCCGCAGTCCTCGAATCGTTCGCTGAAGCGGTTGATTTCGCTGCAGCGCTCCTCCAGCAAAGCGACCAGGGCGGGCTCCCGCGCCGCCTTGGGAAGGACCTGAACCAGCACGCCACCACAGCTGACGATGCCACTGGAGTCAATCCGCTCACCCACGAACACTGCCGAGGGGGTCTGCTCGGAGTGCAGCAGGTAGGAAGCCACGTCCTCGCCGATGCAACCACTCACCAGCTCCACCGTGCTGCTGTATGGAGGACCAAAGCCGTCATCACGCATCACGTGCAGGTAGCCAGTGCCTAAGGCTTGACCAAAATCAAACTGGGCAGGGGACCCCACCAGATCAAGCTCAAGATCGGGCTTTCCGACATGGCCGCGCACGGTGCCATCCCGTCCGGCATCCACCACCAGACCCCGTAAAGGACCATCGGACTGCACCCGCAAGTTGACCCGTCCGTGAGCCACCTTCATCGAACTGGCTAACAAGAGCCCTGCGGTCATGCTCCGGCCGAGCAGGGCGCTGGCCAGATAGGACAGTCCGTGGCGCTCCCTTGCTGTCGCTGCGGTGGCGGTGGTAGACACCGCCACCATGCGGATACCGCCGCCCGCGGCTGTCGCTCGCACCAACTGATCACCCATGCCCAGCAGCTCCCAGTGGTGCTCGAGCGAGTTTTTATAGCAAGCGGTTCCAGCCCTCAGGGCAAAGGAGAGCAGATGCCCTGTTGCAACTGCCAACGGTCCGTTGCAACCGAGCCAAAGACCTCTGGCTCATGGGTGACGATCAGCACCAGGCGCTCTGCGGCCAGCCGGCCGACAAGACCAACCAGGTCCTGGCGCACCGACCAGTCCAGGCCTGCACTGGGCTCATCAAGCAACAGCACCTTCGGTTCTCGCAACAGCTGCACGGCCAGAGCCAGGCGACGCTGCTGGCCGCCGCTGAGGCGTTCAGGGGCTTGCTGCAGCGAGACGCCCCCCAATCCCACGGTGGCCATCACCTGCTCGATCCGCGCCGAATCCAATCGGCGGTGTCCGAGCTTCAGCTCCTGAGCCACCGTCAGACCAATGAAATGGCGTTCGGGAAACTGGAAGACAAGACCACAAAGCCAGCGTCGCTCCCTGGCGCTGAGCACCTGCCCTTCCCAGCGGATCTTGCCGCAATCTGGACTGGCCAGCCCGGCGATGAGCTCCAACAGTGTGGTCTTGCCGCTGCCGCTGCGCCCCACCACCAACGCGGGTCGCCCCGGCACCAGGCGCAGGCGCACCTCATTGAGGATCGGTTGCTCTGCAGCCGCCGGGTGATAGCCAACTCCCTCCAGTTCCAGCAACTCTCTGGTCCAACGCTGCACTGGGCCCTAGCTTGACGCCATGGATGTCCAGTTCCGCGAATTTGATCCCTTCGACTGCTGGTTCTGGCTGCGTTTCCCGCATCCGCCAGGGCAGGGGGAACGCCAGTACGTTGAGGAGTTGTTCAACAGCTGGTACTACCTGGGGCGACTCGGAGCTTTCAATGCCGAAAACCTGCAGGTGCATGAGGAAGGGGCGGACGTGAGCTGGATGGCTTACGACAACGACGATGCCGAGAACAGCCTTCAAGCCGTGATGCACAACATGGGAGAGGTGGAATACAAGGACGATTGGGGGCGCATTTGGCTGGATCTGGGCACCAGCGACGGAGTGGCGGTGGACATGTTGATCAATGCGTTGCGCTGCCTAAACCGTGACCTCGTTGAGATTGCTGAGCTGCGCGTTGGCGGCATGAATGAGGACTGGCCTGCAGAAGCCGGTGACGAACGTTTCTACGAGGAGTGAGCTGCAGCCGCCATGGTCGAGTTGCGCAGGCTGCTGATGGCCCCGGAGCGGCTAGCTCAAGCCGGCGATCAGCCACTCCAACTTGAACCGCAGGAGCGCCACTACCTCGAGCGGGTGCTGCGGCTGCGCATCGGTTCGGCCTTTGCCGTAGCTGATGGCTGCGGCCGGCTCTATGAGGCCACACTGCTGGATCAGGGCCTGGTGCAGCTCAAGCTAAGCAGCCGGCAGAGCGAGCCAGCGAGCCCACAACTGGTCCTTTTGCTTGGACTCACGCGCAAGGACGTCGACATCACTTTGAGGATGGCCACCGAACTGGGGGTGGACCAGATCGTGCCAATGCAGGCGGAGCGCTCACAGCCGAGCCCGGGTGGACAGCGCCGCGAACGCTGGTCCGCCCAGTTGCGCGAGGCCAGCGAACAATGCGAGCGCCTCTGGATTCCGCAGCTGATGAGCCTGCGCAGCAGCAACGAGGCCCTCAGTCAACCGCCAATCAAAAGAGGTAGCCGCTGGATAGGTGTGACCCGACAGCACGGCGCACCCCTGCTGCAGGAAGTACTGAAGCAAACTCCATTGGATAGCAGTCGCTGGGAAATTGCCTGCGGACCAGAGGGAGGCTGGAGCCCTCGCGAGCTGGAGATCGCATCCCTCAACAGCTGGCAACCGGTCAGCTTGGGACCAACCGTGCTCAGGGCCTCAACAGCTGCCGTGGCTGCCCTCAGCCTGCTCCAGCATTACCGCGCCCGGCGGACACAGAAGCTCTGACACCCTTAGCCATTTGCCTGAAAGGGTTGAGGGAGGCTCCCGGACTGCGGCGCCGACGGGGCAGGGCGCGGCTGGGATCAAGCAGCTCGGCGGCAAAAGTGACAGTGCTGATCTCACGGGGTGGGGCAACCGCCTGGGCCCGCTCGGCAGCCAGCAACTCAGCCGTGGTGAGAACCCCCTTCTCTGTGGGTTTGGCGGCTTTTGTTGGCGCAGTCTTGGTAGTTGGCGCACTTTCAGTTGCCGCAGTCTCAACAGAAACAGCTGCAGGAGAGGCAGCACTTGGCTTGGAGGGATCAGCAGGCGCCACCTCAAGGGTGGCAACACCCGCGGCAGGGGGCTCAGCCTCGGCTTCCTCACTGCGCACAGGGGCTACATCCACTGGGGCTGTCGCCTCTTCCGAAAGCACCAAGAACGCTGTGTTCTCGTTTCCAAACAGCTTGTTCAGTACCACGGGCATCCGCGAGGCCGACGCCGATTATCGAGCGCAAACCGACAAATTTGTCGGTTCCGTTGGGCAGTGCAACATCCGCGGAGCCAGCGCGAGCGGGGGCGTGTTCATCCAAGCCATCAGCTCCAAGGCCCTGGCACCAACGGGATCAGGCTGATCAAAGCTGCCGCCCAGCAAATGCTTCAGCACGACTTGATCGGCGCCGGCCTCACGCCAGATCCTGCGGCGCTCGGCTCGCAGAGCCGTGGCACTGATACCGCTGCGCCGGCGCAACTGATCACCCCAGCGGCGCGCCAGGCGTGTGGGGACCAGCTCAGCAGTGCTCCAGAGTGGCTCAAGTGAGTTGCCACTACAGGATTCCCAGAGATCAAGCAGAGCGTTAGGCAGAGGCAGACAACGCACACTCGAGGCCGGGCAGTGGTGGGTCACCTCCCTGAGATGCCAGCTGCGGATCCACAGGACTCGATGCTCTTCAACCCTGGCGAAATCAATCGGCCGCAATGCCGCTGCTTCAACGGGCCGCAAACCCAGCAACCGCACCAGCCAGTAGATCGGATCAGCGGAACGAGAACGATCGAGTTCTTCCAGTCGCTCCTGGTCCAGCGGCTTTGGCGGCAGAGGGCTGAGCTGAAGCGGAGGCAGGCCGGAAAACGGGTTGTGCTGCAGCAGACCACTGCTGCAGGCATCGCGATAAACCGCCTCAATCAAAGACAAACGACGCCGCGCTGTCGGCAGGCTGACACTGCTGAGCACGTGATTGCGCCAGCGCCAAGCCGCCCCTTCGCTGATCGCCTGGGGCAGGCTCACCGCACTGAATTGCAATAGACGCTGCAACTCGCGCTGACAGGCACTCCTCGTGGAAGCCGACAGTGATCGCTGCTGCTGGCGTCGTGCCATCCATCCGGCCACGGTCGTGGCGCGGCGGCCAGGGGGTGGTGGAGAGCCGGTGGGTTGCTCGCACTGGGCCAGGAAGGCCTCACGAGCTTCCAAAAACTGCGCCTCCTCAAGCACCAGACCACGGCTGCGGAAGCCATTAATCAGCAGCTCCACCAGATCCGCCTCATCAGGCAGAACCGGCGTCGCACCGGCAGCTAGAGCATGGCTCTGCCAGTGGCGAGCACAATCACCAGCCACCAGACGCACTTCACGGCCCCGCAACTGCAGGGATCCGCTGCTGAGTTGGAGCAGGCGCTGCACCTCCTCATGCACTTCAGCACCACGCAACTGAGCAGCGGATCGCTCAACGGCTAAAAAGCGACGGATGCAGCGGCGACCCAAGTCTTGATGCAGGCCATGAGGCACCGGCCGGACATACCACCAACCCTGAGGCGGCCCCTTTTGCTGCACCAAGTGGTGCTCCATCGCCTTATCCGTAAACGCCGACTCCACGCAGTCCCAAAACACGATGCAGGTGTTCCGCTGGCAAGCAACGCACGATGAAGCGGCCTGCGAAAAACTTTCCTTAATCCCTTAATTAGATCACAAAGTTCCCTTAAACACAAGCTCCTGCAGGATTTTCCTCCCCTAAAGACCGACCTAGCCGCAAGGGAGCCGGGCGACAACCCAGTCAGCCTGGATGGTGAGCACGGCTAGGTCGTCTTCCCGAACGACCTGCAAAAACGAGGGGTGAGCGCTGCGCGCACCTCCTTCGCAGAAAATCACCTGGGCCAGATAAGCCGGCTGACTCGGCGAGGCCACAGCCACCACATCACCTACAGCCACAAAAAGAAAATCCACACCAGTTAATACGCCTGTACTAGTGTAGCAATGCTCAGAATGGCGGTCGCCGGGCGTTCTCCATGGAGCTGCTGCAAGCGTGGATCGTCAGTGCGGTAGTCAATTCCGCGCTGATTTTGCCGGCCACTCGTGTGCCGCTACTGACCCCAGCTGGATGGCTGCATGCCTGGATCCTGGGCACCGTGCTGGGGGCCACCCTGGGCTGGAGGGGCTGGCTTGCAGTGGTGCTCTACCTACTGCTCGGTTCAGCGGTCACCAAGATTGGCTACAGACGGAAGGCGGCGCTGGGCATCGCCGAAGCCAGGGGCGGCCGCCGCGGCCCGGAAAACGTCTGGGGTTCAGCAGCCACCGGCACGGTGCTGGCGCTGCTGTGTCTGCTGCCAGGTGCGCCTGTGGCCATCCTGCTGAGGGGTTTCAGCGCCAGTTTCGCCGCCAAGCTGGCCGACACCTGTGGCAGCGAGATCGGCAAATGCTGGGGGCGTACCACCGTGAGCCTGACCCGCTGGCGGCTCGTGCCCCCCGGCACGGAAGGAGCCGTGAGCCTGGAGGGAACCGTCGCGAGCCTGGCCGGTGCGATCTTCTTCAGCGGGATCTGCTGCAGCCTGGAGTTAATTCCCTGGAGCGAACTGGCAGCGATTAGCGCCATCGCCTGGATCGCCACCCTGCTGGAAAGCCTGATCGGCGCGGAGCTCCAACCTCGACTGAGCTGGCTCAGTAATGAAGGGGTCAATGGGCTGATGACGGTGATCGCTGCGGTGCTGGCCATGGCGCTGGTGCACTGAGAGACAGGCGCAGTTCGCGGCGCAACCACTGGACCCGACGGGAGATGCGGCAGGAGCTCCAGCCAAGTCGTCGCGCCAGTTGGCGCTGACTCAGCCCTTCCTGATGCAGAGCCTCAAGCAGCGCGCGGTCCTGGGGTGCCAGGCCCTGCAGCAGATCCTCCAGCTCACGGCAGAGGAGATGGGACTCCGGCCCAGGCCTGCCATCAGCCAATGGCACAGCAGAACCGTCGTCGGCCTCATCGCTAGGAGCATCAAGACTTTTCAGTTTCAGGGCCTGCTGCAATTGCATGGCCTGTTGCAGACGATCCAAGGAGCAGCCCAACTGCAACGCCTGCTCGCGGAGTGGCAACACAGGTAGACCCTGATGCTGTCGCTCCTGCTCCAGGCGCTCCCGTTGCTGCAGCAATGCCCGCAGGCGCCAGGGCGAGCGCAGCAATGGATGACGATCTCGCAGATAGTGCTGCATCTGACCGGTGATCATTGGCACCGCGTAGGTGCTGAAGGCGTGGCCCCGTGATGGGTCAAAGCGCTGCAGAGCCTGGAGCAAGCCAAGGCAACCGAGCTGAAAAAGGTCGTCGTACTCAATCGAGGAACGTCTGGAAAATCGGTTGGCCTGCTGCCGCACCAAATTCAGATGGGCTACCACCAGACGATTGCGCAGACGCACACCACCACTGCGGTGATACTCCAGGTGCAAACCCTGCAGGTCGCTAGCGGCCATGGGCCGTAGTCGACAGGGGCGAGAGGGAACGCGTTGAGCCATCGGAGCAAGTGAACAAACTCCAGGCTCAGCTGATCTGCCAGGTGTCATTCAGCTACCAACGGCTGGGTTGAGGCCCTCCAAAGGGAGGGGGCCACTCAGCAAGCGGCTGCGGTATGCATCTGCGGCGGCCTCTCCGATCAAAGTGAGAGCTGCATAGACCACCAGCACTGGCACGACTTCAATCCAGGCAAACGAACTGAGGGACTCCAGCAGCAATACGCCAAGCCCGCCGGCACCCACCAGCCCCACCACAACGCTTTCGCGAAGGATCACATCAGCGCGATAAGCCCCAAAGCTCAGATAGCTGCGAGCAACCGTGTTAAATCCAGCGACTAAAAGGCTGCGTCGCGGACCCGCACCAGCCAACTGCAGGGCTTCACTAGCCCGCTGATCTTGGGCGTCTAACCCCTCCAGCAGCAATCGACCCAGAATTCCAGCGTTGTGGAGACCAAGTGCCAGCACCGCTGGCAGCAGGCCGGGCTTCAGGACAAACAGCAACAGCAGGGCTGTCAGAGGCGGCGGCAGCAGGCGGGCCAGCAAGCCCAGCAACTGCAGCAGAGGTCGACATCCATTCCAAGGACAGAGCAGCAACAACACCCAGGGGGTGATGGCCAAGGCCAGCAAGGCGGAGAGGAGGGTGAGCAGCAGCGTGGTGCCAATCAGCGGCAGCCAGGGCTGCATCCAGCCAGCAACATCCCAGAGAGGCAGCGACTCAGGCCAGTGCCAGCTGGAGAAGAGTTCCTGCCAGCGCAGCTCCATGAGCTGGGCTGAGGGGATCAGCAAGAGGCCCAGAACCACCGCCAACAGAAGCAGTTCAAGGCCGCGCTGACCAACACAACCCAGGGGTTGATGCCAGCGCCGCTGAAGCCAGCGAACAGACCACTCCAGCAAAAGCATCACCGCCGCCAGACACCACAGGGATGTCCAGACCTCATGGAACTGCAGCGATTGCAGCGACAGGCGCAAATCGGCGCCGATGCCCCCAAGTCCAAAGACGCCCAGAAGGGTGGCGGAGCGCAGGGCGCATTCCAGCCGATACCCCCCATAGCTGAGTACCTGGGGCCAGAGGGGAGGCAAAAAAGCCGTGAACAGGGCAGCCCAGGCAGGCGCACCGGCGGTGCTGAGAGCCTCGATTGGCCGAACAGGAAGGGCATCAAGCTGATCAGCCATCACCCGTGCCACCAGCGCTCCGTAGGGAAGAGCGATGGCCAGCACGGCTACACCGGGTTGCAGGCCCATCAGCTGCAACAGGATGAGCCCCCACAACAGCTCATGCAATGAACGGGGCAGCGCTAGCAGGCGCCGTGCCAGCAAGGCCGGCCAGGAGCAGCACCACAACCGCTGACTGACGGCAACGGAAGAGAGCAGGCCACCGCCAAACCCCAGCAGCAGACTCAGGAGCCATGACCACAGGGCGATGGCGAGTGTGACGCCAATCCCCCGCAGAGCGGTCAGCAGCAAATGGGGCTCAAGGCTTGGCTGCAGTGCTGCGACCCAGAACTGCAGCAGTAGCGCCAAACCTCCACCATGAACAGCACCAGGAAGCAGCCACAGCAGTGGCAGCAGCACAAGGGCCGGAATCAGCATCTGGCCGGCTGGGGTCATGAAAGACCGGAACTTGAATACAAGTGATGCAGGTCCTCAGGGCTGAGGGCCGAGGGGCTCTGGTCGAAGACAAGCTCGCCTTGGCGCAGCCCGATCACGCGATCAAAACCCTCCAGCAGATCTGGCCGGTGCAGGCTTAAGAGCAAAGCTCTGGGGGGTTGGCCGAGATCAAGCACCAGTTGCAAAAGGCGGCGGGCCAAGGGCGGATCGAGCTGGGCCAAGGGCTCATCGGCCAGCAGCAGTTCTGCGTTCTGGCGTAACAGGCGGGCAATGGCCACCCGCTGACGTTGACCGCCGGAGAGCCGTCCGAGGGGTTGCACCAGAAGCGAAGCCTCTAGTTCGACACGGGCCAGTGCACGGCAGCAAGCCTCACTCTCCTGGGCGGAGAACAGATTCAGCAAAACCTGCCTCCAACTCCAGCGCGCCAGGCAGCCGGCATTGAGGTTCTGCTGGACGCTGAGCTCATCCACCAGACGCAGGTCCTGCCAAAGAGTGCCAATGCGGGCCTGCTGACGGCGCCGCTGCAGGGGCTGCTGCGAGGCGGGAGCACCGAACCAATACACCCGCCCTTCTGCAGGAGTGATCAGGCCATTGGCTACTGCAAGCAGGGTGCTCTTCCCAGCACCACTGCGGCCCAGAAGCGCTACACGCTCACCAGGCTGAAGCTGCAGGCTGACCGCCCGGATCCGGGGTCGCTGCCGTCCTGGCACCGTGACCCCGCGCAACTCAAGCATCAGCGAATTTTGCCGAGCTGACGTCCCACCGATTCAATGCTGGCGTATTGGTCGACCGGTGCCTCAATGAACTTCTTGGCGCCGAAAAGCTCCAGCACCTGCGCCTGACGGGGCTGATCGGGGGAGAGATTTAGCAGGGCCTGCTGAAGCTTGCTGGTGAAGCCAGCCCCAAAGCGCTTATTGAGATTGCCCTGAGCAACCCAGTGGTAGTCGGGGTAAGTGGGCGTGCGCCAGAGCAGGACCACCTTGCTGGTGTCCACCTTTCCCTCCTTGAGGCGACTCTCCCAAACCTGCTCATTGAGCGCCCCGGCCTCGTAGGCACCGCTCTGAACCAAAGCGATCGTGGCGTCATGGCTGCCGCTGAACCCTGGCCGGCCACCGCTGAAGTCCTTGGGCTCTACGCCAGCCTTGGCGAGGAAGAACTGAGGCATCAGCCGGCCGGAGGTAGAACTCTCGGAGCCAAAACTGAAGCGCTTGTCCTTGAGCTGGCTCAGCTCATCGATCGACGTGAATGGTTTGAGGTCCTTGAGCGCCTGACGGTTGGCGATAAACACCGAGAGGAAGCGGGCATCCACATCGCGCTGAGCCAGCACAACAGCACCGGGAGTCTGCAGCCGGGCCTGCACTCCGGTGAGACCACCAAACCAGACCAGATCAAGATCACCACGGCGGAAACCAGTAACCGCTGCGGTGTAGTCGATCACGGGGACGTAGCGCACCTGGACGCCAAGCTGATCACCGAGCTCAGCGGCGACCAGTCCATAAAGACGGTTGAGCCGTTCTGGGTTCTGATCAGGAATGGCGCTGATGCGAAGCACTTGCGCCGCCAGAACGGGTGACAGCGGAGCCAGCAGCACCGCAAGCACAAGGAAGAGGGAACGCATGGACTTCAAAAGGAATCGAGGAATCGTTCAAGGCGGGCCAGGCCGTCATCAATCGTGGCGCTGCTGACAGCGCAGGAAATCCTCACGCACCGGTCATCACCAAAGGCAACTCCTGGCACGACTGCGAGCCCTTGCTGATCCAGCAGCTCCTTGCAGAAGCGCATCGAATCAAGCCCGTAGGAGCTGATGTCAGGAAAGGCATAAAACGCACCGTTAGGGGGCACGAGTACCAGTCCTTTGATGCGCTGAAGCCCGATGGCAAGCCGTTGTCTCCTAGCCGTGAAGCTGGCGGCCATTTCCTTGACACAGTCAAGAGGTGCCTGCAACGCGGCCAGAGCACCGTGCTGAGCAAACGTGCAGACATTGCTTGTGGTCTGGCTCTGAAGAGCGATCGCCGCCTTGACCACCGGTTCAGGTCCGGCCAGATAGCCAACACGCC
The DNA here is from genome assembly GCA_002168155.1 of Synechococcus sp. TMED19. Classification (GTDB taxonomy): domain Bacteria; phylum Cyanobacteriota; class Cyanobacteriia; order PCC-6307; family Cyanobiaceae; genus RCC307. The sequence continues at coordinate 121,452 of NHBY01000008.1, read as the reverse complement.
ACCCCGTCATGGCCCAACCTTTGGCAAAGCCATTGACGACGAAGATTCGATCCGCGAGATCCGGTGCCAGTGCGGCCAGACCGTGATGGGTCTGGCCATCGTCGAGAAGATGCTCGTAAATCTCATCACAGACGACTGCCACCTGCGGGTGGCGGCGGAGCAGCTCTGCCACACCTTCCAGCTCATGTTTCTGGAGCACCAACCCCGTCGGATTAGAGGGGGTATTCAGCACCAGCAATCGACTGCTGGGGGTGATCAGGGCCTCAAGTGCCTCAAGATCAAGCCGAAAACCATCTTGTGCACTGCTGGGCAGCACCTTGACGGTGGCCCCAGCCAAAGCGGCCAACTCGGGGTAAGTGAGCCAATAAGGCGCTGGCAGAAGCACCTCATCACCAGGATCCAGCAGTACCTGGAACAGGTTGTATAGCGCCTGCTTGCCGCCGTTAGTCACAAGGACCTGTTGGGGGCTGACGGCCATGCCATTGGATCGCTCCAGCTTGGCGGCAATGGCCTGACGCAACAGCGGTTCTCCAGCGGCTGGGCCGTAACGGGTGGCGCCGTTGTGGAGGGCCTCGATAGCGGCCTGACGGATGAACGGAGGCGTATCGAAGTTGGGCTCACCTGCGCTCAGGCTGCAGATGTCATGCCCCTCGGCCTGCAGCTGCTTGGCGCGGGCGGAGATGGCCAGAGTGAGTGAAGGTTGCAGTGCCGCCGCACGGGCCGAAAGCTTCATATCCCAGGGGCCACCCGTAGGCCGCCGTCACAGAGCCGAATCATCCAGTGTGCAACAGCACTCGTGCAGGCTGTCCGCAGTGAAGGCAAATTGATGCAGACACCCTGCTGGGTGCTGGCTGCCAACGAACCGGCAGAGCTGGCGTCCTTCTACGGCACGCTCTGCGGCATCGACCCGGGCAGTGAAACTGAACTCAAAGTCCTGCAATTGCCGGGAGCAGGGACATTGATGGTTTATCGGCCATCCAGGCAGAGGCCTCAACCGGCGCAGCCTGGACGCCTTGCCCTCTGTCTGCAGGTGGATCAGCTCGAGGCCGCACAGGCTCTGGCTCTCAGCCTCGGGGGCAGCGTCCTGGAACCAATGCGACAGGAACCGTTTGGGCGGGAGGTCTGGATGGCAGATCCAGAGGGCAACCGACTGCTGCTGCTGGAGCAAGCCCCATAAACTTCCGCCCCATGAGCGCATCGAGCCCTGCGATCACCAGCCTCGAGCAACTGCAGCAAGCCTGTAGCAGCTGTGCGCTCTGTGAGCTTGCCGCGAGCCGCACCCATGTGGTCGTCTCGCGCGGCAACCCAGAAGCGCGGCTGATGCTGATCGGTGAAGGACCAGGCCAAAAGGAAGATGAGAGCGGCAGACCTTTTGTCGGGCGAGCCGGACAACTCCTCGATCGCATCCTTGAGAGCGTTGGCCTCAGCAGCGAGCGGGATGTCTATATCTGCAACGTGGTGAAGTGCCGCCCGCCCGGCAATCGCAAGCCCGCAGCGGCAGAGATGGCGGCCTGTAGGCCATGGCTCGAAGCCCAGATCAAGCTTGTGGATCCAGCCCTGATCGTCGTAGCAGGCGCCACCGCCGTAGAAGCGTTGCTTGGAATAAAAGGTGGAATCACCAAGCTGCGGGGACACTGGCAGGAGCGCGACGGACGCCAGGTACTGCCGGTGTTTCATCCTTCTTATCTGCTGCGCAATCCCTCAGGTGCTGAGGGTTCACCCACTTGGCACACTCGCAAAGACATGCAGGATGTGCGCACGCGGCTTGAGCAGGAGGGATGGCAACCATGACGCAACAGCTCGGCAATCCAACCCCTGTGCGGGATGACACCGCCGGAGAACTGGTGGTCACCTGGGAGCAATACCACCGGCTGATCGAGCATTTGGCCCTGCAACTGCACCTCGCTCAACTGGGCTTCGATCAGATCGTGGCGCTCTCCCGCGGTGGGCTCCGGGTGGGCGATCTGCTCTCACGACTGTTCGACAAACCGCTGGTGGTGATGGCTGCACGCAGCTATGAGGGCGATGGCGATCGTGAGCAGGGAGAGCTGCGGCTGGGGCACCAACTGGCTCACACCTGTGATTCCCTCGGTCCGCGACTACTGCTGGTGGATGACCTGGCCGACAGCGGAGCAACCCTTAAGGCAGCAAGTCAGTGGCTGGATCAACAGCTGGCTCCAGAACAGCTTCACACCGCCGTGATCTGGCTCAAGGCAGCCAGTCATGTGCGACCTGATTACTGGGCTGTCGAACTGCCCCAGAACCCGTGGATCCTGCAGCCCTTCGAACTCTGGGAGCAGCGTCAACCAGAGGAGCTGCGTTCTCTGGGCTAAGCCACATCACTCAGGGCCGGAACTATGCCAAGGTTTGGCCAAGATCTCGGCCTGAGCCATGACCGGTACCTTGACCCGTCCTGACCAGCAGAGCACTGACTGGGCGAGCGATCCACGCTTTGACAGCGTGATTCATCGGCGCCGCACTCGCAGCGTGCGCGTGGGTGATCTGTGGATCGGCAGTGAGCACCCAGTCGTGGTGCAATCGATGATCAACGAGGACACCCTCGACCTGGACGGAGCCACCGCCGGAATCCTCCGCCTGCATGAAGCAGGTTGTGAAATCGTGCGACTGACGGTGCCGAGCCTCGCCCATGCCAAGGCTGTCGGTGAGATCCGCTCACGGCTTGAGAGAGCCGGTGCCCGCGTGCCCTTGGTGGCCGATGTTCACCACAACGGCATGAAGATCGCCCTTGAGGTGGCCAAACATGTCGACAAGGTGCGAATCAACCCAGGGCTATTCGTCTTCGACAAGCCCGATCCCAACCGAACGGAATTCACCACTGAAGAATTCGAAGCCGTTGGACAGCGCATCACTGAAACCTTTGAGCCTTTGGTCAACAGCCTCAAGGAGCAGGACAAGGCCCTGCGGATCGGTGTCAATCACGGTTCACTAGCTGAGCGCATGCTGTTCAGCTATGGGGACACGCCCCTGGGAATGGTGGAGTCCGCCCTCGAGTTCATCCGCATCTGCGACCGCCTGGACTTCCACAACATCGTGATTTCGATGAAAGCCTCACGGGCGCCGGTGATGCTGGCGGCTTACAGGCTGATGGCGCATCGCATGGATGCCGAAGGCTTCAACTACCCACTGCATCTCGGTGTGACCGAGGCCGGTGATGGTGACTACGGCCGCATCAAGAGCACGGCCGGCATCGCCACACTGCTTGCTGACGGACTGGGAGACACCATCCGTGTCTCGCTGACCGAGGCACCGGAAAAGGAGATTCCTGTCTGCTATGGAATCCTCCAATCCCTGGGATTACGCAAAACGATGGTGGAGTACGTGGCCTGCCCCAGCTGCGGCCGCACACTCTTCAACCTTGAGGAGGTTCTCCAGCAGGTGCGTTCAGCCACCGACCACCTCACTGGCCTGGACATTGCGGTGATGGGCTGCATCGTCAATGGCCCAGGAGAGATGGCTGACGCTGATTACGGCTACGTGGGCAAAACCCCTGGAACCATCTCGCTCTACCGCGGTCGAGAGGAAATCCGTCGCGTGCCAGAAGCCGAGGGTGTTGAGGCCCTGATCGCGTTGATCAAGGAAGACGGCCGTTGGGTGGACCCCGCCTAGGCCACATCCAGACACAGACGCAAAAGCCCAGACCCCTGAGCAGATCTGGAAGTTGACGTTACGGTGATCAGACCTTGAGCAGTTTCATGGCCCTTCAGCCCCTGCGCCGCGTTGTCCTCGTCACCATGGCGGGGGTGGGCAGCTTGGCTGGGGCTCTGGTCCTGGCCAGCGATCTAGTGCTGCGCAGCAGCACAGCCGCGATCATCTCCGATAGCCCCAAGGAGGTGATGGATGAGGCCTGGCAGATCGTTTTCCGCGATTACCTCGACACGGCCGGCAACTACTCAGAAGACAAGTGGAAGGCCCTGCGCCGAGATGTGCTCACCAAGAGCTACGGAAACACCAAAGATGCCTATGAAGCGATCCGAGGAATGCTCAATTCCCTCGATGATCCCTACACCCGCTTCATGGACCCGCGAGAGTTCAAGGAGATGGAGATCGACACCTCCGGTGAACTCTCCGGTGTCGGCATCCAACTGAGCCTCGACAAGGACACCAAGCGACTGGTTGTGGTCTCGCCCATCGACGGCTCTCCAGCCTCAAGAGCCGGCGTGCAGCCCAAAGATGTCATCACAGCAATCGACGGGAAGAGCACCCGAGGCATGACCACCGAGGATGCCGTCAAGCTGATCCGAGGTGCAGTCGGCACCAAGGTGACCCTGGAGCTGAGCCGAGCGAGCGGCCAGGTCGTTTCGGTCGACTTGATTCGCGATCGGATCGAGCTCAATGCCGTCGACACGCGGATCAACAACACGCCAGGCGGCACCAAAGTTGGCTACATCCGCCTCAAGCAGTTCAACGCCAACGCCGCAAAAGACATGCGGGAGGCCATCAATGAACTCAATGGTGATGGCGCCCAGGGCTATGTCCTTGATCTCCGCAGCAACCCCGGCGGCCTGCTGATGGCCAGTGTCGAGATCGCGCGTCAATGGCTCGATGAAGGTGTAATCGTCTCCACCAAGACCCGCGATGGGGTCAAGGACATCAAGAGGGCCAGCGGCCGCGCCCTCACCGACAAACCGGTGGTGGTGCTGGTCAATGAGGGCTCCGCCAGTGCCAGCGAAATCCTCTCCGGCGCCATCCAGGACAACAAGCGGGGAACCGTCGTCGGCATGAAGACCTTCGGCAAGGGGCTGATTCAGTCAGTCCGCGGCCTTTCCGATGGCTCGGGGATGACCGTCACCATCGCTAAGTACATGACCCCTAGTGGACGTGAGATCCACAAAAACGGCATCAATCCTGATGTCGTGGCGGACATCACCGAAACCCAGGCCCGTCAGCTCAAGTTCGAGGAACTCGGCACACGCAGTGATCCCCAGTACCGGGTAGCAGAAACTGAACTCTCGAAACTGCTTCGCTCTGCTTCCCAGCCTCCTGAAGTGAGCTTCGAGGCTGAAGTGAAGGTGCCTGAACTAGTGGAGAACTGAGCTTTAGCTCAGGACACGGGCTGCATCAATCCGCCACCAGGGCTGGAATCGTCGTCATCGTTGCTGCCGTCTTCCTGCAAGAGGGCAAAGACCCCCAGAGCGATGGCGCCAAAGAGTGAACCAATGAAGCTCAGGGAAACGCTTCCACCGCCGGCGAAAACAGCTCCCAGACCGTCATTCAGCTCAACGATGGCGTTCATGCTCTATTTGCTGATGGGCAGAGTGTAACGAACTTTTGCGAATCTGAGAACGTCCCCTGCCCAATCAGATGGAAAGCACGGCTTCGTTCTGTGCTTTTTGCGCAGCTTCTCGATCCTGAGATGTTGAGCCGTCAGGATCAGGCACTTGGGCCGCCATGGTTTCCAACCAACTCTTGAGCTCATCGAGCTGCTTGTCGGCAGGCATTACACCCAGGCCGCGGGCAAGCACCTTGGCAGTGGTGCCGCTGCCCGCCTGATAAACCAGACGACCATGCAGGTGAGTGGGTAAGCCCTGGCGTAGGCGGCGGAAGGCCGGCTCCTCCATCGGTGTCTCGAGAACGATGTTGGGCTTCTCAGGCTTGATGCGGACAAAGCCGCAACGCTTGGCCAGCAGCTTCAGTTCCATCATCTGCAGCAGAGACTGGACCGGCGCCGGCAAGGAGCCGTAGCGATCGACCCAGTCGGCTGCGAGCTGAACAAGCGCCTCGCGGCTGATGCAGTCGGAGGCCGCCCTGTATGCCCCCATCTTCTCGTCCGCCTCCGTAATCCAGTCCGCCGGGATGAAAGCGGTCACTTGCAGATCGATCTGGGTGTCTTCAACAGAAGGAATGTCCTGACCGCGGATCTCAGCGAGCTCCTCCTGAAGCATTTCCATATAGAGGTCAAAGCCAATGGTCTCCATCTGACCGCTCTGCTCCACCCCAAGCAGGTTGCCCACGCCTCGGATCTCCATATCCCGCATCGCCAGCTGGTAGCCGCTGCCGAGCTGGGCGAACTCCTGGATGGCCCGGAGGCGCTGGCGGGCCGCATCGCTGAGACTGGCGTCACCCGGATAAAACAGCCAGGCGTGGGCCTGAATGCCACTGCGGCCAACACGTCCGCGCAACTGGTAGAGCTGGGAAAGACCGAACTTCTGAGCGTCTTCAATCAGGATCGTATTGACCCTGGGAATATCCAGGCCGCTTTCAACGATGGTGGTGCAGAGCATCACATCGGCCTCACCGGCATTAAAAGCCACCATCGCGCTCTCCAGCTCCCCTTCCGGCATTTGGCCATGAGCAACCAGCAAACGCAGACCAGGGAGCATCTGACGCAGCTGCCCAGCGACGTCCTCGATGCCCTCCACCCGCGGCACGACATAAAAGACCTGGCCACCACGATCAATCTCCTGGCGGATGGCACTGCGGACAGCCTCCTCATCAAGTGAGGCCAGGTGAGTTTTGATCGGGCGACGCAGCGGCGGTGGGGTGGTGATCAGGCTCATCTCCCGCACCCCTGAAAGACTCATATAGAGCGTGCGAGGAATCGGTGTCGCTGAGAGCGTCAGCACATCAACGTCCTTGCGCAGCACTTTGATCTTTTCCTTCTGGTTGACCCCGAAGCGCTGCTCCTCATCCACCACGAGGAGGCCAAGCTGCTTGAAGCTGGTTCCCTTGCCGAGCAACTGGTGAGTGCCCACCACCACGTCGATGGCACCTTTTTGCAGTCCATTGAGGATCTCTCTGCGCTCAGCGGTGGTACGGAAGCGGTTCAGCAGCGCCACCTTGATCGGGTAGGGCGCAAAGCGCTCGCTCAAGGTGCGCCAGTGCTGCTGGGCCAACACCGTGGTGGGTGCCAACAAAGCGCTCTGACGACCGGAGGTGACAGCCTTGAAAATGGCGCGCACCGCCACCTCGGTTTTGCCAAAGCCCACATCACCGCAGACCAACCGGTCCATCGGCTTGCCTACCTCCATATCCCGCTTGACATCTGTGATGGCCTTGAGCTGATCCGGCGTCGGTTCGTAGGGGAAGGAATCCTCAAGTTCGTTTTGCCAGGGGCCATCGGGGGGAAAGGCGTAGCCCGGTGATTCGGTGCGCTCGGCGTAGAGCTTGACCAAATCAAACGCGACCTTGCGTACCGCCTTGCGAGCCCTGGCCTTGGTCTTGGCCCATGCAGCACCGCCCATCTTGTTGAGATCGGGAGGTGCGTCACTGCTGGCGCGAAAACGCCCAAGGCTGCCTAATTGGTCTGCGGCCACCCGAAGCAGACCATCGGCGTATTGCACGACGAGGTAGTCGCGAGAATCACCACCGATGGCCAGCTTCTCGAGGCGCAGGAAGCGGCCGATGCCGTGGTTGCGGTGCACGACGAAATCACCAGGCCGCATGCGGTTGGGATCCACCGTGCGGCTGGCAGCACGGCGACGCTTCCGCACATAGCCACTCGCTGTGAGGTTCTGCTGGCCAAAGAACTCTCGGTCGGTGATCAGAACCAAGCGCCAGGCCGGCAGTAGCAGCCCTTCCAACTCCGCAGTTCCTTTCGTCTTGAGCGCTACCGGGGTGTTCTGGTCGATCAGCCGATCGATCGCAGGTTGATCTCCGGGGTTAGGCACGAAGCGGGTGATGCAGTCGTGCTCCTCCAACAGCGCTACTGCCCGCGACGGCTGAGCGGAGAGCAACCAGACACGAGTCTTCTCGCGCTGAAAACCCTTAATCAGGCCGGCCAGTTTGCCGAACTGATTGGGATAGGCCGGCACCGGCCGACTGGAAAGATCAAAGCTGTTGGGATGACTATCGCTCTCAGCAAGTTCCGCCAGGTCAAAGCCCGCATAGGCCTCCAGCGCGGAGATGGTCTCGGTAATGGGGCGATGCAGGCTCGGCGGCAGCAGCCCATCCACCTCATCGGCATAGTGCTGAGCCGCGTGATCGAACCACTGCTGGCCGTGGGCCATGGCCTGGCGCCGTTCATCAAGGGCGACGAGGGTGTGCTCAGGGAGGTAATCCAGCAGCGACGAAGGCTGATCCCAAGCCAGGCTCATCACACGGCGCATGCCTTCTGGCGTGTCGCCAGTCAGGAGCTGCTCCATGGCTTGGGCATCAAGCAACTGATCAAGCTGGTCGGGCAGGTTGGCCCGCAGAGCATCGGCCACTAAGGGGCCGTAGCCAGTCGGGGTGATGCGCACCAGTTCGACCGCGTCGAGGGAACGCTGTGTGGCGGGATCGAATTCCCGGAGCTTCTCGAGCTCCTCACCAAAGAATTCCAGTCGCACCGGCAGCTCGGCACTGACGGGGAACAAATCGACGATGTCGCCGCGACGGCTCCACGTGCCTTCCTGCTCGATTGTGCTGACTCGCTCGTAGCCAAGACGAGCCAGGGTCTCGCCCAGCTCCTCCAGATCAATGGTGCCTCCCTTGCGCAACGTCAGGCATTGGGCCGCCAGTACCGGCGGTGGCGGCAGGTGCGGTTGCAAGGCTCGTTCGGTGGCGACGATCACCCCTTCCCAGCGCTCGCCGTCCACGAGCTCGCTCAGCACCTGCAACTGACCCCAGGTGATCTCACTGGTGGGATCAAAGCCCTCGTAGGGGGAACCTTCACTGGTGGGATAGAGCTGGGTGGTGGGCCAGCCCATCAACTCCAGCAGGGCAGCCCAGCGACCAGCCTCTTCAAGCGTGGGAACCACCACCAGCAATGGCGAGCCTTCACAACGGGCCAGGGCCGAGGCCAGCAATGCCCGCGCGCCGCGGCTAGCCCCCTGCAATCGCAGGCGATCTGACCTGCGGCTGCGCTCCAGCACCTCGCCGGTGAGGGGCACCTGCTGAAGCTGGCGCACCAGGGCGGTGAGGGGCATGGGCCAGGTACGTACAACTTTCGATCTTGGCTGATGGGATCACCTGCCGCGAGATCCCGTTGGCCATAAAAAAGCCCCGACATCGCGGGGCCTGCTGTTGAGCCGGGGGATAGATCGCAACCACCTCGCGCCCTGCTTTCCCACTCGCTGGTCTTGTATGGCTCTCAGCCCAGAGGCATCAGGCTCCCCGGCAAGAGATGGAGTCAGTAGCGGGGAGGCTGGTTGACCTTCACCGAAGAGTTATTGGTTGTGTAGTGGTGATGATGGATATGGGTGACCTGCTGGGTATTGACCACATTGCCTTCTCCCTGAACCACGGTTCCATTTCCACCAGACGCTTTGCTGGCTCCTTGGGCAGCAGCCTGATTGGTGACCTGGGAGACAGGATCCTCCAGATAATCCTCACCATCGTTCTCGTAGCGGGTCTGCCCGTAATGCGTTGTGGGAGGGACACCCGCGGCAGCTTGGATCAACGAACCAAGGCCAAAGGCTTGGGCGGGGACAGCAGTAACGACCGCCAAAGTAGAAACCATGGCAGCAGCAGCGAAGCTTTTCATGAATTCACAGGTGTGGTGAGGATCTCTCCTCCAGACCTCTTCACCATCCGCCCACTGAGCCAAGACTTGCTCCCCTAAAAGAGGGATTCACCCTGAGAGAATCATGAGTGGGTCAATGAGGTCGCACCTACGCGCTGGCGCATCGAGGTAATGATTCCCTTAAACAGCTGCCGGTGGCGCCAAAGCCCTAAGCAGCTCGGAACGGTCTAACGGCTGCGCTTCCAACGCTCGAACAACAGCACCGCGCCCAGAGCCAATGCAATTCCAATGCCAAGGCCAATCGATATGACGCTGAGCTGAACGGGCATATCACTCAAAAGGATTGCTGATCCAGCATTCAACCGTGGTCACGGCAAAGGGTTGCCCTAACGCTGGCCGAGGCAGCCTGATGCGGCTTTCATTACCAGCTGAGTAAAGGGCATGCAGGATTCCCTCCCGCAGCTCAGCGCGATGGGGTCGGGAAGAACTGCTTGGAGCCCAAGGGCATGGGGACTCAGATTCAGCACTGTCAACACGAATCACTGAGCCTGCAGCCGCATGTACTGGGAGCAAGCAAACAACCCCCACGACCACTGCAGCAACCATTGAGGAAGACCATGCTCGATGCACAACGTTGTCCATTCAATGCCGTGACTATCCCTTGACTAACCCAGCCATCTAGACAAAAGCAACATCGGTAAAATCACCCAGCTTTGACTCTGATCGAGACAAGGACAAGACGGATTCGCGGCAAAAGACTTCACCTACTTGTTAATCCCGTTTTGCACTTTGCTGTCGTTGCAACACCCTATCGCGACCAGCAGATTTCCGATGAGGTGAAAGCGAAAAGCCATACCAACAGCACCTGCGTGAATCAGTAGCACAGCATTGCCAAGGCAGCTGGAGACACTCAGCGGAATCAATCGTTTCGCTCTATCTCAGAACACTTCATCGCTATGAAGAATTTAATGCAGAAGGAATGGTTCGATATTTTTCCACAACAAGACAGAAAACTGGTCAATACATTCTCACTGCAAGCGAAAGAAGAAACACGCCTAGAAAAGGCCAAAACAAACTGTTTTGATCTCAGCTCAGCCTGATTGCAACACAACTGACTCATGGCCTTGAACCGTCACCCAGCTCTGCCCATGTCCACCTAAAGCAGATCCACCACCAGTGATCGCATCGCTATCGATCTAACGAATTCGATGCATTGACGACCTCCAATGCACCCATTTAGCACTCAGGGAATCAACAAAAAAGTTAGTTCTTGAGCGCCAACATCTGCTCTTCCAGGAGCTGATTGAACTCCAGCAACTGCTCATCACTCAATTGCTGACGACTGGCACGACCAAAGCGTTCTTCCAGCAAAGCTCGGCCCTGAGCTGCGCCCCACTGGAGACGTCCCAGCAACTCATCGCAGCAACGCAACAAATCGGGGCGCCGCAACGGCAGCGGTACAGCAGCTGGATCATCACCAGGCTCCAGGCGCCTTAGCAATTTGAGGTAGCTGACCACATCGGCGTAGTTGACCAGACGACTGCGACTGGGATGAGAAAAAGCCCGTTGCAGATAGGCGCCCTCTTTCTCGCGGTCCCAGCCGAGCCGCTGCAGCTCCATCTCAACAGCCGTGAGCTCTTCACTCCAGTCATCGGGTTCAGCCGGAGGTTCCACCGGATCAGGCTGAGGTGCTGCTGCTCCCACNGGCATTTCAGGGACTGGCTCGACAGCCTCAATGAGCGGGATCTGCTCGGGAGCTTCCACCGGCGGTGGCTGCTCCCCTGAGGGTGTTGATGGTCTTCGGACAGGCGGGGCTGATGAGCTGGGATCACGCACCGGCTCAACCGTCAATGTCGGTGGTGCAGCAGAGACAGCATCTATCTGCAGATGGAGTCGCTGGCGGGCCCGATCTTCCGCTAATTCCGCACTGACCGCCTCCCCGAGCGCCGAGATCAGTGCGGCTCCGCTACCTGCACTGACGCGAACGATCACCCGGCCACTTTCGACATGAAGCAGTTCCACCATTCCGGCCGGCATGAAAAACCCGGGGCAAGCCCGCGCGCACTGGCTGCTTTCTAAGCTTTCTGAGTCACGGACGCAGAGCCGGACTTCGCTCCGCCTCATGGAAGCATCCACTAGTCCTGTCATCACCCCCCTGCTACATGCAGCAGACGCCTGGCAGGAGGTGGCTCTGCTCTTACCGGTGCTGGTGGGTCTGGAGATCGTTCTCTCGGCGGACAACGCCATCGCCCTGGCCGCCATTGCCCGTCGCCAAGCTGGTCCTGAGGCCCAGCGGCGTGCCCTAAATCTGGGGCTGATCTTTGCACTTGTCTTCCGGATCATCCTGATCGTGATGGCCCGCTGGGTGCTTTCGTTCCGGCCATTGATGGCTGCAGGAGCGGCTTATCTGCTCTGGCTGTGCGGTAGCCACTTTCTCCAGCGCCCAGCGGAAGCCGATCATCAGGACGCTGATCCAGAGGCGAGAGAGTCAGCAGCAGCACCTCGCTCGATGGCGATGACGGCGGTGACCATCGCCATCACCGATCTGGCGTTCTCCCTCGACAGCGTTGCTGCGGCAGTGGCCGTCAGCGACCGACTGGCGCTGATCATTACCGGCGGCGCCGTGGGAATCGTGGCGCTGCGCCTCACCTCAGGACTGTTCATTGCCCTGCTGCAGCGCTACAGCCGCCTCGAGGCCGCGGGATACATCGCTGTTGGTCTTGTGGGAGTGCAGCTTGCGGTACGGGTGGCCAATCCACTTCTCGAGCTCCCTGAATGGGGACTGCTGCTATTGGTTGCCCTGCTGTTCGTCTGGGGATTTTCCCGTCAGAGTGATGAAACAGTGGAGGCGAACCCGTGAATCAGGGCCAACAGCCGGAAACCCTGGCAGTGGAACTGGTGAACGCTGGCAGCCAGCAGGTGCTGCATCGTTTGAAACTCGAGGAGGTACCTCAGCCCGGTCGCTGGCTTGACGTCAATGGGGACAGTTATCTGGTGCTGCAGCGACGCCATCGCTACAAGTTGCACTCAGGCCGCTACCGACTCCATGGAGTGAAGCTGGTTGTCAAACCACAGAGTCAGCCCAAGGATGCACGCTGGTGGCAGAACTGCTGGGTGATTGGCGATCCAAGCTGCATCTACAACGCCCGCAGCCCACTGCTTCGCTGTGCAGTGTTGCCGGAAGGTCCGTGCGAGCGTTGCAGTCACCACACTGTGGCCTCAAGCTGATGGGACCACTGCACTGCCCCATCTGTACAGGCCTGATCCTGCTGAGCGTCACTCAGGTCATGGCCTGGGGTCGACTGATCTGGATCATCAAGCATTGAGTTGCTGAATCAGTGCATCCCCGCTGGTAGCAGCTTTGCCCTCAAGCTGAGCGCTGCGCAACAGCAACGGGCAGCCACTGGTGGCGATCACCAGCCCCACGCCACGCACACGCTCAAGCACGCTGCCCGGCTCAACCTTGGGCCAGCTACGGCGACTCAACTCCGCTGCATCGGGGCTGAGTTGATCCGCCAGACGCAGCACCAACGGTTCGGTGGAAAGCAGCTTGAGCCGTTTGCCATGCCAGGTGCAGTAGGCCCCTGGATGCAAGCCCATGATGCGGCGGTGAATAGCCAGGGCACGGCCGTTCCAATCGATGCGGTAGTCCTCCTTGGTCAGCAGCCTCGCCAAGGTGATGCCATCGTCCCCCTGCCAGCGGATCTGCAGCCGGGCCAGCCGTTCAGCTTCTGGACCGGGGCCCGCAGCCTCNATGCGAGGCAGGGCCTCAACCAGTAATTCAGCAGTCAGANCACTGAGACGGCCTGAAAGCTCTGCAGCTGTCTCNAGCAGGCCGATGGGCAGAGCGCGCTCAAGCAACACCGGTCCGGTGTCCAGGCCAACCTCCATGGCCATGATCCCGACGCCGGTCTCACGGTCACCTTCGATCAGGCTCCATTGAATCGGTCCAGCACCACGCCAGCGGGGCAGAAGCGAGCCATGGCCGTTCCAGCACCCCAGTGGCGGTTGCTGGAGCACCTCAGGTGGAAGCAGCTGGCCAAAGGCCACAACGACTGAGATATCAGCCCCTAGGGCAGCCAGTTCGGCCTGCATCTGTGGATCACGGCGGATGCGCTGGGGCGAGAACACCGGCACATCAGGGGCGAGGTCCAGGCAGCGGGCCTTGACCGGTGATGGAATCAGAGCACTCCCGCGGCCACGGCGACGATCTGGTTGGGTGACCACACCCACCAGCTGATGGCCAGCCTCAAGCAAGGCCTCAAGACTGGGGACCGCATAGGCCGGTGTACCCCAAAAAAGAACCTTCACTCGGCTTCGCCGGTGATCGCCAGACCCTCCACCCAGACATGGGGACACAGACCATCAGGAGTCACCTCAGGCTCGCCTTCGAGCGCCACGATCGAGCGCAGCAGCGTACGGATATCGCCGGCAACGGTGGCCGCTTCAATCGAACGGCGTTCGCCGCCCTTGAGCAGCCAACCGTCAAAAGGAAGTGAGAACGCTCCCTGGCTGGCCTTAACACCCGCATGAAGAGCTGAAAGGGAATCAATCCAGACCACACCATCAGCGCTGTGGCGATCGAGACTGGTATCACCGCTACCGGCACCGGGTGTGGCGCCGACTTCGAACCAATCGGGACCTACCGAGACCTTGGCCCCCATGCCGGCATGGCCTGTTGGAGCAACACCAAACTGTCGGGCCGTTCCCTCGCTGTGGAGAAAATGACTCAGCACACCGCCATCGATCAGGGGAATGCGCGCAGTGGGAGTGCCCTCTCCATCAAAGGCGGAGGCGCCGAGATTGGACGGATGACGTGCGTCATCCCAAAGGCTGAGGAACGGAACCGCCAGTTGCTGGCCCAGGGACTCCTGGCTCGAAAGGCTGAGTCCATCGAGCACGGCTCTGGCATTGAAGATGTTGCTGAAAGCCCCCATCAAATCAAGGAACGCATCTGGGCTGAACACGCAGGTGTAGGAACCAGTGTCAATAGGTGCGTAGTCCAAGTGACTGATGGTCAGCTCAGCAGCTTCGTCAATGCAGCCCTGCACGTCGAGCTCAGCTGAGCCATGGGCAAGGCGCACGGCGCCGGAGCTGCGTGGCTTGCGCCCCTCCTGCTCGGCTCGGGCATACAGGTAGAGCGAACTAGAGCTGAGGCGCTCATGCCGACGCGCGCCGAGACTGTTCAAATAGATACGCTCGCCACTGCGCTCAGAAAGGCCGTTGTAGGGAACGGTGCTGATGCTGTTATGGCGGCCGAGTAATTGCCGCTCGGCATCGAGGAGCGTGGACAGCATCTCCTGGATCGGCTGAGCTTCTCGGAGTGGTCGCTCGATCGGCTCGGTTGGTTCGGTCGAGCGACAGGAAAGGCCCGGCGGCTCCTGAAGATCACCGAAGGCACTCGCTTCAGCGGCCCCACGCAGGGCCAGACCCAGACCATCAGCTGAAAGATCAGTGCTGCTAGTGATGCCGACCCGACCGTCTGCGCTCCAAGCCCTTACGGTGACCGCACTGCGCTGAGCTCCTTTGAGCTGACGAGGCTCACCGCGGTCCACCTGCACCGAGAGGTCGGTGCTGCTGGTCGCTCCCATGTCCCACTGACTGATGCCCTGGCTGCTGGCNAGTTGTTCAAGTTGGTTGTGAAGCTGCTGCGGATCAAGCATCTCAGCGCCCCCCCACGGTGATGGCGTCGACCTTGACGTGGGGCTGGCCCACCGTGACGTAAACGCTGCCGCTAACTGAACCGCAAAAGCCTGCAGCCAGATCAAGATCGTTGGCACACATCGAGATGCGTGGCATCACGGTTTCGGCATCACCGATCAAGGTGGCACCTTTGACGGGCTTACCCAGTTCTCCGTCCTCGATCAGGTAACCCTCCTCAACCGAGAAGTTGAACTGGCCGGTAGGCCCGACACTGCCACCACCCATGACCTTGCAATACAGACCGCGATCGATAGAGCCGATCAGGTCCTGTGGTGAATGAGGACCTGCAGCAATAAAGGTGTTGCGCATGCGGCTAGCTGCCGCGAAGGAATAACTCTGGCGGCGACCACTTCCGGTGCGGGGCTGACCAGTTCGCAGCTCACCGGCGCGGTCAGAAAGGAAGGCCTTCAACACCCCGTTTTCGATCAGGGTTGTGCGTTGGGGGGCTTTGCCTTCGTCGTCCATCGACAAACTGCCGAAGGACTGAGGCGAGAGACCTTCGTCGATTGCAGTGACCGACTCATGGGCAATGGGCTGACCGATCCGTTCGGCAAATGGCGTGGTGCCGCGTTCGATCTGGGTGGTCTCCAGCAGATGTCCGCAAGCCTCGTGGAAGATCACACCACCGAATTTGTTGGCTAAAACCACCGGATAGGTGCCGGCATCGACGTAGTCGGCATAAAGCATCGTCGCGCTGCTGGAGGCAATGTCACTGGCGGTGCCATCGGCATCCCAGACCATCAGGTCCTCAGGAAGGTCAGTGCTTCCGAAGCGACGAGCCACTCCAGCCCTGTGCTCTCCGTCGGCAGCAAGAACACTGAGTCCGAGGGTCTGATGAAGGCGCAGATCACGGGCAAACGTGCCGTCACTGGCAGCCACCATCACCTCCTGCCAATCGCGGGAGTAGTTGCCACGACGCGCCTGAAAGTATTGGCCGTGATGTTCCAGCCGTGCGGTGCCTTCCAGCAGTCGATCTGCGATGGTCTGAACACCGGGACAACGGCCCAGCCAGCCCTGCTTGCCAGCACCGTAATCACTGAGCTCATCAAGGCCCTGAAATGACGAAAGGGTCGAGCCGTTCCCCCCAGGACGCTGCAGCGACAACATCCCAAGCGCCTGATCAAGTGCCCGCAAGAGACCCTTCTCACTCAGATCATTGGTGCTGACAAAACCATCGCGATGGCCTTGTTCGGCGCCAAGAAAGACCCGAATGCCGGCTCCAGTAGCAAAGGAGGGACTAACGCTGGTCACCCGCTCCTGCTCGGCCAAAACACCGAGACGGTCACCACGCTCGAGGAAAACCTCCACCAGATCAGCGCCTGCTGCACGGCCTGCGCCAAGCAGCAGTTCAAGCCGCTGGCGCCAAAGGGAATCAAGAAAACTCACTGAACCGTCAACGAATCGCGGGCTGGAACTTGTCGCTTGGGATGGGCGCTGTGAAGAACAACTTGGCCATCTCGAAGGCATTAGCACTCCAGAAGGGCAGCTTGCGCAGCAACTTCAGCGGAGCGGGAGCATCGGTGGCATCTGCGGCGTTGAGTCGCTCGTTGTTGCCGACGATGCGCTCGAGGCGGTCGTAGAAGCGAGGGTGGTCAACGTTAAGGACCACAGGGAACACTCGGGCCGATGTCTCGTTGGTCTTGGCGATCACGTACTTGTCATAAGTGCGAGCGTCGAGGCCAAGGGCTTCATAGAACTCCTTGCGAGCCACATCACGCACGTACATGGTGGCAAACACAGCCAAGAGGAAGAAGCGGCACCACAGACGGGCCTGAAGACCCCGCACAGAACTGGGCTGAGCCTTCATCAGGGCGTCAAAGAAATCGCCGTGGCGGTTTTCGTCCTGACACCAGTTCTCGAAGAAGTTGAAGATCGGGAAGATTTTGCTGTCTGGATTCTTCTCCAGATGGCGATAGATAGCGATGTAGCGCCAGTAGCCAATCTTCTCGGAGAGATAGGTGGCATAGAAGATGAACTTCGGCTTGAAGAACGTGTAGTCCTTGTTGGCTGTCAGGAAGCCAAGGTCCAGCTGCATACCGAAATCGCCCATGGCCTTGTTCAGGAAGCCGGCATGGCGGGCCTCATCGCGGGCCATGTGGGCAAAGCACTCAGCCAGGAGCGGGTTGCGAGTTTTGATGCGACGGCTCAACTCTTTGTAGAGCAGGAACCCAGAGAACTCTGAGGTGCAACTCTGCTCAAGGAACTCAACGAAAACCCGACGGGTTTCAGGGTCGAGCTTGTCAGCGGCACCATCGAACTCACCGTTGCGCACGAAGTGGTGCCGGTTGTAGTCCTTGCGGAACTCCTCGCAGATGGCCTCGAGTTCCTCCTCATTCGGCCGCAGATCCATGGCGGCCATGGCATCGAAGTCGGTCGTATAGAAGCGCGGCGTCAGGATCGAGTCCTTCACCGGATCCTTGATGGCGGGCTCACCCCCGGAGCGAGGAGCATCGGCAATTGCGCTGGGAGGAACCATCCGATCGCCACGGGATATCTGACCACCCATCGTAGGCGGAGTGCGCTTCAGTTGGGTCCAAGCCACTTCTGACCGTTAAGCCGCTGAACGGTGCGGCTCACCAGCAAGGCCAGGGTGATGCGCTTTTCATCGATCAGAAACGACTCCAGCAGACTTGGAGACGAACCAGCCTCTGCCAGGGCAAAGGTCTTAGGAGCCTGGATATCTTCTTTGGTGAAGCAGACCCAGAAGCACCGCTCGCCGGGCAGTTCGCCACGGATCTGCCAACAGGTCTCACCGACGACGGGCATGGGCCCCTGCTCGAGTTTCAGCTGGGGAGCGGGGCCGCCGTAGCTCTGTATCTCCTTCTCAAGTGCCGGCAGCAACAGCTGCGGCACGAACTCACTGAAGGGTTTGTCCTCGGGCTTTGGGGGCTTTGCCTTAGCCGGTGCGGGCTTGGCCTTGTCCGGTGCGGGCTTGTCAGGAGTAGCGGCCGAGTCGGTCAAGCGCGGCATTTAAAGCTGACCAGCAGGCTACTCACCACTCATCGTCAGAACTGTCGCTCCAGTCATCAGCCGTGGCCTGGGAAGATGCCTGCGGCGGCTGAACATCCGGCGCCGCGGCTCTGCGGGACTTCACCACCCGGAACGGCACTGACACTGTCGGTGGCCCGTCGTGAGGAGAACGCTCAGGCCAAGGTTCAGATGTCTCGGCCTGCGGTGCTCGGCGGGTGGTGGTCTGAGCCTCGGGAGGAGAGGACGCGATGTGCTCATCGGCATCACCACCATCCCAGTCAGGGAAATCAGGCTCCGGCTCAGACCTGTAGCGCACCTGCCGCCGGGTGGGAGTGCTACCGGCAGCTCCGGCTGAAGCACCCGCAGTGACACCTGCAGAGAGAAGCGCTCCACCAGCTGCAGCAATCAGCACCCAGCTACCGAGCGGCAGGGTCGGGGTGCTCCAGATCAACAAGCGCAGCCGACTGGGCTGATTGCGATTCAACAGCCCCACAGCAATGGCAGCCATCAAGGGCAGCAGAAATGGGAGCAGCAACCAACGCCTCATGGCCGTTGCGGAGAGGTGCTGATAGGACCGCTCCAGCGGCGCAATGGCGCCAGGTCGTACCCGAAGAGATCGAGGGTTCGCAGCACCATGAAATCAACCATGTCCTGCAGGGTTTCCGGCTGGTGATACCAGGCTGGCACCGGAGGAGCGATGCGAGCTCCCGCCTCAGCCAGGGTGGTCAGGTTGCGCAGGTGGATCAAGTTCCAGGGCATCTCCCGCGGTGCGATCACCAAGGGGCGCGCCTCCTTGAGCTGCACATCAGCGCAACGCTCCACCAGATCGGTGGCGATACCGGAAGCGATGCGACCCACAGTGCCCATCGAGGCAGGCAGGATCAACATCCCCCGTAGGCGATAACTGCCGCTAGCCGGTGGGGCGGCCTGATCATTCCAGCGGTAGCAGCGCAACTGACCTGCGGCGGTTCCGCAGTGCTCACGCAAGACCCGCTCCTGTTCATCAGGGGCCACAGGCAGAACAAGGCCCAGCTCAGCGCGCCAGACCTCAAAAGCACCACGGCTGATGACCATCTCAACCGATTCACCAGCCTCAAGCAGCAGCTGAAGGGCGCGCAGCGCGAGCACCTGAGCCGAGGCACCGCAGACCGCCAGCAGCAACGGAGGCCTGGCCTCAGTTGTCGTCATCAGGAGCGGCGTCAGCGTCGTTGATCTCATCAGCCGGCGCGTCATCGCCTTCGGGGAGCACCACAGCCAGGTCGATCTGGTGTCGCAGAACATCCACCTTCTGAACCTCGACCTCAACGGCATCGCCGAGTTTGTAGGTGCGGCGGTTCTTGCGCCCCACCAGCCGGTGCTGGCGGGAGCGGGACTCGTACCAGTCGTCTTTGAGGGAACTGACATGCACCAGGCCTTCCACCTGGGTGGGTGGAAGCTCGACAAAGAAGCCGTAGCTCTGGATGCCGCTGATCACCCCGCTGATGGTCTGGCCCAAAAGGGTTTCAGCAGAGCGGGCCTGGACCAGCGCCAGGCAGTCCGCCTCGGCTTCATCAGCCAGACGAGCCCGGCTATTGAGACGATTAATCAGACCACTGGCCATGGCCTCCTGGAATGGTGTCAGCACGCTGCCGGTCAGCAGCGCCCACTCCGCTTTGCCATGGCAACTGTCACTGGCGAGATCGAGACGGGTCTTGTGACGCACGCTGGGCCTGTCCTTGCCCTCGGTGAGCAGGCAAGCCATGACGAGTTGGTTCCAAATGGCGCTGTAATGCAGCGCAGGGCAACACCAAGGGGCGTAGGCCTCGGATTCAGCAGCCAGGGCGTTGGCACCGGCCTCTTCGGTGATTAATACCGGTGCCGCCACCTCCCGCAGCTGTTGATGCAGCACCCGTGAACGGTCAGTGGCTGAAAAAGCTTCAGCCAGAGCCTCGGCGGCGGGCGCATTGCCGTCAGTACCCAGCTCCAGAGGGATGTCAAGACCAACGGCCAGCTTGACAAGGTCGTTCAGCTCTGTGGGATCGGGAGCGCTATTGGAGAGGAAGAGACCCGGCAGTTCAAGAGCAGCGAGATGCCGTCCCATGGCCTGCTCAGCAGGACGGATCAACTCTCTGAGCCAGTCGAGAGGGGAAGATTCATCAAACTGCTGGATCCATCCCCTGCGGCGCTGATCCGGCAGCCCCTGCCGCTGGAGCTCCAGGGAGTCCAGATCCGGCACGGGTAGATCCAATTCAAGGCCGCCGACGGACAGTCGCTGCTGCCGCAGTAACGCCACCAGCGACTGCAGCTGCTCCAGCAATGGGAGATGAGGCTTAAGGGACTTCAGGGCGACCGGTGTGGTGCGGGCTTTGGGTTTTCGGGCCAGGAATGCCTCCATAGCCTTGGCATCAACCGCCGCATCAACAGCAACCTGGGAACGGCAGAAGCGGAAATGCCTCAACTGGCCTGCCCCATCGAGGTCGAGGGCCACAGAGAGTGCATCCTGCGGACTCCCGGCCGTCAACGCGGCTGCTTTATGCAACGCCGGGGTGAGCAGCGGAACCCAACTAACACCGAGGCTGATGGCCTCACCCTGCTGACGGAGCCAGCGTTCGAGCGGGGACTCCAGCCCGATTCGCTCACCGATGGTGGAGGCATGCACCCAGAGACGCAATGTGTCGTCTTCAAGGGTCTCCAACGAGACCGCCGGCAAGGCCATGCCGTCCTTGCCCCCCCCGGTCTGGAACAACAAGGTCGGCAGCGCTGTGAGGTCCTCTCGGCCTGATTCCGCTGGCACCTTGAGGGTGGCGCGTCCAGTAAAGCCATCACCGCTGAGGCGATGGCGAGCCATCAGTAGCGCCTGGTCATCGGCATCACCACCCTGAATCGAAAGTGAGCGCCGCACATGTCCCTGTGGAGGGAACTGGCCGACCGGAAAGCGGTCAAGCTCAACTTCCACAACCGCCTCAGCGGCGTTGTCAGCGTGGGAAGCATCGGCCTCAGCCAGATGGATCGGTGCCTGCAGGCGGTCATCGAGCGGCAACGCCAACAGCTGTTCACCCTGGCGTTCCACCTGAGCCAGCACGGTGGTGTTGGCTCGCTCGAGAATGCACTGCACTCCACCTTCCGGGGAGCGACGACGGCCTCCCTCCCGCGTCACCTTCACCAGAACCCGATCACCATTCCAGGCGTGGTTGAGCTGATGATCACGGATATAAACGTCTTCCCCACCTGCCTCACGCAGAGCGAAGCAGAATCCCTTACTGGAGCAGCGGAGTCGGGCCTCAAACACCTCCTCATTAGCGGCGCGACTGACACCCGACTCAGCGCTCTCCAGAATGCCGACCTTCTCCAGTGCCTGTAGCGCCAGAGCCAACTGAGCCTTATCTGCTGCCGAGCGCAGGGCGAGCTTTTTCTCCAGATCCGCCACCGGCAGCACCGACTCCCCCCGCAACTGATCCAGCAGGTCGGAAACGGAAAATTTCATGCGTCAACCACGGCAGGCTGGGGTGTAGAGCTGCAGCCTGAAGCTTCATTTTAGTCAGGAGCTTCACGGCCCCAGACCAGCCGGGCACCGATGAGCAAAAATCCAGCTGCTGCAGCGAGCTGCAGAGCATCAGCCGGCACAAGACGTGCAAGCGAGCCACCAGCCAGAGCGCCGATCAAACTGGCCAACACAAGCGCCGACGCACTGCCGAGAAACACCAATAACGGCGAACGGCTTGTGCCGCTTAGAGCGACTGTCGCCAGCTGAGTCTTGTCGCCTAGTTCAGCAAAAAATACAGTCAGGAAGGTTGAGCCAACCAAAGTCAGATCTGTGGGGATCGCCATCAGTTCGTCACCAGCAGATGGAGCAGAGCGCGGCCACCGATCCAGATCCCAAGCACCAACATCAAGGATCCGGCCAGTCGCTCGAGCGTGCGGGGAGCCACGTGGCGGGACAGCCACTGCCCCAACAGAACCCCGACCAGGGAGGTACTGATCAAGGCCAGAGCAGCCCCAGCAAAAACAGGAATCGGCCGGCCGGACTGGGCAGAGAGGAGCAGCGTGGCCAACTGGGTCTTGTCACCGAGTTCAGCCAGGAACACCGTTGTGAAGGTGGTGCCTAGCAAGACCCAAGGGGAAACGATGGCCGTTGGGGGTTCAGCCGGTTGCGGAATCGGAGTCTCCAGGACGGGATTCGGTTCGGATGGCCCGCTCAAAGCGCCGTAGCTCAAGGCTGCGCCCACCGTATTCGACCCGAATCTGCTCTCGGCAGCAGGCGATGGCGAAGGCCTCGCGATGCTCATGCTCCACATCGAACAACTCGGCCAAGGAGCTGACGCGACAGAAGGAGGGTCGCTGGTCATAGATGCGACACCGACGGCCGCCGGTGTCGTAGTGGATGCACCAGCCGTCAGGTCCCACCATCGACAGGTACTGACGGCGCTGTTCCTCGCTGAGGGCCTCAAGGGCCTCGGAGCGCTGTTCAGGGTCCAAGCGGCAGCAGGCTCCGCAGGAGTTAATGCAACGCCAGCTGTGACAACCCGTCACTGCGATTCACCCGCAGTGGAGCAGATAGCCGCCAGGGCCCGTAAAGTCGCTGCACATGCAACTGCATCGCACGCCATGGGCTTCATTGACATCCACCTGATCGCCAACTTCGCCGCCCTGGCCTTGATCACCCTGGCCGGTCCCGCGGTGATCTTCATCCTCTTCTATCGCCGTGGCGCACTCTGATTGCCATGGGGCTCAGGACTGAGCCCCGCAATGAACTGCTCGGCCAATGCGTGATACACGGGCTTCGGCTGCAGAGCACGGCTGAGCATGGCGGCCAGGCCGGCAGAGACCAGCAAGCCAGGAACGCTCTGCAGAGAACCGCAGAGCTTCAGGGTGAACAACGCCGCAAAGATCGGCAGCTGAGTCGCTCCGGCCAGGCCAGCCGCCATTCCGAAGACCACCCCCATCACGCCGTCATGGCCGGTGAGCAGGGGCATAAAGATCGTCCCCACCGTTGCTCCCATTGCCAAAGCGGGATCGATCAGGCCGCCAGGTACGCCTGAGCCCAACACCATCACCGGACCAACGATGCGTTCGGCCAACACAGCGAGCGCTTCTGGCAGGGACGAAGGTCCACCGGTGTTGATCAAATCGTGCAATACAGCTGAACCCTGACCGAGAACCCGTGGGTTACCGAGGGACATCAGACTGAGCCCCCCTCCGAGCAGAAGGCCCATCGGGATCGGAAAGCGCCTGGCCAGCGGGCTCATCTTGCGGGTGGCATAAAGCATCAGACCGCTGAAGAGGGCACCAACCAGACCGCCAACAACACCGACCGGCATAGCCATCAACATCTGCGTTGGGGCAGTCATCAATGCAGTCAATTCGCCGTAGGCGAACATCGGCTCACCCCCGAACGCTGCCACCAGGGCCGCCAGCAACGAGACCGGCAGGGCGGTCCAAACAAGCGGCAGGTTGAAGCGCTTGTAGAGATCCTCTGCTGCAAAGACGATGGCCACCAGCGGTGTGTTGAAGCCCGCCGCCAGACCTGCACCACCAGCGACAGACAGCAGCAGGGGCACTCCCAGCTCCTTGGCGGGCCCTTTGAGAGCACGACGCAACAGCCAAACCGCGCTGGCGCCGACAAACACAACCGGGCCCTCCCGACCGATTGGGAGGAGGCAAGACGCGGCCAATCCCCACAGGACCAATCGCATCAATAACGGCCGCAGGCCCAGCAGGGTGGCGCTGCGCTCTTCATCTTCAATGCATGCAACGGTCTGGGGGATACCGGAGCCAGCCCCATCGCGCATCAACCGCTGCTGCAGCTGCAGCAATACAGGCATGGCGATCAAGGGCAGGAGGGCCAACCAGCCGATCCCGAACTCAAAGCCTTCGGTCAGGAGCGAATCAACCCGTTCATCAACGATGTTGAGCGGGATACAGATGACACCGACCACGACCCCGAGCAGCATCAGCGGCGGCAACAGGGGAAACCAATTGCGTCGTGCGGGGGTGGATGACATCAAGCAACGAAACCCAAAGCAAGGGCAGCATGCTGCACCAGTTCGGCCGTATCGGGATGCGAAAGGACCGGATCTTGATTGTCCCCCTGCCCATCACCCCACTGAAGACTGATGGTGCGGCCCTCGGGATTGATGATCAGCAAAGTGTTGCCCTCCCGTTCACAGCGGTAGCAGCGCTCACGGCGCCAGATCAGGGCATGACGGCCAAGCGCTGGCCGCAGAGCCTCGATCTGCAACTGCAGCCGGGGCTGTCCCTGCCAGTGGTCCTCCTTCAGGCGGAAGGCAAGATCCAAGCTTGATGACTGCGGCTCAGGACCACTCCAGCGCCAGGAGATGGCCGTAATTGTGGATTCACCTGCCGCCAGTTCCAGCAGCAGATGGCCGCCGCGCAACATGCGCTGGCGTCGCACCGCACAGTCACGCGCCCAGAAGAGCGGCGAGGCATGACTGGCCCCGAAGGGCTCAAGGCGCTTGAGCTGCTGCAGGAAATCCCGGTCGATTCGCTCAAGTGGCAACAGCGCTTCGGGAGCCACAACGAGCGCCGAATCCCGCCCCTGGAGCCAGGTGGCGGCCTGCTCACTGAGACGTTCATGCAGCGCAGCCACCTGTTCAGCCCGCACCGTGAACCCCCCGGCAGCTGGGTGACCACCGAACCGTTCCAATAGATCGGAGCAGGCCGATAGCGCCGCATCGACGGCAAACCCATCCGGTGCGCGAACAGACGCCCGCAGGCGGCCATCACCCTCACCAGCGAGAAGCGCTACCGGCAGCCCCCAACGCTCCACCAACCTGGCAGCGACAATGCCGATAACGCCGTGGTGCCAGTGATTCTGGGCCAGCAGCAGGAACGGGGGACGCTGTGGGCCATCGGCCTCCACCAGGGCCTGAGCTTCAGCTTCAATGCCATCACAGAGATCGCGGCGCTGTCGGTTGAGGGCCTCGCACTGCTCGGCCAACTCCATGGCTCGCTCCGGCTGATCGGTGGTGAGCAGCTCTACCGCTAGCTGGGGATCAGCAAGCCGTCCGACGGCGTTAAGCCGCGGCGCAAGGCTGAATCCAACCGCCTGAGCATCGATCGGTCGGTCTTCAAGACCAGCGAGCTCAGCCAGGGCACGCAGGCCAGGGAGCTGAGAACGATTGAGCTGGGGCAAGCCTTCCCGCAGCCAACGGCGATTCACCCCAGTGAGGGGAGCCATATCAGCGATGGTGCCGATGCAAAAGAGATCCAACGCCGTGCGCAGAGCCTCGGGATGACGCAGCTGCCGGGCAAGCGCAGCTGCCAGCACATGGGCAAGGCCCACACCAGCCAATCCGCGGTACGGGGAGCCATCGGGCGTCAGGGCCGGATGCAGCAGAGCCAGCAGTGGTGGCCGCTGCTTGGGAATGGTGTGGTGATCGGTAACGATCACCTCAACCCCTAGCGCCTGGGCCCGCTCAAGCGCTTCCCGGGCGCTAATCCCGTTGTCCACCGTCACCAGCAGAGCGATGCCATCGGCGGCGAGCCGCTCAACCATGCCGGCATTCAGTCCGTAACCCTCGCTCTGGCGACTGGGAATGGCGGGCTGGGGGCGGGCGCCAAGCCGCTGCAGCACCCCCAGCAGCAGGGCAGTGCTGGTCATGCCATCGGCGTCGTAATCGCCACAAATCGCCACTCGCTCAGCACCTTTACAGGCCTTGGTCAAGCGATCAACGGCGATTGATAGATCGGGGAAATGGCGGGCAGCCGGTGGCGCCTTAGGTGGATCCAACAGCCCAGCCAGATCGGTATCAGCCACGCCCCGTCGCCGCAGGACCGCCATCAATTCGGGTGGCAGGCCCTCGCTGGCACCACTGGCATCCACCACTGGAAATGGCAGCTGCCAGGTAGGGAGCGGAGACACGGGAAGAGCTGAGGGCAAGTGGAAAGAGGGGCCCGCCTAGGGTTCGCGCACGACAAACGCATGATGCACCGCCTGCAAGCCCTGCTCTGGGATGTGGATGGCACTTTGGCCGACACCGAGGAGAGAGGACATCGGCCTGCCTTCAACGCAGCGTTCCAGCAGGAAGGGCTGGACTGGCATTGGGACGTGCTGACTTACCGGCGCCTGCTGCAGGTGAGCGGCGGGCGTGAGCGGATCCGTGCCTGGTTGAAGGAGCAGGCCCAATGGCCTGAGGCCGCAAAACATGACACTCAAGCCTGGATTGACCAGCTACAACGCAACAAGCAGAAGTTCTACCGCCAGAGACTGGAGCAGGGGTTGATCCCGCTGAGGCCTGGTATTGAGAGGGTGCTGCTGGAGGCCCAGGCCGCTGGGTTGCTGCAGGCGGTGGTTACCACCAGCGGCCGCAGCGCCGTCGAGGGTCTGCTGGCAGGTCACCAGCAACTGCAGACCTGCTTTGCGCTGATGATCTGCGGCGAAGATGTAAGCCGAAAAAAGCCTGACCCGCAGGCCTACCGACTGGCGCTGAAGACTCTGGGGCTGGATGGGGCATCAGCGCTCGCCATTGAGGATTCACCCCAAGGGATGAAAGCAGCCCGCGGGGCTGATCTTGCGGTCGTCATCACCACGGCTGACTGGCACGGAGAGGGTGCAGACCTTGCCGATGCCTCCCTGGTGGTGGAGCATCTCGATAGCAAGCCCACCGGGCTGGCTGATCTGCGAGATCTGCTGCGATGACGCGACCTCCACTGCAGCGCACACGCTTCAACGGCCTGCTCGAGCAGCTGGGCTCAAGCCTGCTGCGCTGGCTAGGAAGTCGCTGGCTGAACAAGAGCGTGGCCCTCCTTGCCCTGTTCCTTGGCGCTTACACCGCAGCCAATGTGACCAGCCTCTACCTGAACTTGCTGAGGGTGCAGACCCTTGGAGCGCTGGGCCTGCTGCTGTTCTTTGAGGCTCTGATCCGGCTGCGCCAGCGCTACGCCGGCCCGCAACCTGGACTGGTCTGGATCGCGCTCGACAACTTCCGGATCGGTTTCATCTACCTGATCGTGCTGGAGGCCTTCAAGCTCGGCAGTTGACTCAGGATTCGGCCTCAGCCTCTTCCTCTGGCATCGGATAGACGAACCCTTGTGAGCGCCCACTCAGCACGGCCTTCCCGATGGAAAGGGCCTTAGCAGCAGCCACCCGCGCCTTGGCCTTCCAGTGGGCATGCCGCTGATCGCGCTTCCCTTTCGAGGTTTTCTTCTTGGGAACGGCCATCGAAGCTCACGCGCCGGCAAACGGAAATTGTCCGATCTCGAGATGCCCTTCGTCAATCGCTAAGCTCCGGTGGATAGGAAGAAGCAGTGCCCAAAAGGGATCCGAGCGCGCCACCGAGTTACAGCCAGCTACTTGATGCAATGCGCAAGGGCCAGGTGAAGCAGCTTGAGCTGCTGCCTCGCCAAGACATGGTGCTGGTGGAGTTCAAAGACGGCACACGCACCAACGTCAACGTTTTCCCCAACGACCAGGAAGTACTGCGGGTGGCGGAGGCCAGCCAGGTGCCCCTCGATGTTCGCCACAGCGAAGGGAATGGGGCGATGAGCGGCCTGCTGGTTAACGGAATGCTGGCCGTGCTTGTGCTCGGACTGCTCGTTCTGCTGTTCCGGCGCTCCGCGAATGTTGCTCAGAAGGCACTGGGTTTTGGGCGCAGCAAAGCGCGTGTTCAACCAGAGGGCAGCGTGCCGGTCCGTTTCGACGATGTGGCCGGCATCGATGAGGCCAAAACTGAACTGCAGGAAGTCGTGACCTTCCTCAAGGAGCCCGAACGCTTCACGGCCCTGGGGGCCAAGATTCCACGTGGTGTGCTTCTGGTGGGACCACCGGGCACTGGGAAGACTCTGCTGGCACGGGCCATCGCCGGGGAGGCAGATGTCCCCTTCTTTTCGATCTCCGCCTCAGAGTTCGTCGAACTATTTGTCGGAGTCGGTGCCAGTCGGGTGCGCGATCTGTTCCGCCAAGCCAAGGCCAAATCCCCCTGCATCATCTTCATCGATGAAATTGATGCCGTGGGCCGCCAGCGTGGTGCTGGCATCGGCGGTGGCAATGACGAGCGCGAGCAAACCCTCAACCAGTTGCTCACCGAGATGGATGGCTTTGAAGAGAATTCAGGGGTGATCCTGCTGGCCGCCACCAACCGGGCCGATGTGCTGGATAG
This sequence comes from Synechococcus sp. TMED19, assembly GCA_002168155.1. Taxonomy (GTDB): domain Bacteria; phylum Cyanobacteriota; class Cyanobacteriia; order PCC-6307; family Cyanobiaceae; genus RCC307. The sequence goes on along the minus strand of NHBY01000008.1, from coordinate 93,282 downwards.
CGCTCTGCTGAGACCCGGTCGCTTCGACCGACAAATCATGGTGGAGCTGCCAGACCGGCGCGGGCGCGAGGCCATCCTCGGCGTGCATGCCCGCACCCGCCCCCTCAGTGATGAAGTCTCGCTCTCGATGTGGGCACGCAGAACCCCAGGCTTCTCCGGCGCTGAATTAGCCAACCTGATCAACGAGGCAGCCATCCTCACAGCAAGGCGCCAGAAGGCATTCATCGATGAAGCCGCCCTGCATGATGCNCTGGAACGCGTGACCATGGGGCTTGGAGCCAATCCCCTGCAAGACAGCGCCAAAAAGCGATTGATCGCCTACCACGAGGTGGGCCACGCTCTACTGACGACCCTGTTGTCGGCTGCCGATGAGCTCGACAAGGTGACGATCTTGCCTCGGGCCGGAGGTGTNGGCGGCTTTGCTCGCACAACTCCTGATGAGGAGATCCTCGACAGCGGCTTGATCAGCAAGGCCTACCTCCAGGCCCGACTGGTGGTGGCCATGGGTGGCCGGGCAGCCGAGATGGTGGTCTTCGGTCCAGCAGAGGTGACCCAGGGTGCAAGCAGCGACCTGCAGCTTGTAACCCAGATCGCCCGTGAAATGGTCACCCGATACGGCTTCTCGGTGCTTGGCCCTGTGGCCTATGAGCGCGACGGCGGCGAAGTCTTTCTCGGGCGCGATTGGATGCGTCCAGAGAATGAGTATTCAGGGCGCACCGGCAAAGCCATTGACCACGAAGTACAGCTGTTGGCGCGACAAGCACTTGATCAGGCGGAGCGCATGTTGGCTTGCCGCCGCAAGCTGCTTGATGAGCTGGTGCTGTACCTGATCGAGCAGGAAACCATCAGTGGTGAGGAGTTCCGAGAACGGGTGGAGCGCCACGAAGCGACTCACCCGCAGCTGGCGCCAAGCGGGGGCTGATCAGCCGCCAGCGACAGCTGGAACAATGCTCACCTCATCGCCATCAGCCAGAGCAGTGGCCTGGTTGTCGAGGAAGCGAATGTCCTCGCTGTTGACGTAGATGTTGAGAAACCGACGAAGCTTGCCCTGCTCATCACAGAGGCGATTAGCCAGTCCGGGGAAAGCGGCATCAAGCGCTTTGATCAACTCATCAACGCTGGCTGCTTCAAGGCTGACCGTGGCCTGATCAGCGGTGAATTTCTGCAGAGGGGTGGGGATCAGAACCTGAACGGTCATGGGCTGGTCGTGAAAAACAGAGTCGGGCTTGGACGTGATGATCTGGCAGAGCAGGCGTCAGACGCCGACGGTCTCCCAGGTGGCGCGCTGCAGGGACTGGGCACGCTCCCAGGCAGCCTGGAAATCACCCAGCTTCGGATCGATGGTGAGGGGCTGGCCCACAACAGAGCTAACCGCTTCGGTGGTCTTGAGTCCGTTGCCGGTGATGTAAGCGACGGTGGTCTCAGATGGGTCGATCTTGCCCTGCTCCACCAGCTTCTTGAGCACTGCGATGGTGGTACCGCCGGCGGTCTCGGTGAAAACACCCTCCGTTTCGGCCAGCAACTGAATGCCAGCGACGATCTCCTCGTCATTCACAGCGGCGATATTGCCTCCGGTGCGTGAGGCGATATCGAGGGCGTAAGGGCCGTCAGCCGGGTTGCCGATCGCGATCGACTTGGCAATGGTGTTCGGCTTGACCGGGGTAATGAAGTCGCGGCCTTCTGCGAAGGCCTGAGCGATGGGNGANCAGCCTTCGGCCTGAGCGCCGCTGAAGCGAACGGGCTTCTCCTCCACCAGGCCCACTTTCATGAACTCATCAAAACCCTTACGGATCTTGGTGAACAAAGAACCCGACGCCAGAGGAGCAACGATGTGATCTGGCAGGCGCCAGCCCAGCTGCTCGATCACCTCGTAGCCGAGAGTCTTGGAGCCCTCTGAGTAGTAGGGGCGCAGGTTGATGTTCACAAAGCCCCAGCCGAAGGTGTTGGCCACCTCGGAGCAGAGCTTGTTGACCTGGTCGTAGTTACCGCGCACCGCCATCAAGGTGGGGTTGTAGATCAGGGTTCCNAGCACCTTGCCGGCCTCAAGATCGGCGGGGATGAACACGCAGCANTCCATGCCGGCGTGGGCGGCGATGGCTGCAGTGGAATTAGCCAAGTTGCCGGTGCTGGCACAGCTNACTGTGGAGAAACCCAGCTCNCGAGCACGGGTGAGCGCAACACTGACCACCCGGTCCTTAAAGGAGAGGGTCGGCATGTTGACGCCGTCGTTCTTGATGTANAGCTCCTTCAGGCCAAGGCGACGGGCCAGACGGTTGGCCTTCAGCAGCGGCGTGAAGCCGGTCCCGACATCAATGGGATCGCCCTCGATCGGCAAAAAGTCGCGGTAGCGCCAGATTGAGGTGGGACCAGCCTCGATCGAAGCGCGGCTGGTGCGGGCGCGAATGGCGTCGTAGTCGTAAGCAACTTCAAGCGGACCGAAACAGACGTCTTCGCAGACGTGGCGGGCTTCAGCCTCGTAGGTGTGTCCACATTCCCTGCAGCGCAGGCCTGAGAAGGTGCGCGAAGTGAGGGTTGAAGTCACACCGAAGATGCGGGTGGCAGAACCGTAGCAGCGCAAAAACAAGCAGCAGCTAAATCCCGACCCCAGCTATCGGGTATTGAGCGGGATGCCAGAACGCTTCTGCTGACTAGCCTCTGCCCATGACACTGCGACGCCGCATTCAGCCCCAGCTCAGCGTTGCCATCGCCTTGGTGGTGGTGGCTCTGCTGCTAGTCGCACCTCGGGTGTGGATCGAACTGCGCTGGTTTGAGCAGTTCAACCTTGGGGGTGTGCTGCTACGTCGTCTGGGCCTGCAGCTCACTGCCCTGCTGCTGGTGCTGGGAATCGGAATACCCGTGCAACTGCAACAGTTGCAGCGTTGCTGGAAACTCAGGCGTCAGGGCCGTCCTCACCGGGGAGAAACGGTGCTGCTGCCACTGCGCGGTTGGGGCCTGGCCTGCGCCATCGTCCTACTACTGAGCGTGCTATCCACTGCCCTGGCCTACCTGCTGATTCAGGCGGAAGGGTTGATCGAGGAACCATTCAGTGGTCTGGTGCTCAGCAGCTTCCCGGTGCTGGGTGAACTACCCCTGAGCCTGGTCATGGGACTAGCAGCAGTGCTCTTACTGCTGCTGTTGCGTTGGCCGTTAATGGTGCTGCGGATCACGCTGACCGCAGCCATCGTCGCCTCTGGCACCGCCCTGGCTCGGGGCTGGAGCTTCTGGCTGCCTGCCCTGCTGGCCAGTCCGTTTGGACAAGCAGATCCCGTCACCGGGATGGACCTGAGCTTCACCGTGCTGCGTCTGCCAGCGGTCCTACTCGTGCTCAGCGTGCTGATGGCACAAGGGCTGGTGGGCCTCTGCGCCTGCCTCTGGCTCTGCCTCAGCCAGGGAACCACACTGTCGGACTGGCATTTCCAAGGCTTGAACCATCAGCAGCAGGGGGTGCTGCGACCTCAACTGGCATCTCTTGCTCTGGTGGCGGCCCTGATCGCTGCCATGGCTCCCTTCGAGCTGATGGTCCATGGCAACGGCGTAGTAGCAGGAGCCGGCTGGGCAGCCCTGCACGTGCGCTTGCCGCTAAAACTGCTGCTCAGCGCCGCCCTGCTGCTGTTAAGCATCGGCCTCGTTATCCCGTTACCACTGCGCTGGCGACGCCGAGATCTACTTCTTGCACCGGCGGTAATGGCCGCCCTGACGCCTCTACTCGATGCGGTTCTGGCACCACTGGCTCAGAAACTGCTGGTGCAGCCGCGGGAGCTGCAAATGGAACGTCCTTATTTAGAGCGCACGATTCAGGCCACCCGCAAAGCCTTCGGGCTAGAGGCCGTCAGCCTGCGCACACTCAATCCCCGCCAGAGACTGACCTTCGCCGACCTGATGCTGTCCAAGGGAACGATCGACAACATCCGTCTCTGGGATACCCAACCGCTGTTGGAAGCCAACCGTCAACTGCAGCAGTTGAGGCTGACCTATGCATTTCCCTCTGCAGCGGTAGACCGCTACCGGCTCAGTCCAGATCCCAACCGCAGCAAGCAACAAGTGATGGTGGCGGCCCGTGAAATGGACGTAGCCGCCCTACCGCCGGCCTCCCGCACCTGGCTGAACCAACATCTGGTGTTCACCCACGGTCAGGGATTCACGGTTTCTCCAGTCAATGGAACAGGGCCAGACAACCTGCCCGCCTATTTCGTCAAAAACCTCGGTCAGAGCGGTGAAGTCCAAGGCCTGGCTCAGCTTGGAGTCACTGACAAGGAAGCCAAGAGGGCCTTCCCCCTTGGTCGACCTCAGCTGTATTACGGGGCCGCCCCCGCCCGCTATGCCGTCGCCCCGTCAAAAGTGCGTGAGTTCGACTTCCCTGACGGCGAGAAGAACGTGTACACCCACTACAGCGGCGATGGCGGCGTCCCCCTCGGCGAACCGCTTGAGCGGCTAATGGCCGCTGCCTATCTGCGCGAACCGAGGCTGCTCTTGAGCGGCTCCATCCGCCAGGACAGCCGCCTACTGCTGCGGCGCCAGGTGCAGGCCCGCCTGGAGGCACTGGCACCGTTTCTGCAGTTTGAAAGTCAGCCTTACCTGATCACGGTCCGGGTACCAGAAGGAGATGGCTACCGCGCCGAACAGCACCAGTACTGGCTTCTGGACGGCTTCACGAGCAGTCGCTCCTATCCCTATAGCGACCCCAACGCAAGCGGAGTGCGCTACTTCCGCAATCCCGTGAAGGTGGTGGTGGATGCCCTCAACGGAAGGGTCTGGTTCTACGTCCTCGATGAGAACGATCCGGTGCTGCGGACCTGGCGCAACGCATTCCCCGAACTGTTCCAGCCCATCGCTTCGATGCCAATGGCAATCCAGGAGCACCTACAGGTGCCCATCACCCAGTTCCAGGTCCAAGCTGAGCGGCTGCTGCGGTTCCATGTCACAGACGTGCGCAGCTTCTACAACGGTGATGACGTCTGGGATATCCCAACCGAGATCTACGGCTCGAGCAGCGTCAAGGTGAGGCCGTATCACGTCACGCTCCAGTTACCGGGGCAGGAACGGCCTGAATTCGTGTTGATGTTGCCCTTCACACCGCTCCGACGGCCCAACATGGTGAGCTGGCTGGCAGCTCGAAACAACGTTGAGTCCTACGGAGATTTGCGACTGGTGCGGTTTCCGCAACAGCGCCTGCTGCTCGGCCCTCAGCAGATCTCTGCCCTGATCGAGCAGGATCCCAGAATCAGCCGTCAGTTCGGACTCTGGAACCGCCAGGGGTCACGGGTGATCCAGGGCAACCTGCTGGTGATGCCCGTGGGCCAGGGCCTGCTGTATGTCGAACCGATCTACCTACAGGCCAGCAAAGGAGGCATTCCCACCCTGGTTCGAGTGATCGTCACCGACGGTCGACGCATCGTCATGGAGCGCGATCTGAAGACGGCCCTCAACAAGCTGGTGCAATAAAAAAGGGCCCCCGCAGGGGCCCTTGCCGAAGTCAANGATTGACTGGCCTTCAGGCAGCAACAGCCACCTTGCTGTCCAGTGCGCCTTTGGCGTACAGACCGGCGTAGTAGTTGATGTCGCGCTGCTTGATCTTGCTGGCATTGCCAGCAGCCCAGAACTGCTGATAGCGGTCGAGGCAAACCTGCTTCATGTACTTACGCGCCGGCTTGTTGAAGTGGCGGGGATCGAAGTTGGCGGGGTCAGCAGCAGCGGCCTCACGCACAGCAGCAGTAAAAGCAAGACGGTTATCGGTGTCGATGTTCACCTTGCGCACGCCGTTGCGGATGCCCTCCTGGATCTCCTCGACGGGAACGCCGTAGGTCTCGGGAATCTGACCACCNAACTTGTTGATCATCTCCAGCCACTCTTGGGGCACGGAAGACGAACCGTGCATCACCAAGTGGGTGTTNGGGATGACCTTGTGGATCTCAGCAATGCGNGAGATGGCGAGCACCTCGCCGGTGGGCTTNCGGGTGAACTTGTAGGCGCCGTGGCTGGTGCCGATGGCAATAGCCAGAGCATCCACCTTGGTTTTGGCCACAAAATCAGCGGCCTCAGCTGGGTCGGTCAACAGCTGNTCGTGGGAGAGCTCACCCTCGAAACCGTGGCCNTCTTCAGCTTCACCTTTGCCGGTCTCAAGGGAGCCCAGGCAGCCCAGCTCACCCTCAACGCTCACGCCAATGGCATGAGCCACATCAACAACTTCCTTGGTGACTGCAACGTTGTAGTCGTAAGAGGCGGGAGTCTTGGCGTCAGCTTCCAGAGAGCCATCCATCATCACCGAGGTNAAGCCGTTGGCGGCAGCGCCGTAGCAGGTGGAGGGGCTATTGCCGTGGTCCTGGTGCATCACCACGGGGATGTCGGGATATGTCTCGACCGCGGCCAGGATCAGGTGACGCAGGAAACTCTCACCGGCGTAGGCACGGGCGCCACGGGAGGCCTGCAGGATGACGGGGCTGTCTGTCTCGTAAGCAGCCTCCATGATCGACTGGACCTGCTCCAGGTTGTTCACGTTGAAGGCAGGGATGCCGTAACCGTTCTCGGCGGCGTGGTCGAGCAGCAGGCGAAGCGGTACGAGCGCCATAGGAGGAAGTCCAANAAAGNGCCTTAGCGGACTCGAGGTCCGTTAGGCGTGAGACTTTACCTACCAGCGTTCAATATGTCACNCCGAACCATTGCTGATACTGCTGTTTGNGGTGCCTGTTGANGCCTCGACGCCGATTGAGGGCTTAGAGCCTGCTTTCCTCTGCAGGCTCAAGCAGGCTGGACGTGCCCCAAAAGAGGGCAGCATTCCAACTGATTTCTGAGCCCTGCTTCCTTCCTCTGCAGAAAGCTTCAACACTGTGATCCACAGTTCATGAAAGAGCAGAGCAGAGCTCCCNACCGATGCAGCGATGGCTTCGCTGCATCGGTTGATGCCCAGNTNCGCCATCCAGTTGAGCCTCAAGGCCTCCAGCGCGTGAGCCCTCAAGCCTGGTCACCGTGTTCCNGCTGGATTGGGGTCTGATGTCNGTCGCTAGTTAATCCCCCAATTAGGCATTAAGCCTTAGTCGCTCCTGAGCGAATAACTCCCAGACTGCAAGACCAGTCCGGAGGAAGTCGATGAAGGCTCTTCAACTCTCAGTGCCCCTCTTCGGATGCACGATCGCAGTGGCCGTGATGGTGATGACCTTTTTGATGAAGGCTTCTGCTTAGAGAGCCTCCGGCCCCAGCTCCTTGGCCACATCGGCCCGATCGGGGTTAATTGTGACCTGGGCGCACGATGCACAAGCTGGCTTGCTTAGCGCTGGTTCCCGAAAACTGAGCTGGAGGTCCCCTCCACTCGATGAGAACCAATCCCCAACCTGATCGTCCGAACAGGGGATCCTTTGGACGCTATTCAGCGCATTGGCTTGTTCAGCTGAGGCCAAAGTCATCCCAATTAACGACTGGCATTAACCACAGCGCTCATTCCTTGGGCTTCTCCTGTTCTTGGCGTGACGCACTTGAGCAACCAGCAGAAGGGTAGTTCTGCAGCAAAAGCTTTTTGCTCGCCAATTACTGACCTCGCCTTCCGCTATTGGCTATTGNGCCAGCGGAAGNCAGCAAGAGACAATGACGCCATAACGGTTCTTTGAATTGTCCCGAAGGTTGAAGCAATCTGACCTGCAGATCACCTAAGGNCGTTCTACAGCTTCCTTCAGAAGGTACGGCNCTTGCAAACAGCGATGANTAAANGATTGATGCCAGAGCGAGCCTGATTTACATACTTTCTGCTGTTACACCCAGCGCAGCAAAGAGGCCGAAGAAAAGAGACCGCAAAGGTTCAACCACAGAGCCCCTANAACCNGGCAGAGAACAAATATCTATCCTGGAGCGAACACAAGGCACCAGCGAAACATAACGACAGCCGAGATCATGGCACCAGCACCCTCCACTTCAACGGGCGCAGCTCGGATCACCCCAGCAGAAATTCGCCATTGGCTGTATCTCTCTTTGCAAGCCATTGTNAACACCAAGACACCTACATCAACCAAAGGAAACACACAGGCGGCGCAATGCCGAGTAAAAAGTACTTAACCAGCAAACAAGAAGCTCATGATCGATCTCTTGCTCATGACACTGCTCTTTCTATGGATACCAACCGGTCTTTTTTTAGGAGTCTTGGCGATGTCAAACAATCAAAAGAGCGGGCTAATACTGATTTTAGGGTCAATCTTTGGGCCGATAACCATGTCTGGGATACTGTCGCTAATACAGAGCTAACGGCAGCCTAGAAGCTTCTTGGACAACGCGGTGAATCAGCGCTCAGCTCGTTATTTTTACCAGGCGCTGATTCACCTACAGCGGGTTAACAGAAAACAATGGAATAAAGCAGTTCAACACATACAATCTTTTTCTATGGGCTGGCAGGTCGACCATCAGCTAGTCAACCTGAATCATCACTAGGTCGTCCTGACACACCAACCATTCAATACGTTCGGCCAGTGACTCAGTCAGCACCTGTTCATCAAGCGTAGCCACCCATTGGTTCGCCTATTACTCAGCTTCTGCATGAGAATCATGCAGAAGCTTCAGAGATAGGGCACGATCGGCAGTTCGCTTTGCAAGTTCAGACGCTCGCGCATCAGCTTCATCACGCTGGGCTTGAAGCATCTACTCACCACAGGCAACTCCCTGCCACAATTGCTAATCCAGCAGGGACGCAACGCGTGTCGCCTTTGCAGGCTTGGCGCGAGGCTCAAGCGGGTCTGTTCTTGATTCACAGGCATCAATGAGCTCTTGGTGGGCTCTTATCACCTCACCTTCTTGCAACAACAGCCTTGGCTGATGTACCTGCGTTGCATCTACCTGTTCAATCCGCTGCTGTATCAAGTTCCCTGACTTGAAGGCCAGGATCTCTTCGCTGTCCTTGTCCTGCCGAAGCGCCTCTGCCTCCTTTTTAGGGGCGGGGGTGCCTCCGGGATTCGATCCCTGCTGCTTCATCAATCACCTGCTGCGCACAGAACCCCTTGCTGGTGAGGAAAGGGGTTCTGTGCGATGGCGATCAGTAGGTGTAGCCGGCCACGAACAACTGTTCGTCCGAGGAAGGCTGTGACCCTGGCACATAACGTCCCAGAGAAGCTTCTGAGTTGGCTTGGGCGCGAGCGATCAGAGCCTTCTGACCGTCACTGATATTGGATCCTGCCCAGGCTTTGAGGCAGGAGTGCTGAAGGGCACGGCCGTAGGAAAAGCCGAGGTTCCACTTCGCCTTGCGCTCGATGGTATTCATGTGATTGAGATACACCGATGCGGCCTCCTCGCTGAGACCGCCGGAGAGGAAGACGATGCCCGGAACGCTTGCCGGCACGCTGCGCTCCAGCGTGCGCACGGTCATGGCGGCAACCTGGGCAGGATCAACCTTCTCTGAACACTCAGCACCCTGCACAGTCATTGAGGGCTTCAACAACGTGCCTTCCAGCAGGACACCGTTTGCATGACAGGCGTGATACACCTCCTGGATCACATGCTCCTGAATGCGTGCTGTGGTTTCAATGGTGTGATCGCCATCCATCAAGATCTCAGGTTCAATAATCGGCACCAGACCGGATTCCTGGACAGAGCGGGCATAGCGGGCAAGACCCCAAGCATTTTCGCGAACCGAAAGAGGTGAAGGGCAGCCGTCGGAAGTGATCTGAAGAACAGCCCGCCATTTGGCAAAGCGGGCACCCTGTGCGTAGTAATCGGAGGCGCGCTCCACCAGTCCGTCGAGGCCTGTGCAGAGGGTTTCAACAGGACCAGCACCCCCTAAAGGTCTCAACCCCTTATCGACCTTGATGCCAGGGATGATGCCCAGCTTGCCAAGCTTCGTGACCATCGAGTCACCGTCTGCATGGTTCTGAAAGAGGGTCTCCTCATAGAGGATCGCGCCGCTGATGAACTCTCCGAGACCGGCTGTCGTGAAGAGCATCCCTCGGTAAGCCTGGCGATTGGCCTCGGTGTTCTCAACCCCGATGGTGCCCAGTCGCTTACCAATGGTTTTGGTGGACTCGTCAACAGCCAGAATTCCTTTGCCAGGAGTGGCTAGAGATTGAGCTGTTGCGATCAGCCCTGAGGAGTAATCAGACAGTGCCATGCAAGCCTCGTGAACCAGAGAATTTTCAAGGCTGTACGGACTTGCCTCCACTCAGTCTTTACACGCAAATGTGAGATTTGCAACCGCAAAGCTGCATCAATTGATGGTTCTCAACCGGGTGAGCCAATCATGGTTGCCCATCACGGATATTCAGAGCTGACCCCATTCATCTGGTAGCAGGTTCGCCACCAACTCGAATGAGCCACGGCCATCCGGTTTTAAGACATAGGCAATGCCCTGCGGATCGGGATAGATCCCCGTAGCCGATTCAAAGAGATCATCGTGACCGACAATGACTGTATTGCTGCCATCGGTCGGCACCTCAGTGAGCAGAGGCATCACGGCGGTCTTCATCAGGGCGACCTGCGACTCGGTGTATTCCTCATAGGGAAGAAAGTTAAGTCTTGAATCTTTGCGGTCATATCGACCAAAAGCGAGGTTGGCCGTCTTCCAGGCCCGGCAGTAATCACTAGTAATGATCTCATCAACGGGTATGCCCTTCTCAGCAAAAGCCACACCGATCATCTGGGCCTGCTCAATACCCTTAAGGCTGAGTTTACGCTGAGACTGACAATCTTGAAGATCAAGATTGGTGTCTGCTTGATCGGCGTAATCCCGCTCTGTTGTGGCATGGCGGAAATAGATAACAAAGCCGCCGTCTTTCAGAGCGCTGAGCAGGCTCTTCCCAGACAATCGATCGCGGAACTCAGCATTCCTGCGCTCACCCAGGGACATCGCGGCAATCGCCGGCTCATCTGACCCTGTCTTAGAGGCTTGGTGATTGTGTGGTGCCGTTGAGCATGCCGTCATCAACAACAAGGCGGCGAGGCTGATGGCCGACTTCCTCATGGAACATTCCAAGGTCGTGCTGATTTAAAAGCCAGCCTTGACGCAAAGAATGCTGGATCGCACTTCAGCACGTGGCGATTGATACGTGTAGTAGCTGGTCCCAGGTCTTCAGCCAGTCCGGGCTCAGGACACTTTCGCTGAACATGCTCTAGGGCCTCCTTGACTACAGCAAAGCCAGCCAGGCGGTACACCCAGACCTCGAGGGAAGGAGACCTGATGAACAGGGGGCTCTATGGGACTGGGAACGTTTGTGATGCCTCTAAAAAATTCCGAAATCCACCTCAAAGCTGTAGCGGCGGACACGCCAAGGGCTTGGTGAGAGCGTCATAACGAAATTAGAGACCCCCTCTGCAATGACGCGATCCAGCTCCCCCGTGGTGCCTCCGACCGATGGCTGTGAGCGCTACGAACAGGCCCGTCAAAAACCAGTGTTGCGCGAGTCGAGCTACCGCAGCGCAAGCCTGCGCATGCTCACCTCCCTCGATCCCACCCACCCCCGGGTGCTGCTCAACGACGTCTGAGGAAAGGAGCCGGATCCTGGTCACGGCGATGTCGCACCGGAATCGGTGGTCCTTGTCCCTCGCCCGCCAAAGCCGCGGTGTCTTCCAGCGCTTGTCGCAGCAACCTTGCGGCATGAACACCCATATCGCGAGGGACGCTGATGCGATCGCGCAACGAGCGCAGACCACGCTCAGTGCCTCGTGCTGGCTGACATGATCTGCCCGAAATCATGCGGGTCAGCGCACAGCGGAATGCCTCATCATCAACATGGTGCTGTTTCTGAAGCACGGTTCTGTGGCTGAGCACCCTGTTCAGCGCCTCTGCTGCTGCATCTGCCGGAGCCTCTTGATCGGTTGAATCAGAGAGGCCTTGCCAGGGTCCTTGATCAATCCTTTCCGACCATCGGCGCGCCGAATCGGAGCGGTTGGAATAACAGCCGCCCATCTGCGGAGGCAGATCATGGGCATGAGTGTGGTGATCACTGCGGGTGCCGCGGTAGGTACTGCGACCATCGAGGGCGGCAAACCAGCGATCTACCGCGGGCCATTCCTGCCTAAGTTCATACCCCTTGTAATAGAGAAGGCTGCTGTTCATGCGTTCGACGTAGGGAACGAACACCAGATCAGCGCTGCTGAAATTCTCGAGGAACCAGGGACCGGGATAGCACCCAAGAGCCTTGCTGACTCGTTCTGCTTGGGCGGCAAACAGATTGGCTCCTTGCACTTCTGCGCCGGGATAACAGAGCCAAGTACACCAGGCCCTGAACAAATCGCGCTCCAGCTGCCGCAGCGGTACGACTCTCGGATCCTCCAGTGGAAAACCCAAAGGCCCAAAAGCACGCTCAAGGGCTAGCAGGATCTGATCGCTCTCAGTAACGAGCTCTCCGTCAATGGCCATGGCCGGAAGCATGCCGGAAGGCACGATCCGCTTGTACCAAGACTCCTTCTCGCCATAGCAGAACATCGTCACCTTTTCGATGCGATAGGGAATCTGCCGTTCCTCGAGCCACAGCCACACCTTTTGGCAATAGGGGCACCAGGCGTGGTGATCGCGATACAGCACCACACGCACATCGGCTTCGGAGGTGCCAAATAGACGTAACCGTGCCTGGCTGTTGGTAGGGCCCTCCACACGATCGGGCTCAGGACGAGCCATGGTTTGGAGTTGATCCCAGCTCAGCGGTGTGAGTTCCTCGGTCTGTGAGGAAATCTGTGAGGAATTAGGCATGAATGAGTCCATACCGCGAGGGCATGTCTAGAACGTTGATGGACCCGGCGACGAAGCCCCCCGTCGGCCAAGAGCCCAGCACCTTTCGTGGCTCCAAGAAAGCCCCCGCAATGCGGGGGCTTTCTTGTATTCAGATCTCAAGCCCAGCATCGAGGTGCGTAAAGACACTGAGATCTCCCAGATCCGCCTCCTCGGGCATTGGAAACTTACGCAATACCAGAACCAGCAGCAGAACGCTCTCAAGTACCAGCAATGTGCTGGCGACAGCAGGTGAAAACAAGCCGACCAACCAACCCAGCAGTAGAGCGGGCAGCAATAACGTCACTCCGATGGCCTCAGGGCGCTGGAAGCAGAAGAACTCCTTGAAACCCAGGCCAGCGAGGGCAGCAAAAGCTGGCCCGACCGCCCAGATCCACAGGGGTTGATGGACCAGCTCAGGCAACAGGCCATCTAGACCGGCACGCCAGGCCAGAAAGGCAAAGCCACAGCACCCCAATAACCAAAACAACTGCAGGGTCCGATGCAGCGGGCGCAGGTAGATGTGCACCCAGCGCAAAGCACCTCCCAAACCAGCAAGCAAAAGCAGCAACCAAGGCCAGCACCAGGCAGGGCCAAGGAGGCGCCATTGGGCCAGTGCAGCGATCTGGGCCAGAGCGACCACTAGAAAAGAAAGCCGGTAGAGCAACACCTCTCGCCGATCCTCGGCGGTGACAGTGAAGGGGCCGTAAACGCCCTCGTAGGTGACCGGCGTGATGTTCATTTCTCCATTGTGCTGGGGATCTGGGCTTGGAGCAGTTGCCGGAGGGCTGTCGCATCAGCTGGCCCCCCAGGCACCCGACCGGAAGGCTGCAAGGGAAACAGTGCGCCGAAATAATCGCGCCGCCAGGCTGCCGGATAACAAGTACCCATCACACCGGGTTGATCAAGCATCCGCGCCCGCCATTGCCAGAGGGCCGGATAACGCCAGAGCGGTTGGCGGCCGCAACCAAACAGAGGCGCATAAACCTGTTCCCAGCGAATCAACGTGGGAAACACACGAACATCAGCGAGGGTCAGCGCCGAACCACAGAGCCATGGTCCTCGCACAGAAAGGGACTGCTCGATCTGTTCTAGAGCTGCATAGAGTGCAGCTTCTGCCCGATCAAACGCCTGCTGATTTCGAGCAAAGCCGCAGCGGTAAACCCCGTCATTGAGGGGTGTTTGCAGCTGCTGTGACCAGATCTCGATGGCATCACGATCGCCAGCGGGTTCAAGATCCGGCTGACCTACTGCCGGCCAGCGATTCAGAAGCTGGACCAACTCCGCACTTTCGTTGGACAAGATCTCAGGCTGACCTCCGACGGGCCCTGGATCCAGAAGGACAGGCACTGTGGCCCGCTGCTTGGTCTCAGCTCCAGCCTGGCGATACAGCTGCAGCAGGCTGTTGCAATTGAGCTTTGGTTGGGGAAACACCCAGCGCCCTGCCCAGGGATCAGGGTCCACCAACACCAGTTCAATCTGCTCCTCCAGACCCCGCAATTGATGCACAAGCCAGGTGCGATGGGCCCAGGGGCAGCTGCGGCCGATGATCAACCAGGGCCGGCGACCGCTGCCCCTGGCTCGCTCAAGCAGCGGCTCCAATGGCCGGCCGGCAAACTGCGACGGGCGGCGGCAGAAGTTGCCCTCAGAATCAGCCGGGGCCAGACCATCCATCAACCGTTGCCACTGCCAACGCCAGATCTGACGGGCGGTGGCCACCAGTAGCGGCGGAACGGTCACAGCATCAGCCCAGCAAAACAGCGGAGAATGACTCCCACCTCAGGCTAAAGATGCTGCAGCTGCTTGCCATTGGTGCTCTTCCTTTTCTGCTGGCCCAGCAGCCCTGGCCGGTGGATCCCGAACAGATACGCGAGCGCTACGGCCAAAGCGCCCTGTTCCGCTTTGATCTGGGAGTCGATGGAGCGGAATTGACCTGCCCTGCTGCCGCCGAGCGCTGGAGTGGATCAAGTCAGGAGCAGAGGCTGAAACAACTGCTGAAGACGGAAGACTTCTACGGCGCCGGCCAGCAGCTGGGCAGCTGGATCAGACAGCAACACTGCCGCTGAACTCCTACATCCCTGCAGCCTCAAACCTCAATTGATCCGCTTGAAACGCACCACAGCATCTGTCATTGCCTGGAATCTGCTGGGAATCCTTGTCGCTCTTGGCCTGGCCGAGCTCGTGCTGCGCAAGGTGCATACGCCAGCGGCCCTGCAATCGCGCCTGACCATGAATCAATTGATGCGGCAGGGGCCGGTCCAAGCGGAGGGGTTGTTTGACACTGCTGCGTTCCACTTCAGGCCCAACAGCAGCGGACAACAGCTCCACAACGAGTACCAGCACACGGTGAGTCATGACCGCCATGGCTGGCGGAACCCCTGCTTTGACGAGCAAAGCCCGGCTACAGCGGTGTTCATCGGTGACAGCTACACCTACGGCATCGGAGTTGGCGACAGTGATCTACTGCAGTGCCAACTGCAACAGATCGATCCCTCCCTCAACATCTACGCCCTGGGGTTGCCGGGGGCGAACATTGGCCAGTACCTCGAGATCCTGAAGCGCAACAAAACCACGATCAAGCGCCTGAAACAAGACGGCACGCCGGTTGATTTAGTGCTTTGCATGGGCAACGACTACGAAGGCCTGCTGAGCTTTGGTGCCCCTCAGGGGGCGCTCCCAGCCAGCACACCAGCACTGCAGCCCCATGGCCTCAAAGCGCAGCTGAGCCAACTCAACACCCAATTGATGCAGATCCCCTGGATCGCTGACATCCATCTGCTTCAGGCCATCAAGCTCATGGCCATGCAGAACAGTCGCATCAAGGACCACGGCGACTACTTCAGCAACTACGGCGGCCAGACCTTCTACAAACGAGGGGCACCGCTACAGAGCGAGCAACTTGAGCGCGCCCTTGTGCGGCTACGGCAGAGCTTTAAATCAGAAGGCGTGAACCTTGGCAGCATCTTCCTGATTCCTGACGGATCGGAGATCTCCAAAGAACGCCTGCAACGTGATGGGCAATTAGGGGGGTTCACACCAGATCAAGTGGATGTGGCCCATAAGTTCAAGGCCCTGATGGGCGCCTGCAGCAGTGCTGGCATCCGTTGCGTGGACCTGCGGCCTGAACTGAGGGGTGAGGACTACTACGTCTATGACGGCCATTTCAGGCCGAGCGGCGTCGAGGTGGTGGCCAGAACGGTGGCCAAAGAACTACAGCAACGTCCTTAGCCTTAGAGCGCTGGCCTGATATCGCTCAGGCGCCAACCACTGTGATCCCAAAGGAAGCTGTAAAGGCCTTCCTGCTGGCGAGGACCATCCAGAGCCAAAACAACGCCTTCAGCGTCGAGGATCTGTTCCTCAACCTGCAACCTCACACGGGCAATGACGCTGCCGGGCTGTTGCTGAGGGAGCAACTCAAAGCTGATGATTGCCACCTTGAGCTCACGGCTTTGGGCTGCACGAGCATCACGACTACGAGCCGCAGCCGTGAGCTGCACCAGCGGCTGAATGGCAACCTCAGCGAGGTTCTGAGCCGGAAGACGTCCTGCCAGGACATCGGACTTGAGGCTGAACCACTGATCCAGCAAGGCCCGCAACTCCCGTGCTGAAGCAGGAGCGATGAGCTCGTTGACCTGGCTTTTGCTGGTCGCGCGCCGAGAGCCTTCAAAGCCGCGCTGCTCCAGGGCATTACTGGAGCGCCCCGTCGCGGAGGGAAGAAAGTCCTCAGCAAAACGCCGGACCAGGGCAGCTGAGAGAGCAAAGTTGAGCCCGACACTGTCAGCCAAACTGAAGGTATTCACCCCCACCACGCAGCCATCAAGGCCAATCAGCGGTCCACCTGAGCTACCCGAATTGATGGCGGTGTCGGTCTGAATCAGCTGGCCGTTGTCGCGGATACCGCTGATGACTCCCTTGCTGATCGAGAAATCAAGGCCCGAGGGCGTACCGATGGCGATCACCTCAGCCCCGGCACGCGGCGGATCTGGACTAAGGGGCAGCACCACCCCCTGCTCTCCCTTGACCTCCAGCAGGGCCAGATCATTGACCATGGAGCTGCCTGCACGGCCTCCATCAAGCACCACAGAGGCCTGATCAAGGCGGCCATCGGGCCAGCGGATGCTCACCTGGCTGGCCCCCTCCAACACGTGACTGTTGGTGACCAGCAAGGTGCTCCCCTCGAGCTGATGGATGACAAACCCGGTGCCGCTGGCCTGGTTGGCCTCGATGACCACGATTCCATCGTGGTAACGCTCAGCGATGCTCGCGGCGCTGAGCGGCTTAGGACTGCAAGGCGTCACCGCAGGTGCAGGCTCTGGCAGCTCCGCCTGCGGTTCCACAGGTTGATCGGAGCCGCCGCAGCCCAACAGCAGAGCAGGCAGCAGGAGCGACAGCAGCCCCAGACGGCAACGGGCAGCGTTCAAGGCCAAGGGGCGGCAATCGCGCATCGTGCCATGGCTGAGATGGCTACTCGCCGGAGATGTCATGCAGTCGATCAATCATTAGATCGACATCGGTGTCAATTCCACCGTCCCGGGTCCAGGCCTCCGGATCATGCCGAGCCTGAACTTCGCGGTTGAGTTTGGCGCCACTGCGACGAGTCATCCGAAGGGCATTGGAGCTAGCGGCCTCGGCACTGGAGCCAAGCGGACCACTGCCCAGCAGATGCAGAGCGACATTGCGGCACGATCCCTGCGCGCGCCACTCACAGAGATAGACGGCTTGCCAGGTCCCGAGCCGTAGGCGCGATTGATCAACGCTGAGACTGAGGGTCTGTGATGTCAATGCCGTGCGGATGTGGGCAGGCATGTCGTCATCGCCTTCATCGTCATGGCGGTAGCGGTGGAAATCACCGCGGGGGCCAAGGGGATTCACACCGATCTGGGGCGCGACCCGCTGCATCCAAGCGCTGAGATCAGCCATGACACGGGGATCCGCGTTCTCGTTGATGGTCAGCGACGCGCTGGTGTGCAAGCAAGTGAGGTGCAGAACACCAGTGAAGATGCCTGTGGTGGCGATCCAGCTATTGAGCTGATGATCTAAGCGAGTGAATCCCTCTCCATGGGTGGGAACCTGCAGCTCGTGCACCGCCTGATGCGTGANNGGTGCTGCTGAGCCTGGTGTCATCCGCCGATAGAACCTCTGGCACCAGCTTGGTCCTCCCAGTTGCATTCGAGCAGCCCCTGGGCCAACGGATCCTGAGCGCCGAGGCGCGCCAAGATGCGTTGTTGGTCAACCGGTGAAAGCTCACCATCAGCCCCCCACTTAAGGCTGGTGTCGTCATGTCGGATTGGATCCATGTCAGGAATCGCTGACACTGATCAGATTTTATGCCTCAAGGGTTGAGGTGCAATTCTCGCCAGTGATCGGTAATACACCAGAGCAGGCGGCGATGGGGGTGGGGGACCAGGTCCAGCAGTTCCACGCGTTCAACAGCGAGGCGCAGCAACTGAAAATGAACCGGGACCGGTGTGNTGTCATCCAGAGCCAGGGGGAAGTCAGCACCTGCTTCATAGGGCTCACCCGGCGGCGGCCAGCCCCAGAGACAGCGCCCTTCCGCGCTCAGGTTCCGCCAGTGATGGGCCCGTTGCTCCGTTTCATCGGCGNCAACCTGAACGCAGCCCCGCAAACGAAATTGAGAGCGCGCTTTAGGGAACAGCCAGCACAGCTCAACGGCAGGCTGGAGTGCNAACTCAGCGGCCTTGGCGCTACGAGCATCAGTAAGGAGNTCAAGAGNTGCAGCTTCNGCCCAGCCACGGAAGACCAGGGTTCTCACTCGCGGGGTTCCATCAGCAGCCACGGTGGCCAGCTGCAGCCAGCGCGCCGACGGTGAGCGTCCCTCACGGTGTTGGGCACTGCTCAGCAGAGCGCGCCAGGGGGGCAGATCAGTGCTTATCACTCGGACTGAGGTGACGCCAACAGTTCAGCTGTAGCGCGTACCCCATCAGCAGAGACCGTCCAACGCCACCGCTGCTTGGAGAAGGGCTGCATCCTGAGCGCGCCCAGCCACAAGGCCCAGCCCAACGGGCGCATCGTTGATCCCCGCCAGGGGCAGAACCACCTCAGGGAAACCNGCGAGTCCGGCCACGGCATTAAGGGTGAGGCATCGCGGAATCACGCGGCACCTCTGGCGATCCAGCCCAAGACTGCCCTTTTGAGGAGCGATTCCCGGCGTCACAGGTTGAAGCAACCAAGAGTCGCGAAGCAGTTCAGCCAAATTCCGGCGCAGGGTCTGGCGCCGGCGCTGTGCCGATGGCAACTGACTCCGGTCGCGTTCAGCAACCAGGCGGCGATTGGCTGCCAGGGTCGGCCCTACAGGCAAATCCTGCGGCAGAGCCGCCAGGGCAATCTCGATCTCCGACCATTGCACCGCACAGAACACACTCAGCAACTCATCACTGCTCGCCATGCCAAGAGCGGCCAGGGGCAGGGTCTGTAGTTCCAAGCCCAGCTGCTCAGGCAGTCGACCCATCTGAGCCTCCAAGGCGGAGGCAACCTCCGGGTCCAATAGCTGCCAAAGCTCGGGAATGACCAGAAGACGTTTGACAGCGATGGCAGGTGGCAACCCACCAGCCATCACCCGAGCCATTCGCTCAAGGTCAACCGCCGTACGGCTCAGCAGACCGACGACACAAAGCGATGCAGCCAGAGGCACGACGCCGCTGGTGGGCACCAGGCCATGGGTCGGACGCCAGCCCCAGAGTCCGCACCAACTGGCTGGAACCCGCACCGATCCACCGGTATCTGTACCGAGGGCTGCCGGCACCAAACCAGCCGCGACCGCTGCTGCGCTGCCGCTGCTGGAGCCACCGACGATGGCGCCAGCAACCCGCGGATTGGGCGGAGAGCCGCCCCAAGGGTTCTCCCCGGCCAAACCAAAGGCAAACTCATCCATCCATGTGGTGCCACGGCAGCTGGCACCCGCCGCCAGAAGCCGTTCAACCACTGGTGCGTGCGTCACCTCAAGAGGCGCTGAACTGGCCCAGCTCGGATTTCCGCACCCATTGCTGCATCCCGCTACAGCGATGTTGTTCTTGACCGCAAAGTTGAGTCCCTGGAGCGCTTGGCCACGGGCCCCATCCAGAGCCAGGCGCTGCACCCAGATCCTTCCTGCGTCTTGTGGCATCGCCAGCGGATCTCACCGAATTCAGGTTGATCAGCAGGGCAAGAGCGATGAGCCCAACACGTCCAAAGCTTCCAAGTTGACCGTTCCTGCAGCAGTGAGCTGTGGCTATCCCTGGTATTGCGCGGCATGGATCCGGCATGACCAGCCTGGCGGCCCCTCCATCGATTGAGCCATTCAGAGCAGAAAGGCTCACCACCCTGTTTCCCGAGGCGGGAGCACAGGAGAACATCAAGCGCCATCTACCGACCGTGCTCAGCGCCTTGGCGGAAGAGGGAATCGAGCATCCCAACCTGGTGCTCGTGGCGCTGGCCACGATCCGGGCGGAAAGCGCAGGCTTCGAGCCGATTGACGAACATCGCTCCACCTGGAACACCGCAGCGGGGGGACGCCCATACGGGCTCTATGACAACCGCGATGATCTAGGCAACCAGAAGCCCGGCGACGGAGAGGCCTACCGCGGGCGCGGTTTCATCCAGCTCACCGGACGCGACAACTATCGCCGCTATGGCGAACGTATCGGTGTCGATCTGATTGAACGCCCTGAACTAGCCAATGATCCTGAAGTGGCCGCACATCTGCTGGCACTGTTTATCAAGGACCACCAGCAGGAGCTGCAGCAGGCCATCCAGCAAAGAGATTTGGTTGCTGCGCGACGTTTGGTCAATGGCGGAAGCCACGGACTAGATAGCTTCCGTGAAGCCATGGAGCGAGGACGTCAACTGATACCAAGCGGAGAGGGACATGACGTCGCCAGCACTCGCAGCAGCTGCGACACCGGCCTGATCGAGGGACTATCGCGCCAGATGCTCGCTGAACTGGCGATGCAAGGCCATTTGGTTCCAATCGAACATCCTCTAATCGAGGTGGATGGCGATCAGAACAATCCCTGGCTGCAGCCAGAGGCTTACAGCGATCTACTGCAAGCTGTCGAGGAGCGCGGCAAAACGCTGCAGATCAACAGTGCGCTGCGCACACCGATGCAGCAGCACCTGATCCATCAGCAATGGCGCCAGGGTGAGTGCGGGATCAGCGCTGCCGCACAACCACCTTGGAGCAACCACAACAGCGGGCTGGCCATTGACATCGAGGACGCTCAAGGCTGGCTGCCATACCTCGAACGGCACGGCTGGCGCTGGCTGGGATCCCATGACCCAATGCACTTCGATTACACGCGCAGCGGTAAGTCACTCGGAGACGAACAGGTCCGAGCCTTTCAACGCCTATGGAACCGGCACCGGCCCCTGGAACCGCTGGTGGTCGATGGGATCTGGGGCCCCGCGACCGAAGCAGCCGTGAATCGCGCTCCTGCGGCGGGGTTCAACAGCCCATGAACAGCGATGGCTGCGCCATCCCCCTACTGAGGGATGAAGATCATGAACAGCTCCTGTTCCGCCAGCTGCTGGATGGGGACACCGGCAGCCTGACCTACCTGCTGGCGGATGGCAGCAGTGGTGAGGCCGTGCTGGTAGATCCAGTATTCGAGCAACACGAGCGCGACTGGGCCCTGATCCGGGAGTTAGGTCTCAACCTGGTCTGCTGTCTTGACACCCACATCCACGCTGACCATGTGACTGGCAGTTGGCTGATGCATCAGCGCAGCGGCTGTGACATCGCCTTAGCAGAGGTCGCCGGAGGCGAGTTCGTAAGTAGGCCCCTGAGGGACGGTGATCAGGTGCGCTTCGGACGCCGGGCCCTGGAAGTGCGCAGCACCCCAGGACACACGGCCTCCTGCCTCAGTTATGTACTGGACGATCACAGCCTCGCCTGCACGGGTGATGCTCTGCTGATCCGCGGTTGCGGCCGCTGTGATTTCCAACAGGGGGATCCCCACCAGCTGTGGTGCTCAGTCCACAAAAAGCTTTTTTCGCTATCCGGTCGCTGCCTTCTCTACCCCGCGCATGACTACACCGGGCGCCTAGTGAGCACTGTGGCTGAAGAGCGCCTTTTCAACCAACGCCTCGGCGGAGGCGCCAGCGAGCGGGATTTCATCGGTTACATGGAGAACCTGCAACTACCTCACCCACGCCGCATGGAGGCCGCCGTGCCGGGCAACCTCCGCAGCGGCAGGCCAGAGTCCACCGCCCATGAAGTGCCATGGGCACCCATCTGCCGTAGCTATGCCGGGCTGCCAGAGCTGACACCTGACTGGGTGGTCTGCCACAGCAGCGAAGTGACGCTGCTGGATGTGCGTTCGCAGGAGGAGTTTGAAGGCCCCGACGGCCACATCAGCGGCAGCCTGCTGATTCCTTTGCCAGAGCTTCCAGAGCGCATCGAAGCGCTGCCCAAGCAACGTCCAATCGTGGTGGTCTGTCACTCCGGTTGCCGCTCGGCTCTCGCCACCAAACAGCTTCTGGCGCAGGGGATTCCAAAAGCAGCCAACCTGCGCGGCGGGCTCAAGCGCTGGGGGGATGAGGGGTATCCGCTCGAACGGAGCCGCTGAGGGGGAAGCTTCTGCCTGGAGGTACGGGCAACCGGCCCCCAACACCCTGAAAAACAGTAGTGGTTACTACTGAATTGCGTTATGCTCAAACGACGTTGACCCCGATGGGGTGCAGCTCGATTCCGGTCAGGCAACGGGGGCCGGAACTCTGCCAAGGAGACCCATGAACGTCCTCCACCTCGTCCAAAAGCAGGCCACCAAGCAACAGGCCCTGCACCAGGCTCAGATCCTGCTCGCCCGCAAACAGCACGGCGCAGCCTGATCTAGCCCTCCCCGCCCCGGCTCCGCCGGGGCTTTTTATTGATCAGAACTTGCGCAGCTCCCGTGGCTGCCGCCGCCCAGCCCTCTCGACCAGAGGAGCCTCCGGCGTGACTTGATTTGCCTCCATCGGAGGCTCGCAGCGCGGCTCCTTGATGGCCAGCACAAGCACGGCCAACGCCAACAGGGCGATCGCCATGGCATTCACGTAAGTCCCCACAGCCCCTCAAGCCCTGCCAACGATCTAGCAAGGGTTGCGCCTTGCCCCCATACCCACTAATACAGGTGTACTGATCACGTGAACCATGCAGGCGCCATTTGGCTTTGAGGTTGACCAGTGGGACTACCTCGATCGCGGGGTGCTGCGGCGCTCACGCAGCAGCCATGTCTGCCTGACCTGCGAACACTTCGGTCACAGCGAAAATCCGCAACACCACACCGTTTTGGCCTGCAGCTTGCACCGGGGTCTGATCCCCAATGGCGAACACCTCACCAAAAAATGTCGCACCTGGATGGTTCGTCGCGAACATCAACTGGGTTGGAGCCCAGAAGGGTGAGCATGACTACCGAGCGCCTCAACGATTAAGCCAATATGCAAGAACGAACTTTTCTGAGTTCGGTCCTTGGAGTGATGGAGTGTCTTCTGGGGGGAGGGCACTTTTTTATTGCTCACACGGCTGGGAGAGGATCAGCCACATCACAGAGCTCGAGGCTGCAACGCCACAATCGCTCGGCATCAACATCACGCCGGGCAGCTCGGGGCATCTCAACCCTGCAGGGGTAACCCCGCATCTGCAGCAGACCGTCAGGGCCGAAATAACTCAGCGACTCAGCCGCTGGATCGGTGGCGGCCCTCAACGTCGGCAGGGCTCCCTGCCATGGCTCCATTGCGATCCACTGCGGCAGCTTCTGCATACCAGGCTGATGGCGCTGAAGTTCAGTGGCGCAGACCCCTGGGTGAGCTGCGGTGACTCGAAGCCGCTCAGCTGTGCCCTGAGCGCGACCCACCAGTCCGCGTATAAACAAAAGATTGGCCAGCTTGCTCTGCCCGTAGGCCGCCCAAGGCTGGTAGGGGCGCTTAGCAAACTGCAGATCGTCGAAGACCATGCGCCCAAAGGACGCCGCACCGCTGGAAATGACTGTCACCCGCGGTTGGTTCGCTGACAAAAGCCTGGGCAGCAGCGCTGCGGTTAGAGCAAAATGCCCCAAGTGATTAACAGCGAACTGCAGCTCTAGGCCCTTAGCCGTGCGGGTTTCCGGTGGTGCCATCACCCCGGCATTGCAGATCAGTAGATCCAGAGCTGAATGACGAGAGGAGAACTCCGATGCCGCCCTTTGCACGGACTCCAGCTCAGCGAGATCGAGCACCAGAAGTTCAAGCTTGGCTTGCGGCATCTCAGCTTGCAGTAATGCCAAGGCCGCAGAACCCCTCTCTTTTGACCGGCAACCGAGCACCACAGAGGCTCCCTGACGTGCCAGCACACGGGCCGTTTCAAGCCCGATACCGGTGTTGGCTCCTGTGATCAAAGCCAGCTGTCCATCGAGCTCCGCGATGTCGGCATCACTCCAGCGCACCATGGTTGTCCCTCGCATAGTCATGCGTTGAACACCGTGTTAACAGGGCCGATGCCCTGGCGGTGGCCATCGATGACCGAAGGGGCAAGCTGGCATGCAAAGCTCAGGCCAAGCCGTTGATCGCAAAAGCGCTACTGGCAACTCATGATTCGCCTCTTCTACTTCGGGCTAATCGTCTACTTGGCGGTGACGCTTCTGGGCCTGATCTCCAAGAAGTTGCGGTCAGCCCCGCCTAAGGAAACACCAGCCAGTCAGGCGGTGATTGATGTGGAAGCGAAAAACGCCGACTGAGCGCTCAGAATCATCAGGAGTTGACTGCAGCTGCTTGCTTGACTCGTACCGCTGGAGATGATGGAAAGGCAAGCCAATGAGGTGGGCCAATGAGCTGGTTGGTTGTTGAACCTGCTGCTGAGGCAGAGGGCATCTACCGACAGGTGGCCAGCTTTGAGAGCGAAGAAGAGGCCCAGGACTTCGCGGAGAGCAATGGTGAATGGTTGGTCATCGACGCCAGTGAGATGGATGTGAGCTGACAGGGAAGCGCGACTGGGTTGATCACGCCTCGATTTCAATGGGCACAACGGATCAGCCTCATGGTGCTGGGTGCCTCCAGTTGTTGCCATAACCAGTGCAAGCCCGTGGAATCGCAAGTGCTGTTGCGCCGACACGCTCGAGCAATGAATCGAATGGGCCCATCGCGCTCAAGCCAAAGCACATGGGGCCGTTTCAGCAGAAGAGAACTAACGCTCGCCGTGTTCTGAACGAGATCGGCGTGCTATCTGACCCCATAGCAGCAGGCATCCATGGCGATGCAATCGGTGACCCCAGCGATGAGGAAGGTGATCCTCGCCGGGCTGATCGGCAACGTCATGGAGTGGTACGACTTCGCCATCTACGGCTACTTCGCCGCCGTGATTGGCGATCAGTTCTTCCCATCGAATGATCCGCGCAACTCGCTGCTAGCGGCATTTGGTGCCTTTGCTGCAGGCTTTCTGGTCCGTCCTCTCGGTGGAGTGTTACTGGGCCGGGTTGCTGACCGACTGGGACGCCGACGGGCGCTGATGACCTCGGTGTTGGCCATGGCTGCGGCAACGGTGTTGATGGCCGTTTTGCCCACCTACACAAGCATTGGCGTCGCAGCGCCTGTGCTGATGGTGTTGCTGCGGATCCTTCAGGGCCTGTCAGCAGGTGGCGAATACAGCACCTCGATCGTTTTCCTCGCTGAACACGCGCCAGCCGGAAGACGAGGGCTGGTAGCCATCTGGGGACTCTGGGGCTCGGTGCTGGGCATGCTGCTCGGTTCAGGGGTGGGGGCACTCCTAGCTGCTCAGCTCACTACAGCTCAGCTGATGAGCTGGGGCTGGCGCATTCCCTTTGGCCTTGGCCTGCTGGTTGCCATGACCGGCTTGCTGCTACGCCGCGGTGTCGGCGATGCCCCCCTAGCCACGCGATCCCTCAAGCCTTTGCGGGACACCATTCGCTACCACGGTGACGCCGTGCTTCGGGTGATGCTGTTGAACGTGGCCAGCAGCGTCGGCTTCTACACCGCATTTTTCTACGCAGTGAGTTACATCGAAACCGTCGATGGGATGCCAGTGTCCTTCGCCCTTGACCTCAACACCGGTGTGATGGGGTTGCTGCTGATCTTTTATCCCCTCAGCGCCTGGCTTTCCGATCGCATCGGTCGCCGACCAATGCTGATCAGCGGCTCAGCGCTGCTGTTACTGGGAGGTGTTCCCATCTTCATGCTGTTGCATAGCCAGGTGCCAGCAGTGCTGGCCCAGGGGGAAGTGCTGCTGATGCTGGTGGTAGCCCTACTGGCCGGCGGAAAGAATCCTGCGAACGTGGAGCTCATGCCGGTTGCAGTGCGTTGCACCGGCCTAGCTCTGGCCTTCAACATCGCCGAGGGTTATTTCGGTGGCACCACACCACTGATTGCCAGCTGGCTGCTGAGTCACTTCGGCAACCCGCTTATGCCTGGGATCTGGCTGAGCTTCAGCGGCTTGATCACACTGATCACCGCGCTCTGGTTCACCCCAGAAACCTTCCGGCGCCAACTGGATGCATCAGAATGAAGCAGCTGCAACAACAAGTCTCAACCTGGTTTCTTGTAAGAATCCAGATACAATTTTGNGACACTGAGTATCAGCAGATACGGCAACTCAGAACACAACGAATAATTTTGAATGAGCCTGGTCAATGNTCATGAGTGCATCAATAGCAAGCCGTCCAATTGTCTCTGTTCCGCACTGGATTGCTAGTGGTCCAGGCCTAACTCTCCANGAGCGAGGTGTACTGGCGCACATGCTCGGGACCCTGCACGACGGAGATGGCGGAGACATCGCCACCGCCATGCTCTCGCCGCGACTNGCCAAAGATNACCCNGCGGAACTGCAGAACACTCTCGATGGTTTGGTTGATAAAGGNCTGCTGACGGTGGAGAGCAAGCCAATCTGTGATGGCCCCATCTACAGCCTCAACCTGCCAACTGCCGCCATCTAACCTGATGNAATGTCCTCCAAACCACCGCTGCTGCTGCTGCATCCAGTCGGCGTTGGACTGAGTCACCACTTCTNNGATCGCTTTATCAGGTGCTGGCACGATCGCCATCACGGCGCCGTGATGGCGCCCGATTTGCTGGGCTGCGGCGCAGTCAGAACGACAGAACGCTGCCTAACACCACGACTGTGGGCTGAAGCGCTCAGGCCCCAGCTGAAACAACTGAATCAGCCGGCTGTCCTTGTTGTGCAGGGCGGCTCANTGCCCATCGCCCTTGAGCTGATCAACCTNGCGCCCGAGGCCTGCGCAGCATTGGTCATGGTGGGGCCTCCGGGCTGGCGGGTGATGGGTGAGCCCGCCAATCCATGGCTGCAACGGCTGCTCTGGTGGGGACTATTCCAGGGACTCTCAGGCCGGCTGTTCTGGCGCTGGGCAAGACGGGAAGCCTTCCTGAGCTCCTTCTCAAGGAAAGAGCTCTTTGCGGAGCCAGAGGGTGTTGACCAGGAATGGCTCGATCAGTTGCGGCAAGACTCAGCAGACAGCTCAACACGTTGGGCTGTCTTCTCGTTTCTTGCCGGTTTCTGGAGACGGAACTACCACAAGGAATTGCGTGCGTTGCATTTACCAGTCCTNGCACTGGTTGGAGAATCCGCCTCAGGGATCAGCCGCAGTGGACGCCGCGACACCAGCGCCCAGAAGCTGGCCGATTACGGCGCTGCCATCAACGGCCTCAGCAGCCGNGTGATTCCNGGNCGCAACGTNCTTCCCTANGAATCAAGTGCTGCCACCGCCNCAGCCATTGACGAATGGATCCAGAACATCAGTGCACCTAATCCCTGAGACGGCCTAACACCGGAACAGCTGTCTTGACGGGCGATGCGCAACTGGCTGCCGATCCTTGTANTGGGGNTGACCCAGTTCGTCATGGTGCTCGACGGCACGGTGATGAATGTCTCGATCAGCGCCGTTGTGGGTGACCTTGGCACCAGCGTNAGTGCCATGCAGTTGGCNATCGCCACCTTCACGCTCACCATGGCCGCCTTCATGCTTGCCGGAGCGGGCTTGGGAACACGGCTCGGGCGTCGCCGAACGTTTCTGATTGGNAACCTCGTCTACGCGGTGGGATCACTAATCACAGCCCTGGCACCGAATTTCACNGCCCTCTTCCTGGGTTGGTCCCTGGTGGAGGGCCTNGGNGCCGCCCTGGTGGTTCCAGCGATCGCNTCTCTGGCNGCCTTCAANTACAGCGGGCGTGAACGGGCCCTGGCTTANGCGGTACTCGGAGGCATCGCCGGAGNAGCCTCCGCTGCAGGNCCCCTGATCGGNGGCTGGATGACCAGCACCCTCTCGTGGCGTTACGTCTTTGTGATTGAAACCGCTCTAATCCTCGGTTTGATCCTGCCGCTGCACCGANGCATTCGTGATGAGCGCCCTGCAATGCAANAAGGCCCTTTTGATTGGCTAGGCGTACTGGGATCAGCTCTGGCCATGGGCATCGTCGTGCTGGCCCTGGTCTCGGCCAGCAGCTGGGGCATGGTGATGCCGCTGAATCCTCCCTTCACGGTGGCGGGCTTCTCGCCGACGCTGCCGCTGGTGATCATTGGTGCCCTGGTGGGCTGGGGTTTCTGCAGCTGGGAAGAGCAAGTCCAACGCCGTGGNGGTCAACCCCTGTTGGGACTGGATTTGATGCACATTCCTGAATTGCGCGCTGGGCTGGCCTCCCAGATGGTGCTCTATTTCATTGTTGCCGGCAGTTTCTTCATCCTGCCNCTGTACCTGCAGACGGTGCTGGAGCTNGATGCCCTGCAATCAGGCATCCGCATGCTGCCNCTGTCGCTGTGTCTGTTTGCCGTGGCGTTGCTNGGTTCNAAANTGGCGGCNCGAGTGGCGCCCCGGTCCCTGATCCGCAGCGGCCTGCTGATCGCCTGCGCNGGNCTGGTGCTGCTGATCGGAGCGATCACACCCGANGCACGGGGACACCTATTCACGCTGGCCATGGCAGTGATCGGCAGTGGCGTTGGCCTAGCGATCTCCCAGATCGGCAACGTCAACCTCTCCGCGGCCGATGCAAGCCGCAGCACCGAGGTGGGCGGACTACAGGGCACTGCGCAGAACCTTGGCTCCTCCCTGGGAGTGGCCCTGGCCGGAACAGTGCTGTTCATCGGCCTGGCGCAGCAACTCAACACTGCTGTTGCCAACTCAGCGGTCATCAGCCCACAGCTGCAGCAAGCCACCAGGGATGCCACCGCCAGTGGCGTGCAGGTGGTGCCGGGCAGCAGCCTGCAACAGCTCATGCAGGAAGCCTCACTACCTGACAAGCAGGCCAATGCTCTGCTGCAGGACTACAACAGCAGCAAGCTGCAGGCCCTCCGCAGGGGTCTGGGCATTGTTCTAATTGCCGGCCTGCTGGCCCTACCGCTCACACGAGCATTACCCGATCGACCCTTACAGAGCTGAACTCAGGCCGGCTTGATAAAGCGCATCAGGCCCCAGCTCAGGCGACCGGCTTCTCCACCATCGACCCAGTGACCCAGGCCGGTGTCCATACGGCTGAGATAACCGGGACTGATGCTGCCCACCAACTCGTCATGGCGACGCCGGAGTTCATCGCGGACCCGAGAGTAATGACGCACCAACATCTCGGTGCGGTCCTCCCAGACCTCACGTTGCAGTCCTGCAGCTTCTGCCCACTGCCGGTAGCGCTCTGGTGAAGCGAGATCAGCCAGATGAATACGGTCCAGAATCGGTTGAAGCAGAGACATCTCCACGCCATCGGCGGCCATTGGGTCGGTGAGCACAAACACACCGCCGGGCTTGAGTAAGCGGGCAACCTCACGCAAAACCAAGGACCGATCGCCTGAATGGAGGATGGCGTCCTGACTCCAGATCAGATCTGCACAACCATCGCTCAGAGGTACCGCCTCGAAAGAAGCATCATGGACTGTGATGCGGTCATCCAGGCCCGCCTCAACATTGAGTGCGCGATGGCGCTCATTCTCAACCGCTGAGATGTTGATGGCCTGAACCTGCACTGGATGGGTGGCGGCCATCAGGCGCGCGGCACCGCCATAGCCGGAACCCAGGTCCACGACGCTGCCCCCCTGCGGAGGGGTGCCGGCGAGCGACATCAAGGTATCGACGGTGCGCCTGCTTGCAGCAGCAATCGGCTCATCGGCACTGGAGTAGAGACCGATGTGAATGTCCTCACCACCCCAAACTTCGGCATAGAAGCGGTCGGCGTCAGAACTGTCGTAGTAGTCAGCAGCGACATTGGCCGCTGCTGAAGAGGACGTCGCCGAGCTCATAGGGCGGTCTGGTCGGTGTCCATGCGGTATTCCTTCTCCGCGACGTGGACATAGAAATCCGGGTTGTCATGCCCCAGCTGGTAGTCGCCGTAGGAGCTGATCTTCTGGAAGCCCACCTCACGCATCAGGCGGCGCACATAGCCGTGACGCAAGGGGAACATATTGAGGTGATAGGTGCTGCCATCGCTGAAGGCATAACGGAAACGAGCCAGTCCGTCATCAACATGCTCAGGACCGACCTCCACATCCTTTCCGCAATAGACATTGCTTTTGCCACTCGAGGAGGTGCCCTCAAGGAGCCGGTCGTAGTTGCGGTGATCCAGGATCAAAATGCCGTTGTGCTTAAGCACGGCGTAGTACTCGGCAAGGGCCTTGCGGCGATCACGTTCGCGGAAGAGGTGGGTAAAGGAGTTACCGAGACAGATGACAGCATCGAACTCACCGTGGATATCACGATTCAAAAAGCGCCAGTCCGCATGTACGGTGCGCATCAGCAAGTTGCGATCGCGAGCGTTCTGAAATGCTCGAGCCAGCATATTGGGGCTGCCATCGACACTGACTACATCGAAGCCTTCCCGAAGCAGACGCACCGAGTGAAAGCCTGTACCGGTGGCGACATCGAGCACGGACTTGGCACCATGCTCGTGCAGCAAACGAATAAAGAAATCACCCTCAGCCTCTGCGCGAGCATCCCAGTCGATTAGACGATCCCAGCGATCGACAAACTGTTCGATGTACTCCTGCTCGTAGTGATCAGTCTCACGGACTGATTCAGGAGTTTCACCAAACCGTTGAACGTCAGCTGATGTTGAATTCACCAGAGATTGCTGCGCGGAAGTCATACGCTCTGAGACCAAATTGGGTAGAAATTCAGATCGCCATCAAGACCAGATTACGTGGTAGAGACAGTACTCTGACCAGTTGACGACTGAGGAGAGCTTCAAAGGTGAAACCTCCTGCCCATTCCTGACGATAACCATCGCCTGAAAGAATGTCAGCCTTGACACCATGTCAAGGCAACAATGAAAACTTCAAGAAGAGTTTTTATTTAAGACTTAAGCTGTTTCTTTTGAGTGTGAATTCAACGGGGAAGGCCTCACTAAGATGAATCCTGGTTGTGTCAGCCCATGCCCCAAATCGAGATCGCGGGGTTGTGGAAGCTCTTTGGCCGTCAGCCCAAACTCGCATCTGATGCCCTTAAAGCCGGCGCGGATCCCGAGCAGGTGCAGGAGCGCTATGGCTGCCACGCCGCTGTAAGAGAGGTTGATCTCAACATTGAAGCCGGTGAGATTTTTGTAGTGATGGGCCTGTCTGGCTCGGGAAAATCCACCTTGCTGCGCATGCTCAACGGCCTGATCAGTCCCAGCGCCGGCAAGGTGATTGTGGAAGGTCAGCAGCTCTCAGCCATGCGGCCAGTCCAACTGCGTCAGCTGCGCCGAAACACCATGGCGATGGTGTTTCAGTCCTTTGCACTGCTGCCGGGTCGTTCAGCCCTTGAAAATGCAGCCTTTGGACTTGAGGTGGCTGGTGTGCCGCGGGCCCAACGGCTGGAGCGGGCGCGGTCAGCCCTAGAGAGGGTCGGACTCGGCGGCGATCTCAACAAACGACCGGAAGAACTCTCCGGCGGCATGCAGCAGCGGGTGGGCCTCGCCCGTGCGCTCGCCTTGAATCCACCGATTCTGTTGATGGATGAGGCCTTCTCCGCCCTTGATCCCCTGATCCGACGTGAGATGCAGGACCTGCTGCTGGATCTGCAACGCGACCAACGCCGCACCGTGGTCTTCATCTCCCATGACCTCGATGAAGCCATACGGCTTGGTGATCGGATCGCCCTGATGCAAGACGGCAGCGTGCTGCAGTGCGGTAGCTCGCGTGAGCTGCTCTGCCATCCGGCCAATGAGCGCGTGCGCCACTTCTTCCGCGATGTCGATGCCAGCAGTGTGCTGAGCGTCGATGCAATCGCTGTAACGGCTCCCTGGATGGTTCAGCACAAGGATGTCGACAAGCTGCGTGATCAACCACCCCGCGCCGGTTCCGGGGTGGCTTATGTGCTGGATGAGGCCCAACGCTTCTGCGGTCTGATGCCAGCGGGAGGCAGCTTCATCCCTGCCGACCAAGTGGAGCAGCTGGCCGCCGGCACCAGCTTGAAAGAGGCGATGGAGCCGATCGCCCGCACCGCTCACCCCGTTCCAGTGGTCAGTGCTGATGGGCAACTGCTGGGTGTACTGAGCAGCCGGCAACTGCTGCGAGCCATGGTGATGGCATGAGCACCATGCCATTCGCCATCACAGCCGCGGGCCCGGTGGGCGACGCCGTCGATCAGCTGGTCTCATGGCTGCTGACCCATGGGCCCTCACTGTTCAGCCTGATTCAAGGCCTGGTACAGGGGCTAGCCAGTCTGTTTGAAGCCCTGCTAGCAGCCCCGCCGGCCTGGCTGCTGGCCCTGCTGGTCTCAGGGCTGGGGCTGTGGCGGGTCAGCGGAGGCTTTGCCCTGTTCTCCCTGCTGGGACTGAACCTTGTGCTGTTCATGGGGCTTTGGGAGCCGATGATCGCCACCCTGGCGCTAGTGGTGACTGCGTCGCTGTTGGCACTACTGATCGGTCTGCCCATCGGGGTGCTGGCGGCACGACAACGCACGATCTGGAGCCTGGTGCGACCGGTGCTTGATCTGATGCAGACCATGCCGGCCTTTGTGTATCTGATCCCTGCGGTGATGTTCTTCAGCACCGGTCAAGTGCCATCGGTGATCGCCACCTTGATCTTCTCGATGCCACCAGTGGTGCGACTAACCGTGCTCGGCATCCGGGAGGTGCCCGCTGATCGTCTTGAGGCCGGGATGTCCTTCGGCTGCAGCCCCTCACAGCTTTTGTGGAAAGTGCAGCTGCCTAGTGCTCTGCCCACCTTGATGGCTGGAGTGAATCAGACGATCATGCTGGCCCTGTCGATGGTGGTGATCGCCTCGATGATTGGCGGCGGCGGCCTGGGCGATGTCGTGCTGCGTGGCATTCAGCAACTCAATGTGGGCCTCGGGTTTGAAGGCGGCCTGGCCGTTGTGATCCTGGCCGTGATCCTCGATCGGCTGACACAGAGCCTGGCCACTCCCCCTGCCAAAGGACTGGCTGAACGCTGGCGCGACTGGCGCCGTCTGTGGAGCGACTAATGGGCCGCTCCCCGCGCTGGCGCCGTCGAGGCCTGCTACTGGCGGGGTTGGCAGCAGCGGGTCTGTCGTTGGCGAGCCTGATCCAGCTCAGCGCCGATCCTGACCTCAACGGGTCAAATATCTGGGAGCGTCGGCAAAGACTGGCTTCCGCCGAACAGGTGATCCGGCTGGGCTGGACGGCCTGGGCGGATGCCGAGCTGGTGAGCCTGATGGCCGAGCAGCTGATTGAAGAGCACTTCGATGTGCCGGTCGATCGGGTGATGGCCGATATCGGCGTTCAGTTCGAGGCGGTCGCCCGCGGCGATCTCGATCTGATGCTGATGGCTTGGCTGCCAGTCACCCACCAGGAGTACTGGCAGCGGGTGCATGACCGCGTGGAGGACTTGGGCACGATCTACACCGGACGATTGGGCCTAGTGGTGCCGGCGTTTGTGCCGAAGAACCAAGTGAGCAGCATCGCCGACCTCGCCGATCCAGTGATCGCAGCCCGCTTTGAAAACAGGATTCAGGGCATTGATCCCGGCTCTGCGCTCAATGACGGCACCCGCGCGGCCCTGACGGCCTATGGGATCCACGACATGCAACTCGTGGCAGGCAACCTGGCCGTGATGGCTGCCAGCCTGCGCCAAGCGATCGACAACCGGCGCTGGATCGTGGTCACCAGCCTGATCCCCCACTGGATGTTCGCCACCGATCGGTTGCGGTTCCTGGAGGATCCACTCGGCGTGTTCGGCGGAACCGAGCGCATCCACGGCCTAGGCCACGCCGGTTTCTCGCAACGTTTTCCTCAGATCGCCGCCTTCCTGGGGCGGTTCGAGATTCCTTCCGAAGAGTTTTCCGAGCTGATGCTCGCAGCGCAGCAGAGTTCCAGCGAAGAGGCCGTGAGGGCCTATCTCGCGCAGCATCCCGAACGGGTGCATTACTGGATCAGCGGTGCGATTGGGGACTGCAGCGAAGCAACCTGCCGTCAGCCGTAGCGTGCAGTGGCAGCCGGCCCAATTGGATGAACGAGGCGAAGCAATGGCGACGGCGGGCCCTGATGCTCACAGGGTTGTTACTGGCGGGTGCATCGTTAGCCAGCATCGTGCGCCTGAGCCGTTCCACGACGCCCACGGCAGCAGTCGGCGAATCAGCTGAACGGACTGCCCTCGTGCAGCGCGACCACCTGCGTCTGGGCTGGAGCCCTTGGGCGGATGCCGAGGTGGTCAGCCTGATGGCTGAGCAACTCATCGAGACCCACTACGACGTGCCTGTGGAGCGCGTCATGGCGGATATCGGCATCCAATACCAATCCGTGGCTCGCGGTGATCTGGATCTGATGCTGATGGCCTGGCTGCCAGGTACCCACCGCGATTACTGGGAGCGGGTGCGGGACCAAGTGCTAGATCTCGGGCCGATGTACAGCGGAAAGCTCGGCTGGGTCGTCCCTGATTACGTACCGGCCAGTGAACTGAACAGCATCAGCGATCTCAGTGATCCAGCCCTGGCCAAACGTTTCGGCAATCGGGTACAGGGCATTGATCCAGGCTCAGGCCTCAACCAATCCTCCGAGCAGGCACTCAAAAGCTACCGGCTCAAAGACATCGAACTGATCTCCGCCAGCAGCGCCGCCATGACGGCGGTGCTGGCCCAGGCGATCCGCGAGCAGCGCTGGGTGGTGGTCACCAGCTGGACGCCCCACTGGATGTTTGCCCGCTATCAGCTCCGCTTTCTTGAAGATCCAGAAGGGGTGTTCGGCGGCACTGAGCGGATCCATGCCGTCGCCCGCCTTGGGTTGGACCAACAATTTCCGCAGGTGACGGACTTCCTGAGCCGTTTCCACATTCCTGACCAGGAGCTCTCAGCCGTGCTGCTCAATGCGCAGAACACGTCGGCTCAAGAAGCAGTGATGAGCTACTTGAAGCTGCATCCTGAACGGGTGCGCTATTGGCTCAGCGGCGAGATGAATCCCTGAAACCCTTCACTGTGACTTGTGATTGGTCAGAACGGAATCAACGATTCTCGTGATCTTTCCGCTGCGGTGCATCTGAAGCAGGCTGAAGTTGATCTTTTTGCGCATTGGGCTGTCACTGCGGAGCGCAAAGCCGTAGGTCTGCTTGGCTAGATCGAAAGGAGCCAGTTGTAGACCCGATTCGGGGTTCTTCATCAACCAATAACGCAGGGCCGGACGGTCAAAGATGACGCCTTCCACCTGCCCGTCCTGCAGGAGCTTGATCGCTGCTTTCAAGCTGGCGGCACGGCGCAGTCGAGCCCCGTAGACCTCGCCCCAGCCAACGCTGGCCGTCCCGCGCACGACGGCCATCTGCGTTCCGCGCAACTGGGTGGAATCGACAATCGGTGCAAGCGTCTGACGCGAGAGCGCCAAAGTAAATGCGGACGCCAGACCGGCGGTGATCGAGGAGACCGCCACCAGGGAGACGACCATCCAGATGGCCGTGATGCCTCTGCCACTGCGTGACTGGGGTGCCCGATCGCCATAACCAACCGTGGTCAAGGTCACCAGGGCAAACCACATGCCATTACCAAGGCCTTGGAGGTAGCCCCGGGGGAACTGCGAATGGTTGCTGCGGCGCTCTGCCAGCCAGATGAGATTGCCAACAACAAAGACTGAGAGCAATAACAGCCCGACCGATGAGAGTGCTGCAACCCCGAAGAAAGGGCGCAGGCGGGTCATGACCCCTGGTGGGACATCTGGAACCAGCAATGCCTCTTCTGCGTAGAAGTAGGGCTGGGTGAAATCAAAACCCGGCTGAGCCACCCGCTTGGGTGTGATGGTGATCGGACCGATCGCCACATCCAGCTGGCCCTTGGCGAGGGCATTGAGATTGGCGGTGGCGTTGGCTTGAGTGACGAGCTCGTAGTCGTATCCCTGCTCAGCGGCAACCTGCTCCCAGACCTGCAGACTGATGCCACCAGGTGGATTCTGATCGGGGAAAACAAACGGTGGCGACCCGCTCAGCCCCACCCTCAACTGCGCCGCCAGAACGACCACTGGAGAAAGCAGCAGCAGGGCAAACGCCGCCAGTGAGGAGATCACGCCGTACCGCTGCAAAGGATGCACCAAAGGATTTCCGTACGATCCTCAGCAACAGCCGTTGCGTCAATGGGCCGGCACGAGATTGAACCCCTGGACCAGGAAGAGGACCTCCTCAAGCGCAGTCCTGCTCAGCGCTCCGTACTGCTGGTGGGTTCGGGGCTGGCCCTCGTGGCATTTTTGCTGCCGTCGCTGCTGCTCATCTTGGGGATGCTGCAACCGAGCCCTAAACCGCCACCCCCAGAGCCAGCAGGAATTTTGAGCTAAGCGCTCAAGCGGCATGAGACCACTGACGCAGCGCCTCGGCGAGGGCAACGTTTGGTTGATCCCTACTGCTGGTGATCTCGATGATGCGACCAATCGATGCCGGCGTGTTCAGCGCTTCAACACAGCAACGCGCCACGAGACGCCTCGGGATGGAATTGCTCTCCTGCTCGTCGGCCTTGGAATAGAGGATGCCTTCTTGATCAAGATCGTCCTCCCGCTCAGACAGTCCCCCTGGTCGGATCACGGTCCAATCCAGGTCGCTGGTCTCAAGGGCACGCTCACCGATGCGTTTCCAGATCAGGATCAACCCGAAGAGATTGAGAGGGTGACGCCACCGCCCGGCACAAAGGGAGCTCACGAGCAACACCCGCTTGATCCCCAATCGCTCAGCTGCATGGACCTGACGCTGCACACCAAAAGCGTCCACCCGGGCCGGACCGCTGAGATCAATGCTGGGGCGAGCACCTGTCGCGATCACCAAAGCAGAGCAGCCCGACAAAGCCTGATCGAGAGCTTTGGGATCACTGAGATCGACCCTACGGCTGTCGGCCTGTTGCAGAGAGGAAGGAAGCTGGGAGTCGGATCGCAACAGCAAGCGAATCGGCTGATCTGCCGCCAAAAGCTCCTCGGCGATCCGGTAACCAGTGCGTCCGGAGGCTCCGCTGATGGCGACAGTCATGATCAGCGGCGCTGCCGCAAGGAATGGTTATTCATGATGCCAATCATCGAGGTGAGCACCAGCAGCGAAACGACGGTGGACATGGGTAGCTCGAGAGGGCTGTCCTGTTCATAAGAGGGCTGAAAAGGCAGATCTGTGGCGGATGTCACCAAATTCAGGAGCGGCCAAAACCGGTGGCACCACTTGGTTGCGATCCATACCATGAGCTGCATGAATGAGCCTTACCGCCCCTTTGATCTGCGCACCAAGACCGGCTGGCGGGCACTGATTGGGGTCGTTTATCTACTGGTCGGTGGCGTCATGGTTGCCGTCATTCTGCGGAGCTGATTGCGATGAGCACCCCAACTACCAACAACAGCAGTGATCCGCGCTGGTTTGTACTGGCAATGGCCTACCGCTGGCCGGCCTCAATGCTGCTGGCAGTCCTGGTGCTTGCAGGCACAGCTGTGCGGATCCTGCAGCAACCGCTTCCGGTAGCCCTGCCCCAGACCACTCCTCTCTCGGTGAAGGTCGTGGGCGGTGTGAAAGTTGATCAGATTGAGTTACCAACGGTGCTGGTGCAGGTCGCTGGCGATCAGCCACTGCCGGTAACCGGTGCTGTGAAGGTGACTGAGCCAGTCGAGGTACAAGGGGGCGTCAGCGTCGGCGCCATCGAGGGACCTGTTGATGTTGGATCCTTCGCCAACCCAGTGCCGGTAACGGGAGTTGAAGCGTTCCCCGTGACCGGTTCGGTGTCGGTGAAGGAGATCGGCGGCAAGATCAAGGTGAATGTGAATCCCTTGCCAGGCGGACTGCCTTTGCCATAAAGGTTGGCCCACCCTGATTTTCGACGGGTTGATGTGGCCATCCAGACCTTGGGTATCGCCAACAACATGAACCTGCGCGATCCGATTCAGATCGACTGAAGCAAGTCCATCGCTGCCTTGCTGCCGATGCTCGGGCTGAGTCTCGTCATTCGCCCTGTTGAGTTGCAGATCTAACCCGTGTCAGGTGCTCTGCTGATACCCCTTGGCGTTGAGCACGACCACCGTGATCAAGGTATTAAGAGCTCGGCTGCAGAGTCAGACCTCTAGTTTGGCCAGGCACATCAGCGGATGGAGCACAACGACGCGATGCCCGTGAGAGTCAGCACCGCATCAACCAAGGGGAAGCGCAATGACACCGGGGCAGAGCAGAGGAGGGGATGAAAGCAGCATGCGCCCAACACAGGCGATCAACATCAACACCCCAACCCGGCCAGGACAACGGTCATGTCAATAGTTTCTATCGGTGAGAAGGATCAGCAGCCACCATCGCCCGATGGGGTTGCAGCATGCAGAGAGCAGCAATGACCAGCTTTGATCCCTGATCACCTGCAGAAAGCGTTTGAGGCTCTGATGGATCGGGCCCCGGCGTTGATCTTTCCTCGCGCCAGAGCGCTCTACTTCAACAAGTACCCACTTGATGGCCCCGATACGGCGGGTTCCTTACGCCTGTTCATTCGGCAAGAGGATGCGGATGAACAGATTGAACCCCGGATTGTGGAAGGGGTGCCTCGGCGGATGGCGGTGGTGAAGGTCCACGCCAAATCGATGGCCGTAGTGCACTGGCAACAAAGCGATGCTCCCGATCCAGAGGAGCTCACGGCCTACCTGATGACATGGGGTCTTCAAGAGGAGACGCTGACAGCCCAGGCGGAACCCTGGTTCCGCGACGGCGGTCATCAGCAGTGGCTTCGTGCCCCAGAGGGGTTGCTATGGCATCGGGAGGCCCTGATGCCCGAACGACCTGATGAGACGAGCTAAGGAAGCAGGCTCACCAGAGCAGGCGACCCACCTCAAAGACGGAAGGCTTTTCCTTGCTGGGCGTGGGCTTTTCGACACTGATGACCTTGGGCTGATCCAACAGCGGCTGCGCAGCTTCTGCAGTGTTGGCATGGGTGACCGAAGCGGTTGAGATCCCCATGACCAGCAGACCAACAGTGACGGGTTCCATAGCGAGCGAATGGACTGACACCCTTGCGTCTAGGCACGCGACAGGCTCTGCTATTTCTCTTTTCAGGTAGAAAAAAGATTCGAGCTTCCAAGTTGAGGCAGGCAAAGCCTTTCAGGGGATTTCATCGACCAGTGATAAGGTCCGGTTCAGATTCCCTTCCGAGCGTGATGCCTCATCGCCTGATCCGGCTACTGGCATGCAGTGCGCTGATTCCAGCTCTGGTGGCATGCGGTTCCACTGGCGACGGAGGGGGCAGCCAGCGCAGCGAGAATGCATGCAGCATCACCCTGTCCCAGCTTGATCAGATCAAGCTGGGTATGGAGCTCCCTGCAGTGGAGGCGATCCTCGGCAAAGGCAAGAAGGATTCCGAGTACACAGCCGGTGAGGAAACCAATGTCGGCTACACCTGGTGTGGCGATGTCGAGCGCGATTACCTCGATGCCCCCGTGATCGAAATCACCTTCGTCAACGGCAAGGTCGACATCGTTCAGCCATACAACATCCCTGCCAATTGAGACTGGTTTCAGTTGGCCTTGTTCTTGAGTGCATCAATGCCCTGACGGGCGGAATCCTGCAGGGAGTTAACCCCGTCCTTAATGACCTTCTGGGCTTCTGCAGGGGCGCTGCGCTGCTGATCAGACCAGACGTTCACCACATAAACGGCTCCGCCGACCAGGATCAGTGCGGCGATGACAATGCCAAGTCCATTGCCCCCCTGCTTGATCACGATCGGGGACTGATTGGAATCGCTGGAATCCTGAGCGGCCATGGATTGCGATGAAGGAGATCACTCCCTCAGCTAGCAACAGATAGCCTGCTGGCCCACAAGCTGCTGCCTTTGCCATGGCCATCAAGCAGACCGAGCCGCAGCTCTCCCCGCGGCAGATGAAGCTGCTCCTACTTCTGGCAGGGATCGGTCCATTGGTGGGTATCGCTCTGTTCCTGCAATCGAAGGGATTCTTCGGCTGAAGGCACCGGCCATGCCAGACGGTGCTAAGCCTTGGCCGTGAGCCATGGCATGAGATGAGCCAGCAGCAGCCCAATGATGGCCAAGGCCCCCGAGGACTTGGGTACGTCGTCCTGGTCGTCGTCATTTTCGGCGGTCTGATCGTCGGTCTGAGCAGCTGGCGCCACCAGCTTGAGCAAGATCAAAAGCAGGTTCCTGACCCTGCGCCCATGGCAAAACCCCTGCCCGTCCTTCCCAGCACGGGCATCAGCAAAAGCGATCTCGATGCCATTAATCCGGGCATGAACCTCGACGAAGTGGAGAAGGTCCTGGGTCCAGGCAAGCTAGTGAGCGAGACCAAGACTAAAAAACACGTCTACGACCTCTATGCCTGGGGAGACCCACTCAACGGCACCAGCTTGAGTGTGACCTTCATCGACGGCACCGCCAGCGAGATCAGCGCCACAGGATCCACGGCTCGCTAAGCCGGCCGATGGGGCAATTCCAGGCCTGAACTGCAGTCGTCGTTCGGCATGGTGCAGGGGTCAGGTGTGTCCTGCTCAGCAAAGAGAAACACCTGTGCCACCACAGCCAGTCCCGCGACAGCAAAAGCCACCAAGAAGAGGCATCCGTAGTTCGGGCCGCCCAGATTCGGTGGTTTCATGTCGGGCTCAGCTTGCAGACCTGGAATAGCCAATATCGGAGCAGAGGGGAAACCGTCCGCAGGGGTCAATAAACCGTTACATCGCGTTACACTTGCCTCAGTTGAGCCGCAGGCCATGACCAACAGCACTAGCTCCAACGACAAGTGGTACCAAGACGCCGCTGCAGCCCAAATTCATATCGAGCAGCTCACGGCGGTTGAGCGCTTCAACGGCCGCGCCGCCATGCTCGGTTTTGTGATCGGAGTAATCACCGAAGGCCTAACCGGCCAGGGGATCATTCACCAGATCGGCCTCGGCCCCTTGGTGGATGGCTACGCAGCCTGCAGCACGGCCCTTTTGCCCTTCTGCGGCTGATTCCTCACTCCTTTGCCGGCTCGTCCTGATTAATCAGACGGGCCAGCATCTCCATACGACTGTT
Source organism: Synechococcus sp. TMED19 (assembly GCA_002168155.1). Classification (GTDB taxonomy): domain Bacteria; phylum Cyanobacteriota; class Cyanobacteriia; order PCC-6307; family Cyanobiaceae; genus RCC307. The sequence goes on along the minus strand of NHBY01000008.1, from coordinate 52,272 downwards.
CTCAGCTTCTGAGCTGCGTGCAGCAAGCCAGCGACTCGCTGCCTGCTGCTGAGCAAGCCGATCAACCAGACCTAAAGCGAGTTCCCGCAGCTGCTTGAGATCCTCACAATCACTGATTGTGCGCCTCAGCTGATCAGCAGCAAAGCTCTGCTCCATGCTGCGCTCAATCGGATCGATCGCCATTCCCGATCTCCAGCAATGCGACTCGCTCAACCACCCTATGGTTGCTGAGCTGCAAGCGCGTGGTGACTGATCAGGTCTTCCTCTTCCGCAAAGCTGTCGAATACGGAGAGCAGACACTTCGAGAGCTGCGAGGCCGCAGGATCGAAGACGAGGAGATTGGACTGGTCAAGCTCTACTTGAAATACAAAGGCATCAGCTTCCGGTATGAAACCTGGGAGCTGGGCTTTGCCTATTACATGAAGTACACCCTTGACGCCCACAACGGGCCAGGGGAGTTGCGCTTTGTTCTCGAAGACGAAACCGACATGCCGGACTGGCAGCAGCGGGTTCGCTCCATCCATGCCGCATTGGAAGCAATGGATGGTGACCTTGAGAGCAACGGAGGGTCGGAATTTTTTGCCTGGATGGGCGCAACACTCAACGTGCTTCGCGGGATGGCCAGGCAGGCCATCCCGCCCGATCAGATCGACTGACAGCTACCAGTAGCGCGGAAGGTTTCACACTGTTCACCCTCTTGGACCAAGAGAACGCCACTGGCTCTGCCGGTGGCGCCGTTGATCACCACTTCATCGCGGATCTTTTTGATCACACCACCTTCGTTGGATTCGGATTCATCGATGATGGTGACCGTCTTTTCAGCATTCCAGACCACCGATACACCTGTTGGCTCAGAGCCCTGATCACGCCCCGTTCCTTTGGTGGACATGGTGTCCAAGGAGTAATGAAAAAGCGCCCCGGGCTCGTCATCCTCACTGGAATAGAACTGGCACTCGAGCTGCAGGGGCTTGGCCTCAAGTGGAGCAGCAGCTGCAGCGGGCAACAACAGGCACAGCAGGGTCAGTGCAATGCGTGTCATGGCATGTGAATTAGCAATCAGGACTCAGGAGTGAGCTCAGCAGGAGCCCACGGATGCATCGGCGCTCGGGCGCTCAGGTGCTCGCCAAGTGCGGTTACGGCGATAACCATCAAGCAACACGATGCTGAGCCAGATCAGGGGGACACCGAACTGGGCGGCAAAAACCGGTAACGAAAACTCCATCTGCACAGCGAGAGGGGCCACCCTTCACTGTGTGTCTCAGTCTCGGAATCGCGGCTCAGAGACTCAGACTGAGACAGCTTTGACAGGAAAAAGAGCCACCCGCTCCAATTTCAGATGGCTCGACGCTGGCCCCATCCCTGGGCCCGCATCCGTCATGGCACATCCAGGGGCTGGAGAACAACCTCTTCTCCAGGGCCGCCGAATGGCATGGTTGAGCTCGCCGGAACGTCGCGGCAGCGGCATGCGCCGCTGTTCAAGGAACATTCCCTCATTGAAGAGCAAGCGCACAACAATCAGGCTCGGCAGGAGGAGGCCCTGCATGGGATCCACTGATCTGACCTAAAGACAGCGAACCCGTAGCGTTAATGATGTGCTTTTAACTGCAAAACAACTGTTCTTTGTTTTGCAGCCAGAAGCTTCAATCCAGTCAGCAAAACCAGGCTGACAAGAGATCCAGCGAGCCAAGCAGCAGAAAATTCAGATCCACAGCGAAAAATGCTGACCACCAAAGCTGTCGATCCATGGTTAAGCGAAGGTGAACAGACCGTTGTGACTCAGTCGTCAAAATCGTGGTCGTGCTTGTTCATCGCTTCCACCACAAGCTCTTCCAACAGCAACACCGTCTCGGCTTGGCTGTGATGCACCACCAAACGTTGAATTGTGTAATAGACAACCACCATCACCGGCAGCACAGCAATACAGACGATCTCGAACACCGTCTTCGCCCAGCTGATCTCAACGTACGCACCCCTTTCAAAGTCAGCTCTAGGATTTATTGGCCCTCCAGCAGCACAGGTGAATCAGACGCTTAAAGGCATCAGCTACGTCTCCGTGTGGGTCTTGATCTGGGGCTTTGCCGGTTCCCTGATTGATCTGCCCCTGCTCGAGAACGACATCTACACCGTTTACTCTCCCGGCCAGGCTGTGACTTTTAGTGCCACGGCACTGGCCTGTATTGCCTTGGCGATCTGGCTGTCACCCCGCTGGCTCAAACCAAGCGATGACTGAACAGAATTTCAGCTACGAACCCCTTGAGGCCTTCGGAGAAGGCCTCACCACCCGTCGACCATGGAATGTTTCTGCTCTCCAGGGAGTTGAACTGCTCAACGGCCGCGCTGCCATGGTCGGCCTCAGCGCAGCAGTGATCATCGAATGGTGGACCGGCAAGGGGATCAGCGCTCAGCTTCTGGCAGTGGTTCAGTGGTACTTGCAGCTGGGATGAGCGGTTCGGGCTCCACAACGGGTTGCAGCCCGCTGGCCCACTGACGCCGATCACGCAGTTCTCTGAGCTTCAACCGCAGACGCAAGCCAGGCTTGAGAACTGGTTCAAGCTCGACCCAACGCAAAGGCCCTCTGCCTCCATGTGCCACGACTCGGAAGTGGCGACAGCCCAGCTGGGGAGCACTGCTGGTCCAGTGAGAAGCCAATTTCGTCATGGGCTCAGGCTGAACTTTGCGCAACCGGGTAGCTTGCGACATTGGCCGATTGGCAGCGGAGACTTGGAGGTTCTTGATCTTTTTCCACGCAGCATCCTTCGGGGATCATTGGAGGCTTCACTGCTGAGTGAGCTGCTGCAGCTCTCAGGCGCCATGCTCCAACAGCCTGAGCACTACCGCGATGCCTCAGTCAAGCTGGCGGGTCAACTCAGTCAGCAAAGGGAGTTCCGCCCGGATCATCCAGCCGTTCAGAAGCTGTGCAGTTCTGTACTGCTCCCAGGATGTGAGCGCTGGATCCGCCATGTGATCGACCGGCAGCCACCTCAGGGTCGAGGGCCCTGGATACCAGGGCACTATGAACTAAATATGATTGACGTTTGGCTTAATTGCCAGCGCGCCGGTGATTACAACCCCACCCATACCCATGGGGGCAGCTTTTCAGGGGTGGTATTCCTCAAGGTTCCACCACAACTGAATGCTCGCAGTTTTGATGGGCAGCTCTGTTTCCACGGCCCAGAGGAATGGAACATCCAGAGCTTCCGAACCGGCATGGCGCAATACGTCTTACCCACTCCCGGAGATTTCTATATCTTTCCGGCCTGGCAACCACACTCGGTAGCTCCGTTCCGCGGAGAGGGTGAACGGTGGTCCCTGGCCTTCAATGTGATCGCCCGTCCCCGAGTGGGACCAGCCACCCCAACACCAGCCCAGGCCAACATCTCCCTCTCAAACCAACGTCCTCAGGTGCGAGGGTTCTAAAGCAAGGAAAAGCCAAAGAGAATCAGAGACAGCCGAGCCATTGGCTTTTCAACTAGCAATGATTAAAAATCTCACTCTTTACAAACCCATGTCGCAACCGATGTGGAACCCCCTGGAGGGCTACTTCGACAGACTTCGGAGCCGCAAATCCAAGACTCTTGCCAGCGAATCAAACCTTATCGATTCCAAGCAACGAACAACGCAGCGCGAAACGATTCGATGGGAGGAACTAATCGGACACAAATGAATCAGAACGGTGCCCGGAAACTCTGTCCGTAGCTGAAATCGTCTTGCTGCTGGGCCAGCTGATCAACGAAAACCATAATGGATGCCGCAGATGGACGCAGGAAAGTGCTCTGGGCCGGAGAGAAGGAGAGAGCTGCGGCAGGAGCGAGCACCTGAGTCACAGTGGTGACCGTTGGCAGTGCAGGCAGGGCCGTGCTCGGGTAGGCAGTTGAGGCGAACTGCGCTTTTGCCGCATCAACCCCTGCAATGGAGCCAAGGGCTGCAACACCAAGCAGGGCGAGGAGGCGACGCACAACTCATTAAAATCTGCCTAAATAATAAGGGTTTTCAGCTTGCTAGCAAGTCTCAGAACACTCGCCTGAGGCTATTGCCGAAACCTTGCTCCACCAAAAGCTCCTGCGGGATTTGAAGGGAATCGCGCTCAAGCTCGGGCACCAGATCAAGCCAGCGCGTCAGCGAAATGGGTGCTGGCTGCCGCCGGTTCTGAATCTCTACGCGTGCACTGGCCCCAGTGCTGCTCGAACGCACCGTCTGAGCCTCCAGCGGTGAGGACAGCATGGTGAGCACCACCGTGACTGCAGCGAGGATGCGTGCCATGAAGCTCCACACCAGATCCTGTCCTTAGCCTGGCCTTGGCTGACTCACCGCCGCCAGAGGTGCAGATGAGATGTGGCTGAGAAATCGAACAATCACCCGAGTTCAGCCCGCACCATGACGATCGCCCAACGTCTTAGTCCCCTGCTGGGCCTGCTGTTGCTGACTGCATGCCGCTGGCCTGAGGCTGACCGTGAACGCAATGCCGCCATTGAAACGGCTGCATCCGCCCATGCCGACACCATCTGCCTGACCAGCGCGCAGATGGATCGGGAATCGGCTCAAACCTTGGCTGATGTCGCCGATCTGATGGCCAAGGAACCTGGCCCTAAAGATGACTCCACGCTTGCTGCTATTGCAGGGGCTCGTCTTGCCCGCACCCGCGGCTGTGTGGAGTGAAGCGCCCCAGGCAATTTTCAGGTTTGAAGGAGAAATTCAGGCAACTCTGACCATCGACTCAGGCCATCCAGGCAAGAGGACGAGCAGGCTCAACTGGCACTGAGATGCATCGACTTGCGTTATCTCTTACTCCCAACCTGCCTGGCAATCGCGGGTCTGGTCAGTTCCAGTCAGCTGTTCCGCCATGAAGTGAGCTACTCGATCGGCTGGGAAGCTGGAGAACAAGCCTGCAGCAGCCGTGATCGCTCAGCAGCGTTCCTGACACTGGCTCAAGAAATTCTCCGGCGTCAACCAGAGGTGGCCTCGATTGACAAGAACTCCCTGCGCCAGGGACTACGGGATTCCCAGATGGCCTGCCAGGTCTGAATCAGGAGCGGCAATCGATGGTGCGACCCGAACTGGCCATACGAAAGCTGAGCTGGTAAGGCGCTGGCTGCTTGGCAATCAACCAGCGTGAACCCTGGTTATCAACCGCCTCGCCACCGAGAGGCGGTGCAGTATCGACTGCAAAGTGATACGTCATGGTGCTTCCATCGGGATGCTCAAGTTCGATGGCGCTGCCGTAATCAGCAACACGACTGGAACGCCACGTGCCTCCCTCAAAACGGCACTGCATCGTGCGTGGTTGCACCGGGTTCGGCTCCCCCTCAACAGCCAATACAGCGTTTTGCAGCAGAAGCAGGCCAAGCACAGGTCGCCACAGAGAGCTGCCCATTGGGACGAAATGATTCATTGGCAATCTGCCAATGAAATCCGCACCCCCTAAGAAGCGTTCAGCTCCTGTTAACGCCCGAGACGTTGCAGTGGTCTGACGCACCAAAACGGCGTTGCTCTTGTGCTGCAATGCAGAGGCATGCGGAACACCTGAGATGGCTGCCGGTTTTATGAATTGCGTCCGCGCCCGGCTCAAGACGGTGGAGTTGTGGGAAGAGTATGTGGCTCAGATGGAAGCCTGGACTCGACCAGCTGGACTGCTCAGCATGCATATCGCTCGCACAGGTGATCGGGACATCTGTTTTGTAGGTCTGTGGCAGAGCGAGGTTGCTATTACGGCTGCACGGCCCCAGATGATTGCGTTACTCGACAGTCAGCGCCCCATGCTTGAAGAGCTCAGTTCAGATCTCGGCCTCACCGATCCGGTCTCTGGCTGCCTGGTGTTGAGCGATTGAACGCGCATGCGCAGGTTTGCGGCGCCCAGATCCATCAAATTGAAGAAGACACGACTCGGACAACTGCCTGTTGAGTGACCCGATGGAGACAGTTTCAGCGTCAAAGCAACTCATCACCTGATCGCCCTAAAACGCTGCTCCTCATGCCTGGCCTGATGCCCTGGACTCAGTTGTGGCTTTGGCAGAGCGCGAATCCCGCGCTGGGGTGGTCTCCAAGGAAAGGACGCTGCAGCTAGTGATCGAAAGGTTGACGACCACTGGAAAGCGCCAGCTGGCCGAGATTTATGGCCCTGCGTGGCTTGGCAATGAAGCTGATCCTTTCACTGACTGCCGCGCTGATCAACGCCGGCGCTGCGTCAGATCCTTGATCACTCGCTGATGCCAAGGGGTGATATCAATCGGCTCCTCAACAGGGAAACTCTGAGTCAAGGGATTGTTTTCCAACTCTCGCCGCACCTGGCGCAGTGAAAAAAAGAGCACCACTGCACCGATTCCAGCGAGCACCAACAAAAACGGCAGCGCGGTGATTAGGACAAAGGCAAACAACACCAACCCCAGCAGTTGGGACACCAAGGTGAACCAACGAGAGGAACTCTGTGCCGGAGGGAGGTAGCGCATCAACTGACTGATGTCTGGCTTTAGCCTTGCACGGTTCAAAAGGTTGGCAAGGCCGGCAAACCGCTCAAAGATGGCGCTGCCGCTTATGCAAAGGATGGTCAGGTCCTCGCTGCGGCTCATGGCAGCTTTGAGCAGCATGCTGATGCCACTGCAGCCACTCCAGGCGCAGACCACACCTGCGAGTTTTGCCCAATACCTCAATGGTGTGAGCTGGCCTGATGGGCAGGTGCTGCGCTTCAGCGAGCTGGCCGGTTGCCGCGAGACTTCCGGACCGGCCCCCGTGCCGAACAGTCCGGGCCGAGTGAAGCAGCTGGAGCAGGAACTCGCTGCGATGCAACAACATCACAAGGAGGCCAACCATCTTCTTTATGCCGCCGGGGCCAGCCGATACGGTCACCTACTGGAGAGCTGGCAGGAAGTCTCTCGCTCCAGCGGTGAAGTGGTGCAGGAACTTCAAGGCAAACTCAACTGGGAGACCCAGCAGAACGTCTCCATTGAAGAGGTCGCGCTGAATTACGGCTGCGACAGCGGCACGGTCACCGTGCTCTCCGCTGATGGGTTGCAACGCTGCAACGTTGGCCAGGTGACGTACCACTACCGAGGTGGGCGCCATGACGCGAACTGGGATGACTGCCTCTGGCTTGAGAAGCATGATCCTGCCCCCCAGGAGCTCGACACCGCTGGCGGGACGATCAACCATGACCAGAGGATCTGGGTCTACGCGCCGTGATGTTCAACCTCAAACAGCGACTGCAGTTCCTTCGCATGCTGAGCAGCCTGGGGAAATTTCTGCAAGATCCAGGAAGTCTGGAGAGTGTTTACGCCATTGCCGGCAGCATCCAAGACAGTCCGATGGCGGCGCAGATGATGCGTCACATGCTCGAAAAGCCTGGCATTGAGGCCATGGACAAGGAAGGTTGGCGGCCTCAGCCCATTGACCTCGATGCCCTGGCCGATCTGCCAGAGGGATCTCTTGGACGCTGTTATGCCGAACAGCTGCGCGCCCAGGGCATCACACCAAAAACCCTGATCGATCCCAGCCCCATCAGCAGTGGGCGGGATTTGATCATTCACCGGCTTAAGGAAACACACGACATCGTCCATGTGCTGACGGGCTTTGGCATCGATGGTCCCGGCGAACTAGGACTGCAAGCCTTCAACCTGGCGCAGAACCGCTCACCACTGGCCGTGATGCTGATCTTTGGGGGATTGCTGAAGTCCCTGCAGGATGACGAGCCACTCGAGACCCTGCTCCATGCCCTTAGCCGCGGGTTCGAGCTTGGGTTGAGGGCCGAATGTGTGGTGAGTTACCGGCTGGAGGATGGCTGGGATCGTCCCTTGCAGGAGTGGCGCGAGCAACTTGGCCTGAGTGCTCTCCAAGCCCAGTGATGGCCCTTCTAGATATCTGTCATCGCAATAAATAAAGATCAATGTTGACGGCATATCTCAGTACAGAACAACGGTCACACCGAATGGGATGGTGTGAAGCATCGGCGCAGCGCGGGCATGGAAATGATGGAGTTGTCGTGCAGCGCCATGGCTGCGATGCTCCTCTTTCCGCTCTTGTGGCTCCTTCTGGTGCTGGTGGACGGCTACAGCCGCAACAAGAACTGGAAAGCGCCCACAAAATGCTGAGTCACCCACAGCCGGGGCGCGGCCGCGCCAACATGTAACAAATTCGTTACAAAGCCATGACCCTTGGCGAAGTCTTTCTCGAATCCGTGTCCAGTGGTGTGATCACAGGTCAAGAGATGGCCTGGGTGGCCGCTTCCCAGCACACCTTCAGCCGCGCGGAGGAAGCAGCAGCGGTCCGGCTAGGGCGGTTGGTGGATGAAGGTCAGATCAATCTGGGGTGTCGCCTACCTGAGCAACAGCTCCAGCACCGAGTTGTGGTGGATCAATGGATTGAACCGCTGGGGCGGCGCCTGCACCGCTGAGTCACGTTCCTCAGTCAATCCTCAGCGGAGGGTCAGCACCCAGTCACATCCAAGCGTTTGAGTGTTGGTCAGTCCCAGAGATGGTGAATGACGCTGACCCCAGCTGAAACCCGGCGAACCCAGCTCACCGAACGGGAGCGTGTGGTCCTTGAGCTTGTCTGCGCCGGCCTGACCAACAAAGAGATCGGCGACATTCTTGTGATTGCTGAAACCACAGCCCGTGGCCATGTGCAATCCATCATCCGCAAACTGGATGTGCGAGATCGCACGGCAGCCGCAGCAGAAGGGGTGCGACGCCAAATCGTGCCCTGAACGCTCTACTCCGATGATCCGTTGTATTGCAGCAGATCTTGAATGAGGCAACGCAGTTGATGACGTGTGATCGTTGTGCGCTCGAGCATGGCTCGTTCAACGGTTGGCTGCTGCTGCAGTTGCTCCAACAAGGTGTTCATCAAAATGCAGCTCTGCAGGAGTTCTTTTTGCGCGTCGGCAAAAGCGATCGTTCCCTTTCGCTGCAATGAACTGCGGCAGGATTGCTTGGCTGATTCAATTAATCCAGCACTATGGCGTTGGTGCTGCAGTGCCTTTAATTGCTGATAAGAGGCGGCTTCAGGAATGCTCACAAATCTGTTCTCGTCTGCCAATAAGCATTTCAGTGCTGCGCCCCGGAGAATTGAGATCAGAACCAGCATCGGCTGAGAGTGTGCTGAAACAAAGCAACACCAAGGCAACACTCATCCATGCTTAAGATGACCATGTCAGTGGACTGATTAACTAACAAGATCTGGTTCATCTCCACGGTTAATCCCGCTAGGAACCGGACAGGGCTGGAACAGTCAGGTCATGACGACAGCCCGCAAAATTAACGGCAGAAAACCATGACTGAACCAGTCATTTGACTCCACTGAAAACAATCGGGGCGATAGGATTCGAACCTACGGCATCCGCCTCCCAAAGACGGCGCTCTACCAAGCTGAGCTACACCCCGGTGACTGGATTGTAGACCCTCAGGGGACGCCTCAGGTCAGACCCCATGGCTGGACCCACTGGCCCTGCTCACGGGTGGAACGCTGCACAACCACTCGGTGGCCATAGGCACCACCTGGTATTCGGGCGGGTGAGGCGAGATAAGTAAAGACAAATGGAACCCAGATCAAATGCATCCAAACCATTTGATTGAGAATGAATTGTCTTCAAAAAAGCAAAAACCCGGATGAAGTGGAACATGGTTCCAATTCAATTAATTATTGGCCAATAAATAATGGTAAAAATGCTTAGTCAGTTTCAATTAACTGATCCGCAAGCCTCAGCACGCTGTGCAGCGCACCTTCGCAGCGACCGTATCCCGGGCCGGCGATCCAGTCACCGCAGAAGCCGACGCGACTGGCACCACACCACTGCAAGTGTTGGTGCAATGCCCCCTCAATCGGCAGCGATGCACCCCACCGCATCACTCCGAGGCATTCCGCCTGTTTCCCCCACCATTCACCACCGGGCCAGGAGGCCGTCAGCTCGCGCCATGCCTCCAGCTGACGTTGTTCCTGCTGCTGCATCAACAACGGCTGGCTTACGGGTGTAATCGCCTCTCCACGATCGAAACCGTGGAGCACCACAGCGAGGCGACCATCGGCCTGGGTTTGGAACACCAGACGCTCAAGCCCCCAGCGCTGCTGTGCCTCAGGCAGACACCACAACTGACGGGGCATCTCTGCAACTGGCGAGGAAGGAAGGCTCAGCATCAGGTTCCAGCGCACCGTCGCCTCTATACCAGCGATGGCGGCCAGAGCCTGATCAAGCTGCGGGTCCTCCCCGCAGGCAACAGCACTGCGCAGAGGAACATCTGGCCACGCCAGCATCGCTAGGGAGCGGGGATGGGCCAGCAGGTTGCCGCTCAGCACCAGGCGACGCGCTTCGATCACTTGGCTGCGCTCAGCATCGGCCAACAGCCAGATGCCGCCGCGACGTTCGATCCAACGCAGCCTGAGCCCGAAATGGCACTGCAATTCAGCAGGGCCCTGCGCCATCAGAGCTCCGGCAATGGCAGCCATCTCCGGGACACCACGCCATAACTGACCGCTCAGCAGCGGATGAGCCGCTGACTCCACCCAACCACCTTGATGATCAAGGCCCAGAAGGGGGCGAGTTTCCCTCTGCAACTGGCCTGCCTTTATTAAAGGCTGCAAAAGCGGGGCCAGCTCCTGCTCAACCCCGGCACAGAGGTTGAGCAACGGCGCCCCGTGATCGAGCCGCAACCCCTCATCACGGCGACTGCGCCGGGTTGCTGTTCGTCCGCCAGGTCCCCGTCCGGCTTCGATCAGAGCCACCGAGCCGTCAAAGCCCAGCTGAGCCAGCCGCGAGAGCAGGGCGCAGCCGGACAATCCAGCACCAACAACAGCCAGATCAACAGGGGCCATGCTCGCCATGATGTCGACCGCACTGGATTGATGCGAGCTGGCAATGACCTCATTGCTGTTGTTTCCAGCAAAAACAGCCTCGTTGAGCGGCCCAGGGACAGCCTCAAGCTGGTCTGACAAACCCTGCCGAGTGAGCTTTGATGAGCCTGCTGTTTAACGGAGTTTTGGCTTGCCGATCCTGGCTAGGTGAGCCTGCTCCTGTGCTGTTTTTGCAGCAATTCATTCAGCAGGTTGATGATTCCTTCCTGGTAGCTGGTGCCGTAACCGCCATCAGCTAGTGCTGCGCGGATTGAGGCCTTGGACTCGGGCTTCACAAAGAAGGTGATCGCTCCTTTGCCACGACGGCTGGACTGCTGATTGGGATCCAAAATCTCTCTCATGGCTTCACTTATCGAACTGACTTTTCAATCGTCTTATAAGGAGCCTGCAAGCACATCCCTAAAAAGAGTGAGAGTGTGCTGAAGCATTGAAAACATTGCTCTCCACCTCATGGGGGAATGGCGACAGAGGCCGTACAAGCAGATCAATCCCTTCGAGAGAGAAGTAGGGCGACTTGGCGCGACGTCTTGCGGGGCTCAGTAGCCATTGCCATGCCCCATGACTACCGAGTCAGGCGGCATGGTTTGCGGCAACTGAATCAGCGCATTTGGCCTCAATCGGCCTGTCTCGACTCTCTCTGTCCGAAGTCAAACAAGACCTAGGGGCCCTATTCGATTCCGAACCCCCTGTAAGCCATTAAAAAAACCCCTCACGAAGGGGGTGATCAGAATATGGGTCGCCTGAGATTCGAACTCAGGACCAATCGGTTAAAAGCCGAGTGCTCTACCGCTGAGCTAGCGACCCGTGCCCTTGTGGGCGAAATGAAATTATCACGCAGTGCCCCCCGCGACCATGCCTGAATCACCCTGGCCTGAACCGTCCACCGATGCCGCCGCATGGGTCGCTCCTAGTGCAGTGGTGATTGGTGATGTGGTGTTGGAGAACGGCGCCAGCCTCTGGCCGACTGCCGTTGCTAGAGGCGATATGAGCAGCATTCGCATTGGAGCTGGAAGCAACGTCCAGGACGGGGCAGTGCTGCATGGCGACCCCGGTGAGCCCGTGGTGATCGGCGCCGATGTGACCATCGGCCACCGCGCTGTGATTCATGGCGCCACGTTGGAGGACGGCTGTCTGGTGGGCATCGGCGCCATCGTGCTCAACGGCGTCACCGTGGGCACCGGAGCACTCGTTGCCGCAGGTGCTGTAGTAACCAAGGATGTACCTGCGGGAGCCCTGGTGATGGGGGCGCCTGCGAGCGTTAAGCGCCAACTCAGCAGCGAGGCCCAGCTCAAGCAAATTGAGCATGCTCGCCATTACGCCGAGCTAGCGAGACAGCACCACCAACTAGAGAGCAGGGGCTGATCCCAAAGGATTCAATTGCTGCAATTTGGGTCAGGATCAGTCAGACCCCACAAGGACCCACGTACGTTCCGTAATAATCTCCAGGCACTCAACCAATCCACCATGGGCTTTCTGCGGATTCTGCTCGGCGGCGTACTGGTCCTCGCTGTCGTTGGCTATTCCGCCTACAGCGTGGTCACGACAGGGCAGTTTCTGGGCATTGACGCTCGCCTTTTTGTGGTTGTTGCTCCCATTCTTGCTGCAGTCAGCTGGGCTGGTTTCAACATCGGCCGTGCCGCCGTGGGTCAGCTGCAGCTCATGCTGAAGAGAGCACGCGGTTGATCCTTTGAGCGTTCTGGTGATCGGCGCCGGCCTGGCGGGCACAGAAGCCGCCTGGCAGGTAGCCCGTTCGGGCATCCCGGTCACCTTGGTGGAAATGCGACCGGTGAAACGTTCACCGGCCCATCACAGCAGTGAATTTGCCGAGCTTGTCTGCAGCAACAGCTTTGGGGCCCTCAGCAGCGATCGCGCTGCCGGGCTGCTGCAAGAGGAGCTCCGCCGTCTGGGCTCCCTTGTGATCGGCAAGGCTGATGCTCACGCCGTACCGGCGGGTGGCGCCTTGGCCGTTGACCGGGGGCGTTACAGCGCCGCACTTACAGCCGAACTGGATGCCCATCCGCTGGTGACGATCGAACGCCGCGAACAGCTGGAGCTACCACCCACAGGCCAAGTGACTGTGCTGGCCACAGGTCCACTCACCAGTGATGCCTTAGCCGATGACCTGCGGCGTTTCACCGGGAGAGCGGACTGTCATTTCTTTGATGCCGCCAGTCCCATCGTCGAGGGTGAGTCGGTCAATCTCGAAGTGGCCTTCCGTGCCAGTCGCTACGACAAGGGCGATGCGGATTACATCAACTGCCCGATGGACAAAGAGCAGTACCTTGCCTTCCGCACGGCCCTGCTGGAGGCCGAGCAGGCCGAACTCAAGGATTTTGAACAGGAGAGCGCCACGTTCTTCGAGGGATGTCTGCCGATTGAGGAGCTGGCCAGGCGCGGGGAAGACACCATGCGCTACGGCCCCTTGAAGCCGATTGGTCTGTGGGATCAACGCTGGGGAGATGTCAATGACCGGGATGTGCGCCGTGCCAAGCGGGCCTATGCGGTGGTGCAGCTGCGCCAGGAAGATCGTGATGGGCGCCTCTGGAACCTGGTGGGCTTTCAGACCAACCTCAAATGGGGTGAGCAGAAACGGGTGCTGCGCTTGATCCCCGGGCTTGAGAACGCTGAATTCGTGCGTTTCGGGGTAATGCACCGCAACACCTTTCTGGAAGCTCCACAGCTGCTAGAGCCCACCCTTCAGTTCAGAAGTCGCCATGACCTGCTCGCTGCCGGCCAGATCACCGGCACCGAGGGCTATGCAGCCGCAGTGGCCGGCGGATGGCTGGCGGGCACCAATGCCGCACGGCTGGTCCTAGGGCAGGAGCCGATTGATCTGCCAGCGACCACGATGGCTGGCGCCCTCACCCACTTCATCAGTGAGGCTCCCAGCGGCAAGTTTCAGCCGATGCCCCCGAACTTCGGCCTGCTGCCAGAGCTGCCGGAGCGAATCCGCGACAAGCGATCCCGCTACGGGGCGTACCGGGATCGGGCCCTAAGCGATCTGGCCCCGTTCTGCCAAACCGCCTCAGCCCCTAAGGTCGCCGGGCCTGCAACTGCTGTTCTGTGAGCACCGCACCGGCCTGGGATGTCATCGTCATCGGCTCAGGCATCGGCGGGCTGGTCACCGCCAGCCAGCTGGCGGCCAAGGGCGCCTCGGTTCTGGTGCTGGAGCGATACCTCATCCCCGGCGGCAGTGGCGGCAGCTTCCAGCGCGCGGGCTACACCTTTGATGTCGGTGCCTCGATGATCTTCGGCTTCGGTCAGAAGGGGCATACCAATCTGCTCACGCGCGCCCTGGCCGATGTCGGCGAGCACTGCGAAACAGTGCCGGATGCGGTGCAGCTGGAATACCACCTGCCTGGCCATCTCAACGTGGCGGTGGATCGCGATTACGACAGCTTTGTGGAGCGTCTCAGCGCCTTATTTCCCCATGAAGCCAAGGGGATCCGCGCTTTCTATGACACCTGTTGGCAGGTGTTCCGCTGCCTTGATGCGATGCCGCTCCTCTCGCTGGAGGACCCGGCTTACCTGAGCAAGGTCTTCTTCCGCGCGCCCCTGGCCTGCCTGGGCTTAGCCCGTTGGCTGCCGTTCAACGTCGGTGATGTGGCACGCCGGCACATCAGCGATCCTCAGCTGCTGCAGTTCATCGATATGGAGTGCTTCTGCTGGTCGGTGATGCCTGCAGACCTGACCCCGATGATCAATGCCGGCATGGTGTTCTCTGATCGTCATGCCGGCGGCATTAACTACCCCAAAGGAGGCGTAGGGACGATCGCCCGCAAACTGGTCAGCGGGCTCATGCGTCATGGCGGCCAGATCCGGTACAAGTCGCGGGTCACCAGGGTGCTGTTCGAGGGCCAACGGGCTACCGGCGTCGAGCTGGCCAATGGTGAATGCCTTACAGCACGGCGGGTGGTGAGCAACGCCACTCGCTGGGACACCTTCAGCGGGGAAGGCTCCGCTCCGACTCCGCTTGTGGATGCCGCCCATACCCCCGCCCGTGAGGGGCGCTGGCGGCGTCGATATAAAGCCTCGCCATCGTTCCTCTCTCTGCACCTGGGGATCGACGCAGCGATCGTTCCCGATGGCATGCACTGCCATCACCTGCTGCTGGAGGACTGGCAGGCCATGGAGGATGAGCAGGGGGTCATCTTTGTCTCGATGCCCAGCCTGCTGGACCCAGATCTGGCCCCTGCCAACCGGCAGATCCTGCACTGCTTCACGCCCTCGGCCATGGAGCCGTGGCAGGGCCTGAGTCCCAGCGCCTATCGAGTCAAAAAAGAAGCTGACGCCGACCGCCTGATCCAACGCCTTGAAGCACTGCTGCTACCGGGGCTGAGCGGCGCGATCCATCACCGCGAAGTGGGCACACCCCGCAGCCATCGCCGCTTCCTCGGTCGCCACAACGGCAGCTACGGACCAATCCCTGCACTGCGACTGCCCGGATTGCTGCCGATGCCGTTCAACCGCAGCGGGGTGGAAGGGTTGTATTGCGTCGGTGATTCCTGCTTCCCCGGCCAGGGACTCAACGCCGTGGCTTTCAGCGGCTTTGCCTGCGCCCACCGCATTGGCGCGGATCTGGGCCTCAATCCCTGGGCGCTCCCCGCCTGAGCAGCAATCTCCATAGGCTGGATGCCCTGAGGTGGAAGTCCATGACTCTGGAGCCGATGCCCAGCGCAGCGGAACTGGCCGCTTACCTGGAAGCTCGCGGTGAGATGGCCAAGCCCGCGAATCTGCATTTGCTGCGACTGGCCAAACTGCGAGAAGCACGATTACAAATCAGCCCTGAAGAGTACCTGCTGCGAGTTGAGCAAGCCCATGCAGATCTGATGCGCCTCGGCGACTTTTGGAAAGGACGGGAGTCCGAAGCTTTTGGCGGGATCTACAGCCCCAGTGCATTAATCGAACCACTACCCGGCTCGCCGGAGGACCGATGAACCCGAGTGCAGCTGAACGGCACTGCTACCCAATGGCGCCCCTAATCCGCTGCACCCTGCTGCTCCTCTATCTAGCGCTGGTGCTGCCCTTGCCTGCGCTGGCACCTGATGGGCTGAAGCTATGGCTGCTGATGATGGTGCCCCTTGGTCTGGTGCTGGTACTGGCCATGGTCAGTGAGCGGGTGGAGCTCGATGGAGAGGGGCTGCGCGTTGGGCCAGCCCCGTGGTGCGCCTGGCTGCTGCGCCGCGGCTGGCAACTGCAGTGGGGTGAGGTGAAAGCTCTGGTGCCGGTTGGCACCAGTCAAGGCGGTCGGGTCTATTACGTGCGCACAGGCCAGAAGGCACATCTGCTGCCCCAGCGGGTGGCGAACTTTGAGGATTTTCTAGGCCGCTTCAGCCGCAACAGTGGAATTGACACCAGTGGAGTGCAAAGGCTCACACCGCCTTGGACCTACAAACTGCTGGCCGCATCAAGCGGTCTGATGTTGGCCGCTGAACTGCTGGTGGGAGGAGTTCGCTTCAGCCGCGGCCTCTGAGCTCACCTCAGGGAGATTGTCGAGGCTGAAGCGGTAACCCTGCTGCCGCACGGTTTCAATACCGCCACCTTCACCTAGACCGGCCTGCTCAAGCTTGCGGCGAAGCGTCAGCACCTGGGTATCGACTGAGCGAGGTCCACCACTGAAGGGCGGCCAGGCCATGGTCAACAGCTCTTGACGGCTACGCACATGGCCAGGCGGCATCAGCAGGGCGCAGAGCAAGGCGAATTCCCGCGGGCTGAGCTCCACAGGCTGATCGCGGAGGGTGACCTGACGCAACAGCAGGTGAACCGAGAGCGGGCCGACGGTCACCTGCTCCTGAAGTCCTCCAGTGCGGCTGAGCAATTTGCGGCAACGGGCCGCCAGCTCCTCGAGGCCAAAAGGCTTACGCAAGACATCTTCTGCGCCGCTGTCCAAGAGAGAAACGACAGCCTCAGCGCCAGATCGTGCGGTCAGGACCATTACCCGGCAGCGCAGCCTTGCGGCCAGCTTGAGGGCTGTGGTCTCCTCCAGCAGTTCAGCGCTCACAAGAAGATCGGGCTGCTGCTCAGCGCAAATCTCAAGAGCTTCAACGGCAGAACCAACAGCAGCAGCCATGTGACCGTCCTGTCGCAGACGCTGCGCGAGAACCATGCGCAGAGTGGGGTGGGGCTCCACCACCAGGATGCAGGCCGGGCTTATCGCCCCGGAGGAGGTCACACTAAGAAAACAAGGCCCTCTACCGTAAGCCGATTCCTCCGCCATGCTGGTAGCAGGCGACGCCTTGATCAGCTGTCCCATGACTGCGTTACAGGATCCTGACGCGATCCGCCATTTCCAGAGTCTCTGTGATGCCTGTCAGGAGCTGACTGACCGCCACCACAGCCCAGCTGAGCTGCGCTTATACGCCGACGGATTCATACATGCGCTGCGCCGCAGCCAACAGCTCGATCCGATCACTCAGCGGCGGTTTGAGGAGATGTCCGAGCGCTGGTTGATGGATCCATCCAGCTTCATCGGTCCTGGAGGGGACTCCAGCACGTTGTTCGAACGGGAGCGCCGCTGATTGCTTCAACCGAAGCGGTAGTGCTTACGAACCGACTGGTGCACTTCCCAAGTACATGACATTCCAACCGGGAACTCGACAAAATCACCCTGACCAAAACGCACAGCCTCGCCGCCCTCAGGGGTGACCGTGACATCACCTTCGAGGATCAGGCACTGCTCACGCTCTGCGTAATGCCATGGAAAGGTGCTGGCCTCGCAGGACCAAATTGGCCAGGACTCGATGTCTAGGGCCTTGATCATCTCCTGAGGACAGTGGCGCGTTAGCTCAATCACGCCCTGATCAGCTTGCAAGGGCCACGGTGACGGTCTCGCGCAGCTCACCGGAGTTGTACATCTCGATCATGATGTCGGAACCGCCGAGGAATTCACCCTTCAGATACACCTGAGGGATGGTGGGCCATTCGGAGAATTCCTTGATGCCCTGACGAATATCGGGATCAGCCAGCACATCAAAAGTCTCAAAGGGCACCCCAAGAGAATTGAAGATCTGAACCACGTTGTTGGAGAAACCGCACTGCGGCATCAATTTGCTGCCCTTCATGAAAATGAAGACCGGGCTGCTGGTGATCAGACCTTCGATGCGGCTCTTGAGCTGGGCGTCCATGGTGAACTCGACTAAGAACTTGAGCTTATTGGGGACAGGAGGTGGTCAAAGCCAAGGCATGAATGGCCTCAGTGGCCAGTTCCTGGTTGAGAGCCTTATAGACAAGCTGATGCTGTTTGATGCGGCTCAGCCCAGCAAAAGCTGTGGACACCACTTTCAATTGCAGGTGATCGCCACCCCCGGTGAGATCCTCCACCTCGACCTGGGCATCGGGCAGGGCCTGACGTACAGCTGCGATCACCGAATCAGCCTGGACCATCGAACTCAGTTTGCAGAAGGAGCAGGAGCGTTGTAGGGGATCGAGACGAATCCAACCTCCAGAAGCTGCTGATAAGCCTTACGGCCATCGGCACTGGCAGGAGTCATCAGCTTGACCACTTCAACAAGGAGAGGCACAGCCACTTCAGACTGACTTTGACGCCGATAGGCCGCTGCCAGGCGCAGGTTGGCCGATGCCAAAGCCTCAATCGCTTCACGACCATTGGCATCCATGGCACGTGGGATGCGGGCGTCAAGGCCGCGGAAGGCTCCACCGAGATCGCGGTAGAACGAGAGCAAAGAGCGAGCCGCGTTGCGAGCCTTGTCGTAGGAAGTAATGGCAGCGTTGAGATCGCCACTGGCAGCCTGCGCGTCACCCTCGGCCAGCAGAGCCTCGACGGATGACAAATTGAAGGTGTCGCCACTACTTGCGGCTACAGCAGCGGCAGGGGTCTTGTCCTCCTGAGCCAGTACAGGCATAGGGGCAAGTGCCAGGGCCAGGCTGGCGGTGAGCAATGTGCGGCGCATGGGCCCTGATCTGGGTCGATCGCGAGACTTTAGGGGCAGTGAACTCAAGCCTTCAGGCTGCGACGGGCCGCTTCCTCAGCTGATTGCATTGCACTGGCCAAGCGATGGGCAAGATCTGCGGCCGCAACCTTGCCCTGGCCCTCGAGCTGCAGCGGCTCGCCGAAACACAACGCGGCATGATCACGCCAGCGGGGTAACGGCCGGCTGTAGGCGATGCCCACCGGCACCACCGGAACCGAACTTATGCCTTTTGTAATGGCCAGAGAGGCCAGGCGAGGCAGCCCTCGAGCGACCGTAATCGGGGCACCATCGCGGTTAATTCGGCCTTCAGGAAAAACCACGACCTGCTGCTGGGCCTCCAGCAGATCGAGAGCAAAGCGAAGGCTNGCGGTGCCGGGTTTGGTCTGATCGATGGCAAAGCAACCCAGGCGATGCAGGAACCAGCCCTGCAGACCGACCATCTCGCTGGTGGTCACCATGAAACGGCAGTCACGACCGCTGACGCGCCGGCCGGCAGCATGGGGCAAAAGCAAAGCGTCCCATCGAGCACGGTGGGTCGGTGCCAGCAGCACCGGTCCGCTTTGAGGCAAAAGCTCACGTCCAGTGATGGTGACGCTGCTGAAAAACAGGGGTAGCGCCAGATCCTCGGTGGCAAGAATCGCCAGTGGCGCCAGCCACGGAACCACGTCGCACTGGACAGAGCGAGCACGCTGCAGGCGGACCTGATCAGGGGTGGCGGATTGGGCAGCCATTGGCGAACCCTATCCAGCGATTGGCTTTCTAAAGTTGTTCGTTGGACAGCAGATGCGATGGCCAGTCTCGGCGTCAATCTCGACCACATCGCCACGGTGCGCCAAGCACGCAGGACCGTTGAACCAGACCCGGTCACCCTGGCCGTGCTGGCCGAACTGGGGGGAGCTGATGGCATCACCGTCCATCTGCGGGAAGACAGGCGCCATATCCAGGACCGTGATGTGGAGCTGCTGCGCCGAACGGTGCGCAGTCGCCTCAATCTGGAAATGGCAGCAACCGCGGAGATGGTGGCCATTGCCATTGATCTGGTCCCAGACATGGTCACCCTCGTGCCGGAGAAGCGTGAAGAGGTCACCACCGAAGGGGGCCTGGATGTCATCACGGCAGGCAATGGCCTCTGCCGCCACATCCAGCAGCTGCAGGGGGCGGGCATCCCCGTCAGCCTGTTTGTCGATGCCGATGCCGATCAGCTGAACGCGTGCGCCAGCAGTGGCGCTCGTTGGGTAGAGCTACACACCGGTGGGTATGCCGATGCCAACTGGGCCCAGCAGCCGTTGGAACTCGCCCGACTGGTGGAGGGCTGCCANCGGGCCCAGCAGCTGGGGCTACGGGTGAATGCCGGCCATGGGCTCACNTATCAGAACGTTGAACCGGTGGCCGCCATCGACGGGATGGAAGAACTCAATATCGGTCACACGATCATTGCTCGTGCGCTGGCCGTCGGCCTAGAAGCAGCGGTGCGCCAAATGAAAGAGTTGGTCAGCCGTCCAAGGCGGGAGCCTCTCTTCGGTGAAGGGGCCCTGCTGCAGAATCCCAATCCAGTGGATGGTGAGGGTCAGCCCTGACAATGGACACCTATTACTTCGTGGCCGCCAGCGAACGCTTTCTGACCGAGGAGGAACCCCTCGAAGAAGTGCTGCGCGAAAGAACCCGTGATTACAGCGANAAAGGCAAAACAATTGACTTCTGGCTGGTGCGTCGGCCCTGTTTCTTGAATTCCCCTGAACTCAAGGATCAGGCAACCGACATTCCAAAGCCGGCAGCTGCCGTGATCTCTACTGACAGCACCTTCATTGATTTCATGAAGCTCCGCATGGAATATGTGCTGAAGGGCAGCTTTAANGCGCCCAGTGCATCAGTGCCGGATCCGCTGGCTTCTGATCTGAACGACTGAAGCCCTGCTCTAGAGCCTGAAATTCCAGTTCGCAGCCATGGGCGCTGGCAGCGAGCAGGGACTGCAGCCGAGCCAACTCCTCAGGGTGTAACTCACCATCTTCTGACCACTGCAGGTGCGTTGGCACTTTTACTTTCAAACGAACAAATTAAGACTCCAATTGTGTCAGCGATTTCCCTTCTGCAGCCGCGCCAAGAGGGCCAATCTCCTTGAAAAAAGCTAAAGAGATGGACGAATGAGCCGATGCTTCGCCTGATCAGCAGCAACAGCATNGAGCANCTGGCNGCTGCNCTGGCNACNGAGCTGCTGCCNNANNATNCCGGNNNANCCNCTNCAGGCCCAGCAGGTGCTGATCAGCACCAANGCCATGAGCCGCTGGCTGGCNCTGGCCCTCAGCGAACATCTGGGCATCTGCGCCGGTGTGGACTTTGATTTCGGCGGCCGGGCACTGCGGCATCTGGTGCTTGAGCTCGACGGGAGCCTTAGCGATCCTGCCGATGACCCCTGGGATCCGGCACGACTTCGCTGGAGCATGGCTGCTCTGCTCGAGGCCATGCCGACCTCAGCGACCTGGGAGCCGCTGCTGCAGCTCTGGAATCGCCCCGACTCAGACATCAGCGGTTTGGACCGCTACCGCCTGAGGCTGCTGCTGCAGATCTGCGACACCCTCGATCAGTACGGGCTCTACCGGCCGCAGATGGTTCGCCGCTGGCTGGCTGGCAACGACTGTGACGCCAGCGGAGAGCCGTTGCCGGAACAGGATCGCTGGCAACCAGCCCTCCTGCGCGCTCTACAGGATCGTCTTGCCCCTGAAGGGGTGGCCCACCCGGCTGAACGCTTACTTGGGGCGCTGGAGGCTGCCTCTCAGCTCACGCCGCAAGCGCAACCACTGCATGTTTTTGGCCTCTCAAGCCTGCCGCCAGCGATGTGGCAGCTGCTGGCGAAGCAAGCTGGCAGCGCGGCTCGACCGGTGATCATTTATCAGCTCAGTCCGAGCCTCGATCCCTGGGGTGAAGAGCCGGTCAACGCAGCGGCTGAAAACGCACTGGAGGCACTGGAGCAGCGATTGCTGCATCGCGGCCATCCGCTGCTGGCCAGTCTCGGGCGCACCCAGCGTGATTTCCACTGGCAGCTTGAGCTGATTGCCGCCGAGCTGCAGGAGCGCTTCTGCCGAGAGCCACTACCTCCTGAGCCACCGGCAGCAGGAGACGGACTGCTGCAGCAGCTCAAACGCGACATGCATCTCGGCCTCAGGCGGGCCGAGGGAATGCCCGGCCTAGAGCCACCCCTCAGTATCGAAGCCGAGCAGGTCAACCTGCTGGTGCTGGCCTGTCATGGCGACCGCCGGCAGGTGGAGGAAGCCCACAACACCGTGCTCGCTCTGATGGCGGCAGACCCGCAGCTTGAGCCCCGCCACGTGCTGTTGATGACCTCTGATGTGGCCCGGTTCACACCTCTGGTTCAGGCGGTCTTTGAACGACCTGGCGGCAGCGCTGATCCCCGCCACCTGCCCGTACGCGTCACCGATCGAACGCTGCGTCAGCGCAATCCACGCGTTGATCTGGTCTTCCGCCTGCTGGATCTCGTCGGTGGTCGTCTGGGCTGCGANGAGGTCCTTGATCTNTTGATGCTTCCCGAGGTGNCCGCACACCTCGAGCTCGATGGCCTCAGCCAGCCNCAGTGGCGCTCCTTGCTNCAGGCCGCTGGCATCCGCTGGGGCCGNGACGCGGGGCACCGCGTCAGCTGGGGATATCCCGATNATGCTCAACACAGTTGGCGCTGGGGGCTGGACCGCCTGCTGCTGGGTCTGCAACTGGAAGATGCTTTTCCAGAGAGCGACGCTGAAGCAGGGCAATGGCAAAGCATCGCCGCTTGTCATGGGCCGCTGGCCACAGCCGACGTGGTTCTGGCTTTGAACGACGCCTGCTGCCGACTTTTCGATCACCTGCAACAGCTGGAGCACCCCCAAACCCCTGAGGCATGGAACCGCAACCTGGGCGAGGCGATGCAGCAACTGTGCGGCAGCGGCAGCGATGACGGATGGCAGTCCCCTGAGCTTTACGCCTTGCTGCAGCCCCTGCGACTAGCCGGAGATCAAAGNCTGANGCTGGACAGCGCTGCGGTGGTAACCCTGCTGGAGGAGGCGGAAGCCCANGAGCAGGGGCGCTATGGCCACGTCAGCGGTGCCGTAACGCTCAGTGCGCTGGAACCGATGCGCTCGATTCCCCACCGGATCGTGGTGCTNCTGGGTATGGATGAACAGCGGCTGCCGCGACGNGACACACGCGCGAGCTTTGACCTGATGCTGCGCCAGCGCTGGCGGGGTGATCGCGATCGGCGCCAAGAAGATCGAGCCATCTTGATGGAGGCACTGCAGGCCTGCACGCACCACTGGATCGCCACCTTCACCGCGGTTGATCCACGCAGCGGCGAGGAGCGCAACCCGGCGGCACCTCTCAGTGACCTGCTGCGCTGCCTCGAGAGCAGCTACCGCACCCCAGCAGGTGAGCCGATCACAAAGCTTGTACTGCAGCAGCGGCAACCCCTGCCACCGCTGCCGCGGGCAGCACATCAGGTCACGGCTCCATGGCCCGCCTCATTGCAATGGCCCCTGCCTGACATCACCCAAGCCGGCCTCGAGGAACTGCAGCGCTGGCTTCGCGATCCACACAGGGCCCTGCTGCAGGCCCATGACATTCGTCCACTACGGCGAACGCAGAGGGAGGAGGATCCAGAGGAGACCGACGCTGATGGCCTCAGCCGCTGGAACCTCACCGAACGACTGCTGAGCCTTGGCAACGAGCGACTGCAGGAGAGCAGCTGGCCGGCGCAGCAACAGGCTTTAGCCATGCGTGCACTGCTGCCGCCAGGGCCGGCCGCCCAGCTNGCCAGCGCGGACTCTCTGNAACGCAGCCGGATGCTGTTGCAGCGCAGCTTGGAACTCGGCGATGAGGAAAACGCTGTGGTGCTGACCTGCAGCGGACGCTTTAAACCGAAACGACTNCTGGATGGCTGGCTGGAACACCTCTGGGCCAATGCCGAGGCGCCGCGCACCACACACCTGGTGGGGCTGGTGAATCGCCGCGACGGCGATGCGGCAGGCAGCTGGCAGCTGCTTCCCATCGTCCGGGAGATCGCTCAAGAACGGCTGGATGATCTACAACAGCTGCGCCGCAAGGGCCTGCAGCAACCAATCGCCTTCGTACCGGAGCTGAACTGGCTCAAGCTCAGCCGCCAGCAGGCCGAGTGCGGCGATTCCCCAATGCCGGGTCTCACCGCCCGCCAACTCCATGAGCTCAATCCCGATGGCCGCGATGGTTACCGCTGGCCGGAGTCCCTGCTGCAACTAGAAGCGGGCGAGTCNCCAGACCTTGATCGCTGGCTACAGCAGCCCGAGGTGTGCGAGCTGAGCCAGCGGGTTCTGCTGCCGCTAAGTGAAGCCCTCGCCGCTGGGGGCTTTACCCCGTGATCAGCCCGCTGGATCTCAACGGCCCGNTGCAGAGCGGCACNCTCGTNCTGGAGGCCAGTGCCGGCACCGGCAAGACCTATGCGCTCAGCCATCGGGTGCTGCGCGAGGTGGGAGAGCAGGGGCGCGNCATCGACACGATNCTGGTGGTGACNTTCACCCGTGCTGCCGCCGCNGAAATCCGCCGGCGCATCCGGGTGCGGCTCGAGCAGGCCGCCACNGCCCTGGCNTACCGCATCGCCGGAGAGCCCAGCGGCCTGGCTGATCCCACCTTGGCGACGTTGATCGAGCGCTGGAGTCAGGCANCGGACGCCCTGACGATCCTGCTGAACCTGCTTCAAGGCCTCGATCGGATCGACCTGGCACCGATCAGCACCATCCATGGCTTCATCCAGCGACTGATCCGCGACAACGGAGTTTTGCTGGGCCTTGATCCTCAGGTCCGCCTGCAGGAGAGCAACAAGCCTTTGCTGCAGGAACTGGTCAATGACTGGCGCCGCAGCCGGCTGTCACCAGCACCGGCGCCATGGCAAGCCTGGGTGGCCTCGNACCAGGACATGGGCGCTGATGGCTTGATGCAGCTGGCCCAGCTGGTGGATGAAGACCGCGACATGCTCTTGCCAGCACCCGCAGAAGGGGAATTGGACCCTGCCGCGTTGTGGCAGCAGCTTGAACAACGCTTTCTCTCCCAGCTTGAGGACGACGGCCATGCCTCAGCTGAAGCCCTCAAGCAGATCTGCAAAGGCCGCGGCAACGACAGTCCTGCCGGCAAGCTGCTGGGCAAAACCAAGCTCGAACAGTTGNCAGAGCTGATCNCAGCCGCCCATTCAGCGTTAGAGAACGATCCAGCCAGCAGCAGGGCCAAGCGTTATCGGCTGCTGGCTCAGGCCTACAGCAGCAGCCAATTGCGCCGAGTCTTGAGCGACTCGGATCAGGCCCCCACCAGCGGACTGCATGGCAGCGCGGAACGCTTCTGCTTTGAACCGATTGAGGCCCTCAGCACCGATCTGGTGCATCAACTACGGCGGCAGGCCAGCCGCCAACGGCAGCGGCGCAATGAACTCAGCTTCGGGGACCTGCTCGAGCAGGTGGATCCCGATCACCTCAGTGCCGAGGTCATGGAAGGCCTGAAGCGCTGGCGAAAGCGCGAACTGAGTTGCTGCTTGATCGATGAATTTCAGGACACCGACCCAATTCAGTGGCGTCTTTTTCAGGCTCTTTTTGATGGGGAAGCACCACTGACCCTCATCGGTGATCCCAAGCAGGCCATCTATCGATTCCGTGGCGGCGATATCCGCACCTACCGCTCAGCCACCACTGGAAATAAAAGCCAACGGCACTCACTGGACACCAACCGCCGCAGTGATCCGGCACTGCTGCATGTGCTTAATGGCCTCTTCTGCCCTGGTGAGGCCTTTGGGACCGACGCCATTGCCTACCGGCCGGTGCAATCCCCGCAAGGAGCAGAACCCAGCCGTCTGCGGCTGGCCGATGGCAGCCCGGCCCCGCCCGTGAGGCTGCGCTGGATTGGTGAAGAAGAGGACGGCTCACCGCTGAAGCTCGGCACCCTTCGTCAGGAGCTGCCGCGGCGGGTCTGCGACGACCTGCAGCGCTGCCTGGCCGCCGGCATGGAACTTCTAGAGGGTGACCTGTGGCGGCCTTTGCATCCAGGCGATCTGGCGGTGCTGGTGAGACGAAACAGCGATGCGATTGCCCTGCAGCGGGAACTACAACGGCGTGGCATTCCGGCTCGCATCGGCCGCGGTGGTGACCTCTGGCAGAGCCCTGAAGCCGCCAGCCTGACCCTGGCTCTTGACTGCATGGAGTCAGAGGGGGATCGTGCCGCTGCGGCCGCCGTCGCCCTCTCCAGCCTGGGAGGTTGGCAAGCAGAGGAACTACAGAACTGGGCTCAAGAGCGCTGGGGCCAGTGGCTGCTGCAACTGCAGCAGGCCCGCCACCGCTGGCAACAGGTGGGCCCCTTGGCCGCTATTGAGGTGATGATTGGCGGTGGCCCTGCCCTGGAGCGCCTGGTGGGGCGGCAAGGGGGTGAACAGCGCCTGAGCGATCTGCGGCAGATGGGGGAACTGCTGCAGCTGCAATGGCAGGAGCAGGGTCGACCCTCAGCTGCACGGCTGCGGCATTGGCTGGTTCAGCAGCAGCTCAATGGCGGCACCGGCGAGGCCAGCCAGCAACGCATTGTTGCCAGCGAAAGCATGGTCACCCTGACCACCTTGCACTCCAGCAAAGGGCTGGAGTTCCCCCTGGTCTGGTGCCCCTGCCTCTGGGATTGCAGCAGCACCCGATCGCTGGAGGCACCTTTTCGAGCTTGGGACGATGAGCGCCAGAGGCGGGTCCTCGAACTCAGCCGGCGGCCAGGCAGTGAACCGAGGCGCCAGCGACTGCAAGAGGCCCGCATCGAGGAATGGCAGGAGCAGCTACGCCTGGGCTATGTGGCCATGACCCGTGCCAAGCATCAACTCTGTATCGACTGGGGACGGATCAAGGACAGCGGTGCCAGCCTGCCGGCCTGGCTGCTGCACACGGAGCAGCGCCAGCTGCGGGCGGAGACCCCCTGGGATGCGATCAACAGCCTGATCAAGGAGGAACCGGAGCTGCTGAATCTGGTGCGACGCCGCTGCCAGGACCTTGGGATCAACCTGGAAACCGATGAACCCCCAAGCCCACCGGACTATGCGCCAGCAGCAACAGCAGTGGCCGCTGCACCTGAGCAACCGCTGCCGCCAAGGCGAAAGAAGAGCCACTGGGGCCGCTGGAGTTACAGCCGTCTGCTCGATCAGAGCGCCAGCTCTTTGCCATCACAGCGTGAGGAGGAGGGCTTTGATCCCGACCGCGACAGCAGCAACATCGACCCTGGAGAGAAGGAAGACCCTTGCTGGAGCGCTCTGCCGGGAGGAGCAGGCTTTGGAACGCTGGTGCACGCCATCCTCGAAAAGCTCGATTTCCAGTCCGATCCGCTCGGCGACGATGTCAAGAAACTGGTCCGCGATGAGGTGGCCCGCTCCGGTCTTGCCGCTGAACTCACCGAGGCTCTGCCGCCGGCCCTGGAGATGCTGCTGCGCCAGCCCCTCCGTGGTCCCGCAGGGGACCTGCAACTCAATCAGATCGCAACAACGGACACCCTGCGGGAGCTGCCGTTTGACATACCACTGAGCGGTTTTGCCAGTGGGCCTGCCGTGGATGTGCTGGCCGATGCGCTGCAAGAGCTGGCCAGACATCCCGATCCCGTGGTGCAGCGCTACGCCAGCGAGCGTCTCCTGCAGCGTCAGCCACAACTAAGCAGCGGATTCCTGAACGGTGTCATCGATCTGATCGTGCGCCTTCCGCAAAGCGGCACCAGCGATCACTGGCTGGTGCTGGATTGGAAAACCAATCGCCTGGGGCGACCAATCAATGAGCTGATGGCAGCCAAGGACTACTGGCTGCAGGCCCAGCTCTACCGCCAGGCTGTGAGCCGCTGGCTACAGCTACGGCTGAGCAGCAACCGCCCGTTGCGCATAGATGCGGTGATGCTCTTCACCCGCAGTGGAGAAGGGGCCTGGCTGCTGCAACCGCCAGAGGAGGCATGAGCGAAACCTCACGCTGCCTGAGGGCCGCCGAGCGGCTGCTGCAATTGGCCCCTCCTGTGGTTCAGCAACACCGCGAAGCCCTACTGCCGTTATTGGAGCAGCTTCTGCTGCGCCAACAGGAGGGGGCCGAACCATTACCTCTCGCTGCTTCTGACCTGGAGAAGCTGGGGAGGGAGGGCTGCAGCGCCCTGACCCAGCTGCCACTAGAGCTGGTGATCAATCCGCAGGGCGGCGCTCAACTCTGGAGCCGAAGGCGTCAGCAGCAGCAGCAACGGCTATTGCAGGAGTTGTTGCTGAGGCTGGATCTACACAACGGGATGCTGCTCACCGGCGGGGCCGGCACCGGCAAGACCACGTTGGTCCGGGAGCTGCTGCAGGAGGAAGAGGGACGCCCAACATGGTTGCTGGCTCCCACCGGCAAAGCAGCAGCCAGGCTGCGAGAGACCCTCAGCCCACTGCCGGAGACCATGCAATGCGCCACGGTGCATCGCGCCCTGGAAGCCGACGCCGAAGGCGGCTACCGACGCGGCAGCCATCGCCCTCTCGAGGCCGAGGTGGTGGTGGTAGACGAGGTCTCGATGCTGGATGCCGCTTTGATGCAAGCGCTGCTCGAAGCTCTGCCACCTGCGGCGCGTTTGATCTTGGTAGGGGATCCGGCCCAGCTGCCCCCCATCGGTGGCAGTGGGGTACTTGATGCCCTTGAGCTCAAGCTGCAGGAGCAACAGCCTGAACGCCATCGCCACCTTGAGCGCTCCCACCGATTCAATGACGCCACTGCCTTGGGCCGCTTTGTGCAGCAGCTGCGGCGTGGAGCCAGCTCCGCGGATCTACAGCTGCAGCTGGATGAACTGAATGGAGAGAACCTGCACTGGTGGACCCTGCAGGAGACATGGCCAAGGCCGCTGCTGCAGCGAATCGAGCAGCACCGCCAGCAGCTGCGGCAGACGTGCCTAGATGAGGGATGCGATGACACCAGCGCGCTCGCTCACCTCGATGAACTGATGGTGCTCTCTCCGCGACGGCGCGGCCGCTATGGCATTGATCAGCTCAACAGCCGCTGGCTGCAACTCGATCCGACAGAGCCGCGCCGCTGGCCTGCAGGAACACCGCTACTCGTAGGGCGCAATGACGCCGGATTAGGTCTGGCCAATGGCGATCGCGGTCTGGTGCGCCCAGGAGAGATGGGGCCTGAGGCGGTGATTGCCAGCTCCGAGGGGCCAGTGCGCTTCCCCATCGCGCTGATACCGGCCCCGGAGCCTGCGCTGGCGATGACGGTGCATAAAAGCCAAGGCAGTCAAGCCGTCGAGGTGATCGCCGTGATTCCGCCCGCAACGAGCATCGACCGGCGCCTGCTCTACACAGCGCTGACCAGAGCACGTCAACGCGTGGATCTATTCAGTCCCAGGCTCGATACTCTCGAGCTCAGCCATTGATCGCCGCCATGGATCCTTTTTTTGGGGTGCCAATGGTTCAAACACCACCAGCGGAAATACGGCAATGCCTGCGCAGCCAGCTGGGACTGGATGTGGAGTTCAACAGCGACAACAGCCTCCGCGAGGTTGATGCCACCACCGGCAGCGTGAGCGCCCAGGAGCTGGCGATCGCGCGCCGTTACTGCAGCACTTTGGAATGAATGATTGCGATTGCCCTAACAAAAAAAACTGCCTGGCACGCTGAACTTGACCCCACCGGGTCTTTCCCTGCGCTGGCTGACTTCATGGATTCCGACCTCTATCTGCTGGCCTGGAGCAAGCTGCAAGAGGCTGCCTTCCTCTGGCTCAGTGATGTGCCCCTTTCGGTAAGTGCCCGCGAGGAACTGCAGAGCCTGATGCAGCGGATCAGTCCTTCCCAGCTGGCCGCGATCGGTGCACGCCTACGTCCTTTGCTCAGCGACAGTGAGCATGTCCAGAATTTCATTGAAGCCGTCCTGGCTCCGCGCTCCCAGACCTGCTAAAAGCAGCGCATGGAGCGCGTTCATCGTCCCTGGGGCTGGTACGAAACCCTCAGCAATGGCGACGGGTACCTGATCAAGCGGCTTTGGATTGATCCTGGTCAACGCCTATCCCTGCAACGGCACCAGCACCGCCTCGAACATTGGTATGTGGCTTCAGGCAGCGGTGATGTGAGCCTCGACGGGCAGCTGCTTCAAGCCCATCCGGGCAGCAGCTTCGATGTGCCATGCGGTTGTGTGCACCGCGCCACAGCAGGCACAGAAGGATTGCTGATCGTCGAAATTCAGCGCGGAGCGATCCTGCGTGAGGACGATATTGAGCGTTTTGCTGATGACTATGGCCGGGTTCCTGTAGCCGTCAGGTGATAGGTTTCACGAGTTGAAATTCCCCGTGTGAGGGCAAGGCAGATCAGAACGTGGGTTCTGCCGGCCTGAATCAAAGGACTTTCAGGCCAACCCGCGGCGTCTGACGCCTTTCCCTGTGATCCAAGCGCAACAATCCCCCCTGTCTGAAGACGGCGCCGTGATGGCCGTTTCTGACAGTGATCAACTGGTTGATCAGTCGACCGAAATCGAATCCACTGAGGAATCCACAGAGGAATCAGCCAAGTCTGAATCAGGCTTCTCTGGCTTTGGCCTGCCTGACTCTCTGCTTGAAGCGCTCGAGCGCTGCGGCTACGAGCAGCCCTCACCGATCCAGGCTGCCTCGATCCCCGAGCTGATGCTCGGTCGCGATCTGCTCGGCCAGGCCCAGACCGGCACCGGCAAGACCGCAGCCTTTGCCCTGCCGCTGCTGGCACGCATCGACCTTGAGGCTCGCCTCCCCCAGGTCCTTGTGCTCGCACCCACCCGGGAGCTGGCCATTCAGGTCAGTGAAGCCTTCCAGCGCTATGCCTCCTGCACCAGGGGTTTGCATGTGCTGGCCCTTTATGGCGGCTCGGATTTCCGTGACCAGATCCAGAAGCTGCGCCGCGGCGTGCAGGTGGTTGTGGGGACACCGGGCCGTGTGATGGATCACATGCGCCAGGGAACCCTGGATGTCTCCGGGCTCCAAGCCTTGGTGCTCGATGAAGCCGATGAAATGCTGCGGATGGGTTTCATCGATGACGTGCAGTGGGTGCTCGAGCAACTGCCGACTCAACGACAGGTGGTGCTGTTCTCAGCGACGATGCCGCCCGAGATCAAGCGCATCTGCCAACAGCACCTTCAGGATCCCGCTGAGGTGATCATCCGTACCCAGAAGGCGGATGCCACACGAATCCGGCAGCGCCACATCCTGCTGCCGCACCATCAAAAGCTCGGAGCCCTGCTGCGCGTACTGGAAGCCCACGGACCCGGTGGGGTGATCATCTTTGCCCGCACCAAAGCGGTCACGGTGACGGTCGCCGAAGCCCTTGACGGTGAAGGGATGGCCTGTGCCGTGCTCAACGGTGATGTGCCTCAGTCACTGCGGGAGCGCACAATCGAACGCCTCAAGCAAGGCAAGGTTGATGTGCTTGTCGCCACCGATGTCGCCGCCCGTGGCCTCGATGTGGAACGTATCGGCCTGGTGATCAATTACGACGCCCCCTTTGACAGTGAGGCCTATGTGCACCGGATCGGCCGCACCGGACGCGCCGGACGCGAAGGCGACGCCATCTTGTTCTTGTCCCACCGGGAACGTCGTCTGCTGCACAGTCTCGAGAGAGCCGTTGGCAGTCAGATCGAAGCCATGGAGGTGCCCTCCGACGCAGAGATCAACCAACAACGTCTCGACAACCTGCAGCAGCAGTTGAACGATCTCCTGGAGCAACCAGTACCTCAAGAGCGGCAGCAGGAAGTGGCCCTAATGGAGGAGATCATCCAGCGCCTCAGCAGGGAATCGAGCGCTACACCTGAACAGCTTGCCCTGGCCGCCCTGCGACTGGCCCAGGGGGACCAGCCGCTTCTGGTCGTGCCGCAGCCCCAGCAGGCTCCTCGCCAGGGACGCCAGGGAGAACGGGGCGAGCGCCGTCAGGGGGGAGGCCGTCCGCCCAGTTCGATGGAACGCTTCCGCGTCGAGGTGGGCTGGCGCGATCGCATCAAACCGGGTCACCTGGTCGGGGCGATTGCGAATGAGACCGGTCTCGACGGTCGCCAGATCGGCAAGATCACCATCTTCGATGACCACAGCACGGTCGATCTACCTCAGGGCATGCCACCCCAGCTGATGCAGAGCCTTCAGCGAGTACGCGTCATGCAGAAGGAACTGCATATCAGCAGGATTGCGGCGGTCTGACCAGCCCCCCACCTGCACCTGCAGGGCAGACAACTGAAGACATCGGACGTTAGATAGAAACGTCAGTGAGCTTCCCACCGGATGCCGATTGAACGGGCTATCGCCCCGATCGCCCTGGGGATCGGCCTGGGCAGCGTCTCCATGCTCCCCTTGCAAGCCGATCCCGCAGCAAGGGACAAGGACAACGCTGTGATTCAGAGCTTCTGCATGGCGGCCTTCAACAGCGCCTTTGAGCGGGCTGGTAAGACACCACCCCAGGGGATGGGAGCTTTTACCTGTGACTGTCTGGGCCAGCGGATTCAGGCGGGCGAGGGTCTGGGCACGGCCCGTGAGACCTGCACGATGGAGGCAAGCCGTCGCTTCCCTCTACCCAAGGGCTAATCCCCAGAGCGCAGGTTTTCTCCAATGCCGCCGAGCTCAGCAGCAGGTCGTAGCGGTCATTCCGCTCAAGTTCGCCATTGGCATCCCAGGTCAAAACCCAGGGGAGTGGAGCCCGCTCAGCCATGCCAGCCTCCGATACGTGTGAGTTTGCTGACAATCCCATCCTTTCTTCTGGATCAGCGGTTTTTCATATTTCCTTCCAGCCCCAAGCATTTTTCTTCATCTGCCATCACGACACCAGAGACAGCCGCAGAGAAAAATACGTTCACACCAGCACATCTTCATTAACGGCATTTAGGCCTATTGGCAGAGGCTCAACGCAGCGCAAGAGTGGTATCAACAACACAGGGAGGTTCCGAATGACGGAAGACACTCCACCCGAGCCCAACAGCCTCAGGCACTGATTCAACGGTTTGAACTGACCTGGCATCCGACCACACTGGAACTGATCCCAGGGCCTGAGATCGACAGCGGCAACAGCCTGATACGTCCTGTCCAGCTGCTGTGGATCTCGGCACATTCACTCCTAATAATATTAATCAGTCCAGCTGAATTTCAAGGCATTCACTCACTGACAGTGACTGAAAAACAGGTTTGATTGCCATGAAATGCGGCCCGGGCCAAGGCTGTTCTTACCAAATCAGTGCAACAGAGGGTTTGACTGGCTTTACACCTCCGTCCTTAGAAAGGGCGACTCAATCTTTAAAGGTGCGATGACAGCCCAGAGGCCCTGACCTATTCAGCCATTGAGTTCATTAACCACTCGTTTCCCAACCGATTAAGCAATCAAGAGCCCGGCGCCTACTTGCGCCCTGTTTATCAATCGCGGATCTGGGCCGCTGATGGTCCAGCTCACTGAAGGGCTCCCGCCCAGCGGGGGCCCTTCCGCTTGTCAGGCCGAAATAGATACCCTGCGGTGATGGATCTGCAGCTCTCCCCCTATGAGCCTCTGCCCGCGCCTGCGGAGCGCAACGGTGAGCTGATGGAGGTCGGTGTGGACTCTCTGCACCCCACCCAGATGTGCGTGGGCTTGGCGGAGATCAAACACCGCATTGAAGATTTCAAGGCTGAAAGCAAAAAGGCTCGCCGCGACTACCTGCGCACCAAACCCGTTCCTGTCGCTCGCAGCAGCGATGGTCAGCTTTGGATGGTGGACCGCCATCACCGCCTGCGGGGACTGCTGGAGGTGGATCCAAAAGCGACTGCATGGGCCTATGTGGTTCTGGACGTGGGCGCCGCATCGCCTGAGATCGTGCTGCAGGCCCTGCAACAGCGTGGCTGGCTCTACCTCTATGACGGCCGTGGGCTGGGCCCCCTTCACCCCTCTGCCCTGCCGGGCACGCTGCTGGGATGCCAGGACGATCCCTTTCGCAGTCTGGTGTGGAAACTCAAGCGAGAAGGTGTGATCGAAGCCGCCCCCCTGATTCCCTTCCACGAGTTCCGCTGGGGAGCATGGCTGCGCCGCAAAGCGCTGCCGCCCTTCAGCTCCGATCGTCTCGATCCCGCCCTTCCAGCGGCCCGCGCCTATGCCCGCTCCACTGCTGCCTCACGACTTGCGGGCTGGAAAGGCTGAGCTGAGTAGTTCTACTCAAAAGCCCTGATTGGTAGCCGTTCTGGCAGGGAAGCGCCCTGTGGAGGTTGAACCTTGAATTGTTCCTCGCACCACCACCATGGGTTTTCTTGCAGTCGCCGGTTGCCTTGCTCTGGCCGCCGCCATGTCCAAGCTGATGACCGAGACAGAAGCATGATCATCGTCATCGGCGCATGTCTTGGACTAACCGTGCTGATGCTGACCACCCTGACGGATAAGACCTGATCAGAAGGAATCTGGAACTTTCTGACAGCGCTGTTTTTTTATCTCCAAATTGAAGGGTTACCGAGCGCAGTAATTGGAGGGCAGAGTCCATGGCACACTCCGGCCACCTCTCCAAATCCAGGCTCCCACTCACGGGGGTTTTGATTGCCCTGATTGGGGGCGTGAGCTTTGGAGCCTTTGCCCTCGAACCGCTTCTGAAGTTGGCTTCAGGAGCTCCGCCATCTCTGCCTTCCCTGCTGAGCTCAGTCCCTCGCGAAGTGCTCCTGCTAGGCACGGACGCTTCCGGTCAACGCACTGATGTCATCGCCAGCCTCAACCTGAGCGAATCAGGAGTGCATCTGACCCAGATTCCGCGCGACACCTTTGTTCGATCACTGAGCCACGGCGAACACAAGGCCAATGCGATTTACCTCTTTGGCGGGATCACTGCCGTTCAATCAGAGGTGAGCGCCATGATTGGGAGGCCTGTGAGGCATCACGTGGTCGTGAACCTCTCAGCCCTACGCCACGTTGGTAATGCCCTTGGCGGGTTAGAGATCGATGTCGCTAAACCATTGCGCTACAACGACCACACCCAGGGGCTGCACATCGACATCCCTGCTGGAAGGCAACGCCTCAATGGCGACCAGCTTGAAGGCTTCCTGCGATATCGACACGACGCAGAAGGAGACTTGGGCCGGATGCGGCGTCAGCGGCAGGCCCTACAAGCACTCAAACGCAAGCTGACCAGCCCGGAAGGNATTGCGCGCCTCCCCCAACTACTGCATGCCGCAACAACCGGCATCGACACCAACCTCAACCTGATCCAGCTCACTGGACTGGCGCACATTCTTGCTAGCCAGCCACTGAGCGGTTCGCGCATGCCAGGGCATGTCGGCTACCGCAACGGCATCAGCTACTGGTTCATCGGCAATCCTGATCGTCGGCTCTAATCAGCTGGCATCGGTGCCGGGCTNTGCATCACCGGCACTGAACATACGGAAGGCNCTGATGAACAGAGCCACGCCAAAGAAGGTACCGATCGCCCAGAGGGTATCGGTGGGCCACTCAGCCAGGACCAGCACACCCAGCAGACCGGTGATCACTCCATCAACCAGCACGGCCGCGCGTGCCGGGCCCGATGCAGCTGCAGCTGCTGCCAGCTCCATCACAGCCTCCACCANGAGCAATGCCCCCAAGAACANAGTGAGACTGAAGCTGCTATCGAGCGGATAGACCAGGACAAACAGNCCTCCNCCTAGGTAGAGCAGGGCGGAGAGCAGGCGAAAGAGCTTGGCGCGACCATCGTTGCCGGCCCCGAGGCGCGTCAGCTGAGACACACCAGCCACTACAGCAACAGAACCGAATCCGATCGTCAGCGCAATCGCCGAGAGGAAGGGGAACACGATCGAGGCCATGCCGGCGAGCAGCAGCAGCACCCCGGTAGTGATGCGCAGGTTCCGGCTCGAAGGAACGGCCATGACAGCGTTGGAGCGTGAGCCCTGACACTAGGAACAGCATCAGCTTCTGACCGTCAGCGGCCCTTAACCAGTCCAACCCCAAATCGGAATCATGCTGTCNNNATGAGCGATTCCTCAGCTGTTCCCAGGCCCGACAACCNGCAGGGTNCCNTGGATGAAGGACTCAAACGCCGCTTCCAGAAGCAGCCCAANAGCAAGAGCGCTGAGGAGATCAGCTCAGGGACAGTCTCNAGTTCAGAAGACAGCGNGCTGGAACTACGCGCCCAGCAACTCCGCAACGAAANCTGAGCCAGCTTTCAGCATCNGCAGCAGAATGTGCTCCTTGTTACGGATATCCCGTTGGATCACAACCCTCTTGAGCGGCTGCGGCGGATCCGCCGGGAGGATGCATTGGAAGCNCTTGATCGACCTGCCGTGCTGGCGGCCTTCAGCCGTAAGGAAAGCATCTTCATCAGCAAGCGTCACGGCATCTGGGACTGGAACCGCGACGGCATCCCCGGATGGCTATTGCCNGTACTAACTGATGCCGGTCTGCTGAGCTGATCAGGCTCTGTTGAAGCCGCGCCTGAGCCTCAGCACACTGCGGGCATCTCCTGCCTGGTGCAGTCCCGTTGACGGCTCCGCTGCTCCGCAACAGTCTCAAGCTGGCAACGGCGGCNTTTATCACCGCTGCAATCGCTCTTTGGACCGAGCGCATCGAATTTGTCTGGTANCCGCTGGTNGCCGTGGTGGTGGTCACCGATGACAGTGATGACCAGACCCTGAAGGCTGCCACCAGCCGCGTCATGGGCACCGCCATGGGAGGGCTGATCACCTTCATCGTGCACACNATCGTGCAGGGTTGGCCTGGAGTGCTGCTGTCCCTGCTGCTGCTGATTCCAGTGCTGCGTTATTTCGGCTGGTCCGGTGGACTNGCCACCGGCGGGTTGCTCAGCGTGATGTTCCTGATGATCCCCGACTACACGANGCTCGACTGGAACTATGTGTTTAATCGCGGCCTCGACACNGTGGTGGGCTGCATCATCGCCATTTTGGTCGGTCTGCTGTTCTGGCCCTGGGGTGCCTATCGGGAACTGCACCAGGAAGACCAGGANCTACGCAGAAGACTCACCGAACAACTTGAGCGTTACAGCCTCTGGTTGAACGGGCAACAGGAACGACCCTTGCCATTAGCGCTGGCCCCCCTTTCAACCGCGTTGCAACGCATTGAGCAGATCGTCGCCAAAGAGCGCAGCGGAGCCAGGCGCGGGAAGCTCAAACGCAGCGGCTGGTCGCGTCGTTTATTGCTCTGGCAGCACACCCATTTCCACTGGATCGCCTGGGAGCTGATGCTCTCTGAACTGCCCGATGCGGTGGTTCAGCAATCGCCACTGATCGGCAGCAGTATCAACGCNATGCAGCAGGAACTCGGCCAGGGCCAAGCAGCCGCAGCACCAGCACCGATGGAGCAGTGGCGAGCCATGGCCTCGGAGTACAACCTGCCCGTACTGGCGCTGCTGGCGATCGCTCAGGAACAACAACCACTGCATGGCAGCGTGCGTGCGCTGGCGCGGAGTGTGCCGTGTTAGTCACGCGTCGCGAGCTGCGGATCGCCTTTGTGGCTGGTCTGGGCAATGCNTTTGGAGCCATCAGTGGTGTGGCCTTTGGGTACTACGTGCCCCTGGCGGTATTTGCCTGCAGCGGCGGAACCTATGGCGCCGCCTGGGAGCTGGGCCGCCAGCGACTGCTGGGNACCCTNCTNGGTGGCGTGCTGCTCTACATCNCTTTCTGGGGGCTCAAGGGGATTCACTTCACCCTGGCGATCGCCATCACCCTGGGATCCTTGCGCCTGCTGGGAGGACTCTTCCGCCTGAAGGTGGGCTACAAGGTCGGCGGCCTGATTGTGGTGATGGGCTGGCTGATCCATAGCGGCGATATGTCGCTTTGGATCTCACTGCGCCTGTTCTGGACTGCTTTTGGGGTANTGATCACGCTGCTGGGCTTNCAGCTGTTCTGGCCGATGCGCAGCAGCGAGCAGGTATTCAGTCATTACGCCTCCGTTCTCGATCAGCTGCAGAAGGGTCTNGATCAGGCCGTTACACCGCTTGATGGCTCAACACCNAGCGGCCTGGAGGCCAAGGCACTCCAGGCCGCTGCCCGTAACCGGATCAACCAACTGCGCAAGGAGCTCCCCAATGTGGCGCGGGAACTGGGGGAGAACTCCAGCCGCCATCCGCGCTATGTCCTGATCACCGATCTGATCAATGCCGCTTCAAGGCTGACCATCGCCATCTGCGGACTGCTACGCCAACCGCCGGTAAGACCCGATCTGAAAAGCCTGCAACCGATCCACAAGGCCGAACGAGATGTCCTGCTGGCCCTTAGCGATCGCCTAGAAGCATGGAAGTTGCTTCTGCTGCAACCGCGCCGGCAAGGGCAGCTTGTGGCATCCCCTCCAGCGGAGCTGTTCACACCGCCCCAGAGCTGGCGCCTGATTTACCGGAAACTCGATAACAGTGATCTTCAATCCCTAGAGCTGATCCAGCTCGAGCGCGTGGCAAGTCGAATGCAGCGCTGCCGTCAGGCCTGTCGTGCCGTGATCGAGACCGAAAGCCTGTGGTCTCAGCTAGCACGCAACTGAACTCAGGCCTGAGGCCGCGAAGACCACCAGCGTTCGAAGCGATAGCCAAGGATCACCAACAGCACCACCAGCCAAAACCAAAGCTCGGGGGCGTTGGCATTAAACAGAATCAAAAGCAGCACAACATCCGCAATTAGCCAGGGAAGCTCACGGCGAAGCAGTGGGTTACGGATCAGACGCGGGCGAGACATGGGGTCATTCAATGGTGTCGGGCTGCTGCAGGAACGATCGATTCCAGAGACGATCCAGCCGCAACGTGCGGTAGCCACCGGTCAGTGAGCGCAGACCGGGAATGACGTAACTCAACGGTGATCGCCATTCAACGTATGCGTGTGAGGTTGCGGTAAGGCCTTCACGGATTGGGAATACTCCACTACCCCAAGAGAGTGTC
Source organism: Synechococcus sp. TMED19 (assembly GCA_002168155.1). GTDB lineage: Bacteria > Cyanobacteriota > Cyanobacteriia > PCC-6307 > Cyanobiaceae > RCC307. The sequence continues at coordinate 13,673 of NHBY01000008.1, read as the reverse complement.
CAGCGGTAGCCATCAAGGCTGCTGACATCTCGCTCCAGTTCAATCTCCGCGCGCATCACAGGACCGTCTTTGGTGAGAGCCTTGGCCAGCTCGGGATTTCCAGTGGTGGTCGCCACATCCTCCTCTGTGGAAGGCAAGGTGAGCACGCTGCTCACCTTGCCAACGATGCCGCCAAAACGGCCCCGCTGCTTCCACTGAGGCACGACTTCCACAGGCAGTCCAAGAGGCAAGCGGCGAGCATCAGCCGGTGAGTAATAGGCGACTGCCTTGAGATCCGGCGCCTTAGTTGTGGTCTTGGCAAGATTGCCGATAGTGCCGAGACGATCCTGCAGTTTCACGGTCTGCCCAGGAATGACCTGCAGGTCGAGAACATGGCCATCACGGCCGGCCACCACAGTGCCGTCAAATTCAATCTGTGCTTCTGTCACTGCGATCTGGCGCCGGAGATCGTCTATGCGGAACTGGCGCTTGAGGGCCTCGGTTTCGATCGTCAGCTTCACCTGCTGATAGTCAGTGAGAATCTGCTTGCGATTGATCTTGACGTCATCAAGATTGACGCTCGTGTCGGTGAAACCCTGCTGCACAGAGACCACAGCGCGGGAGAGCGGAGCCACCACCTGACGCTGGCTTAGCCACTCCAGGTTGCTGAGCTTCGCGGAGAAGGTGTTCTGCAGAGCGCTGTAGCGACGTACGTCGTCCTCCAACTTGGCGAGGGTGACCTCAAGGGCAGTCTTTTCGGTCCCAAGGCGCATCGCATCGCGCTGGTTGAGATCGTCGTTAATGGACTCCAGCTGGGCGAGGTTGCCGCGTTGCTGCTGCAGCTGACGCTCAAGGACAGGCAGATAAAGCGTCATCAACACCTGACCTTGACGGACCGAATCACCCACCTGAGTCTTGATCTTCAGCACCTGGCCATCAACGCGGGCATTGAGGACGCCAGCGTTATCGGGGTAGATGAGCACCCCATGGCCTTTGACCTCTGTTGGCACTGGCCAGAACAGGGCCCACAGAGCGAGTACACCGCTCACTCCCACCAGCGTCACCCCTACCTGGCTGTGGTCACTGAGTCCAACCCAGGCCGAAGCGATGCGATCGCGCTGGTGGGCGAGTCGCTGCAGGAACTTTGATTTGGCCTGATCCAGCATTGAAATCCGGCAACTCACTCCGGGCAGAAACAGCCAAGTGGGGCCAAACTGCGCCAGATTTCTTACAGGCAGAGTGTTTCAGCAGCGCTGGCTTTGCCTGATGCGGTGGGCAGCCGTCGCGCTGGCGCTAATGGTCGTTGACCCGCCGGCATCCAGGGCTCAGCAGTTGCTTGAGGATGACGAGATCGACGGCGGCGTGGAACGGCTTGAGCGGAGCTGGCGCCAACTGGACCTCCAGCTCCGCGCCCTCGACGCGCTGATCCCGGCCGAGGCAGAGCCACCCACTGAACGCTTTGCTCCAGCTCAACCTCTGCCCAGTTCNCTGCTTAAGCCCAATGCCGCCGCCAGCTCAACTCTGAGCCCCGAGCCAGGTGCCCCACCTCCTCTGGAGTTGCCCGATGCCGGTGAGCTCAAACCCGGAGTGATTGAGTCGGTCAGCCTCAAGCGCGCCCTACAGATCGCGCTGGTTAACAACCCCGCCCTTCAGGCCCAGCGACTGCGCGTCGCCGCAGCTCTATCTGAATTGCAGGCCGCGCTCGGCACCTACTGGCCGCAGATCAGCGCTTACGCCGAGGGCAGCACCGGCAAGACCAGCAACAACATCAACGTCCCCACAGGCAACAACAGCCTGAACAAGACTCCAGCACTGTCCAAAAACGGCCTCAGAGCTGCTTCTGGCAAAGCCACCAATGGCCCCTTTTACACCCCTGCAGGTGGCGGTGCTTACTTCAATCAAGTCGAAAATGCTGGCGATGCCGGGCTGCAACTGGACTATGCGCTGCTTGATTTTGCGCGAACTCCACTGGTGGAGGCGTCCCGCTCCAAGCTTCAAGAGCAGCGCAACCTCTACGCCAACCAGCTAAGGCGACTGCAGCTCGACGTCAGTGAGGCGTATTACAGACTTCAGCAGGCCGATCAGAGCGTCCGCATTCAGGACGCCGCGGTGCAGAACGATCTACTGATCCTGCAGGACACTCTCGATCTTCAGAGAGCAGGTCTGGTGCCACGCCTTGATGTGATGCGCCGCCGCGCCATTGAAGCCAGCGATCAGGAAGCCCTGATCCAGGCGATGGCCGATCGCGCCATCGCCCGCCGTGCCCTCAGCGTGGTCCTCAATGTCGATCCACAAATCAGCGTGACGACAGCCGATCCAATTGAACCGATGCCCTCCTGGCCCCTGGATCTGGAAGCNAGTCTGCTGGCGGCCTACCGAGGAAACCCGGAACTGGAAGCGATCCTGGCTGCCCGCAATGCTTTGGCGCGCCGCAGTGATGCGATAGCCGCCGGCCTACTGCCCAAGCTCTCACTGTTCGCCAATGCAGGGACCTACGGCGCAAACGAGCAGATGTACAACGTCATCGGTAAAAACGGCGGCTGCTGCGGCAGCCCCATCAACACGGTGTTCAACAACAGTGGCTACGACTGGTCCCTGGGTCTGAGTATCACCTGGCTGCTGTTTGATGCAGGCACGACTGCAGGGCGCGCCCGTGCCCTTGATCAACGCTCACAAGCCAGCGCCCAGGATTACGCGACGCGCCGCAATGCGATTCGACTTCGTCTCGAAAGTGCGTTTTTCAACCACGAAGCAAGCCTGGCCAAGCTGGCCTCGGCTCGGCGCGGTGTTGCTGCGGCGATTGAGGCCTTCCGCGATGTCCGCCTGCGCTATCAGACAGGGCTGTCGAGTGAACTGGATCTCTCAATCACCCAAGAGCGCCTGATCAGCAGCCTGGTGCAGCGGCTTGACGCAACCGTTGACGTGAACATCACCTACGCCCAGCTCTTGCGGGAGCTGCTTCCAGTCCCGCGTGATCCGGCAGCGCCATTCACCCCTGAGCTCATCTATTCAGCACTCCGAGGCAGCTGAGCGGCTTCCAGTCACCAGTCAGTAGCGCTTGCGCCAACATGGGAGCCAGCACCGGCACTTGGACAAAAGCGCCACTGAAGCCAGTGAAAAGGTGAAGCTTGCTGCACTCCGGAAGCGGACCAAGCAAAGGCAACTGATCCGTGCTGTAGGCCACAGGCCGCTGATGAAGCCTCGCCGCAGCCAAAGACTCAGAGGGGAGTTGAGGCAGCAACCGTTGAGCGGCGATCTTGAGGCGCTGCTGCTCCGCCTTTGGCTCAGGTGGATGCTCCAAGGTCTGGTCAAACCATGAGGTCTGGCCGATCAGGATCCCGCCAGCAGGTCCTGGAGAGATGCCTGGATCCAGCACCAGCGCTGGGCCGGTATCGGCAAGCTCCCGCTGACGCCGCCTCCCCAGCAAAGGCATGACGATCGTCTTGCTCATCAACTCTGGGCGCTCAAGCTGCAGGACTCCAGCCCAGCTAAAGCGCAGCACTGTTGGCCGTGGCAGATCAAGTTGCTGCAGCAGGGACCCCGTCAATGCTCCTGCGCAGAGCACAACTGCATCGACATGCTCGAGCCGTTGGCGCAGCGCCGCCGCATCAAGCGGAGGCAACCGAGACACCCCCAAACGNTGNAAGGCTTGATCGATCCCGCGCTGAAAGGCCTCAGGATCCACTCTCAGATAGGGCAGCTGTATGGCTCCGCCCAGGTCAGCTCCATTACAGAGTGGTTCAGCGCTCCATAGCTCTTCAGCGCTGAGATGTTGAAGCTGAGGTTGCTGCGGCAACGCGTCTAAAGCAGCTCGAGCTGCCGCCACAGCCCCGGTGGAATCAAGCTCAGACCAATGCAGCCAGAGATTGCAGCTGCTGACACCCAAATCGCCATAGCGATCCTGCAACGCGTGCCAATGCGAAGGCGCAGTGGCCAACAGCTGCCCGAGGGCATNGCTGCCAACAGCCCACCAGGGCACTCCGCCGTAGCTACAACCAGTTGCGCCAGTCGTCATCGGTCCCCCGGCCAGCTGCACATGGGCGCCGGCTTCTGCCAGATGCAGCGCCAGCAGCACACCACCAAGGCCACCACCAACCACAAAAAAGTTCAAGGGACTGGGAACGCCCACCGCCATTCATGCAGCTAACACGAATAAATATCTAACAACACTTGAAAGCTGGAGCAGAACCTCGACCAACAGAGAGGCCTAGATGCGGAGTGAACCAATCAAGACTGAATGTACAAAAGCATTGAACCAACTCAAAAAAGAGGCCCTCTTAACCGACAAACGGTTGGCCCTGACAACTGCTGCTAAGCAATCACATCCAGTATTTCTCGGCCACAACACGAGAAGCAAGCCCACAAATCAGAGCAATCAGAAGGATCGCAATAAAGAACAGGTAATAAGCCATCGCGGGACGTTGTTCAACCCTTTTGTTGCCCGACATTAGCGTGGTCAGCTCATCTGGCAATACTCAGGCAAGAATCTGGAACAGGGCGAAAGGTCACAGCGAAAAGCAGTTTGAATTGAGCCTGAATTGGCCAGAATGCAGAAAATTAAACATCACTTCGCATAACGCCATAGCCAAATCAACACATAAGCCTGATTCAGAATTGCAAAACTTGCGTACTGGTTTTTTTCAAGCTGCAGTTCTGACNAGATTTCAATAATTCAGGGTGAACGAACTGATCACCTGATGGAACATTTCTTCCACTTTGTCCCAACGGGCTTCATTGGTGCTGGCCGCCAAGGTNTAGAGCTGACCCTTATCAGCCACCACAGTGGCGAGCTCATGCCGGTCGCGATTGGCCAAGTGCACCTCGAACTCCAGGTCGTAGAAGGTGCGACCCAAATCCTCGCGTTCGCTGGCTTCCACCAGTTCGGCCTCGCGACCGCTACCCGGCGGGGCAATCACAGTGCTGCGTAGCTTCTCACCGATGGCGACAACACTGCCGAGCTCCTCAAGCTTCTTCTGCGGGTCCACCGGTGCAATCACCAGGCTGAGGGTCTCATCACTGTTGATCAAATCGTGAAAGACCACCTCGGGTCCATCGGTAACGGCGACACGCGTCCAGCCGGTGGGGTAAAGGAAGGCATAGCGGCCATCCGGGCTGCTGAAGCGCTGCAAGCCTGCGGCGGAGGCCGAGCAGCTCACCAACAACACCGCCAGCAAAAGAGGCAGGAGAGCTCGCAGCCAGCGAGAGAGGCGAGAAAGTGCCACGGAAGAACTCGGCCCAAGTGGGCACCATTGTGGCGTGATGGCCTGCCTAGATTCCGGCCAGCTTGAGCACGGCGCTGACTGTCTTCACCCGCCCCCTAGCCAGGCTGATCGAGCAGTTCGAACGGCTGCCCGGCATCGGTCCGCGNACAGCCCAGCGCCTGGCTCTGCATCTGCTGCGCCAGCCGGAGGAGCAGAGCCGCGCCTTCGCTGATGCCCTGCTCGCGGCACGGCAACAGGTGGGACAGTGCCAGCGATGTGGTCACCTCTCCGCTGAACCCCTCTGCGATATCTGCCGCAACCCGGAGCGGAACATCGGCGTGATTTGTGTGGTGGCCGACTCCCGAGATCTGCTCGCCTTAGAACGAACCCGTGAATTCAAAGGCAGCTATCACGTGCTCGGTGGTCTGATCTCGCCAATGGATGGAATCGGCCCAGAAGCGTTAGCGATTCAGCAGCTGCTGCAACGCCTTGATCCGGAAAACGTGCAGGAGGTGATCCTGGCGCTGACACCCAGTGTCGAGGGAGACACCACCAGCCTTTATCTGGCCCGTTTGCTCAAATCCTTCTGCCAGGTCAGCCGCATTGCCTACGGCTTGCCGATGGGCAGTGAACTGGAATATGCCGACGATGTCACCCTCGCCCGAGCCCTAGAAGGTCGTAGGACTGTGGAGTAAGACAGGCCTCGTGATCCGCCCCACCCGCTACAGCTCCATCGCCCCCACGGAGCGTCTACCCGAATGGCTNAGGCGGCCAATCGGTAACGCCAGCNAANTGGAAGCAGTGCAAGGCGTTGTCAAACAGCAACGGCTGCACACCATCTGCGAGGAGGGGCGCTGNCCCAACCGGGGCGAGTGCTATGCCGCCGGCACCGCCACCTTCCTGCTGGGGGGACCGATCTGCACCCGCAGCTGCGCCTTCTGTCAGGTGGAGAAAGGCCAGGCACCAGTCGCCCTCGACCCCTTAGAGGCTGAACGGGTCGCCGAGGCTGTCGAGACGCTGAAGCTGCGCTACGTGGTGCTCACCGCTGTGGCCCGGGACGACCAGAGCGACCACGGCGCCAGCCTCTTCACCAATGCCATGGCGGCCATCAGGGGACGCAATCCCCTGGTGGGAATCGAGGTGCTCACCCCTGACTTTTGGGGCGGACACCGCGATGAAAGCGCTGGGCTCGACGCTCAACGCCAGCGATTACAGACGGTGCTCGATGCCCAGCCCGCGTGCTTTAACCACAACCTGGAGACCGTCGAGCGCCTTCAGGGGGAAGTGCGACGAGGTGCCAGTTGGAAACACTCGTTAGGCCTTTTGGCTGCCTCCAGGGATCTAGCCCCGTCGATCCCCACCAAATCAGGACTGATGCTCGGCCTGGGAGAAAGCTTCGATGAGGTGGTGGCGACCATGCAGGCGCTGCGGACCGTTGACTGCCAGCGGCTGACCCTGGGGCAGTACCTAAGGCCATCACTGGCCCACATTCCTGTTGCCCGCTACTGGCACCCTGATGAATTTGAGCAGCTCGGCAGGATCGCAGGAGAGCTTGGATTTGCCGATGTGCGTAGCGGTCCGCTGGTGCGAAGCAGCTATCACGCTGCCGGCTGAAGGCAAGCCTCAGCGGGCATTGCGTGGGTAAATCCCATCGCGAATCACATCGTGCATGGCGGCATTGGGACCCACCTCAGCATTGACGGCTTCAGACCAGCGACGCAGCAGTGAGGTGAACCAGAACAGCACAAATAGCAACGCGAAGGGATAGTGCAGTGCTGGCCCTCCCAAACAACGCGGGCCAGACACCAAAAGGCTTGAACGCAGTGGAGCGTGTGACGACCACAGAGTTCAAAAGGTAGCCATGGCCACAGTTCTGCGGCATTAGGCATTCATGCTGATTTTTTGCGGGGGGCTCAGCGACGGAAGCCCTGCTCCANCACAAAAAAGCTGGCTTCGAAATGCGCCAGTGGAGCGCGCAACAGCTCAAGTTCAGTCGCGGGCCCATGCACTTCCACCCGGATCGGCTCCACCATGGCCAGCAGTTGCTGCAGCTGCTCCGCCACGTTCTCCAGGTGTGCCAGCAGCCCCTGGGCATCGCGGTAACCCTCACGGCAATGCAAGACATCAGCCGTAAATGAGAAGCCATAAAACAGACATCCCTCTTCAGTGGCGCTGCGAGCCACAAAGTCCTCGCAGAGGATGTTCAGGGCCTGGCGCTGCTCTGGCGCGAAACGGAAATAGGGATTGAGCGATACGCAGGAATCGGTGAGGGGCATCCACAACAGCAGGGCTCAAGCCCAGTGCTAGCGATGGAAGCTGTTCCAGGCGGCGTGGATGGCCCTGCTGCAACCAAGCCGTATACGGGTGCTGGCAGTGGGCAAGGTGAAGCGGCCTTGGCTGGCCGACGGCATCGCTTTTTATGCCAAGCGACTGCCAGGACTGGAGCTAGTGGAGCTCAAGGACAGCACCCAAGCGAAAGAAGCTGCCGCAGTGCGCGGTGCACGCAAACCAGGGGAGCGGCTGGTACTCCTGACAGAAGAAGGGCAAAAGCTGAATTCAGTGGCGTTCGCCCAGCTGCTGGGGGAGTGGACCTCCGAGCGNGTGGCCCTGGTNATCGGCGGNGCCGATGGGCACCTTGAACAGCTGCGCCANGAAGCCGATGCGCTGCTGTCGCTCTCGGCACTCACCTTTCCCCATGAACTGGCGCNGCTGTTGCTNATGGAGCAGCTNTACCGAGCCAGCACGATCCTGCAGGGNAGCCCTTATCACCGCAGCTGAAGCCTGCGCCCGCAGCGCCTCAACCCCTCGGCGCAATCACCCTGCATCAGCAGGCCAGAGCCACCCCAGATCAGGCGCCGCGGCAGATCCCACACCGCCGCACCAAGCTCCCGCTGCGATGCAAATCCCAATTGCTTGAAATAACGCACCAGGCGGCGGTGCTGCTGGGGGTCATCACGAATGGCCAGGAGCCAAGCCACTCGGCAAGGCGTGGCCTCCAGGGCCCAGGCAAAGGTGGCCGCCCAGATCAACAAACCAACATCCTGCGTATCTGTGCCTTGAACCCGCATCGTGTCGAGCCGCAGACCCCCGCGTTGTGGTGTGCACCAACCCTTGAGTTCACCAAGCAGATCCAGGCTCTGCTCAGCGCTGCGGCGAGCCACCACCACACGCAGAGTTTTCAAGGGACCTGCACCACCGAGCTGAAGACGCAGCAGAAGGTGCCTGGCCGACGCCTGCTCTTCAATCTGGTCAAGGCTGAGCCTCATGGCGCACTCCGGTAGCGATCAGCAGCCAACACAGCCGTCAGCGGCAGCGGAGCGTAGAGGTGGGGAAAAGTTTCACCACTGGCGATGGGCTCATACTTGAGCTGATCATCAGGCAATTGATTGGGGTCAATGGTGAGCAACACCACCTGGCCGAGGTCGCTGTAGAAGCGCTTATACGTGGCATCCAGTTGATGGGCGCTGCTGAGGTGAATGAAGCCCTCCTCCTGCAATGAGCGACCGCGCGTCGAGCGGGTATAGACCCCATGCTCACGAGCCTGGAGCCACTCATCCGTCAGTGCCAGGTGATAGAGCCAACTGGGAGAGTTCCAGCGCTGGCGCGACGCCCAGGGCCATTCCAACACCACAGCAAGGGCCTGCGAGGAGAGGAAGCGCTGCACCCAGCGCTGCAAGGGCTGCAGATCCAACTCGGCATCAAATCCCTCAGGATNGCTGTGGCGGAATTGCCTTACAAACGGCAGCAGGGCCATGTCCACCAGGGAGGCACGCGGACCCAGCAACCACGGGTAATGCTCCAATCGTTGATTCCACTGCCTCAGGATCTCAAGGGCCTGCTGGCGGTGGTGAGCGCCATTGCTGTTGTCATAGCGATCGGGATAGCGGAAGCGATCGAGATGGTGCTTGAAGGGACCATCGTTCTGAGCAAGTAGAGCTTCAACCTCAGGAGAACCATCGCTCTCAAGCCAGCCGTCAGGATCACGCTGAGCCAACGCCCATCGCATCAACTCCAGGCTCTCATCAATCACTGAGCCATCACTACCGACCAGGACCGGCACCGTGCCCTTNGACGAGGCTGCCAGCAGTTCCGGTGGTTTGCATTTGAGATCAACCTCCCGCAGTTGCGGATGCAACCCTGCTTGCAGCAGGGCCAACCGAGCCCGAATCGCGTAGGGGCAGCGGCGGAAGCTGTAGTGGATCATGCCCAGCGCCCTAAAGCCAAGTCATGACTGCGAGGCGGCCAATCAAGCAGAGCAAGCACCGGGTCAGAACAACAGTCCAAGGGTGGAGAGAGCACAGAGATGGCTCAAGCCAGTCTGACCACTAGCGGAGACCAATAGACAACAAAGTCCCCAACACAGGCAAGCGCTGCAGTGACCAGGGCTTTCCCCCCGCGCTCAAAGCAGATAGAGCTGGCTCAGCGAGCTTTGGAGCCAATGGGAGCAACTCAAATTAGCCTCAGCGACCATGTGGCAGACCACTTCCCAAGGCAAACATCTTGTCACTGGCAGGGCTATTCACACGTCATCAGCTTGCAATCGGTTCATACTCAATGAGTGATGCGGCAAATTGCGATTGCCCACCCCTGAATACATTAAGNATTTGGCCGTGCCGGAGCTTGGAAATCAAACGGGTTGACGTGACACGCGTTGTGCCGATTAATTCACTAATTCGATCATGACTCAATGAGAATGGAAGCGTGCACCANTCACCACAGCGCTTGCCAAGCCGATTAACAAGCAGGACGAACAAACCATTTAAGCGATTTTCTGCAGACCCNAGATGATGAATACGCAAGAGCTGAAAGGTCCACTCAGCCACTACATCCATGCCCAGACGATGATCATTATTGCCTTCTAGATGGAAGNAAAGTGGCGTTAGCGCTTCAATACACATCCCTCCGCCAGAAAGATGACGGGCAGGAATTTGATCACCGGCCTGCAGAAAGGCAACCGTTATATCGACAGCTGGATCGCCAGGCCAATAGAGCCTGGCGATCCCTTCGAGCACTTCAATGNAACTTCCCTGCTCTTTCTGTGANCTCGGAAGGATCACAGATTGCCCGACNTTGAGCCTGACTGGCGNGCAAGCTTCACCGACTGTGTAGCTGAGAGAAATTTGGAGTGAAGTCCAGCAGTTGGATTGAAACCTGTTGGCTTGATTTAATTCAGACCATAAAATTTAAACGGCAATCAGTTACGACTTGGATATCACTAGGTAAACAATCCCTCAAATCTTGATTGTGAACCTGATAAATTCACACCAAGAGAAGTTAAAGGGTTGACCCAAAACGGGTTAAGCGCACGACAAGCAAGACATCATCTTGACGTCCGACAGGCCTATTCTCCACAGAACCCAAAAGTGGCATAAGGAAGCCACACATCCCCCCCCCCTACATCCACAACCGAGTTGTTTTACATCTGGTTGAGCACTGGATACTGCTCTGGGTTTCGACCAGTGCTCCTGAGCGTTCTTGCAGCCCGGCGGGGCAAGAAGACGGTTAGGCAATGAGAGTGCTGTTCTCACCAGAGTCGATTCACCGCAGCACTTTTGAGCACTACGTCCAGATATCTCCACGTTCGAGCTGTTGCTGACGCTGGCTGAAACGACGGCGATCCTCATCACTGAAGCGATCAATGCAGTGCAGGCAACTCACGCCCTTCACATAGCTGGGCAACTGGCACTCTTGGGGTGTCAGCGGCAGCCCGCAGGCGTGGCAAAGGCGATGCTCACCAGGTTCAAGCTGATGATTAAGGGCCACCCGGCGATCAAAAACAAAGCACTCCCCCTGCCANCGACTCTGGGTCTGTGGCACCTCCTCGAGATAGCGCAGGATGCCGCCTTCTAGGTGATGCACCTGATCAAAACCCTGCTGCAGCAAATGGGCCGTGGCCTTCTCGCAGCGGATGCCACCGGTACAGAACAGAGCCAGCTTGGTCGCTCCGCGCTCCTGCATTANCGGTCNCAACTGCTCAGCCGCCCAATGGGGGAACTCCCGAAAGCTCTCGGTGNCAGGGTNAATCGCACCGTCAAAGCTGCCCACCCCNACCTCGTAGCGATTGCGGGTATCGATGANCAATGTGGTCGGATCAGTGATCAGTGCATTCCACTGATCCGGTGGCACGTAGGTACCCACCTGCTCGGTGGGATCCACCTCAGCAAGACCCATGGTCACAATTTCCTGCTTGAGCCTCACCTTGAAACGCAGAAAACAGGGGTCCTCGCACCAGCTGCGCTTCTCCTGCAGAGGCTTCAGACCAGGCTCAGAACGCAACCGTGCCAGCAAGGCCTCCACTCCGGCCTCAGGGCCACAGACCGTGCCGTTCACCCCTTCTTCAGCCAGCAAAACCGTGCCCAAAACCTGATGCTGCTCGCCGATCTGCTGCAGTTCAGCGCGCAAAGGGCCTAAAGCCTCCAGGGGTGCAAAGCGGTAGAAAGCCGCCACCAGCTGCGGCGGACCGCTGCCCATCAGGCTGCAGCTGGTGCCTCAAGGCTGCTGGCCACCCCAGCTGCTGCAAGCAGCGCCTGGTCGGCTTGCACCGCTGGGTTGCTGGTGGTCAGCAGGCTGTCGCCGTAGAAGATCGAATCGGCGCCGGCCAGCAGGCAAAGAATCTGGGCTTCTTGAGTCAGTCGCTCACGGCCGGCACTGAGGCGCACCCGAGCCTTAGGCATCAAGATTCTGGCCACAGCGACCATGCGCACCAACTCAAGGGGTTGCCAAGGCTCCTGACCTTCAAGGGGGGTACCTTCCACGGCCACCAGTCCATTGATCGGTACGCTCTCCGGGTGGGGGTTGAGTCCTGCCAGTACCTGCAACAGGGAGGCCCGATCGCGGCGTGATTCCCCCATGCCAATGATGCCGCCGCAGCAGAGGCTGATACCNGCATCACGAGCTCGCTGCAGCGTCTCCANTCNCTCCTGATAGGTGCGGGTAGTAATGATCCGGTCGTAATGCTCCGGGCTGGTATCNAGGTTGTGGTTGTANGANGTCAANCCTGCTTCAGANAGGCGTTCGGCCTGGGATTCGGTGAGCATGCCGGCGGTCACGCAGGCTTCCATTCCCAGCTCGCGCACGCCACGCACCATCTGCAGCATCGCGTCAAAAGGAGCCCCCTCACGGATCTCACGCCAGGCCCAGCCCATGCAGAAACGGTGGGCACCGGCCTGGCGAGCAGAGCGAGCTCGCTCGAGCACCCCATCAACCTGCAGCTGCAGTTCCGGCTGACCGGTCACATCACTGCTGTGATGCAGCGACTGAGGGCAGTAGGCGCAGTCCTCCTCGCAGCCGCCAGTTTTAACGCTCAGCAGCGAAGCCAGCTGAACGTGATAGCCGCCGGGATGAGCCTCCCGGTGCACCTGCTGCGCATGCCAGAGCANATCCACCAGCGGCANCTGCAGCAGAGCCTCGATCTCCTCCAGGCTCCAGTCATGGCGCTCAAGCACCGAATTCATCTCTGACCCCATCAGCTCTCCTCCACCCCGCCAAAGCGTCGCTGACGACCCTGATAATCCTGCAGCGCCAGGGTTAGGGCTTCAGCGTCGAAATCAGGCCAAAGCACATCAGTGACATGCAGCTCCGCGTAAGCCAGCTGCCAAAGCAGAAAGTTGCTGAGGCGGTGCTCACCNCTGGTACGGATCAGCAGGTCAGGATCCACCTCACCGGCGGTATGCAGTTCAGCGGCCAAGAGGTTCTCATCAATGGCCTCAGGATCTAACTCACCGGCCTGTACCCGCCTCGCCAGGGCACGGGTTGCATGCACAAGCTCGCTGCGGCTGCCGTAGTTGGTGCAGACATTGAAATGGATCCCGACATTGGAGGCCGAGCGCTCGGTGGCCTCGGCGATCAGCGACTGCAGTCCATCGGGTAAAGCAGAAAGATCGCCAAGAAAACGAATGCGAACCTGCTCCTGCTGCAATGCCTCAAGCTCGCGCGCCAACACCTGCTCGAACAGGGTCATCAAGAAGCTGACCTCCTCACCCGGCCGCGACCAGTTTTCCGTTGAGAAGGCGTAGGCGGTGAGGGTGCCGATACCCCAGTCGCTACATAGACGCAGGGTGCGTTTCAGCGCCTCCACTCCCTGACGGTGGCCCATCACCCTTGGCAGACCCCTCTGGCTGGCCCAGCGACCATTGCCATCCATGATCACGGCAACGTGGGCAGGCAGCCGGCCGGAGTCGAGGCAGGCAGGCAGAGCTGTTCGAGTGGATGGCCTGGCAGCCGCCACCGGGGACCGACTCATGGGCGATTGCGTGCAGTGGCTTCGATGCGTTCGCCACTGGAAGAGGATTTAGGCAGCGTACGCGGCTGGCGGCGGCGTCCTGCTCCCTGAACGCTGACCGCATCACTGAGCAGCTCCCGCAGCCGCTCGCGGGTGATCGGCCGCTCAAAGCGCCCCTGACTCGCCATCGAGATGGTGCCGGACTCCTCGCTCACCACCACACCGAGACAGCGATCATGGCGCTCGGTCAACCCCAGAGCTGCCAGATGGCG
>NHBY01000007.1 GCA_002168155.1 Synechococcus sp. TMED19 | reverse complement strand
GAACACCTGGGCTGACATCCTCAACCGTGCCGGCCTCGGCATGGAAGTGATGCACGAGCGCAACGCTCACAACTTCCCCCTCGACCTGGCTACCACCGAGAGCGCCCCTGTGGCTCTCCAGGCTCCTGCCATCGGTTGATCTGGAATCAACAAACGATTCACATCAGCTGAATCGCAAAGCCCCCTCCTTGGAGGGGGCTTTTTCATGGCTTAGGGGAAATGGTTTGTTCCCACCATTGCTCGATGCGCTCGATGGAGCCGTACCAAGTGCTGCCGAAGAAACCACCATGGGCAGTCTCGGCCAGTTCGATGGGACGTGAGCCGCTCAGTAGCGCCGAGCTCACCGGTACCAGGCCATCGCCACTGACATCCCCAGCACCGGCAATCTGCCTGTAAGACCTGGCTGCAGATCGTCTGGCGAAGTTTGTGGCCATCGGGCTTGCCAGATCCAGCCGCCCCGCCACCGAGACATAATCAACATTTGAACAGGCACAGCCGGGCAGAAGCCGCCCCACCATGGCTCGCAGGGGTGTTGCACGCACTGCCTGGTGAGGGCTCCCGAGGCTGATTAATCGGTCGCAATGGCGTTGACCATTGAGGCTGGCGCCTTCGAGGCCATGGTCGGCTAAGTAGAGCCGGAGCATCACCCCACCAGAGCTGTGACCGATCAGGGTGACCTGATCAGATCCGCTGTCTCGCAGCACCTTCAGCACGAGTGCCTCCGTGCGCTGCAAGAGCCGACGCCAGCCAAGATCCCAGCTCGTCAACAGCCAATCCGTCCGGCTGGCGTGAACCACGGATGCATCAATGCCTCGTTCGACTCTGAGCCAGTCGACTAGAGGCTGGTACGCCTCATCGGTGATCAGAAAACCGCCGAGGATTATTACCGGCTGGCTGGGGTTGACCATGTCCCTGATATTGGGCGTCAGGCCGCTTCCGCCGCAGTGGGTTTGGGGTCATCATTGCCGCCGTCCTTGCCGTGAATGACCAAGCGCAGAAGCAGCGGTGCCAGGAAGGTGGTGCCAATGACCATCAACAAAATCGCCGCCTCAAGTGAGGGGTTCAGCAGTTTGGCCTGGGTACCCAGTCCCAGGAAAATCAGCCCCACCTCGCCGCGGGGCATCATTCCCAGACCGACAACCAGTCGGTTGGTCGGTTGCTTGCTGAGGAACCCCCAACCTGCGGCAACCTTCCCGAAGATCGCCACCACGACGAGGAAGCCGGCCATCACGAGAGCACTGCGGCTGGTGGGGTCCGAAGGATTGATGACTGAGAGGTCCATTCCGGCACCCACCAGAACAAAGAAAATCGTGGCGAAGAGGGTCACGATCGGCAGCACAGATGCCTGAATTGCCTTGTTGTGCTTGGAGCTACTAAGGATCAGTCCTGCGGCAAAGGCCCCAAGAGCCGCCTCCAGTCCAAGGGCAGTGGCGGCAAAACAGCTAAGCGCCAGGATCACAAAGGAAGCGACGAGCACCTCGCCGGGCGCTTTGAGCTGATCGATCAACCAGTCGAAAGCTGGCGCGGCGGTGCGGCTCAGTCCAATGGCTGCCACCACGAAGATGGCTGCAGCGGCAACCAGCTTGACGATGGGGCCGATCTCGATGGCTCCACCTGAACCCAGTGCCACCACGACAGCCAGGATCACGATGCCGAGGATGTCATCGAGTACTGCGGCGCCGATGACGATCTGGCCTTCTCGGGTCTTGAGATAGCCCAGTTCCCCGAAAACGCTGGCGGTAATACCAATGCTGGTGGCGGTCATTGAGGCACCGGCAAAGATTGCCGGAACCGCATCGACATGGAACAAGGTCATCAGCCCCCATGTTCCGAGTGCAAATGGCAGAACCACACCCACAACAGCGACCGAGAAGGCCTGTGCTCCGACGGCGATTAGCTCCTCAAGTTCGCTCTCGAGCCCGGCCATGAACAGCAGGGCATAGAGCCCAAGCTCGGCCACTGATTCAAGAGAGGGGAAACTCTCGTTGTAAATCTCAGGCACCGCATCAGGCGGCACTGACATCAGCGAACTGACAAGGTTGACAAGGGCATCACTCAGCTGGACCTGGGTCTCCGGTGGCACGATCAAGTGCAGGCCGGAGGCGCCAATGATGATGCCGGCAACAAGTTCGCCCAGGATGGTCGGCAGTTGCAGGCGCACGAGCACTTCAGCAAGCATGCGCGCCGCCACCAAGATCAGCACGAAGCGCGCTACACCGATCAGGGTCTCGGCCATGTCCAGGGTGTGTGGACTCAATTCAGGCATCGCGTCAGCGCCGCTGGCTTCTGCTCATAAGGGTATGGCCCAGAAACTGATCGGTCAGTTGATCGACGTCGCGAACTCTGTCGCATGGAACTCGCGCTATTCGTTGCTGATCCCCTCAGATCGGCTGCGAGTTCTGCCACTGATGTTCATAATCCGGTGAACGAATAACAATCAGCGGTGCCGGTTCCGACCCGTTCTTTTCTTCTCGCCGGCTCGATGCTTTTGTTGGCTGCTTGCGGTGGTGGTCCCCAGTTCCAGGCTTTGCCGGTTCAAGAGGCAGCTGTCAAGAAGGCCGATTTCACCGATGCGGTCCAGACCGTTAGCACTCTTGAGGCCACTGATCTTGTTCAGCTTGCTGCCCAGGCTCGTGGCCGGGTCGATGAGCTCAGGATTGATCAGGGGGATGTGGTCAAGAGCGGACAATTGCTCGTGGTTCTTGATCAGGAGCAGGAACAGGCCTCCCTGCGTCGTGATGTGGCCAAGGCCGAGACCGATCAGATCAACTACCAGCGCTACAAGTTCCTCTCCGAACAGGGCGCGGTCTCTGAAAAACAGCGCGATCAGTACCGCCAGCAGGCCATTTCCTCAAAGGAAAGAGCCATCGCTCAGCAGGCAACCGTTGGTTACAGCAACCTGACCTCGCCGATCAGCGGCATCGTCGCTGATGTGTCGGTCAAGGTTGGTGATGTGATCAAGCAGGGGCAGATCTTCACCAAGCTGGTCAAGAACAACCAGCTTGAAGCGCGCATCGAGCTCCCTTCTGTCTACGGACCTCGCCTCAAAAATGGTTTACCCGTTTTGCTGATGCTGGCTGGCGCCGACGAGCCTCTGGCAAAAAGCACGGTGATGAGTATCGATCCCACCGTCAGTTCCGGTACCCAGGCCCTGCTGGTCAAGGCGGTGTTTGAGAACCCGGAGGGCACTCTGCGGAATGGCCAGCGCCTGATCACGCGTGTCGAGCTCGACACCAAGAGCCTTGATGCTGTTCCTTACACCGCGGTGACCACCGCCTCCGGCCAGAACTTCGTGTTCCGGGTTGGAAGTCTGCAGCAGCTGGAGCAGCAACCCGGTAATGCTCCGATCGATGAGCTCAAACAGTTGCCGGAAGACACCAAGTTCGCCTTGCAGACTCCTGTTGAGGTGGGGACGGTGCAGAACAATCTCTACCCAGTGCTCAAGGGGGTCAAGGTGGGCGAGCAGGTGATTACCTCCAATCTGATGAACCTCAAGCACGGTTCACCGATTCAGATCAAGCCACCGGCTGAGAAAACGAATGCTCAGGACGCCAAGAGCGGTAGCTGAGGCGAGTCATGTCACTTTCCAATAACTTCATCACTCGGCCGGTTCTCACTTCGGTCTGTTCACTGCTGATCGTCATTGCCGGCTTGATCGCAATTCCGATTCTGCCGGTTGAGATGTTGCCCGATATCGCACCACCGACAGTGCAGGTGCGTGCCAACTACGCCGGTGCTGATGCCGAAAGCGTCGAGCAGGGTGTCACTTCCGTGCTCGAGCAGCAGATCAACGGGGTGGAGAACATGGACTACATCACCTCTTCCAGCTCCTCCGATGGCAGTGCCGCCATTTCGGTGTTGTTCCAAAGCGGCACTGACGGCAACATCAACCAGGTGAATGTTTCAAACCGGGTTGCCCTTGCCGAACCGCAGCTGCCTGCGGAAGTAAAGCAGTCCGGCGTCACCGTGGATAAATCCTCCACCTCCACCCTGTTGGTTTACAACTTCACCAACGAAAACCCTGAGGAGATCAACTACAGCATTGAGACCATCAGCGGTTTCCTGGACAAAAACCTCACGGACAGTGTCAAGCGTGTTCCTGGCGTCGGCAGCCTCACCTATTACGGCAACCGCAAGCTGGCCTTTCGTCTCTGGCTTGATCCTGACAAGCTTGCCGGTTATGGCCTTACCTCATCCGATGTTGTCGGAGCTCTGAAAAGCCAGAACCGTCTTGTTCCTGCTGGCAAGGTCGGCGGTGCACCCTCCCCTGAAGATCAGATCTATACCTTCACGGTGCAGCTGCAGGGGCGACTGACCAGCGAGAGTGAATTTGCGAATCTGGTTATCAACACCACCGACGATGGCGGTCTGATCCGCGTCAGTGATGTTGGTGAAGTGCAGCTCGGAGGTGAAGTGTATGAAGTGTCGGCCGTCAACCTCGAAGGTAATCCCACCGTCAGCATGTCGATCAACCAGCTCAGCGGCAGTAATGCCCTGGTGGTCTCCGATGGCGTCAAGGAGGTGATTGAGGAGTTCAAGCAGACCATGCCCGTAGGCATGAAGGTTGAGCAGGTTTTCGATTCCACCGACTTCATCAATGCCTCGATTCAGGGGGTTGTGGGTTCACTGCGCGATGCGGTCGTGTTGGTGGTGCTCATCTTGTTCTTGTTCCTGCAGAACTGGAAAGCGACCCTGGTCCCTGGCATTGCGATTCCTGTGGCTTTGGTAGGGACCTTCGCCTTTGTGCTCGGCTTTGGCTTCTCGCTTAACCAGCTCACACTTTTCGGCTTGGTTTTGGCTACTGGCCTTGTGGTGGATGACGCCATCACTGTGATTGAGGACACCTCCACCAAGAAATCAACAGGTCTGACGGCGGTCGAGGCGGCTAAATCCACCATGGATGAGCTGTTCTCCGCCGTCATCGCCACCTCATTGGTGAAAATGTGTGTGTTCCTTCCTGTGCTGTTCTTCCCTGGAGCGACGGGGACCATCTACAAGCAATTTGCGGCGACGATCATCT
The DNA here is from genome assembly GCA_002168155.1 of Synechococcus sp. TMED19. Lineage (GTDB taxonomy): Bacteria > Cyanobacteriota > Cyanobacteriia > PCC-6307 > Cyanobiaceae > RCC307. The sequence continues at coordinate 27,672 of NHBY01000007.1, read as the reverse complement.
TCTCGATTGCCATATCAACCTTCAACGCGCTTACCTTCTCTCCGATGCTCTCCGCCCTGCTATTGGGGCGTGAATATACCGAGCCAAGCCGCCGGACTTACACCATCGGCGGTACGGTCATTGGTTTCATTTATGGGCTGCTATTCGTCGGCGGTGGTGCTTTCAAGGCGTTGATTCCGTTTGCCTTGGCGGCGATTATCGGGTATGCCGCATCGCAGTCCAGCGGCAGACCGCTGCGGTTGCCTTTTGCTATTGGTGGTGCGGTGGTTGGCCTGGCACTGGCAGGCGTAGTTAATTTCATCCCTGTGTTGCTGTTCACAGGCTTGGGTCTGTTGCTTGGTAACTACCTGAATCAGATCTTTGTAATCTTCAACCGCTACTACGCCCGTTTTGAAGCTTTTTACAGCAATCTGCTGAGCTGGGTGATGAACCATCGCCGTGTGGTGATGGCTGGTCTTGGCGTCGGGATTCTCCTCACAGGCTTTGCGTTCACTTCAGTACCTGCTGGGTTTGTGCCGATCGAAGACCAGGGTTATGGCATCGGCTTTGTGATGGCACCTGAGGGCACCTCCAATCGCGTCACCGACAAGGTCAACAAGCAGATTGCTGCGATCCTGCGAACCGAGCCTGACATCGAAGCAGCAGGCCTCTTCTCGGGTGCCAGCCTTGATGGCTTTGGTCCCAACCGAGGATTGTTCTTTTATGGAGTCAAGAACTGGGATGAACGTCCAAATAAGGACCAGTCCATGGAAGCGATCACCCAGCGTCTGAATCAGAAGATCGCTGCTCAGATCGATGAAGCCCGCGTCTTTGTGGTCGAACCTCCCTCCATCCCTGGCTACGGCGCCAGTGCAGGATTTGAATTCCAGCTGCTCGATCAGAGCGGTGGCTCTTACTCCATGTCCGAATTTGCCGGTGCTGCCGGCAAGATCATCAACGCCGCTAATGCCGACCCGGTCTTCAGCAAGGTCTATACCCAATTCATCCCTGACTCACCGCAGCTGCGTATTGATGTTGATCGCGAGCGTATGGCAGCGCTGAACGTCGACTTCGGTCAGGCAATGGAATCATTCAGCGTCAACTTCGGCGGTCGCTACGTCAATGACACCTTCCAAGAGGGCAAGGTTCGCCGNGTGTATGTGCAGGCTGGCGCCAACAANCGGGCCAGCCAGAGTGAACTCAGCAGCATTTATGTCCGTAATGCTGGAGGCGAGCTAATTCCGCTCTCGGAGTTCTTCACGGTCAANCAGGTATCCGGTCCCAGCATCATCAACCGCTTCAACCTGTTCCGCTCGATCAAGATTGAGGGCGGACCCGCCCCCGGCAAGAGCTCTGGCCAGGCGATCACCGGCATCCAGAACATCTTCAAGGCCCAAAACATGCAGGGTCTTGGCTTCGACTGGACCGGTATTTCCCGCGAAGAAGTGAAGGCCGGTGCCCTGGCAGTGGTGATCTTCGCNATGGGAATCCTCGTGGTGTACCTGGTGCTTTCAGCCCAGTACGAGAGCTATACCGATCCGCTGATCATCCTGATGACNGTGCCCACCGCCATGCTCGGCGCCCTGGTTTTCCTCTCCGGAGCAGGNCAGGTGCTGAACATCTATGCNCAGGTGGGATTGGTCATGCTNATCGGTCTNGCTGCCGGCAACGGCATCCTCATTGTTGATTTGGCCAACCAGCGCATGGGGGAGGGATTCAGTGCCCTGGCCGCCGCGAGTTACGCCGCCAAATCACGCTTGAGGCCGATCTTGATGACGGCAATTTCCTCCCTCTTCGGCTTCTTGCCCCTGGTGCTCGCCAGTGGTGCTGGGGCTCAGAGTCAGGCCTCCCTTGGTCTTGTTGTGTTTGGTGGTCTCTCTGTGGCCACGGTGCTCTCCACTGTTGTCGTTCCGGTTTTCTACGTCGTCATGAAGACTCTGATTGGCCAGGCGGACGGCCGTTCTGACGCCGAGACTGTCTGATCCATGCCACCTTCATCCATGCCTGGATTTAGTGGCACAAGAGTGTTGGTAGCCCTGGGTATTGGTCTGCTGCTGGGCACGGCGATGGCCTGGTTCCTGTTCCTGATTGTTTTGCATACCCCAGCCGACGTGCATGACAGTCGACTGCAGGCCTTCCTTGTGATGGTGGTGATCTGTGGTGGTCTGGCCGGTGTGGTCATTGAAACCACACGCCAGTTGCGAGCCAGCAGCAGCGATCCGGCTTATCACCAGCATTGGTGGGCCAAGAATCGTGTAAGTCGTCGCCGCGACGGCCGCAGTTGAGCTGTTTTTGGTGAACAAACATCCTGTTTGCTCGTCTTCTTAGCGCTTTGTTCATCGCGTCCATACAGCCTGAGGTGATGGAATTCAAGCCTCAGGATTCGAGCCTGCAGATCGCACGCGCAGCGGTTCATCAGGCCTTGGCCGGCCGCCACAAATTGCTCTGCTTCGGTGATCGCCTCGCTTTGATCAGCATCGCCTACCACGATGCGATCGCGGATGGCCTCAAGGCTGCCTGCACCACAGCCGATGAAGCTCTTGCCATTCTCAGGCAGACCTCAGTGGATGTGCTGCTCGTCACTGAGGATCTCGAGCAGGGTTATGGCATTGACCTGGTGCGTCAGGTCCGTCAGCTCCAGCCCGATTGTCTCTGCATGTTGTTTCTTCGCCGAGAGACCCAGGTGGTTGTCCGCGAGGCCCTCGATGCTGGCGCCCATGCGGTGATGTTCGTCTCCTCTCTTGGCACTGGGCGGGGCGATTTCATGCAGGCTTTGACCTCAATGGCTGATGGGGGGATCTATGTGCCGGAGGACATTCGCAGAGCCGCCGCTTTCACCCAGGCCGATGGCCAGCGCGATTGCCACCTGCTTGAGCATCTATCGACCCGTGAGCTTGAGGTGCTGAATGCTTTGAGCTGTGGCTTTTCCAACCGAGAGATCGCAGGGCAACTGTTCATTTCCCAGGAGACCGTGAAATCGCATGTCAGCACCATCATCAGCAAGCTTGGTGTGCGTGATCGCACTCAGGCTGCGGTCACGGCAATGCGGCTCGGGGTTGTGGACCCGGCTCTGTTGCAGACCTAGCCGATACTTTTGAGCGGTTGGATCGCCAGGGCCACGATCAAGCTGACGACGATGCCAACGCCGGCCTTGAAAATGTCATTCCCTAGGACTTTTTGTAGCGGTTGACCATCACTCGGACTGAGCCTCAGCCTTAGCCGGATGGCGAGTTCACGGCCGGCTAGCAGACCCAGGAACACCCAGGTTGTACTCAGCGGAAATGTGGTGATGTTGGCCTTCCAGAAGAGTACGGAGCCAAATAAGCAGTCGATCACCGTGGCTGAGCGCAGATCAGTCGTATTGATCTTGTTTTGCAGAACTCCTTGGATCGGACCACCACCGATGGCCACTAGGACACACAGGCCGATGCAGAGCATCAGTACCGAGAGCACCATTCCGCCGAGGCTCAATTCCCGAGGTAGGTAGATATAAATATTGGCCATGTCCTGGACCAGCCATTGACTCCAGAGCCAGCCCGTGGAGATCCATTGCAGAACGAACCAGACCTTATTGGCCTCATCTCCCTGATCCTTGCTGCTCAAGACCTTGCGCTCCAGCAGCCAGATCAGCAGTCCGTACGACACCAATGCCAGGAAGAATGCCATCACATAGCCGGATAGCGAATTCAGCACCAGCTGGCTGGCGTTATTGGGCACAAAGGCGGACAGCACTAGGAATGAGGTGCTTACTGGAGCCCCCCACTGGGTCAGAGCCAGCACAGCCAGAGGCGGTAGTAGGTAGACCCAACTGATGTTTTCGGGCAGGGGAAATTTCTCAAGGCGTCCCCAGGACGGATCACCAAGCCCGACGCCAGCCGGGTGGATGTTCCAGCCGATCAACAACACCGCAGCGGCGGCACCGCAGATGAAGGACATCTGCACTGCTTTTGGGGTGCGGCCCTTATTACTTGAGAGGTAGGTGCCGAGGGTCTGCAGTGAATCGTTGGCGACCACGGAGTATGCGGCCAGCAGAAATCCGATGATTTGAAAGACGTTGGGTTCCATGGCCGGCAACGTCAAAGCAACGTCCCATGATTAAGCCCGCCAGATGCAGCGCGGGTTAATCAGCTGTTCTTTATCTTCCCAAGCTGGGCTTGTGTGCTGGCTGCAGGCAGAAGTGGTTCAGGTGCCTGCAGGGTTGGAATCAATGCAGCACTGAGGCTCACTCCCAGGGCAAAGGCGGCAAGGCTGCTGACAACGGTCATGGCTTGGCGTTGCGTCTGTATTCGTCGTACGCCCGATCGGGCATGCCATCGAGTCGTGCAGACCGCCACCCGGTGTTCGGCTTCCTTACATGCCAGAAACCCGGCTCCTGATGAATCAGGAACCGGGTTCGGCGGGATCTGTCTCAAAGACGCTGACGGCTGGCTGCTGGGGCCATGGTTTGCAAGAGGGTTTCCGTAGGCCCGGGGGCACCTGAGGCGGTGCATCGGGAGTGGCCATGAAGGCCTGGAAACCGGATATCGGCTGAAACTGTTGGAGCAGCGGGCCGGTCGTCAGCGGGCTTTGAATCCCGTGAACACAGAGTCCTACCGCCAGCGAAAAAGGGCAAGTCGATCCGGTGGCGATGACATCGCTCTTCATGGCTTGAGATCTCTCGTCATGAAATTCACTTCATGGCAATGGGGCTGGAGCCAGTCCCCAGAGGCCGATGCTGCGGCGTCGGGCCTCTATTTCGGCGGCTTCATAGGCGCCCCCATCGCAACTCCCGTCCCGTCGCGTGTGCACGAATGCCCAGCCACGCTGAACCAGCTCAAGGTTGACTGGTGAAATTGAACTGGGGCGGTACACCTCAGCCAAATCACGGCCATAACGGTCGCTGCCGTGCTGCAACAGCAGCACCCGGCTCCCTCTAGGCAGCAGACGTTGCAGCTGTTGCTGTGCGAGAGGCCCAGCGGGGCTGCGCCTGCGCTCCGGTGCATCGATGCAGGCCAGCTGCAGCTCCAGCACTTTGTTCCCCTGCAGCACATTGAGGGTGTCGCCGTCAGCGACGTTCACCACTTGGGCGCTAACCAGAGTCGCTAGCAGGGCTCCCACCATGGCTTCATGCTGAGTCATCGCAGAACCCTTGATGGCCCGCCCCACCCTTTACCTGGCTTCCCCGTACGGCTTTGCCACCCAGTGGCGCGAGTTACTGCTCCCTCCCTTTATCGCCCAGCTTGAGGCCCTCGGTGCCGAGGTATGGGAGCCCTTCGCTCGTAATAACCAGATCGATATGACCAAGCCTGGCTGGGCGCATGCCGTGGCCACGGCAGACACACGTGATGTAGCGGCAGCCGATGGTTTCTTCGCGATCATCAACGGCACACCGCCCGATGAAGGCGTGATGGTGGAGCTGGGCATCGCCATCGCCTTGCAAAAACCAATTTTCCTTTTTCGCGATGACTTTCGTATCTGCTCGGATTCGGAGGACTATCCGCTCAATCTGATGATTTTCGCTGGCTTGCCTCGGCAAGGCTGGCGCGATCACTACTACGCCTCGATCGATGAATTGGCCGATCCCACTAAAGCTTTGGCTTCTTGGCTCGCTGGCTGAGCACTGCAGCTGAAATTCTCGATGTCACCGATTCCGCGTCGCAGCCGAAAGCGGGGATGTTCTGGATCCTCCAGACTCCACCACCATTTTCCGTCGGTGAAGCTTGGTGCTCCGGCGTTGTTGGTGCGAGGCAGCTGCAGGCTCACCTCACGCCAGCGCAGCACCACGTAGGCCCCTGGGGCTGTGCCGTTGCTGAGGTTGGGGATGCCGATGGCATCAACCGCTCCTGGGTTGATCACTGCTTTCAGCTCACTGCCATCACAGCTGTACAGCCGCTCGGCTGGCTCGCTGTCGGCATGAACCGGCCAGGATGGCAGCGCCAGCATCAACAGGAGGACCAGCGCGGCGTGAAGGATTCGGGTCATGCTCCAGTTCTTGTCTATGACGGCGGTTGCCTTTTTTGTTCCCACTTTGCCCAGCTCAGCGAACTACGCAGCGGCATTCCTGAGCTACAGATCCGTGATGGGCGCGCTGACCACGAACTGCGCGCCGAGCTGAGTCGCCGTGGGGCACCCTTGCGTAGCGGGGCGGTGATTATTTGTGGTGATCAGTTGTTTCATGGTGCTGAGGCTATTGAGTGGCTCTGTGCACGGATGCAACCCAGTGGAGTCTTGCTGCAGCTGCTTTCAGTGTTGATGTCGACACCTCAGCGCTCTCGCAGTCTCTATCCCCTGTTGTTGCTGGCCCGCCGCGGGGCTCTGGCGTTGCGCGGGCTGCCGGTTGATCCTGATTCCCGCTAAGAGAGGGGGACGATCCTGTTCAGCCAACTCCATGCAGTCCCCGATGCGATCCGCCACTCCCGGTCCTGAGGGAGGGCTGTTGGTTGTGGTCGGCCTTGCTCTTGCCGCGTTGCTGCTGCTTCTACAGGCTCTTTTTGTCGTACCTGCAGGTGAGGTGGCTGTGATCACCACACTTGGCAAGGTGAGCGGTTTGCCGCGCCAGCCGGGTCTGAATTTCAAGCTGCCTCTTGTGCAACAGGCCTGGCCTTTCACGATCCGCACCCAAGTGCGGCCTGAGCAGTTCGCCACCCTCACTAAGGACCTGCAGGTCATTCAGGCCACGGCAACGGTCAAATATGCCCTGAGGCCCGATGAAGCGGGCCGCGTCTACAGCACCATTGCCAGCAGTGACCGTGACGTCTACCCGCGCATCATCCAGCCTTCCCTCCTCAAGGCCTTGAAGTCGGTCTTCTCTCAGTACGAACTGGTGACGATCGCCTCGGAGTGGAATGACATCTCCTCGCTGGTGGAGCGAACCGTTGCTGAGGAACTCGATAAATTTGACTATGTGGAGGTGCGCAGTCTTGACCTCACTGGCCTTGAGATCGCTGAGGAATACAGAGCTGCGATTGAGCAGAAACAGATCGCAGAGCAACAGCTGCTACGGGCCCAGACTGAGGTAAAGATCGCCGAACAGGAAGCTCTGCGTTACGACACGCTCAACCAGAGTCTCGACGATCAGGTTCTCTACAAGTTGTTCCTAGATAAGTGGGATGGCCAGACCCAGGTGGTACCTGGACTGCCTGGAAATACAGCTGGGAGTCCGCCAGTGATTGTTGGACGCCGCTGATTCCTGAGCCATGCTCCGACGTACCGGTCGTGAATTCCTTGATTTCATTCAGCACGGCAATGTTGTTGACCTTGCTGTTGCGGTGATTATCGGAGCAGCCTTCTCCAAGATGGTCACCGCTTTGGTGGATCTGATCACGGCCTCAGCTCTCAAGCCAACTATGCAGAAGCTGGGTATTGATCGACTCGATCTTTGGCCAGTTGGTGTTCTTCTCAGCGCTCTGATCAATTTCATTGTTGTTGCTTTGATCCTCTTTGCTGTGATCAAGGCCTTTGAACGCTTAAAGCGTAAACAGTTGGCCTCTCCTGCAGAAATTGATCCCCAGCAAAGACTTGCTGAATCTATTGATCGTCTCGCCCAGGAACTGCATGAGCGCAATATCTGAATTACTGCAACATGTTTATGCCTCAGCTGTTCACATGCAATTGGTCCCTTTTGAACCGGCAGATTTGATGGCTGAGTGGATACTGTCATCCCTACCTGGCTGGGGCTTTGAATGCGCCCGAAAGGGTTGATCCTTGACGAGCAGGTGGAGCCTCTTTTGGGGACCTTCACTTCAGCTGATCCGTGCTTTGGCGCTCTTGGCTCAGCACGATTTGAAGCCAAAGGGGCGCGGTTTGTTGCTGCCCCTTGTCCGCATCCGGTTCGTTCGTGCATCGACAAGGAAAGTCGGAGCGTTGGAGCTTTTCTATGACTTGAGCACCCGTCGAACATTGGTTTTGATGGCCTTCCAATTGGTGTGGGAGCACCGCCATATGTCGATCGCTCGTGCAGGGCTCTCAAACGGATGACCCGACAACCTCGTGGAGCCTCTCAACTCAGGCTTGGCGTGATGGGCGTGGTCGGCTGACTGAGCAGAAGCCCCTGTGTCGGGATATCTCTGTTGCTGGTGTGGCCTCAGCCCTTGCTTCAGGCAGCTTCCTGTTGGGCCACACTGATCTGCCTCAGGCAAGGTCAGTTCGCTGATCCGAACCGTTTGGGTCGGTTCCGCTGACCCATGCAGCAGTGAGTTGGTTCTAGAGCGGAATTGTTCAAGCAAAACAGCCATGAACAAGCCAATGCTCATCACCGCTGGGGCCCTTGTTGCCATCGGTCTTACCGCTGCCACGGTTCCTGCCGCCTCGGCGATGCCCTACTGCCCCGTCGGCACCCACTGGGTGCAGAAGGGCCCAATGCTGGGGCAGGGCTTCTGCAAAGTGAACCATCGCCACCATCGCCGTGACGTGGATAACGGTCCTGCCTATCTGATGGGGGCCGGAATGGTGCTCAACGGGCTCTCACACCTGGTACATGCTGAGCACCAGCAGCAACCTCAGCAGGTTGTTGTCGAGCAGCCGGTGGTGGTGCCCGCTTGGAACTGATCCCGGCCTCATGCAACAGCGCTTTTTCTCTGTTGCAGACCCCAAGCCACTGAGGCTGCTGTGATTACCACCAGAGCGCCGCTGGCCACCAGAAAGGTGAGGGTGAAGAACAACCCCAGCACGCTGCCCAGGAAGGACATCTTGACGCGTAGTAGTTGGGATTTGATCAGAAGGATCAGCAGTAAACCCACAGTGGCCTTGAGGCCAGTCACCTTTGCAACCAACAGTGGTGTCAGGGGGCAGGGCAGCACGGGCTTAGCAAGTAATTGACTTCATTGTCGCGAGTACTGACCTTGGCCGTGGCTCGTTTACTGGGCGTAGATGGCGACGAAGGCAGTGATGACTAGAACCAGACCGATGAAATTCATCGCTGAGATCAATTAAAAGCACCGCAACCTTACGGTCATTTATCGATCTGTCCACCCCCTGCGTTAATCCAATGGCACACTGGCCCTTGGCCACTGCCAATGGCAAGTGATTGCTGTAAGGCCGCCTTTACGTAGGCGCGTCCAGTTCCAATCGCTTCTGTCACTGAAACCTGCTGGGCCATCAGTGCGGTGATCGCCGCAGAAAGAGTGCAACCGGTGCCGTGGCTATGGGGGGTGTCGACTCGCGGCCCTGGCAACCACTGCAGTTGATCGCCATCGAGCAGCAGGTCTTGTCCCTGCCAGCGGGCCTCGCCTCCCCCTTTGATCAGTACCACTGCTGGACCCATGGCCTGAATCCGGCGGGCCGCGTTCTCCATTGCCGATGGATCGCTGAGGCTCTCCCCGCTCAGTAGGGCGGCTTCATGGAGGTTGGGCGTCAAAACATCGGCTAGGGGCAGCAGCTGACGGCGTAGAGCCTCAATGGCATCGCTCTCCAGCAGGACTGCCCCGCTGCGGCTCACCATCACCGGATCGATCACTCGGGGCACGCTCCAGTCCTTCAGCACCTCTGCCGTTGCTTCAATTAGATCGGCGTTCAGCAGCATGCCGCTCTTCAGCGCTGCCACGGGTAGGTCGCTGCGCACTGTCTCCACCTGGGCTTTGAGCGCGTCTGGGCTGAGGGCATCGACACGCTCCACCCCGCAGCTGTTCTGCGCCGTGACGCAGCTCACGGCACTGCAGCCATGGACCTGAAAGGCCATGAAGGTCTTGAGGTCGGCCTGGATGCCGGCCCCACCGCTGGAATCACTCCCAGCAATGGTCAAGGCGATGGGTGGCTGCTGATGGTTGGCAGCGATCTGGCTCACGGTTTGCGCCACAGCACCGGATTGCGTCGGTCCGGATAAAGCTCTCGGCACATGGAGCAATGGCGGCCATCGCAGCCACGGGCCGTGCAGAACTCACGACCCCAGAAAATGATCTGCAGATGCAATCTGTTCCAGGCCTCCTTGGGGAACAGACGCTTGAGGTCCCGTTCGGTCTGTGTCACGCTCTCGCCGCTGCTCAGCCCCCAGCGCTGGGCCAGGCGGTGGATATGGGTGTCCACCGGAAAGGCGGCCACCCCGAAGGCCTGGGACATCACCACACTTGCGGTTTTGTGCCCCACTCCAGGCAGCGCCTCGAGGGCCTCAAAGCTCTTGGGTACCTCGCCTTTGTGACGTTCCAGCAGCAGTTGTGCCAGCCGCCTGACGTTCTTGGCCTTGGTCTTTGCCAGCCCCAGCTGCCTGATGTGGCCGAGGATCTGCTCCTCCTCCAAAGCGGCCATTGCCGCAGGATCCGGCCCGGCCCGGAACAGGGCCGGTGTCACCTCATTGACCTTCTTGTCTGTGCACTGGGCACTGAGCAGCACAGCGATCAGAAGCGTGAAGGCATTGCTGTGATCCAGTGGCACTGGGGTCTCTGGGTACTGCTCCTGCAGTCGGCGCAGGATGGTCTCAACCCGTTCCTGTTTCTTCACAGCAGCTCAGCTCTGATCACCACCCATGAAGCGGCGAAGTAGGCCCTTCACCTTGTCCTTGGCGCGCCGTACCGTTCCGGGCCTGGGGCTCTCACTCCCTTGCTCCTCGCTTGCTCGTGGATCATCCACAGGGACCTCCGCCGGCATCGGTGCCACGGGGGCTTGAATCCCTTGATCTGGCGAGAGGTCTTGCTGCTGGAGGGCCTGCTGCAGTTTTGTTTTCAGATCTGTATGGGCGGTCTTGAGCACCTGAACCGTGCGGCTGCGGTTCTGCACTACGGCATCGGCTTTCTGCAGATCGATGATCAGTGTCTTGATTTCATCGGGCAAGCTCTCGACGCTGTAGCGGCGTCCATCGAGCTGGAGCACGGAGGGCAGGCGCGGAGGGCCGGAGCGTGTCATCCGGAGGCAGGAAGTTCATCAACGTAGTGATCATGGCGCCGTTGACGTGGATTGCACTGTCGCGTGACTAGCTATTGATATCCCTTCTGATTACTGGTCTGCCCCCAGCATCTTGGGCAGACCAAGATCCAAACCGTCTGCTCCCTGCTGTTCACACGCCAGTGCAGATCAGAACTGATTTGAGAGCCCTCGCAGCTGAAGTTCTTCATCGGAATTCACACCAGTGCAACGGAGCCGCCAACCTGTCAGCTGCGTTTAGCCCTCTGTCGTGAGTCGCCACTGTGATGTGATCGTGGTGGGCAGCGGTATCGGCGGCCTCTGCTGCGGTGCCCTCTGTGCCCGTGGCGGTCGGGATGTACTGGTGCTTGAAGCCCATAGCCAACCCGGTGGAGCGGCCCATGGCTTTGCGCGTAGCGGCTACCACTTTGAATCCGGTCCGTCCCTTTGGAGCGGTCTGGGGCGCTGGCCCAGCCGTAACCCCCTGGCTCAGATCCTGCGAGCGCTTGATCAGCCTCTCGAGGTCATCTCCTACCGCGAATGGGATGTGATCCTGCCGGAGGGACATCTACGCACTGGTGTGGGCAGTGCAGATTTCGAAGCCGTTGTCTGTGATCTGCGCAGTCCTGCAGTCGCTCAGGAGTGGCGATCTTTCATGGAGGTGTTGCAGCCGATCGCCGCTGCGGCCGATGCCCTGCCGCTGTTGGCCCTACGGCCTGGAGCCGATGTGATGGGCCAGTTGCTGCGCCGTGGGAGTCAGCTGTTGCCCCATCTGGCGGCCATGCGTCATCTCGGTGGCGCCTTTGCGCCGCTGGTCGATAAGCACCTCAGTGATCCCTTTCTGCGCCATTGGGTTGACCTGCTGTGCTTCCTGATCAGCGGAATGCCAATGGCAGATACCAATGCCGCGGCGATGGCGACCCTCTTTGGTGAGTGGTTCGATCCCGAGGCTTCTTTGGATTACCCCAAAGGCGGCAGCGCCTCGGTCGCTGCGGCCCTGGTGCGTGGCCTCGAGGCCCAAGGGGGACAGCTCCAGCTCCGCTGTTCGGTCCGTCGAGTGCTGCTCGAGGGCGAGCGCGCTGTCGGCGTTGAGCTGGATAACGGCGAGCAGATTCGCGCTGATCACGTGGTGAGTAACGCCGATATCTGGAGCACCCTGGAGTTACTACCGCAGGAGTCGGTGCAGCGCTGGCAACGCAAGCGAGCGCAGACCCCTGCATGCCAATCGTTTCTGCATCTGCATCTGGGCTTTGATGCAACGGGTCTTGAGGATCTGCCGATCCATACGGTCTGGGTCGGCGATTGGGAGCGCGGCATCACCGCCGATCTCAATGCTGCGGTGTTTTCGGTGCCCTCGGTGCTGGATCCATCGATGGCACCTCCTGGACGCCATGTGTTGCACGCTTACACACCCGCCAATGAGCCCTGGGACCACTGGAGTTCCCTGGAGCGTGGCAGCGCTGCCTACGCGCAGTTCAAGAGTGAGCGATGCAGTCTCTTCTGGCGGGTTCTTGAGCAGCGCATCCCTGACATCCGCGAACGCTGTGATGTGGTCATGGAGGGAACTCCCCTAAGCCATCGCCATTTCCTCGGTGTGCACCGCGGTAGCTACGGGCCGGCCCTATCCGCGTCCGATGGGCTNTTCCCAGGGGTGACTACCCCGCTGGANGGGTTCTGGATGTGCGGCGCCAGTACCTTCCCGGGCATCGGCATCCCTCCGGTGGCTGCAAGCGGAGCATTGGCTGCCCACGGCATTCTTGGTCGTAAGGCCCAGCAGGAGCTGCTGGAGAGCCTTGAGCTCTGATAAAAGGCTTCCCCTCGCCTGTGTGTTCTGCCCCTGCCAAGATCTGGGCAGTTCAAGATGCTGGGCATGAGTCTCGACGCTGACGCCAAGAAGGTGCTGCTGCGCAAGATCCCCCACGGACTCTTCATTTGCGGGGTGGCAGAGGGTGATGTCGTCAACGGCTTCACGGCCAGCTGGGTGACCCAGGGTTCGTTTGAGCCGCCTTTGGTCGTGATGGCGGTGCGTGCTGACAGCACCAGCAACGGCATGATTCAGCGCAGCGGCAAGTTCAGCCTCAATGTGCTGGCTGCCGATCAGAAAGATCTCGCAGCAGTGTTTTTCAAGCCTCAGCAGGGGGTCGGAGGCCGTTTTGACGCCGCCCCCTACAAGCTTGGTGAGCACGGCCTGCCAATCCTTGATGACGCACTCGGCGGTGTCGAATGTGCCCTGGTTGGCCAGGTGGCCTGCGGCGATCACACCGTCTTTGTCGGTGAGGTCAAAAGTGCCGTGCTGCACCGTGATGGCGCTGCCCTTGANCTCAGCAGCACGGGGTGGAACTACGGGGGGTGAGCGCGGCGAGACCTTGCTCGTAGATCCTGCGGGCGTAGTCGGTCCAGATGCCCTGGCCCCAGTAACGAAAGCAGCTGGTCTCAAGCAGCAGCACGTGCAGGAGCCCTTGGTGGTAGNCCGCTGATGCGGTGATGGCTGGATCGGCTTTCACCAGCGCATCAAACCGCTGGTGAAAGCTCGCACTGAGTTGTTTCATTGGTTCCAGTACGTTTTCGTATCCCTCAACCCAGCTGAGGTTGTTGGTCCACGAAGCCCCTTCCATGGCAAAGGAGTGATCNCTGGCCTGAATGGCGCGGATGGCGTGATCAACCNCCTCCGAACCACTGGTATCTCCTANCTGCTGCCATAGCCGGCTCTGGCCCACTGCTTGGATCTCAGGAAACTGCTCATCGGTGATGCCAGCTTCATGCAGCAATTGCAGGTATTCAGTGCCGTTGATTGCCGAGGTTCCGCTCGCCTCCCCCTGGAGCCTCTGGTTGGCCTGGCGGAAGGCCGGAGGAAACTCGTTCATCATCACGCCGCCGTTCTCACCATCGGCGATCTGCGCTACCAGTGCAGGCACCTCTTGTCCGGCTAGTGGCAACCGACCNAGGCCNAGGGCTTCGTAGCAGGGCTGCATCTGACCCACAAGTTTGGTGTCCGACCCCTGTGTCTTGATCAGTGCTGTGATGCTCAGCTCCTCTCCGGCGCTGTTCCGCGCCACCAGTCGGTTGGGCAGGTATTTCTGTTGCTGGCTGAGCGCTGATCCATCAGGTTGCTCGACGCTGTGTTCCTGGACCAGCAGCCAGACGTAGCCACTGTTCTTGAGAGCTCTGATGAATTCGTAGAGGGTGTCGGGATGGTTGGGTAGATGCATCTCTGGCGGGGAAAACCCTTTGACTCTCGCCAGTGCATCGGCTCCGAACAGATCGAGAAATTGGTGCTGCCAGGCGCTGATCTGCAGCTGAAGATCAGGAATCGGTGTGGAGGGTGCAACGGCATGACTCCAAAACGTGCCAAGCCACTCGACGTGGCGCTGCATCAACGCATCGGTTGCTAGGTAATGCAGGGCGCTGCTGATGTCATCGCGTCCCATCTGCCCAACCCCCCAGAGGAGGTTGCCGGAGTAATCGAGCATGATCCGGGGACTGCATCCATGCTTGATCAGCTCGGGCATCAGATCGGCCAGTCGGCGGTAGCACTGCGCGAAAGGCTCGGCGTTGTGGTTGTCNCCNTCNNCAGGNTGCTCNGCCATGTANTGGAGATGGGAGATCANNGNNCCATCNGGACCTGCCGGTACNGTCGGCTGATGCATGTGCAGGGCACAGGCAAAGGCTGATTTCAGCTCCCCAAGGCTTCGATCCGTCTTGATCGTGCTGACGGGGGCGACCCGATTGACGATGCTCTTGATTTCAGCTTCCTTACCGCAGATTGGAGGCTGCATGCTGATCACCTGTCGAGAGCAATACTCACTTGTGTAATCGGTCGAGCTCCAAGACGCCTACAAAAAAGCCAAATGGTTAGGGGATAATGATCGATTACTTGAAAATAGATCGCTATAAGATCCCGCTTAAGCAAAAATGCTTGAGGGATAGGAGAATTTCTAATCAGGACTTGTTGGATATCAGAGGTTCGTTGTNTGTGGTGGGAANATCTGATTTGGCGACGAGCTTTTCAAGATCGGCGATAGCAGGGCGCTTCGTGCTGAAAAACCGTAGAGGGGAGAAACTTATGCCGAGGGAACGGGTAATGAGGAAATCGAGGGCAAATTGACCACCACCACTGAGGGCTACACAGGNAGAGCCACCGAAATAGAGAATTAAAAGCTCGAGAGCATANATGTTGAATCCNCCGGTAACAGTGATTGAGTGATAGATCGCAACCGTTATGGTTCCGNCTACTGCCAGGGCGCCAAGACGAGTAGCCAANCCAACGATCATCAGCCAACTTCCAATGATTTCNGAGTATGCAGCTACATACGAGAGGAAAACCGGGAAAGGTAGATGTAANGGCTTGACGACAGCATCNGCGAAGCCCTCAATGTCCGCGAGCTTGTCATATCCATGATGGATGAGAACTGCCCCAACGCAGATGCGNANGAANAGCATTCCCAGCGAGCGAAACATAGCGCNTTACATATCTTCATGNACTCTAAGGGTTTTGATTTGGCTTCGTGGCCGGTTCAAGCTGTTGCTGCTCANGTGGCGATCTGTTCCACGATTGGCTGTCGGGTGTTGCCAAGATTGAGCGACCGCTTTAAACACCATGGATCCTTCCATTGTCATCGTTGGTTCAGTCGCTGCAGTGGCTCTGCTGTACAAGTGTTTTACGTTTTGAACTGGGTCTTGTGCGGGTACGGAGTGGTTGGACGGCTTCGCGCAAGAGTTGGGCCTGCATTCGCTTTCAGTGATCCCTGCTGCGCCCAATCCCTTTTCTTTGGTGTCTATTGATACCAAATCTTGATTTTGGTTCTAATCGATTTCACGGCATTCATTGACTGTTGTACTCACAACTCTTGCTACAGCAGCGATTTAGCTGTCACATGACAGAAAATTCTTGCTTTGGAGGTTGGTCCCGTTAGTTTCAGCTGAGACAGTTGCTGAGCAATGAACAGGTTTCAGTCTTTTCTGTTGCTTGCATTCATGGCCATCGTCACGAGTCAAATCGTGACGGGTCTGGTCCAGTTCGGAACATCCTCTGCTTCCGCAGTCGACCCCAAGGTGGGCGCTCCGTCCAGTAATCGAGTCATCCCACTGCTGTAGGGATTTTCTGTCACAGTCTACCTAGCTCCGATTGCGCCTGTGCCATTTATCAATGTTCGTACTTCCCTTGCCTCGGTGAGTGAAGGTGAACAGCTTCTGAAGGATCTTTCAGCGGCTCTGGCTGATCACACCGGCAAGCCAGAGGCCTATGTCATGACGTTGCTTCAGACCAGCGTGCCGATGACTTTTGGTGGTAGTTCTGAGCCATGCGCCTACATCGAGATCAAGTCCATTGGTGCCCTTTCGCCATCGAAGATGACAGCAGCATTCACCGATCTGATTGCTGAACGCACTGGGATCCAGCCTCAACGAATTTTTATAGGCTTTGAAGACGTTGCGCCAAGCCTCTGGGGTTGGAACGGCAAAACATTCGGTTGATCAGTGCCAGCTCAGTCAACGCGGTTGAGGGAAAACGCTCCCGGCCCTTTTTTTGTGAACGGTCGCTGCATCAATTGCGGTACCTGCTGGCAGTTTGATCCGCAGCATTTCGCGCCAGCGCGTAGTACGGCCCATGTCTTTCGTCAGCCGAGCGGCGATTGGGAACTGCAGCAAGCTCAGCTAGCCCTCCAGGCTTGTCCAGTGGCGGCCATTCAGGCCACTCCTGCCTCCTCCCGAGGAAGGCCGAAGCACGGCTTTCCCGTCTGGGTTACCAGCCATGAACATGGTGAGGTCTTTTATTGCGGGTGGGCATCGCGCAAAAGCTTCGGAGCCTGTAGCTGGCTGGTGCAGGGGAGCACGGGCAATGTGTTGATCGATGTTCCCCGCTGGAGTGCGCCTTTGGCGCGGCGGATTCGTGCCATGGGAGGGCTCAATGCCATCGTCCTGACCCATCGTGATGATGTCGCCGACCACCAGCACTGGTCACGAGGCTTTGGCTGTGAACGAGTGATTCATCGCGATGATGCGGATGCGGCTCCTGACGCTGAACATCTCCTCGAAGGCCTCGATCCCAGCTCCATCACTTCTGAGTTGCAGTTGATCCCGACACCTGGCCATACAGCAGGCTCGATCTGTGCGTTGCTGGGTGAACAGCAGGCCGTTCTCTTCAGCGGTGATCATCTCTGGTGGAACCGCGATCGCCAGGTGCTTGTCTGCTCTGAGGCTTACTGCTGGTGGGATTTTCAGGAGCAGATTCGCTCATTGCAGAAGCTGGAGCACCTTGATGTGGCCTGGTTGTTGCCGGCTCATGGCCATCGCCATTTCTTTGAAGCTGGGGAATGGCGCAAAGCAGTCCAGCAGACCCTGCAGTGGGTGATGGGATAACTCTCGGAATTCCTGACTTCAATAATTGATTCAATCAGTATTATTAAGGCCCGGCAAAGCGTTGCAAGGGAGACATTAAGGGCCTCAGTCTTCCGCTGTGATGAAAATGGTTGATCGGTGAATTCTGCGACTTTTGTAGGATTTCATTCAGTCCTGATTCGTCGTTCTTCCTTCATCTTTGGTATTGCAGCTTCCATGAGCCATCCATACACCATGCCCATTTCTGGGAGTAGCTCGCTGGCCGAGCAGATGCGCCGTCACCTCTTTTTTACTCAGGCAAAGTCACCATCGCTGGCCACGCAATATGACCAGTACATGGCCCTGTCGCTCGCTGTGAGGGACCGCTTGCTTGAGAACTGGATCCATACCGCGGAGTCCTACATCAAGGAGGGGGCGCGAACGGTTTCCTATCTCTCCGCTGAATATCTTCTCGGCCCGCATCTTGAAAATAATCTTGTCAATCTTGGTCTTCGCGGCGAGGCCGATCTGGCCTGCTCCGAGCTGGGCCTAAATCTCGATGAGCTTTTGCTCTGTGAACCGGAGCCTGGTCTGGGGAATGGCGGGTTGGGGCGTCTCGCTGCCTGTTTTCAGGAATCCCTCGCCAGCCTTGAACTGCCGGCCATCGGATACGGCATCCGATACGAGTTCGGCATCTTCCGTCAGCAGATCAACTCAAACGGCCAACTGGAAAGCACTGACAGCTGGCTGGCCCACGGCAATCCCTGGGAGGTGATTCGACCCGAATGGCGCTACCCGGTCCAGATCGGTGATCAGTTGGTTATGGGAGTGGCTTACGACACGCCCATCACTGGCTATGGCGTCAATACCGCCAACACGCTGAGACTCTGGTCTGCAGTGCCCCATGAAGCATTTGACTTTGCCTCTTTCAATGCTGGTGACTACAGCGGAGCTGTGCTCGAGAAGGTGAAGTGCGAGACGATCAGCAAAGTCCTTTATCCCAATGATCAACTGGATCAAGGAAAGCGCCTAAGGCTGAGTCAACAGATCTTTTTTGTGTCGTGCTCGCTGCAAGACATGCTCCGCATCCTGAAAAGCCAGGATCTGCCTGTCACTGACTTCCATCGCAAGTTCGCGGTTCAGCTCAATGACACCCATCCGGCAATTGCTGTGCCTGAATTAATGCGCCTGTTGATTGATCAGGAACACCTCAGCTGGGATGAAGCCTGGGCAATCACGACTGCAAGTTTCAGCTACACCAATCACACGCTGCTGCCAGAAGCTCTCGAGACCTGGGGTGTTGAGCTATTTGAGAAGCTGCTGCCGCGACACCTGGAGTTGATTTATGAGATCAACTCCCGCTTCCTGCGGATGCTGCGAATCCGTTACCCCGGTAAGCCTGACCTGCTTGCGCGAATGTCGTTGATTCAGGAATACCCTGAACGCAAGGTGCGAATGGCGCATCTGGCGGTTGTGGGCAGTCATCACACCAATGGTGTCGCGGAGCTACACAGTCAGCTGATCCGCAGCCAGCTACTCCCTGACTTTGCGGCTCTCTGGCCCGAACGTTTCATCAATGTCACCAACGGTGTGACCCCGCGCCGCTGGCTGGGTGTGGCCAACCCTTATCTCTCAGGGCTGCTGGATGAGGCCATCGGTGATGGTTGGCGCCGCAATCTCAGCGAGCTCACCCAACTTGAGCCATTGCTTGGCGATGCAGGATTCCTGGAGAAGTGGCAAGAGGTTCGCAGCAAGACCAAGCAACGATTTACCCAGCATGTTCATCACCAGCTTGGCGTTCTACTGGATCACACCAGCCTGTTTGATGTACAGGTCAAGCGGATCCACGAATACAAGCGCCAGCACCTCGGTGCCCTTGAGGTGATTCAGCGCTATCTGCGACTTCGACGTGGTGAGGATCTTCCGCCCCGCACGGTGATCTTTGGTGGCAAGGCTGCTCCCGGCTACGCCATGGCCAAGTTGATCATTCGTCTGATCGTCGGCGTCGCTGATGTGGTGAACATGGATCCCGAGATGCGAGGGCGTCTACGGGTCGTTTTCATGCCCAACTTCAATGTTGGCCTAGGCCAATTGATGTATCCCTCCGTTGATCTTTCTGAGCAGATCTCCCTGGCTGGAAAAGAGGCCTCCGGTACAGGCAACATGAAGATGGCTCTCAATGGTGCACTCACCATCGGAACCTTCGATGGAGCCAATATCGAGATCCGTGAGCGAGTGGGTGCTGATCACTTTTTCCTTTTTGGTCATGATGCTGTTGAGGTATCTCGATTGCTTCAGCTGGGTTATGAACCAGAGCGATGGCTGCTGGGTAATCCTTTGCTGACTGAGGCCATCGATCTGATTGAGAAGGGTCACTTCAGCGAAGGTGATCGCGAGTTGTTCAGGCCATTAGTGCAGAATCTGAAACACCATGATCCATTCCAGGTGATCGCTGATGCGGCGGATTACACCCGAGCGCATAACAGCGTGGATCAGCACTGGCGCGATCCCCTGAAATGGGCGAAATCATCAATGATCAACACAATGCGCTGCGGTTTCTTCAGTAGTGATCGCTCGATCAATGATTACGCTGAAAGGATTTGGAAGATCTCACCTCATCCGATCAGCCGTAATCAGCTGAGTCTTTCAAAGCAGTAGGACCCATTACGGAACCCCTTTGAGAAAGCGTTGCTCTTCGAGTGTTGATGTACGCCCCAGGGCGTGGTTACGTCTTGGATAGCGACCAAACCTTGAGAGCTGGTTCAGATTTGATCTGGCTACTTCTGCAGTCGCCCCATCGACCCACCTCAGCATTAAAGGAATTCCTGCTGCAACCACTTCAGGATTCTCGCTGTGCAGCATGGGCATCAACCAGAACTGACGTCTGGGTCTTTCCGGCTCCTCTGCGATCCAGCCAAGATCCAGGGCCCTCTTGCATAGCTTCAAGGCGCGTGGATCACCGCAATAGGCACGGGCCTGATCACGCCAGAGCTGCCGGGTGAACTGATCGAGTACAAGCACCAGGGCCAGTGCGCTGCATGGCTCTGTTTCCCAGCTATGCAACTCACCGGCGATGGCTTGCTCCGTTAGCCCATAGAAGCGTTTGCGTACCTTTTCATCGAATGCACTACTTCTGCGAAACCATTGCCATGGACGGCAATCGTTGAACCAGAAGCTGATCACGGCGTTGCTCGCGTTCGTCTGATTCACATCTCACCTGTGGCCTTATCCATCGAATTGTTCTGGATCAGCCGGCTGGCTGCAGGATGGTCTTGGGTTGAGTGGTTCGAAATGGGCCGATATCTGGTCACCGGCGCCAATCGAGGGATTGGGCTGGAGTACTGCAGACAGCTCGAGGCTCGGGGTGATGAGGTCGTTGCGGTCTGTCGAGACACCTCGTCTGAGCTGCAGGCCTTGTCGGTACGGGTGGAATCTGGCGTTGAACTCACTGACGCTGAGACCATCGCTGAGCTGGTGAGGCGTTTGGCTGGGATCAGGCTTGATGGTGTGATCCTCAATGCGGGCATGCGGAAGCCGATGGATCTTGATGACCTTGATCCAGTCAGCATCCGCCTTCAGTTCGAAGTGAATGCGCTGGCTCCGTTGCTGCTCACCCAGGCTCTGGTTCATCAAATGCCAAGCGGCGCCAAGCTGGCCTTGATGACCAGCCGGATGGGATCGATTGAGGACAACAGCTCAGGGGGCTCCTACGGCTACCGCATGTCGAAGGTCGCGCTCAATATTGCCGGCAAGTCATTGGCGATTGATCTGGCACCCCGTGGCATTGCCGTGGCCATTCTGCATCCGGGTTTGGTGCGCACCCGCATGATTAATTTCAACCCCAATGGCATCAGCCCTCACCAGGCGGTTGAGGGGTTGCTGGCTCGCATCGATGCTCTCAACATCGAGACCAGCGGTAGCTTTTGGCATGCCAATGGCACAGTGTTGCCGTGGTGAATAGTTCTCTGCATTTTCCGCCGGTCATCCATTGCGGTCCTTTCCCCACATCTGAGGCCTGATATGGGGTTTGATCCAAGGGATCGAAGTCGAGGTCCGCAGCCACGTCAGCAGCAGCGGGTAACCAGCAACATCGATTCCCTGCTGGCCGAAAATCTGGCCCTACGCCATGAGGTTTCGCAGTTGCGGCAGGAGCTTGAACGTCTTCGCCGCCGTCCACGTTCTGCATCTTTCCAGCAGCCTTTTAGCCGCCAGGAGCCCAAAGTGGAAGCACCGCGCTTCAGTGCTGCTCAGGTGCAGGGCTGGGGTGAGGCGCTCGCGAAGCAGAAGGGTTGGAAGGAACTGCGCCGCCAAAGCCTTGATGCTCTGATTGAGCGTGTCAACCGCAGTAGCTTTCCTCCTAGCCACAGCCTGCAAGAGCGCCTCGATCGGTTGGTGCCTGGCCTCGGTCGGGATTTGCTGCTGGCGTTAGGTAACAGCAGCAAAAAACGCTCTGCTGTGCTGGCAGCATTTGCCTTGTATGGCGTCCGTGCCAGCGAATGGCTCGATGAGGAACCCCAACGGGTGGTGGCGGCTCTACGGCAGCGTCAACACCTTGGTAGTGATCCCGGTCAGCAACGCCACCGCGAGGGTCGCCGTACCCGTACAGATCAGCGAAGTTCTGACCGGCCCGAGCCCCGATCCCAGCAGACCAGGGGTCGTGATGCAGCCCTTGCCATGCTCGGACTTCAGCCGGGGGCGAGCCTTGAATCCATCAAACAAGCGCACCGACGCTTGGTGAAGAAGCATCACCCTGATCTGGGCGGATCGGCGGAAACGTTCCGCCGGGTGATGGCGGCTTACCAGCTGTTGGTGGAGTAGGCCGTATTGGCTGATCAGAAGTGGAAGGCCGCCTCTCGGTGGAGAGACGGCCTTGCGCGCTATCTGCGCAGCACCAGGTCGGTGCTCTTTTGTGGTTTAAACCTGTCCACTGCAGGTGCCCAGATGAGCTTCTGGAAGCGTCTGGCTGGTGGCGCCTGGGGCCATCACGTTCAGGTGTGGGGTTGATGTGGCTCCGGGGCACCTGGATCGGTGCAATGGAGTGCCGATTGATCCGGCTCAAAGCTGATGCCTATCAAACGGCCAACCTCACGGCTAGGTGGAAACTGTTGGAGCAGGGGCCAGAAAAGTCAGTCTGCTTCTGCTGTTGGCTCAGGTGGAGTGTCGACCGTCATGGGCTCCTCCGATCTCGATGGACTCAGTTTTGGTGTTCTGAGATACAAAAGCAATCGGTGTAAAGGCCCATTGCCTCCAGGCTGGAAGCGATCAAAAGTAGAGATGTCATGCCTTCTGCAGGACAGGCAGCTTGTGTGTTGTCGCCAAATGCCTGGATGGTCCACAGCATCTGGATGAGCCGAAGGCTCCGCTGGTGATCACGGCCAGCCATGCCAACGACAACGGCAACGGTCCTGGCAGCTTCGACGCCTGCTCCCAATCGCTGAGTCCGGTGGACCACGCTAGAACTTTCTAACGTTGAGGACCTTCTCGGTCCGATGACGATTCCCTTTGGTGAGCCGGAGCCAACCGATGCCCTGCTCAACAAGTCCGTGTCATCAATGCGGTTGCGCAGCTGGCTTGACACCCGCTTGCGTCAGCTTGCTGCTGCCCAGAGGATTCAGGACGCCAGGTCATTGAAGAGTGAGTTTCTGCTCGACTGAGCCCATCAGCCTCCAGTCTCTGCGCGAGGAGCGATCTGCATGAGGATGGGCGACTCCTTGCCTGCCCCCCATGCCGGATTCAGCCACCCAAGCGGCTCGTCCATCCCATGTGGTGGTGGTGGGTGCTGGTTGGGCCGGCTGGGGTGCCGCTAAGTCCCTCTGCCAAGCAGGGGTTGCCGTCACCCTGATCGATGGCATGGCCGATCCCACCGGTAGGACCCCCATCACCACCGCCAGCGGTAAACCGTTTGAAGCAGGTACCCGAGGCTTCTGGAAGGATTACCCCAACATCAATGCCCTGACCGCTGAGCTTGGACTCACGGATGTCTTCACCAATTTCACCACCAGCGCGTTCTGGTCGCCGGAGGGATTGGAAGCGACAGCACCGGTATTCGGTGCGGCATTGCCGTTGCCCAGCCCCTTGGGGCAGGTGTTTGCCACCCTCAGTAACTTTCGCCGCCTGCCGGTTGCCGATCGCCTGAGCATCGCTGGGCTGCTGCTCGCTATGGCAGATCTTTATCGCAACGATGCGGTGTATGGGCAGTACGACGTGATGGATGCACTCACCTTGTTCCGGCAGCTCAAGGTGAGTGAGCGCATGATCAACGAGTTTCTGCGGCCAATTTTGCTGGTAGGCCTTTTCAAGCCACCGGAGGAGCTTTCGGCTGCCGTGACGATGGAGCTGCTCTATTACTACGCCCTGGCCCATCAAGACTCCTTTGATGTGCGCTGGATCAAGTCCAGGAGCATTGCCGAGCTGTTAATCGCTCCTTTGGCGGATCAACTGATCAGTGAGCACGGTCTCCGAGTGATGGGCGGAACCCTGGCCACCGGAATCAACCTCACAGCCGACTCAGCTCAGGTCAACACCGTTGACACCCGCTGCGTCAGTTCGGGCACCACGTCGGTGATCAATGATGTGGATGCGGTGGTGCTAGCAGTGGGCGCCAAGGGGATGCGCTCGCTGATGGCCGCTTCTGCGGAGTGCGCCAAGGCCGCACCGGAGCTGGTTGCCGCTGGCTCACTCGGTGCGATTGATGTGGTGTCGGTGCGGTTGTGGCTTGATGTCGTGGTTCCGGTCGCCGACCCCGCCAATGTGTTCTCCTGCTTTGAGGGCCTCGAAGGCGCTGGTGGCACCTTCTTCATGCTCGATCAACTTCAACAGGACTCTCTCAAGGAGCTCTGGGGCGGCCTGACGCCGCAAGGCTCGGTGATCGCCAGTGATTTCTACAACGCCTCGGTGCTGGCTCAGCGCAGCGATCAGGAGCTGGTTGAACTGTTGATGCAGCAGCTGTTGCCGGTCGCCCACCCAGGCTTCAGCAGTGCTTCGGTGTTGGATTTCGAGGTACGGCGTTATCCAGGCTCGGTGTCCCATTTCTCGCCCGGAAGCTTTTCCAAGCGCCCTCCACTGGAGAGCGCCGTGGACTCGATCGTGTGCGCCGGTGATTGGGTGCGCATGGGAGAGCGTGAGCATGGCGCTAAGGGGCTGTGCCAGGAACGGGCCTATGTGTGCGGCTTGGAAGCAGCCAATTCACTGCTCCGCCGCGGCATCGTTTCCAGCTCAGTTGCTGATGCTGGCCAGCCCCACTCTGTGATTCCGATCCGGCCGGATGAACCCCAGGTCTTGCTGGGCCGTGCCCTCAATGGGTTGGTGATGAAGCCGGCGGAAGCCCTGGGTCTGCAATGGCCCTGGTTGTCATGAAGCGTGTCCTGATCACCGGCGGAAGTTCAGGG
Source organism: Synechococcus sp. TMED19 (assembly GCA_002168155.1). GTDB lineage: Bacteria > Cyanobacteriota > Cyanobacteriia > PCC-6307 > Cyanobiaceae > RCC307. Next base: position 3,181 of record NHBY01000007.1, on the reverse strand, counting down.
ATTGGCCTGGAGGCCTCCAGGCTTTTGCTCCTCAGCGGGCACCAACTGACCCTGTGCTGCCGTAGCCAGGATCGCTGCGAGCAGACCCACCAAACGTTGCTCAATGCCGGTGCCGATCCAGACCTGATCGACTACCTGGTGGTGGATCTGGCGGATCTACAGAGCGTGAGCCAGGCCTGCCAGCAGCTTCTGCAGCAAGGGAACCCCATTGATGTTTTGGTGCTCAATGCCGGCCAGCAACGCGCGGGTGATCCAAATCCTGCGTTTTCCGCCCAGGGCATTGAGCTCACCTTTGCGGTGAATCAATTGGCTCACCAGTGGATGCTGATGCAATTGCTGCCGCTGCTGCAGGCCACCCCCCAGCCAAGGCTGGTGATCACCGCCTCCGATGTGCATGATCCAGCTACCGGTGGCGGGCGCGTGGGACAGCCAGCAGGCCTCGCCGATCTGGCGGGGCTCAAGTGCGGTGCTGGTTTCGTGATGCTGGATGGGAACGATCGCTTTGATGGCGAGAAGGCCTACAAGGACAGCAAGCTCTGCAATGTATTGATGGGTCGTGAGATCGCCCGGCAGCTGCAGGGAGCGTTGCCGGTGATCGCTTGGAGCCCTGGGCTGGTGATTCCCAAGGGCCAAGGCGGTTTCTTCCGCTTCAACCGCGAGCGCAACCCGCTGGGGATGGCGATCTTTTCACTGGTGGCTAGGGATCTGCTGCGCGTCACCGAATCGCTGCCAACGGCTGGCCGTCTGCTCGCTGATCTGGCAGCTGATGCTGTCTTCACAACGCCTGGATTCACTTACCTCAGCAATCGGTTGGTACGCCCTGGCCTGCATCGTTTTGCTGCGGTCGAGACCAGCAAAGAAGCGACTGACCTTGAGAAAGCTGCAGAACTTTGGCAGCTTTCAGAACAGTTGATTGGCTCAGTACTTGCCGATAGGTAAGGGCCGTTACATGGCTGATTTGGTGGGATGAATCATGAAATCTTTGCGCCGGGGGGGCACTTCAACTTCAGTTCAATTCAGCTTCAGCAGTTATTCAGACTCTTGCCCAACAGCCGTCCTGGTTTGCCTTGCTGGTGTTGCATACATCCAGTGAAGACGTCCAGCCCGTGACCCAGAAGCCGGATGCCGAAGCCAACCTCAAGCGGGCCCTCGAGCAGCTCGAGCAAAAGGAAGCAGCCGTCGCCGAGGCTCTCAATGAAGCTCGAGCTGAGCGCTCCCGCTCTGAACCGCCGCTTTCCGGGGCGGCGCTGTTGGCTCAGATTGATCAATTGGCAGTCAAGAAAAACCTCGACAGCCAGGACGCGGCGATCCTGTGTCATTGGCCCGATGCGGCTTCCATCGCTCAGGCATGGTTTGAGCTCAAGCATCCCGGTGCCAGTGTTCCCAGCCCAATGTTGGTGCTCGATGCCTATCTCGTCGGTGCCCCGCCGTTTCTCAGCAAGGCCCAGCGTGACATGGTGGCTGATTGGTATCGCAGCAAGGTCACGGCCAATTCCGAGTACACCGATGCTGTGACCGGCGCCGCTAAGGCGTTTGTGCTGATCGGTGATCTCAACGCCAGTGCGGCCGGGATGAGCTGGCAGACGATCATTCCTGACCTGCTCGCCAAGGGTCACGACATGGAGTTCAACGTGACCAAGGCGCAGGTCACCGCCTGCGCTGCCCGTTGGATCGTTGCGGTGGCTGACACCTTCGCGGCACCGTCACTTGATTGATTCGCCTGATGTCGCGAACTCTCCGCTGCTTCGGCTGAATGCATGGATCAGGCGGGCATCACCCACCTGCAGCCAGAAGGGCTGATGTTCTACTGGTTGCGCGGCCTAAAACCGAATGTGCTGCTCTCAGGGCAACTCCAAGGACGCTGTTCAATCTCTTGAGCTGCAATTGCAACAGCCGTTGGTATCAAGAGGTCCTTGTTCGCTCGGGGGTTGGGTTGTAGAAATCAATACAAATTGAGGCATGTATGCCATTTGTGCAGCGTGGAGTTTTCTCCATCTGTATCTAATTCGGGGCTCTGGTTTCCTCAGTCCCGGTCATGCCTTACTCAACTTACTTTTGAATTGCTTTACGGTCATGCCATTCATTCGATACATCACAGCAATTGCTTTGGCTTGCGTCATTGCGTTCTGCCTGCAGGTCAGTCCGGCCTATGCCGACACAGTAGAGATTAAACTGGGTACTGACGCAGGCCTGCTGGCCTTTCAACCGCAGAACGTGACTATTCACCCCGGTGATTCAGTCAAATTTGTCAACAACAAGATCCCTCCTCATAACGTCATTTTTAAAGACCACGCGGAATTGAGCCACCCCGATCTGGCCTTTAATACTGGTGATAGCTGGGAGGAAACCTTCGAGGCAGCTGGAACCTATGACTTCTACTGCGAGCCCCATGCTGGTGCCGGCATGGTTGGCAAGGTCATCGTTGAATGATTAGTAATTGACCCTGAGCAAAGATCTGAAAATAGGCGATTCACACACCACGTCCAAAAGCTGATTATGTGATTATCCGACTATAAAAAGTTAATTGGAGGTTTTATTTGCTTTCTTTGATTCAATCTCGGCCTGCGGCTTAGCAGTCTGAGATTTTTTTGGCCTTGTCAGTGTTCATGACTGATGAATATATTCTTCCGATCCTGATAACTGATTAGGACACTGATTCGCAGCGTCTGAGATATGGATCACACCAGTTCTTGGTGTCCCACTTTGGCTTTGATCCTGCGCAGCAGGTCTCTGACGGTTGGTGTCACGTCGGTGTAGCCGCCTGAGTGGCGGTCGCGCCTGGCTTCAAAGAAGAGGGCACAGCGCAGTTCGCTGAGGCTGCTGGCGCTGCCTCCATTGGCGAGGGCGGCGCAGGCCACCAAGGAATCGGCGTACTCATAGCCGTTGAAGCTGTGTGCGAAGTGCACCCCGGCCGTTGAGGTTGCCCTTGGGATCAGGGATCAAATCCGGCGTTTATGCAATCTCTACCCAATTGTGATGTGCTGATGTCTAGGACTTTTAGTGATATTCCCCTGGGTGCTCCTGTTTGGACACGGTCACCCGGCCCACCTTTTGGCCTGAAAAGCGCAGCAGCTCATCACCTGAAAACTCAAAGCCCAGGCCAAAGGCGATGCGGGCCACGTCATCGGCTGTGGAGGCCGCCAGCACCTGCTGCTTGAGGCTCTCCTCTTGCTGCATCTTC
>NHBY01000006.1 GCA_002168155.1 Synechococcus sp. TMED19 | reverse complement strand
TGTGGTGGGCAGCAGTCGTTATGCCCGATCTCTACGCGATGCGATTCGGGAAGCCGCGGCCGACACCGACCGCAAACCCGTGCTGATCATCGGCGAACCCGGACTTGAAAAGGACAACCTCGCTGCCCTGATCCACTTCGGTTCGAGCGATCGCAGGCGGCCGATGGTGCGCATTGACGCAGCTCTGCTACATGCCGATGGCAGCGACCTCTGGGGCAGCTCCGGAAAAAATGAATCAACGCTGCTGGACTGCATCGGTGACAGCACGGTGCTGCTTGACAAGCTCGACAAAGCCCCCAAAAACCTGGAATCTCGCCTGGTGGAGCTGGCCCTGCAGCACCCAGGGCGCTTAATCATCACAAGCGAAAGCCAGATCGGAACGCTTAACCAGAGCTGCCGCGTGATCCGCGTACCGCCCTTGAGGGTCCGCCGTCAGGACCTGGGGGAATGGCTGCGATACGGGGTGCGACAGGAATCGCGCAAACAGGGCTGGAGCCTGGCACCGACCCTGGCGCCAGGCATCGTCAAACAGCTACAGCGCTACGACTTTCCCAACAATCTGCGGGAACTGGAGCAAATCATCTACCGAGCGTTGCAGCAGGCAAGGCGGTTGGCTCAAGGGCCGTTGCCCCAGGAGCTGCCAGAGGATGTCTTCTGGACCGATTCGCCTTCAAAACCAAGACGCTTCGAGCTCTGGCGCTGGCGCCCGGACCTGCGCCTGCAGATGCGCTCGCCCTGGCTTTGGAACGCACTGCTATTTGGCCTAGTGAGTTGGGTGTTCGTCGCAGTGAACCTGTGGTTGTGGCTTGGACCGCAGGAACGCCAGACCAACCCAGCTCTCAACCTGTTCTGGGCCTGGTGGTGGCCCCTGATCCTGCTGGGATATCCATTGGTCGGGCGGCTTTGGTGTTCCTTCTGCCCCTTCATGGTCTGGGGCGAGATCAGCCAGCGAATGGCTAGAAAGCTGGGCTGGCAGCCGCGCCGCTGGCCCCGCGGCGACCACGATCGTTGGGCCTCACCGCTTCTGGCATGGGGCTTTGCCGCCATCCTGCTGTGGGAGGAGCTGTCCCACCTTGAAACCACCGCTTGGCTCAGCAGCTGTCTGTTGCTGTTGATCACAGCAGGAGCAGTGCTGAGTTCGCTGCTGTTCGAGAAACGGTTCTGGTGTCGGTACCTCTGCCCGATCGGTGGCATGAACGGTCTGTTCGCGAAACTTTCAATCCTTGAACTCCGCGCCCAGGCCGGCACCTGCAGCGGTAGCTGCAGTTCCTATGCCTGCTTCAAAGGAGGACCAGCCGATGGGGAAGGGCTGGCAACAAGAGGCTGCCCGCTGGGAACGCACCCTGCACATCTCGATGACAACCGCAATTGCGTGCTGTGCCTGACATGCGTACAAGCCTGCCCCCATCGCTCGGTGCAGCTGTCCTTGCGACCCCCTGCAGCGGATCTGCAGGTTGCGATGCAAGTTCCCCGCGGGGAACCGCTGCTGATCCTGGTACTCGCAGGAGGCCTGGTGCTTCATCACGGTCGTCCTGCCCTGGAGGGCCTACCGGGAGCCATTCAGGTGGCGATTGCTACGGCAGAACTGGCTCTGCCAGCACTGATCGCCTGGCCTCTACGGCGCTGGCTCAAACCAGAACTGTGGCAGCGGGGGCTGTACAGCCTGCTGCCTCTGCTCCTTGGGCTTCTGCTGGCCAGACATCTCCCGGTCGGCATGACCGAGGCAGGATTAGTGCTGCAAGTCGGCCTTGGCCCAGGCCAGCCTGGCTGGAGTGCCGATCCACACGTTGTGGAGTTCTGCCAGAGCACCGCCGTGCTGGCGGGCTTACTGAGCACATTGGTGCTGAGTCGGCGACTGCTCTACGGCGAATCCCAGCGACTCTGGCAGCTTTCCACCGTGGCAGTAGCACTGGGATGGGGTGGCCGCTGGCTGGTGCACTGACCAATAGACCCAAAGAAGANCAAACTCANCAATGACATCGTCGAAGACGACGGACGNCGGTGGACTACAGAATTCATTGATANGCGGTTAAGGCCTCTTCCCATCGACTTACTGCAGGTGATCACCCCTGATGAGGAGGCGGAGCTTCTGANACCAATCAGCGCACTGCTGCAGCCTGCAGCGCCGCTCGCCTTGTCAGCGCCATCGATGTAAGCGTTGGGCTCTGCCAGCCAGCCGAAGCCCAGCAGGCTCCATCAGTGACCAAGAGATTGGAACAGGTATGGAGACGGTTCCAGCGATCCACCACAGACCCGCCCGGATCGTCCCCCATCGGAGCACCACCCAGTTCATGCACGTAATAACCAGGTGGTGTGAGCTCCTGGGAACCAGCCACTGAACGGCGCACCAANGGCTCCACAAGGGGCATGCGCAGCAGATCCTCCACCGGAGCCACATGACCGCCGGCCTGCCCCACCACCGCAGCGATGCGGTTCTCCATGTGCCTGGCCATACCCTGATCAGCCACAGAGCGTTGCTGAGCAATCCAGGGTGCGGGCACGCCCCAGGCATCGCGCAGCTCCGAATCGAGTTCCACCCGGTTATGTGGCTCACGGGCCACCTCTCCGTGGCCAATCAAGAAACCCAGCGCGGCAGCTGGATCGCGGCGCAGGGGTGATGGCACATCAAAACGCTGTACACCGCACCAGAGTCCATATCCCTCGTTGCCCGTATTGGGAATAAAGCTGCTTTCAGCGCCAGAGAGGCCGGTGCCGGCCGGTGCAGCCTGCTGCTGCGGCAGGTGGAAGAACCGCGCGACTGAGAGGTGATCCATCAACCCGCGACCCATCAGCCCAGCCGGATCGATCAATCCGCCACTGATCNGATCTTCACGGGAGAGCAGCAGCAGACGCAAGCTNTCAATCGTGGANGCACAGAGCATCACCAACTGAGCTCTGACCCGATGCAACTCACCGCTTCCGGTATCGAGAAACAACACCCCTTCACAGCGGTCCTGTGCCGCGTTCAGCAACAGCTGAATAGCAATCGCATCACTACGCACGGCCACCCGACCGGTAGCGATGGCTTTGGCCAGAGCACCACCCTGGGCACTGAAACGGGGCCAGGCACCATCACGCGCGGGGCAATGCCGCGGGAACCCCCGCGAGGGGATAAATGGCAGGTCAAGCTGCCGGCAGCTGCGAGCCAATTGCTGCTCCCCCGGAGTTAATGGTGCCGGCGGCTGATAATCACCATCAGGTAGCAACTTCAGCCCATCGCGTTGACCCCAGACAGCGAACTGACGTTCCAGGGCGCTGTAGTGGGGATCAAGATCGCTGTGCCGAATCGGCCAGCCCTGCTCAAATTCACGATCAGACAGGCGCAGGGTGATCCCGCCCCAAGTGAGGCTGCGGCCACCCACCTGACGACCTCGAATCCAGAGGAAAGGCTGATCAGCCGGCGTGCTGTAAGGATTTCGACCCTCGTCAGCAAACAGATCCGGGTTGTTCTTCCAGTAACCCGGGTGCTGGCACTGGCGGCTGTGCCTGCCGGCACTGAGATGCTGCAGGCGTCTGAGCATGTTGCGCGGCTCAGAGCCCAGGGCGCGGCGGACACTCAAGGCAGGACCGGCTTCAAGTACGAGCACCTGCAGCCCCTGCTCAGCAAGGGTCTGAGCCGCCACCGCTCCGGTGGCACCACTCCCCACGACCAGAGCGTCATAGGTGCGGGCCGGATCGAAAGAAGCAGCCAAGGCCTGCAAGCTGTTACGCCCGATGCTGCCGCAAGCCGGGCAGGCCACTACAGCCCGTAAAATCCCGACCACCCTTACCCTCCTCAGATGTTGTCCGCTCTGGCCTCTGTGTTGCGTCGCCTCGCCACCCTGGCGCTGGCCTTGGTGGTCTGTTTCGGCCTGGTGGTTTCAACTGCTGAAGCAAAAAACATCAAATCCAANACCATCAGCCCCGAGGACATGGCGGTGATCCGCCGTCAGGCCGAGGGCTTCATGGAAGCCAAATCCCGCCTGCCTGAGCTGGCNACCCTGGTGAACGAAAAGGACTGGATCTTCACCCGCAACATGCTGCACGGCCCGATGCAGGATCTCGGCCGCGAGATGCTTTACATCAATCAGCGCCTGCTGCCGGCGGATCGTCGGGAAGCCAACAAGCTCGCTACCGAACTCAAGACTGCTCTAGCGGAACTCGATGAAGCAGCCCGTCTTCAGGACGGAGCACGCCTGAGCAAGGAATACATCAAGGTGGCCAGCGGCTTCGGCTCCTACGCCGAGGTGATCCCCAGCGCTGCACTGAACTGAGACAGTCCTCGCGGGTTGCCGTCATCGGTGCGGGCTTTGCCGGAAGCTGCACCGCATGGCTGCTCACTCGCCAGGGACTTGATGTCAGCCTGATTGGACCCGCCCAGGTAGCCAGACCAGGCAGCCGCACTGGCAGCGCCGCTGCCCTCGGAGTGCTGATGGCAGATGTCTTCCAGCGGCGCAGCGGCCGCGGCTGGAGACTGCGNCAACACTCACTGCAACTGCTGAATCAGTGGCAGGAGACACTTCAACACGAGAGTCGTTCAGCTCCAGTGAATCGAGGGCTGCTCCTACTTGCAGCATGCAACGAGGAATTAGAGCGGCTCCGAGGGCTGGCCGCGTTGCCCCAGCCAAATGGGGCCCAGGTGGAATTAATCAACGCCGAGGCATTANACGAGCTGGTGCAGCAGCAACGACTGCCGCCCTTGCCGGGAGAAGCATCAGGGGGGCTTTGGTCNGGCCGCGACGGCCAGCTTGATCCCATCATCTGGATGCAGGCACTGCAGGACTCAGCTTTGGCAAAGGGGCTGCAGCGACATCACACAGAGGTACAAAGCCTTAATCAAACAAACGAGGGCTGGACCCTGAAGCTCATTCATGGAGAAGAGCTTCTTTGCAACTGGGTGGTGCTCTGCGCTGGGCTTGAGAGCCAGATGTTGCTCAAAGGACTGGGGCTTGATTGGCCGATGGAGCCGGTGAGCGGCCAGGCACTGGAGCTGCAACTGACAATGGAGCTGAGCAACTGGCAGAGCGCCCTGGTGTGGCGAGGGATGAACCTGGTACCCCGCCCAGATGGCAGGATCTGGCTGGGAGCCACCGTTGAACCTGGCGCCGTTGCGGCCAGCAATGCCCTCGAGAATCTGCGGATGCTGCAGGGCGATGCTCCGCTCTGGTTGCAGCAAGCGGAAGTTATCCAAAGCTGGCAGGGAGCGCGTGCACGGCCACAGGGCCGACCGGCACCACTGCTTGAGCAACCATTGCCTGGGCTGCTGTTGGTGAGCGGCCACTACAGAAACGGCATCCTTCTGGGCCCAGCCAGTGCTGCCTGGGCTGCAGATCAGATCACAGCAATTAATTCAACCTGAGCCCTCTGATGAAGGGCATTNCTCCGCACGGGGACCTTCTTCTTCAANANAATCCNCAGAGTCCTCGCGAGATCTGGATCCTCACCAGTACCTGAGCTNACTTCCCGNCTGCGATNTAGACCCNCTGGTTCANCNAGCTCTTTTAAAGACCTNAAAGAGTCAAAATGGCCAACANGATGCTGNTTAAACCCCAACTGAACGAAGAGCGAAGCTCTCGCCTNNTTCGATCTAATCCCTGAGCTGACCGGAAGAAAAAACCGCAANNCNGNCAAGGGCTATCNAATNGTCACCTTCAGATGGATCCTGTGCTGCAAAGAAGGCACAAGCGACAAACTCAAGCCAATNCAATCAAGGNTTGAATACACTCCTCTCCCCGACAACGAGACCAGGGCGCGAAGATCAATGAAGTGACCACAAAAGGAAGTCCAAGCGACAACAATCCCGATGATCTAGGCAANGTGNGTGATACACAACATGCATCACATCTGATATGAGACAACATCTTTCAGTAGGCGCAGTTCAGCGAAGTGAAGTGCAGCTTTTAGCGGTGAATAAACCGTGAAATATCGNCCGCGTGCGCCAAATAATGGTGTCACTGACGCTTCACCACCNGGAGCAGTGAAACTATCGGGCTGATCAACAGGTAACAATTCATCNACACGCAGCTCTGGTCCATCATGACTACCCCAATAAAGAAGCTGCGCTGAACTCTGATGCGCATCACGGCGATTGAAAATGACCAACCAAGCCAAAGTATGTTGAACCTCCAAATCAATAGTGATGCTTTGATGCGGGAGAACTTTGGTGGCAAAGAAATAGTCTTCACTCCGGCAAACCCGACCCTGAGAAAGCTGCGGGTCTGCTGAGCTACTAAGCGAAAATGGCTTGCCGTTGGCGAGATCCAATTGATCCAGTGCTTCAGCGCTGAAATCATTTGGAGGATTAGATGACCAAGCAGCTCGGGTATGCAGCACAAGCTTTTGGTGAGCCATGCGNTTGATCATCAAAAGCTGATCACGTTCCTTTGCCTGGGTTTTCATGAGGTAGGAGGCGTAAACCAACCGGTCCTCAAGCACCTTTTTCTGAGACTGTAGTGACTGCTCACGCCCGATAAGCCACTGCAAATTCAAATGCAGAGGAGCGTTGTGAGGCACATTGAAATCCACATCCAGTGGATGGGGCAACTGAGGTTGCAACCAACCAGAGGAATCACCCTGGAAGCGGTCCTTTCGCAGCAAAGTAAGTTCAATCACCCTGGGAAGATTGAGACCAGTTTCAGGATCTATAACCTGACCACAGCAATTATTGGGGTGGGCATGCACACACACATGGGTATCATCCAACTTGAGCAGAAGATTCTCAATGTGCTGCTTTAAATCACCTCCCTCAATNAAAGCCTGNAGACCATGAAGCTCAACAACGATGACCCGAAAGCGCTGCAAAAGCTTCCGATCAGCTGCAAGAAGATTGGGGTACTCTGCCCCTTCAATATCCATCTGCATAATCAGATCTGAATCTGACTCAGGCGCGCGCTGTTGAACCCACTCCGGCAGAGAAATAGNATCAGGAGCATTCGTCACATCCAGCCATTTCTTCTCNAAGGTCTGNAGACCTGATATCAATGGAGTAGCAAACTTCTCGAGATCACTTGAGAAATCACAAAGATGGCACTGCATTGCCCAACGCTCGCAAAGCTCGTCTTCAAACCATTTGAAATTATCGACTCCTGGAGAGAAGCAGGCACTTACACCATCAAGATCATCAGGCAGCAAATAAGCTCCATCACCTGAACCGCCTATGCGCACCAGCTCAACAGGACATGCTTTAGGAATTAGAAATTGACGAGCTGTGTCGTTCACGGCATAAAAATGCTGATCATTCAGCCTAAGGATCTAAATCATCAACGCAGCACAATTCAGATTGGCTCAACGATTGTTGTTCAGCATAAAAAAGCCCCCGGCGACCTTGGACACCGGGGGCCATCAGCTCATCAGGCTTCAACTCATTTACTTTCCGTGAACTCAGCGTCGATGACGTCCTCACCAGAAGCAGAGCCCGAATCAGCAGAGGCACCATTNCCACTGGNAGCAGCGGCTTNAGGAGCACCTTCNGCACCCTGCTGATANACAGAAGCTCCAGCGGCGTAGAGCGCCTGCTGCANCTGCTCCTGAACGGTCTTCATGGTGTCGTAATCCTCCTTCTCAAGCGCNTCCTTGAGCTGGGTGGTGAAGCCCTCCACCTTGCTCTTGTCATCAGCGGAGACCTTGTCACCCANTTCACTGATCTGCTTCTCGGCNTGATAAACNAGGGTTTCNGACTGGTTNTTNAGATCAATCCGGTCGCGCTTCTCCTTATCTACCGAGGCGTTTACCTCCGCATCCTTAACCATCTTGTCGACCTCGTCATCGCTCAGGGTGGAGGCACCAGTGATGGAGATGGTCTGCTCCTTGCCACTTCCCTTGTCCTTCGCCGTGACGCTCAAGATGCCGTTGGCATCGATGTCGAACGTCACCTCGATCTGAGGCACGCCGCGGGGAGCCGGGGGAATGCCATCGAGGCGGAAAGTACCGAGACTCTTGTTGTCAGATGCCATCTCACGCTCGCCCTGGAGCACATGGATCTCGACGTTGGTCTGACCGTCCACGGCGGTGGAATAGGTCTCGGATTTCTTTGTAGGAACCGTGGTGTTGCGATTGATCATCTTGGTCATCACCCCACCGAGGGTTTCTACGCCAAGGGACAAGGGAGTGACATCCAGCAACAGAATGTCCTTGACCTCACCAGCCAGCACACCACCCTGGATGGCGGCTCCGACCGCGACCACTTCATCAGGGTTGACGGTCTGGTTGGGATCCTTGCTGGTAACGCGCTTTACCAGCTCTTTGACCGCAGGAATGCGGGTGGAACCACCCACCATGACGATCTCATCAAGCTCACCGGAGGAAAGCTTGGCGTCCTTGAGGGCCTGCTCAACAGGCACCTTGCAGCGGTCGATCAGTCGGGAAGCCAACTCCTCAAACTTGGCACGTGTCAGCGTCAGATCTAAGTGCTTGGGACCTTCAGGAGTAGCCGTAATGAACGGCAGGTTGATCTCACTTTGAGTGGCACTTGAAAGCTCAATCTTGGCCTTCTCAGCAGCCTCTGTCAGGCGCTGGAGAGCCTGCTTGTCCTGACGCAGATCAATGCCTTCGTTGGCCTTAAAACTGTCAGCAAGGTGATCAACAATCACCTTGTCAAAATCATCACCACCGAGGTGGGTGTCACCAGAAGTAGAGAGAACCTCAAACACACCATCACCCACCTCAAGCACAGAGACATCAAAGGTGCCGCCGCCTAGGTCGAAGACCAAGATGCGCTCATTACTCTTTTTATCCAACCCGTAAGCCAGGGCTGCTGCAGTGGGCTCGTTGATGATGCGCAGCACCTCAAGGCCGGCGATCTTGCCGGCATCCTTGGTGGCCTGACGCTGAGAATCGTTGAAATACGCGGGGACGGTAATCACCGCCTGGGTGACATTTTCTCCGAGATACTTACCGGCATCCTCCGCCAACTTGCGCAGCACCTGGGCGGAGACCTCCTCGGGGGCGAACTGCTTGTCGAGAACGGGACACTTCACCTTGACGTTGGAGCCAGCTTTCTCGACGCCGTAACTGACCTCCTTGGATTCCTCGTTGACCTCATCAACGCGTCGACCAATGAAGCGCTTCACGGAGTAAAAGGTGTTGTCGGGGTTCATCACCGCCTGGCGCTTGGCGATCTGCCCAACCAGCTGGTCCTGGTTCTTGGTGTAGGCCACCACCGACGGTGTGGTGCGGAACCCTTCTGCGTTGGCAATCACAGTGGGCTTGCCGCCCTCCATGACTGATACGCAGCTGTTAGTTGTACCGAGATCAATACCGACAACCTTGCCCATAAAAACTCCCTGTTGGACCGCTCGAACTGNTTGCATCTTCGTCAGCAGCCCACCATCCCGACGAGGGGTGGTTCCCGAACAACCAACCGCCCCATCCGCCCCATGAACCGAGCTGTTCAGCCACCGATCGATGCCAGCACCCGCCTGCTGGCGGTGATTGGCCAGCCCATCCACCACTCCCTATCACCGCTGATGCACAACGCCGCTCTGGCAGAACTGGGGCTGAACTGGCGCTACATGGGTCTGGAAGTGGCACCCGAGCGCCTAGAGCAGGCCATCGGTGGCCTGGCAGCGATCGGATGCCGCGGTCTCAGCATCACGATCCCCCACAAGGAACGAGTTCAGCCTCTACTCAGCTNCATTGATGGGCTGGCCAGGGCCGTCGGCGCCGTCAATTGTTTAGTACCTGATGACCACGGNGGNTGGAGAGGAACCAACACCGATGTGATGGGATTTCTNACNCCACTNCAGGGGCNAGTGAATCCCGGTGGGAGCGCCCTGGTACTNGGCAGCGGTGGTGTCGTCAGAGCGGTACTGCGGGGCTGCTGCGAGCTGGGTGTAAGCCGAGTAGTGCTGCGGGGACGCAACCGCAGCAAGCTCGAAGCCCTGGCAGCTGATGTGGCGGACTGGGCTCCAGCACTGGAGCTGAGCAGCGCAGATGAACCCATAGAGCCTTATCTCGCCTCAAGCAATCTTGTCGTGAACGGCACGCCACTGGGAATGGCGGAACTGAAAGATCAGACCCCCCTCANCTCCCCTCAGCTGGCGCAGTTGCCCTCAGACGCAGTGGTTTATGACGTGGTCTACACGCCACGGCCCACCCTGCTACTGCAGCTGGCAGCAAAGCGGAACCTGCAAACCATCGACGGGCTCGAGATGCTGGTCCAGCANGGGGCTGCCGCCCTCAAGCTCTGGACGGAGCTTGAGGCAGTACCCGTTGAGGTGATGCGCAATGCCGCAAACGCCTGGTTGGACGCCCGCCAGCCCTAGCCTTTGAAACGATTGAGCTGAGCCCATGGCTGAGACCCCTCTCTGGCAGCGACTGCTTGGGCTGCTGGCCTACCTGCTGCCCTGGTCTGACGCCCTCGGGTTCGGGCGAGAAATCTATGCGCTCTTTCCCTGGGTCTCCTATCTCGCCCTGCCGGCCGCACCGGTCCTGCTGCTGCAGCGAGCGATTCCCTTTGGAGGGTTTCTGCTGTTCCTGGTGTTGTTTCTNGTGGTGGTGCGCAATCCCCAGGTGCCTTACTACCTGCGCTTCAACGTGCTGCAGGCGATCCTGCTGGACATCCTGCTGGTAGTGCTGGCGCTGGCCTTCAACGTCCTGCTGAGTCCCCTGGGGAACAGCCTGATGATCCGCACACTGAACAACACCGTCTTCATTGGCGCCCTGGTGCTCCTGCTGTATGCGGTGGTGGAGTGCAGCCGTGGTCGNGAGCCGGATCTGCCCAGCCTTTCAGAAGCAGTTCGGATGCAGCTTTGAGGANGCCCAAGGGTTAAGGTTAATGATTCGACTAAAAATCGAATTCAGCCTCCGGATCCATCAAGAAGGTCCGGGTTCACCCCACAGGCAGCATGAGCGCGACGCCCAACTACGAAACGATGTACATCCTCCGGCCTGACATCGCCGAGGAGGAAGTTGAATCTCACGCCAACAAATACCGGGACCTGGTAGTCGAATCCGGCGGCGAGATCATCGACAGCCAGCTGCGCGGCAAGCGACGGCTCGCTTATCTGATTGGTAAGCACCGTGAGGGCGTCTACGTCCAACTGAACTACAGCGGCGACGGCAAGCAGGTTGGTCCGCTTGAGAAAGCCATGCGTCTAAGTGAAGACGTGATTCGCTATCTGACAGTCAAATACGAAGGTCAGCACAGCTCCCTGGGNCGCAGCACAAGCCCAATCACCACAGCTGACACCACCGCCCGACAGGGGCAACAGGAGCAGCAACCCAAGAAGGAAGAGCAGCCCGCNCCCACCCAGAACCAGGACTGACGCCCAACCAGCTGTCCCGCCTTGCTGGGACCGGTTACGACCGATAGGGTCCCGCCAGGAGCGGCGCGGAGCCCATGCAGGCGGAGCAGTCAGTGGAACGGGAACCCCTGCCCCACTGGCTTGAGGAACTTGAGCAGCAGGCCTCATCGGCCAGGCTCGAACTCGAGCGCGAGCAAAATGAAGCCAAGGTTGCAGAACTGGAGGCCCTGCTGGCTGACCTACCAGGGATCTTTGAGCGCAAGTTCTCGCAGCGTCTGCAACCGCTGCTGGAAAGTCAGCAGCTGCTGATGGAAGAAAACAACCGCTTGCGCCTCCAGGTGGAACGGCTGCTGCCTGCCCCTGGAGAAGTGCGACTGCGATTCCCGCAACGGGAAGAGGACGATGCCTACACGTCCTCAGAGCNGGATCCCGAAAGCTTGCCGCCGCTACTGAGACTTATCCGCGGTGGCCGTCCTGACGCCTCGCCGCGGCCCACAGCCGAGTGGGAAGACCCCAGACATAGATAAAGCCCTCGGCAGCACGGTGATCAAATTGATCCTCTGAGCCATAGGTGGCCATATCTGGTTCGTACANGCTGTCAACGCTGCTGCGTCCAACAACTGTGGCGTTACCCCGATGCAACTTGATGCGCACNCTGCCATTCACCGTGCGCTGGGTCCGTTCGATGAAGCCATCGAGGGCATCCTTAAGCGGACCGAACCAAAGTCCCTGGTAGACCAGATCGGCCCATTGCATCTCTAGTTGCCNCTTGGTGCGCAGCACATCAGCTGCCAGGGTGAGACTCTCAAGTTCTTGGTGGGCCTGAATCAACAGAAGCAGCCCAGGGGTTTCGTAAATCTCGCGACTTTTGATACCAACAACCCGGTTTTCAATCATGTCGAGGCGACCGAAACCATGGCTGCCAGCCAGGCGGTTGGCCTCGCGGATCAAACTGACCGGATCTAGGGATTGACCGTTAATACTCACAGGAAAGCCCTGCTTGAAACCGATCGTGATCAGTTCCGATTCAGCAGGAGCGTCAGCGATCGAGCAGGTCATGGCGAAGACCTCCTCAGGGGGCTCCACATCAGGGTCCTCGAGGGTGCCCGCCTCAATAGAGCGGCCCAGCAAATTGAGATCAATGGAATAGGGAGAGCGCTTGCTCACCGGAGCCGGCACCCCGAAACGCTCGCCGTAGGCAATGGTCTCCTCACGGCTCATACCCCACTCCCGAGCCGGTGTGAGCACCTTGAGCTCAGGCGCCAAGGCACCGATGGCAACATCAAAACGCACCTGATCGTTGCCTTTGCCAGTGCATCCGTGGGCGACAGCATCAGCGCCCACTTCACGGGCGATCTCCACCAAGCGCCGGGCAATGAGCGGACGGGCCANCGCGGTACTGAGGGGATAGCGCCCCTCATAAAGGGCATTGGCACGAATCGCCGGAAAGGCGAACTCATTGATGAAGGGCTCGATCAAATCACCGACGATTGACTGGCTGGCGCCAGCATCTAGGGCTTTCTGACGGATCGGCTCGAGCTCATCACCCTGACCAAGATCAGCCGCAAACGTGATGACCTCCTCAACGCCCCACTCCTCGCGCAGATAGGGAATACAGACACTGGTGTCCACCCCGCCGGAGTAAGCCAGAACCACCTTCTTCGCCCGAGCCATGAAGCGCTTCCGCAATCAGCTCTGAGGATTGTCCGATGCCGNGCGCCACTGGTTCCAGCGCCAGGCAATCCAAAGCCCCATAAAAAGTGGAGGGGAAAGCACCAAGGTCAAAGCCAACAATGAGCTCTCGTGCAGAGGGGCGTAGTGGGCTCCAGCCAGATGCAGCAAGGCTGCGCCCAGCAGCGCACCCCCCCAGGCCAACAACAGTTGCATTGACTTGGGCAACATCAGCTATGGTTGTGGATTGTCCATGCCGGCAAGAGAGAACGGATGCTGAGNACCCTAGATAGTTTCAACCCTTCACTCACCCGCTACAACCGCAGTGATAACGCCCCAGTNCTGCCNCTGCGGGACGAGCCAGACCTGCTGAGCTGGCTGGAGAGCAGCGGCCGCCTNGTAGCTGATGAAGAAACGGGCAACACCGANTTAGCCACGGTGGAAGAGGAAGAGCTCTCTGCGCTGATGGGCGAGAAGGAAGATTATTCCCAGCAAGACGAGAACCAAGAGCAAAACTGGGAGGACTGAGCCAGGCAGAGCAGCTGTAGCTGACCTAAGGTCCCCGCGCCCACGGCCTGAAATCTGGTGGCCTCAACCACATTTCCAGGCAGCGGTCAGCAGTGGGCCGTAGCCCTGATCTTTCTTGTGCTGATCAGCTGCGCGCTCACGGACGCCTGGGCGTCTTCCCTGCAGCTGACGGCACCGCTACTGCTGGCAGGGTCATTGAGCTGGGCCGTCTGTGCCTTGGGGATTCCGCAGCTAAGAGCCCTGAAAATGGGCCAAGTCATCCGACAGGAAGGACCCCAATCCCACCAGAGCAAATCCGGCACCCCCACCATGGGCGGGCTGCTACTCGTGCCCTGCGGTGTATTGGTCGGAAGCCTGATCAGTCCGTCTGATCCACGNCTGCTGCCCATCACATTGGTGACCCTGGGATTCATGGTGATCGGGGGAGTCGATGACTGGCGCAGCCTCACCAAACGCCATAACACTGGGCTGACCCCCCGCGGCAAGCTGTTGCTGCAGGGCCTCACGGCCACGCTGTTTCTACTCTGGGTCGCCCTCAATGGCGCCATCACTTCGAGCATCGCCCTACCACTGGGCTTGATGCTTCCCCTGGGCCTGCTGATCTGGCCCCTTGGCCTGTTCGTCTTTATGGCCGAGAGCAATGCCACCAACCTCACCGACGGCCTTGATGGCCTGGCAGCTGGGGTGGGCTCGCTGGTATTTCTTGGCCTTGCCATCCAGCTAATGCTGCGCGGGAACAGCGGCGATCCGGCTCTGGCCGGCTATTGCGCTGCTTTGGCGGGCGCATGGCTGGGCTTTCTTCTGCACAACTGCAATCCCGCCCGGGTGTTCATGGGCGACACAGGCTCCCTATCAATGGGGGCAGCCCTAAGTGCCATCGCTCTACTCAGCAACAGCCTCTGGCCACTGCTCGTGATGGGGGGTCTACTGCTGGCCGAATCAATGTCAGTGATCCTGCAGGTCTGGGTGTTCAAAGCCACTAAAGGGCCTGATGGCCAGGGGCGCAGGCTATTCCGCATGGCGCCACTACATCACCACTTCGAGCTCGGGGGTTGGAGTGAACGCCGAGTGGTCGTGAGCTTCTGGAGCATCACCCTTGTACTGGTGTTAATCGGTGTGCTACTGCGCCCCTGACGCCGGCGGCAACGATGGACAGAATTAAACCAGTGGACCCTGCTGAATTAATTGCCTTACTTCACCTGGAAGGAAAAGGGACTAACCGAGGATTGCGCCAGCCTCGATGCCATGGCCTCACGCTTTGAGGAAGCCGCCCAGCTCATGCGACGCATGGCCAGTGAGGGCTTTCGAGTCGAACGCATCCAAGGCTTACAGCGCATTACCCATGACGATGGCGCTCTGTTCAAGGCCTACGGCTTCATCAGTGAGGAATCAGCAGAACGACAGCTTGATCTGGTGCTGGAGGAAACCAGTAGCGCTAGTCATTAACGCCGGACGTATCCGACAATCCAAATGATCATGAACACCAGGCCTGAGAGGCCCAGGTAGACCAGCACACCGCTCTGAAGTCCGGCTAGATCTAACCCAAAGGGCATCGGGCCGGGATCCCCGACCGTGGCATAAGCAAACAGCTGCATGGGTTTATCGATCCACACGACTCTCTAGCAGCCTCTGCTCCACCCTTTTTACTCGCCCCATGAACAGAACAACTCTGCCCGCCACCTTGCTGCTCCTTGGCAGCGGCGAACTGGGCAAAGAAGTGACGATCGCCGCCCAGCGGCTGGGTTGTCGGGTGGTGGCTGTGGACCGCTACGCCGGTGCCCCGGCAATGCAGGTGGCTGATGCGGCAGTGGTGATCCCGATGACTGATGCAGAGGCACTCAAACGGGTCATCCGTGAACATCAACCGGCCATCGTGATTCCCGAGATCGAGGCCCTCGCAGTCGATGCACTGGCAGAGCTCGAGCAGGAAGGCATCACAGTGATACCAACCGCCCGGGCCACCGCGATCACGATGAACCGCGACCGGATCCGGGATCTGGCCGCCAACGAACTGGGACTACGCACCGCTCGCTTTGGCTATGCATGCTCCGCCGAAGAACTGGCTGAAGTGGCCGCCCCCCTGGGTTGGCCGGTGGTGGTTAAACCGGTGATGAGTTCCTCGGGGAAAGGCCAGAGCGTGGCCACCAACCCAGAGGAACTTGCCCAGGCCTGGATAGCAGCTACGGAAAAGGCAAGGGGAGACGCCAGCCTGGTGATCGCCGAAGAATTCCTCAACTTCGAGCTGGAGATCACACTGCTGACGGTCAAACAGCAAAACGGTCCGACTCTGTTCTGCCCGCCCATCGGCCACATTCAGGAGCGGGGGGATTACCAGACCAGCTGGCAGCCGGCAGAGCTAGCACAGGCCCAGCTTCTGGAAGCCGAGCGCATGGCGCGTCAAGTAACTGATGCCCTTGGAGGATGCGGGATTTTCGGGGTGGAGTTCTTCATTGCCTCCGGTGAGGTGATCTTCTCGGAGCTCTCTCCACGACCCCACGACACTGGCCTGGTGACCCTCAAGGGTCAAAACCTTAGTGAATTTGAACTGCATCTCCGAGCCGTACTGGGGCTGCCGATCCCTGTAATTGAATCCACTGGAGCTGCTGCCAGCCGAGTCATCCTGGCTGGAGCTGATCAACAGGGCAGCCCAGTGAGCTTCAAAGGCGTAGAGAACGCCTTAGCCATTGAAGAGAGCAGCGTGCTGCTATTTGGAAAGCCGGAAGCGCGGCCCCTGCGCCGAATGGGCGTAGCCCTGGCCTGCGGCAGGGATTTGCCGGAGGCGCGCCGGCGCGCTGATGCTGCGGCGGCGGCTGTTGGGCTTGAGGTTGGCTGATTCCAGCAGTGCAGCTGCACACAAGGGGCGAGCCACCTGCAAATAACGAGCTGCATGAGCAGGCCAGCTATAGGCCTCACTGACGGCCTCAAGTCCCTGCTTCCGCCACTGATCCCAGGGAGCATCCGCAGCCATGGCCTGCTCAAGAGTGGTCCGCAGACATTCACTGCTGGAGACATCCACCAGCAGACCATTACGACAGCGACCGAGGATATCGATGGGGCCACCGTCATTGGTCGCGACGACCGGCAGGCCGCAGCCGGCCGACTCGAGCAAGGTGAGACCGAAGGGCTCGGTTAAAGCAGGATTGACGAAAACACCGCGTCGAGAAGCTGCCCAGCGATAAATGGCCGGCACTTGGTCGCGGCTGTGGTGCTTGGGGTAGGCCACCTTGCCGTAGAGATTCTGGCGATCAATGGCCTCGATCACATGCTGCCATTCCTCCCGCTGACTGCGCTCCAACTGGTGGAAGCCATCGCGGTTGCCCAGCACCAACAACAAGTTGCAGTGCTCCCGCAGGTAGGGGCTGCTGCCAAAAGCATCAATCAGCGCAGGGATGTTCTTACGGCGATCAGGCCTTGAGAGGGCCAGCAAACAGGGTCGATCCGGTTGCCTCAGAAAGGGCTGCATCAGACCCGAGATCACCGTGTCTTCCTCAGCAGTCCCATGCGGCTGGAAGCAAGTGATGTCAACACCGGGAGGGATCACCTCCGCCAGATCGGGATGGAAATAGCGATAGCGGTCGTATTGGACGCGAACCTCCTGGCGCGTGCTGGTCACCACCAGGCTGGCGGCCGCTAAGGCGTTCTCCTCCGCTCCAATACGACGCTCCATGGCATAGCGCTGGTTGACCTGCTCAGGGTTCTGACCAATTTCCAAAAGGCGACGCTGCTTCTCTCGGCCTAGGGAGTGGCCGGTGAACACCAGAGGAATTCCGAGGCGCTGCTGCACCTGGGCCCCCACCCAGCCCGCATCGGCATAGTGGGCATGGATCCAGTCTGGGCGGCGTTGCTGGCGGGTGATATGCAACACCAGAGCATCCACCAGTTCCTCAAGATGGGGCCAGAGCAGCTCTTTGCGCATGTAGCGACGGGGCCCGAAGGGCAGTCGCAGGATGCTGGCCTTGGAGCTGAGCGACTCACGGTGGACGGCATAGTCAGCGCTCACCCGGCGATCTTCAATACAACGGGTGATGACCTCTAAACGGTCGACATCGCTTTGCTGGCCAAGGGCTTTGGCAAGTTCAAGCACATAATTGGTCTGACCTCCGGTATCGGCATCGCGCCCTAATTCGAGATCATGACCTCTTAAAAGGCCATGCAGATGCAAATGCAAGACATATAAACCCATAGGTACTTATCTCGCGTTGATGAACAGTACACGTAATTTCGATTCTTGACAAGAAATCTGCTGTTCGTTTACTAACAAAAACTAAATCTGTAATTAGATTTACATGATTTCTTCAGCTTCTGTTCAGGTGAACCAGTGAGTTCTGGCGTTCACCGCACGCTGAACAACCTCAAACCTGAAGGATCGCTGAACGCGCTGGCTCCTGAAATCGGCTGCTCCTGTACCCAACCTAAAAACAGCGCCCGCAAGGGACCTCCATCGGCCCCAGCGGGGGAAGGCAGATTGAAGTGGGTACCGTCTTGAACTAAGACCAGACGGTGACGATCTCCTGGGTAGGCGCCAAAGGGTTCAACAGCCTCAGGCTGAGCTGGCACGACCAAATCGCGACTGCCGCTAACCAATAAAACCGGAATACTGAGATCCTGCAGGCCAGCAGCAAACACCAAGGCCTGGGGAGGACTCACCGCCACCACCCGGCTTAAGCGGTCATCGCGCAGCGACTGATCAGTTGCCGCCTGAACCAAGCTGCATTGCAGCACCCAGCTCGGGTTGCGGCTGCTGTTCTCCACACCTTCACAAGCCCGCCAAATCGGGGCAGGCAAACTGCGGGCTCCCGCTAACTGCAGAGCTGTAGTGGCACCCCAGGAATGGCCGATCAGCACCACATTCCTCACAGGCGCATCAGCAACCCCAGGCAGCTCTCCCGCCTCAAGGGCATCAAGCAACCCTTTGATCTCCAGGGGTCGCCGCAGGAATTCTTGCGGCTCAGGTGGTGGCGCCAGGCCGGCAAGCATGGCGGCCTGCTGGTCAATATCACTGCCTCGGTGGCGCGGCAAGAACACCACGGCTCCATGGGAAGCCAGATGATCAGCCCAACCCAGGAAACTCTCAGGAGCATCCCAGAGGCCGTGGGAAATCACCACGGTCGGCAGTCGCGGCACACCCAAAGGGCGCACAAGTGTGACCTCAAGTCCACCGGCTAAGTGGTACGTGCGCCTTTGAACCTTCAACGCGCCAGGTGCCAGAGACTGCTGGTTCGCTGAAGGCATGGCCTCCAAGGTGGCAAGGAGTTGATCCACCTCATCGTGCTGAGCACTCATTCGCCGCAGCAATGGCAGTGCCTGATCAAGCCGAATGGTGCGCTCCGTGCCTGGCATGGCCTGGAGCACGCTCATCAAGGTGATTGGCTCACCGCTTGAGGCGAGACGACGCAACATCGGAAGAGATGGCGTGGTTGAGCTGGCGGCAACGGCCGCCTCGGGCAAGGGATTTGATCGAGGCTGAACCAGAGATTTGAGCAACAACTCCAACTGCTGCACCATTGGGTTATCGAGCTCCTGCTGCAGCGGCAGCGGTGAACTCAGCAGACTCTCTAAGGCGCGCGCATAACGACCGTCAGTGGCACGGTTGAGCTGGGCCAGATCGCTGTCCCCTTCCCAGAGAGCCTCAGGAGAAGCCAACTCACTGAGGCGAACACTCAGACGCTGGAAACCTAAAGGTCCCTGCAAATAAATCCATTCCACAGACCGGGCAGGCATGGATGCCACCAGCAACAAAGCCGAGGCGGCCAAAAGTCGCACCAGCAAATGAACCATCAAGACCCTCAGGCCGCCGCCACTTCAGGGGGATGCTGCTCGAGGACCTGACGCAGATAACGGCCGGTATGGCTGGTGTGGTGGGCAGCCAAATCCTCAGGGGTGCCACAGGCCACGATCTGTCCGCCACGGTTGCCACCCTCAGGACCCAAATCGATCACCCAATCAGAGCAACGGATCACATCGAGATTGTGCTCAATCACAAGAATCGAGTTGCCCTTTTCAACCAGGCGCTGCATCACCTCCATCAGCTTGTGAACGTCATAGAAGCTCAAGCCCGTGGTGGGCTCATCAATCAGATAGAGGGTCTTACCGGTGGCCCGGCGTGAAAGCTCGGTCGCAAGCTTGACCCGCTGGGCTTCACCCCCCGAAAGCGTGGGGGCTGGCTGACCCAGCTTCACGTACCCCAGTCCCACATCCACCAGGGTGCGTAAACGATCAGCAGCCTGAGGAATAGCCGAAAAGACTTCAGCGGCCTGCTCCACCGTCATCTGCAGAACATCAGCGATCGTGTGACCGCGGTATTTCACTTGCAGCGTTTCACGGTTGTAACGAGCCCCCTTGCAAACATCACACTGCACATAGACATCTGGCAGGAAATTCATCTCAATAACGTTCACTCCCTGCCCGCTGCAGGCTTCACAACGACCGCCCTTGACGTTGAAGCTGAACTGACCGACCTGGTAACCACGAGCCTTGGCTTCAACAGTGGCAGCGAACACCTGGCGGATCGGATCAAAGGCACCGGTATATGTGGCTGGATTGGAACGCGGAGTGCGACCGATCGGGCTCTGATCAATAACGATGACCTTGTCGATAGCACCGATACCCCGCAGCTCCTCAAGTCCGGCCGGGAAGGGGACCTTATGTCCCAGTTGATGCTCAAGAGCCGGATGCAGCAGCTCATTCACCAAGGTGCTCTTGCCGCTGCCGCTAACCCCAGTAACCGACACCAGCCGGCCCAAAGGAATCTCGATGGTGAGGTGATCGAGGTTGTTGCGATGACAATCGACCAGAGTGAGTTTGCGGGTACCTTCACTACGTCGAACCGCCGGAGTGGGAATGGCACGGCGGCCACTCATATAGGCACCGGTGAGGGACTGATCCGATGCCATGAGATCGGCAAGGCTGCCCTCAGCGACGATATGGCCGCCGTGAATACCAGCTCCTGGACCGATGTCGACGATGTGGTCGGCAGCGCGAATTGTGTCTTCGTCGTGTTCCACCACAATCAAGGTGTTGCCCAGATCCCGCAACCTGAGCAAGGTGTTCAGCAGACGATCGTTGTCGCGCTGATGAAGGCCAATGCTCGGCTCATCGAGCACGTAGAGCACACCGGTAAGGCCAGCACCGATCTGGGTGGCTAGACGAATGCGCTGGGCTTCCCCACCAGAGAGGGTCATCGCCGGGCGATCAAGGCTGAGGTAATCGAGGCCGACGTCGATCAGAAAACGCAGACGCATACGGATCTCCCGCAGCACCAGATCAGCGATCTTGATCTGACGCGGTGACATCAACGGCTCTCCATCGCTACCGACCCCCATCAGGGCTTCGATGCGCTCAAGACATTCACCAACACTCACCGCTGTCAGGTCGGTGATGCCGTAGGGACCAATGCGGACCGCCAAGGCTTCCGGACGTAGACGCTGCCCACCACAGGTTTCACAGGGCATCAACTCCTGATATTTCTCGAGCTTCTGGCGGGCCGACTCACCACCGGCATCCCGCAGCTGACGTTCAAGAATCGCCAGGACCCCTTCAAAACGGCGCTCGTATCCCTTGGATTTGTTGTAGCGGCTGTCAGCCTCGATCATGATCGGCTCCGCTGTGCCGTAAAGCACCGCCTCCTGCTGAGTGCGACTTAGATCCTTCCAGGGAGTCTTGAGCTCAAAAGCAAAGGCCTGACCGACGCTGTAGAGCAGTGAGAAGTAATAGCTACTTTCCTTGTCACTCCAAGGAGCAATGGCGGCATAGACCGGCAAGGTCGGATCGGGAACCACGCGCTGTTCCGTGAACTTGCGCAAATAACCAATGCCATGACAATCAGGGCAGGCTCCATAAGGACTGTTGAAGGAGAACAATCGCGGCGAAAGTTCCTCAATCACTGCACCATGCTCCGGGCAGGCGAAGTTTTCGGAATAGAGCCGTTCGCGCTCAACCCCGTCAGGCAGCTCCTCACCTGACTTGGGGACTACCTCCACGAGGGCAAGACCATCTCCTCGCTTGAGTGCAGTGCGCAGAGAATCAGTGAGGCGCTCCTGAATCCCTTCGCGGGCCACAAGGCGATCCACGACCACCTCGATGTCNTGGGACTGATTCTTATCGAGTTCGATGTTGTCGGAAAGCTCCCTGACCTCCTTATCGACCCGCACCCGGGCAAAGCCTTCGGCCACCAGGCTGCTCAGCAACTTGTTATGGGTTCCCTTCTTGCCGCGCACCAGTGGNGCCAACAGCTGATAACGACATCCCTCAGGCAACTTGAGGATTTGATCCACCATCTCATCGATGGTCTGAGGCCGAATCGGGCGATCGCACTTAGGACAATGAGGTTCACCAGCGCGGCCGAACAACAAACGCAGGTAGTCCTGAATTTCAGTNACCGTTCCCACCGTGGAGCGGGGGTTGTGACTGGTGGATTTTTGATCAATTGAGATGGCCGGTGAGAGACCCTCAATGGCATCGACATCAGGCTTGTCCACCTGACCGAGAAACTGACGCGCGTAAGTGGAGAGACTCTCGACGTAACGGCGCTGACCTTCAGCAAAAATCGTNTCGAAAGCCAGCGAACTCTTACCGCTACCGCTCACCCCGGTGAATACCACCAACTGGTTGCGGGGAAGAGTGATATCAACGTCTTTGAGATTGTGCTGACGGGCACCGCGAACCCGAATCACTTCGCTCTGACTGCCCCCTTTAAGGGCCTGGAGAGCCTTCCCAGCTGAGGCTTTCGCGGGGGCCATCGGGCTGAGACAAGGCCCAAAAGCTTAGCNGCGCTCCAGGGCGTCAGGCGGTTCGACGCTCAAGCAAACGAGCCACAAAGGCTCTGGCCTCCCCACTGTCACCGCCTGCCAATTCCGCCAACTCCCGCTGACGGTCCTGCAAGCTCTGAAGCTGTTGGACCTGGGAGATCGTGCGTCCCTCCTGCACCTGCTTATGCACCAGCAAGTGCTGATCAGCAACCGCAGCCACGACAGGCTGATGAGTAACGCAGAACACCTGACGGTGGAGCGCCAGTCGCTTCAGCAGAGAGGCCATCGCAGCACTCACTCTTCCACTGACGCCTGTGTCGATCTCATCGAAGAGCAGGGTGATCCCCTCATCGCCCTGAGCCANGCAGGTCTTGAGAGCCAGCAGGAAACGGCTCATTTCACCACCAGAGGCCACCTCCTTCAGGGGAGCCAAAGGCTGACCAGGGTTGGCAGAGAAAAGAAACTGCACAGTCTCAGCACCGTCATCGCTGGGCTCGCAGGGCTGCAGATCAACCTCAAAGCGCACAACAGGCAAGGCCATTGGCCGCAGAGCCTGCATCAGCTCATGCTCGAGAGCCCGAGCTGCTCGCTGCCGCAGCGTCGACAAGCGAGCACAAACCTCATCGCGCTCTTGCCTGGCGCGTTGCTCAGCCTGCTGAAGATCCTGGAGTAATCCACTAGCTCCGCCAGGCTGCAGTTCCTGACGCAACGCATCACGGCGCTCAATCAGGCCTGCCAAATCAAGACCATGACGACGCTCAAGCGCTTTGAGCTGGGCAATGCGCTCCTGCAAAGCGGCTAGGTGAGCGGGATCTGCCTCCAAAGCAGCGGCATAACGATCCAACTGACGGGAGAGGTTCTGCAGTGACGCATGGGCGTCCTGCCATTCCTGCATTAGGGATTGCAGCGATCCATCAACGGCAGCCATCGCCGACAGCTCCTGATCACAAGCGGCCAAATGATCGAGAACCGAGGGGGCGTCTTCAGCGCCTTCCTGCAGCCGACCCTGTAATTCCTGGCAGCCCTGCTGCAGGCGGACACCATGGCAAAGCCGGTCCTGTTCCTGCTCAAGCTGCAGCCGTTCAGCTGGATCATCGAGAACTGCCGCCTCCAGCTCGTCGAGCTGCTGCTGACGGGCCTCATGATCCTGAAGGAGAGCCTCATGATCACGCTGAGCCTGTTGGAGNACTGCCGCCGCCTGCCGCCATCGNCGTTGGGCATGACGCACCGGTTCTAAACANAGGAGATGCTCCTCACCACCAAACTGATCAAGCCAGCGGCGCTGCTGACCGGGACGTGCCAGCTGTTGCGTCTGCCCCTGGCCGGTGAGATCCAACAACTGGGGGCGCAGCTCGCTGAGCAGCGCACGGTTAAGCACTACACCGTTTAGGCGACTGCGACTGCTGTAACGACCCTGCTGAAGACGCAGTTCCCTACTAAGCAGCAGTTCTTCCTCATCGTCAGCTGCGATCTCCTGGGCCGCNCACCAAGCCCGCAAAGCTGGGGTCCAGGAAAAGCTGGCCTCAATCGAACCGCGCTCACAACCATCACGCAGCAACCGCTGGGGGAGCCCACCACCAGTTACTGCATCCAGCGAATCGAGCAGAATCGATTTCCCTGCTCCCGTCTCACCGGTAAGGACCGTGAAACCAGCCTCGAACACCAACTCCTGGTGATCGATCAGGGCGATATTGCGGATGCTGAGCCCCTTGAGCACACCGCCCCTTGGCAAGCGGGCGCAGCGTAACGGCTCTTACATCAATTAAAAGGGTGTGACCCCAGCGTTCTCCTCCACCCGGATCGGCCATGACCGCGTTCAGCGATTTCATTGAAGCGGCGGGGCTGAATAGCTACGACCCTGCTGCCATCACAAGGATCTATGCCGGTCACCCGCTGCGGCTGCTGAAACGACTGCGTGAAACGCTGATTCCCATTGGCCTGCTGCTGCTGGGGGTACTCATTGATCGCCTCAGCGGCCGCCTGAGCAATCCCGAGATTTCCCGCAACCGAGCCCGCGAAGCCGCCAACCTGCTGGCGGATCTGGGTCCTGCCTTCATCAAAGCCGGTCAAGCTCTCTCAACACGGCCAGACATCGTTCCACCGGTCCTTCTTGAAGAACTGGCCCGCCTTCAGGATCAGCTGCCCGCTTTCCCCAGTGATCAGGCTCGCGAATGCATCACCGAAGACCTCGGTGCTCCGGTCAATGAGCTTTACGGCAGCCTTGAACCCGAGCCGATTTCCGCAGCTTCACTCGGGCAGGTATATCGCGGAACGCTTAAGGACGGCCGCACTGTCGCAGTGAAAGTGCAGCGCCCCGGACTGCGTGAGCAAATCACCCTTGATCTCTACATCGTTCGNAATATCGCCGCCTGGCTCAAAGCCAACATCGGACTGATCCGNAGCGATTTGGTGGCGCTGATCGATGAGCTTGGGCGACGGGTATTTGAGGAGATGGATTACTTCAACGAAGCCTCTAACGCTGAGCGCTTTGCTGAACTACACCGCCATAACCCNCGAATTGCTGTCCCAGAGATTCACCGCGAACTCACCAGCCGCCGGGTGCTGACGATGGAATGGATCGAGGGGGTGAAGTTGACCCGCCTCGATGCCGTCAAAGCTATGGGCATCGACCCTGATGAGCTTGTGGATGTGGGCGTGAACTGCAGCCTGCAGCAACTGCTCGAACACGGGTTCTTCCACGCCGATCCCCATCCAGGCAACTTGCTGGCACTAGCCGATGGGCGTCTGGCTTATCTCGATTTCGGCATGATGAGCGAGGTGACTCGCTCATCACGAACAGGACTGATCCGGGCAGTGGTTCACCTGGTCAACCGCAATTTCGACTCCCTCTCCAAGGATTTCGTCACCCTGGGCTTCCTTGATGAGGAAGTCGACCTCAGACCGATCGTGCCGGCCTTCGAAGAGGTTTTCGGACAAGCAATCGAAGCCGGGGTCAGCCGCATGGACTTCAAGCTGGTCACCGATGACCTATCGGGGGTGATGTATCGCTTCCCCTTCCGGGTACCGCCGTATTACGCCCTGATCATTCGCTCGCTGGTGACGCTGGAAGGCATTGCCCTAAGCGTGGACCGCAACTTCAAGATCCTCGGAGCCGCTTACCCCTATTTCGCCCGACGCCTACTAGAAGATGCCGATCCAGATCTACGTCAATCGCTGCGGGAGATGCTTTTTGATGGCGACCAGTTCCGCTGGAGCCGTCTAGAAAACCTTGTACTCAATGCCGCTAGGCAGCAGCAACTTGATCTAGAGCTGCTGTTGGATCAAACCCTGGATTTCCTGTTCTCAGCCAAAGGAGGCCTGCTGCGTCAGCAACTGGTCAACGCAGCCNTTGATCAGGTCGATGCCGCCGGTTGGCGCTTTGTTGAAGGACTGGGCCGGCGTCTGCCCCTGAGGTTGCGTCCACCCGGCCTGAAAGGCCCGCCTTTAGAACGCAACAACGTCACCCTTCTCGATCTGGAACCGATCCGCGAATTGGTGCGGATCTTGCAAAAACTCCCCGGCTTTGAACCTCGTCTAATCACCAGCCGTCTGCCACGCCTGCTGAACCAGCCGGAGATGCGAGCGATGGGGGTGGATCTAGCTCGCGGATTAGCTGAACGCAGCATGGTTCGCTTAGTGCGCGATGTGTTGGTAGAACCGCAAATACGTCAGCAGGTGCAAGTGGAACAGGCCGCCTAAATTTCCTCTAAACAACCGGCTCGGGGTTCATGTTTGATCTGCCTCCTGTGCTGGCAACGGAAAATGTGGTCTTNGTCAGTGGAGCCTTCAGGCGCACCCTCAAGGTGAGCTCATTGGAGAACTTCGTCGAAACCGGAGTTCCTAAGGGACTGCTTGGGGATCTACTGCGTTTCACCAACCAGGATCCTGAAGCCGTGCGCGGCCTGCTCAAAACCCAAGTGCCGCTGCCTGTAACCCTCACCAGCCGGCTACTGAACACGCGCATTGGCGAAGCGATTCTTGAACGTGCCAGCGCCATCGTTCACCCACTGAAGGCACCTCAAGCTGGCGTCANTGGCCTCAAAGCAGCGCTGGTACTGGGAGTAGCTGACAACGATGGCGTCCTAACCCCAATCAGCTTCCTCAAGGCCTACCCAACCGAGGAGATGGCTGTGAACATTCCCCAGTTGATGGTGATTGTGGAAAAAGCAGCTTCCATCAGCGACTTGGTGCAATTTTTCTCCGACGCTCCACTCGATGGCCTGCGCTGATCCCAGCTTCAGAGCTGGGAAAGTAAATTGACCATCCTTCAGGCCACCCCTGTGCCCCTGCTTCGTTCCGTTCGTGGCCTGTTCAAACGGCCCACCACACAGAACTGGTCAGGGCTGATCCATGCCTATGGCCGCTGGCTGCCAGTCAGTGAACGAACTCCTGTGGTGAGCCTCTGCGAAGGAGCCACTCCCTTGGTGCCTGCACCCGCCCTCTCGCAGCGGCTGGGACGGGGCATTCAGGTCCACCTCAAAGTGGATGGCCACAACCCAACAGGCAGCTTCAAGGACCGTGGCATGACCATGGCGGTGAGCAAGGCCAAGGAAGCCGGCGCAGAAGCGGTGATCTGCGCCAGCACTGGCAACACATCCGCCGCGGCCGCGGCATACGCCAGGCGCGGCGGGATGCGGGCTTTCGTACTGATCCCCGATGGTTATGTGGCGCAAGGAAAGTTGGCCCAGGCGCTGCTTTATGGAGCGGAGGTCCTAGCAGTACGTGGCAACTTCGACCGAGCGCTGACAATCGTGCGTGAGATGGCCGATCAGTACCCCATCACCCTGGTCAATTCGCTCAATCCCTTCCGCCTGCAGGGCCAGAAAACAGCTGCTTTTGAGGTGGTCGATGAACTGGGATGTGCACCGGACTGGCTCTGCATCCCCATGGGTAACGCCGGCAACATCACTGCTTACTGGATGGGTTTCAAGGAGTACCNCCAGGCTGGTCACTGCCGCAATCTGCCGCGGATGATGGGCTTCCAAGCTGCAGGCTCTGCTCCGCTGGTGAATGGCACAACAGTCGAACAACCCGACACCATTGCCACTGCAATTCGAATCGGCAACCCGGCCAACAGGGAGAAAGCACTGAAGGTACGCGAGGAAAGTGGCGGCGGTTTTGCGGCAGTGACAGACGAGGAGATCCTTGATGCATACAGGTTTCTCGGCCGTGAGGAGGGTGTGTTTTGCGAGCCAGCCAGCGCAGCTTCAGTGGCAGGACTGCTCAAACGAGCCGCTGAGGTGCCTGCCGGATCCAAAGTGGTTTGCGTGCTGACCGGTAACGGTCTCAAAGACCCCAACACCGCCATTGATCACAGCGGCGGCGCCTTCCACGGTGACCTGAATCCCGACCTGGAGACCGTTGCAAAAGTGATGGGCTTTTGAGTTCAGTAGCGGTGATCAGCACTCAGCGCCCGGCTTGATCCGGGCTTTTTTCATGGTCAAAACAGTTGATCAACTTGAAAACTGTCTGCGGAAAGACCCGCTTTTTGCTGTGCAGAACCTGAGGAGGAAGACGCCACCCAAGAACGGGATGTTTTCCCCAGCCTGAGGAGATGGGGGAGAANTCTTGATCTATCCCAGGCTCAACCAAAACGCTCCACAGCACTAGTCAGGACAAGTTCCTGGCTGCCACTGAGATGTCCTGGTTTTCCCCCGTCTCCACAGGCTCTACTACGGCTGTTTTTGTAGTTCTTCTATTTGAACTCTTGAAAGAACTTCAGAAGAGTCTGGGGAACGCGTTGCGGTTTCTCGAGTCGTGTGGAAGCTTGGTAGCGCCTGAAGCCGCATTGGGATGAAACTGGTCTGCAGCCAAGCGGAACTCAACGGCAGCCTCCAGCTGGTCAGCCGCGCTATCGCCGGTCGTCCCACCCATCCGGTGCTGGCCAATGTCTTGGTGACAGCTGATGCCGCGGCAGGCCGGCTCAGCCTGACCGGCTTTGATCTCAGCCTTGGNATTCAGACCAGCTTTCCTGCCGTTGTGGAAGCCAGTGGTGCCATCACGTTGCCGGCCAAGCTGCTGACGGACATCGTCAGCCGTTTGCCATCTGAGGGGCCCATCACCTTGAGCTGCCCAGAAGGGGAGGAGCAGACCGAGCTGTCAGCTTTGACCGGCAGTTACCAGATGCGTGGGCTCTCGGCTGAAGATTTTCCTGAGTTGCCCCTCGCGCAGAACGGTCAACCCTTGCTGCTAAGCGGAGAAGCGTTTGCTGAAGGGCTGCGCAGCACTCTCTTTGCCAGTAGCAGCGACGAATCCAAACAGATCCTCACCGGCATCCACCTCAAGGTGGAAAACGGGGGACTTGAGTTCGCTGCCACCGATGGTCACCGCTTGGCTGTGCGCCGCAATGCCGCTGGCGGCCAGGAGGGCACCGATTCTTTTGCGGTGACCGTGCCCGCTCGCTCCTTGCGGGAACTGGAGCGTCTGCTTTCAGCCCGTCCTTCAGAAGAAGCCATCAGTCTTTTTTGTGATCGTGGTCAGGTGGTCTTCCTCTGGGCCGATCAGGTGCTTACCAGTCGCACGCTGGAAGGCACATATCCCAATTACGGCCAGTTGATTCCCGACAGTTTTGGGCGCTCGATCAGTGTGGAACGCAAGCCATTCATGGCAGCCCTTGAGCGCATTGCTGTATTGGCTGATCAGCACAACAACGTCGTTAAACTCACAGCGGNACNGGCCAATGGTCAGTTGCAGCTCAGCGCTGATGCCCTTGATGTGGGCAGCGGTTCGGAAGCTATGCCGGCGCGTATTGAAGGAGAGGAGATCGCCATGGCTTTCAACGTCCGCTATCTCTTGGAAGGTCTCAAGGCCATGCCTGATGCTGAGGTGCGGCTCAATCTCAATACGCCAACAAGCCCGGCTGTTCTGAGCGCAGCCGAGGATGACGCCACTGGGTTCACCTATCTGGTGATGCCTGTTCAGATCCGCACCTGAGTTCAAGCCGGATGGTGCCCTCCCGTCAGATCCTGATCAGCGACTTGCTCCGTGCCCGCATCCGTGACGGACTTGGTCAGGACCTCGGGGTAGGCCATCAGATCTGGATGCATCCCCCTTGTCACCGCTTGCTGGGTTGGAGTTCCAGGCCTTCGGCATTTGGTCCCCATCGCATGATCTGGCGCCTTGATCAGTTGCTCCAGCTTGAAGAGGGGGAAGCTCTGGTAGAGGGAGATCCCTGCGATACCGAGCAGAGCACCCTTGATCTCTTACCGACCCTGCTCGATGCCAGCTTGTTGGGTCATGGTGATTCCGTTCTTGGTCGCCTGGTGGACGGTGTCGTGGATCGCACCAGCGGCCGCATTCAGCATTACCTGGTGGCNCGCAGTGATCCGCGTTTGCCGGGAAGCAGTCGCTGGCGCCTCGAACCTGATCGNCTGATNGATCAGCAACCCGGACAGGTGCAAGCAGCTCTCGATCAGCTTGATGATCTGCCCCTGGATCGAGCCAGTATTCGCCAGCAGGTTCTCCGCCGTGGTCGTCAGATACGTGAGCAGGTTCCGGACTCTATGGATGGCTTTGAGGACCGGCTCCGTTCCTGGGGACAGCGCCTTTGGGATGGCGGTGAGGACTTAATTGAGCGTTGGCGTGAAGACGATGAGCCCCCAGAACCTGAGCGTCGTCAGAGTCGGCTGCGGGATCGATCCCGCGAGTGGGACGAGGACTCAGATGCGGATCCTTGGATCTGAGCTCATCCAGACTGGTGTGATCCGTTGAGGCGCGTTGCCCTTGGTCTCCACTCCTGCCCCCGGTGCCTCTGCCTTTGATCAGGCCCCGTCAGCGATTGCGGCTCAGGTCAAACAGGAGGGACTCACCCGTGAGGATTACAACGAGATCGTCCGCCGTCTGGGTCGGCATCCCAATCGTGCTGAGCTCGGCATGTTNGGGGTTATGTGGTCAGAGCATTGCTGTTATCGCAACTCTCGGCCTCTGCTGAAGCAGTTTCCGACAGACGGACCACGGATTCTTGTGGGCCCTGGCGAGAACGCTGGTGTCGTTGATCTTGGTGAAGGGCATCGGCTGGCTTTCAAGATCGAAAGTCACAACCACCCCTCAGCGGTAGAGCCGTTCCAGGGGGCAGCCACCGGGGTGGGCGGCATCCTGCGGGACATTTTCACGATGGGGGCTCGTCCCCTCGCTTTGCTGAACGCCTTGCGCTTTGGGCCTCTGGAGGACCCTCGCAACGTTGGTCTGATGGAGGGTGTGGTGGCTGGCATTGCCCATTACGGCAACTGTGTCGGCGTGCCAACCGTGGCCGGTGAGGTGGCCTTTGATTCCAGTTACAGCGGGAATCCCCTNGTCAATGCCATGGCTCTGGGCCTGATGGAGACCGAGGAGATTGTCCGCTCCGGTGCCGCTGGTGTGGGTAATCCCGTTGTCTATGTGGGCAGCACAACCGGCCGCGACGGCATGGGCGGTGCCAGCTTTGCCAGTGCAGAACTCAGTGAGGATTCCCTCGATGATCGTCCAGCGGTTCAGGTGGGGGATCCTTTCCTGGAGAAGGGGCTCATCGAAGCCTGCCTTGAGGCCTTTAAAAGCGGCGATGTTGTGGCCGCCCAGGACATGGGTGCTGCCGGGCTGACTTGCAGCTGCGCCGAAATGGCCGCCAAGGGGGATGTCGGCATCGAATTGGATCTTGATCTCGTACCTGCTCGTGAGACGGGCATGACCGCTTACGAATACCTGCTTTCTGAGTCCCAAGAGCGCATGTTGTTCGTGGTCGAGCAGGGCCGTGAGCAGCCGTTGATGCAGCGTTTCCGCCGCTGGGGCCTGCAGGCTGCTGTGGTGGGCCGNGTGCTNGAGGAACCGGTCGTGCGGGTGCTGCAGCAGGGGCAGGTGGCCGCTGAAGTGCCCTCCAGGGCCCTGGCTGAGGACACACCGATCAACCACCGAGAGTTGCTCAAGCAGCCACCAGAGGCTGTTCAGCAGCACTGGCGTTGGAGTGAGCAGACGTTGCCTCCATTGCAGGCTTCTNATGCCGGTGAAGCGTTGNTGGCGCTGCTGGATGACCCCACCATTGCCAGTAAGCGATGGGTNTGGCGCCAGTACGACCANCAAGTGCAGGCCAACACGGTGGTCAGGCCTGGTGGCGCGGATGCTGCGGTTCTTCGCTTGAGGCCCCAGGAGGGGGCCCGGGCCTTGCAGGCCAGTGGGCGTGGTGTGGCAGCGACGGTGGATTGCCCCAATCGTTGGGTGGCTCTTGATCCAGAGCGCGGCGGTATGGCTGCGGTGGCAGAGGCAGCACGAAACCTCAGTTGTGTCGGTGCTGAGCCGGTTGCTGTCACCGACAATCTCAATTTCCCTTCACCAGAAACGCCAACCGGTTACTGGCAGCTGGCTATGGCTTGTCGCGGCTTGGCTGAGGGTTGTCGCGCGTTGGCCACACCCGTCACCGGCGGCAATGTCTCGCTCTATAACGACACCCGTCTACCGGATGGGACGGTCCAGCCGATTCAGCCCACACCTGTGGTGGGCATGGTGGGACTGGTCGAGCAGCTCGAGCGGTTGGTGGGGTTGGCCTGGCCGCAGCCTGAGCAGATTGGTGTCGCTCATCAGCTGCTGTTGCTGGGATTGCCGTTGGATTGCGCTGCCGATGACGATCGGCTTGGCCTGGGGGGCAGCAGCTATCTACAGGTTTGTCATGGTTTGTGCACAGGCCGGCCGCCGCGACCGGACCTGGACTTGGAACGTCAGGTGCAGGGGGCTTTGCGGGGAGCGATTGGCCAGGGCTTGGTGAGTGCGGCTCACGATCTTTCTGATGGTGGACTGCTGGTGGCTGTGGCTGAAATGGCAATCTCCGCTGGCTGTGGCGCTCAGCTGGAGTTAACGGCTTCAGACTTGCGATTGGAGCGGTTGCTCTTTGCCGAGGGCGGTGCCCGGATTCTGGTCAGCGTCAGCCCTGATCGGTTGGAGGCACTGCAGTCCCACCTCTCGGAACAGGGTTGTAGTTCTCAGTGGTTAGGGACCGTGCAGCAGGATCCCAAGCTGGTGGTTCGTCAAGGTGAGATCACCCTGTTGGACCAGACGCTGACGAGCCTGCATGATGCTCACGGTCAGGGCCTACCGCGGCGCCTGCAACAGCAAGCCCTCGGGCACAATGGTTAAGCAATTATGAAGGCCATGCCCGTCGTGCCTCCCCACTGGGTGGATCAGTCCAGCGCGAGGCCGGACCGGATGGAGGAGGCCTGTGGGGTCTTCGGGGTTTTGGCCCCCGGGCAGCAGGTGTCCAGCCTCTGCTATTTCGGCCTCTACGCCCTTCAGCACCGCGGCCAGGAAGCGGCTGGTATTGCCGTATTTGATGGTGACCGGGTTCGGTTGCACAAGGACATGGGCCTGGTCAGTCAGGTGTTTGATCAGGATGTGTTGGAGCGCATGCCGGGTGATTGCGCTATCGGTCACACCCGTTATTCCACTACCGGTAGCTCCAGGGTTTGTAATGCCCAACCTCTGGTGCTGATGACCCGGCTGGGACCTTTTGCGTTGGCCCATAACGGCAATCTCGTCAATGCCATGCAGTTGCGAGAGCAGCTGCTTGAGATTGGCTGTCAGCTCAGCGGCACCACAGACAGCGAATTGATCGCTTTTGCGGTGCAACACCAGGTCAATCAGGGTCTTGATTGGGATGAGGCCATTAAGGCAGCCGCTCGCCAGTGCCAGGGGGCCTTCAGTTTGGCCATCGGTACGCCGGAGGCGCTGTATGGCTTGCGCGATGGCTACGGCTTGCGACCGTTGGTGTTCGGCCATTTGCCCGAGACCGAGCAAGCCTCCTGGGTTGTGAGCAGTGAAACCTGCGGCCTCGACATCGTTGGCAGCCGTTTTAGCGATGACGTAGCCCCCGGTGAGCTGGTGCGTTTCCGCCCTGGGGAATCCCAGCCTTTCCGCAGTCGCTGGATTGAGGAGACTCCCAAGCTCTGTGTCTTTGAGCTGATTTACTTCGCGCGGCCCGACAGCCGTTTCTTTGGCGAATCGTTGTACAGCTACCGCAAGCGCATCGGCCAGCGGCTGGCTCAGGAATCACCGGTCGAAGCCGATCTTGTAGTCGGTGTTCCCGATTCCGGTATCCCTGCGGCCATTGGTTTTTCTCAGAGCAGTGGTATCCCCTTTGGTGATGGCTTGATCAAGAACCGTTATGTGGGCCGCACGTTCATTCAGCCCACCAAGGCCATGAGGGAGGCGGGTATCCGCGTCAAGCTCAATCCTTTGCCTGATGTGCTTGAAGGTCAGCGCATCGTTGTGGTGGATGACTCGATTGTGCGCGGCACCACCAGCCGCAAGCTTGTTCATGCCTTTAGGGAAGCCGGTGCCAAGGAGGTTCACATGCGCATCAGCTCCCCGCCGGTTACCCATCCCTGTTTCTATGGCATCGATACCGATTCCCAGGATCAGCTGATCGCTGCGCGCTTGCGCATTGAGGAGATCGAAGCTCACCTCGGGGTGGATTCTCTTGCTTACCTGACGCGTGAAGGCATGCTCCACTGCGCCCAGGAACAGAGCGAAAACTTCTGTTCAGCTTGTTTTGATGGGAACTATCCGATTCCGGTTGAAGAGGGCATGCGTAACAGCAAGTTGATGCTCGAGCCGGCTGGTGTAGCCGCCAACCTCACCCGGTGATCAACGGAATCAGTTCCTGAACAGCTTGACCGTTGGGGAGCTCTAGTTGTGATCCGGCACCGCGGCCATCCTCCACATCAAGGCTGCTGCTGTTCACCCGTAGGCTGCCTCCGCTAGTGGTGATGCCCACCACAGCTGTGGTGGCACGCAGGTCTACCAGCTGATCGGAGCGTTCGTTGAAATGCAGACCGATTTCACCGAGATCACCGCGCTGGCAGCGCCTCAGACTCCCCATCGCCAGGCGCTTGAGTTGTCCTTGGCGACTGACTAGCAGTAGATCACCGGTTGCATCAGAGGCCGCGGCGCCGACGATCGATTCGCCTGGCAGCAGGCGCATGAGCACCGGTCCTTGGGCAGTGCGTCCCATCAGTGGCACGGTCTTTTCATCAATCGGCAGGCGCAGCATGCGCCCGGTGCTGCTGGCGACTGCCAGGTCATCACTACTGCGGCAAAGGACGGCTCGTTCGAGCTGAACCCCGTCTTTGAGCTTTAGAACTGAGGTGGCGCGGCCGGAGAGG
Source organism: Synechococcus sp. TMED19 (assembly GCA_002168155.1). GTDB lineage: Bacteria > Cyanobacteriota > Cyanobacteriia > PCC-6307 > Cyanobiaceae > RCC307. Next base: position 42,955 of record NHBY01000006.1, on the reverse strand, counting down.
TCCCGCAGATCAGTCCCGGCAAGCCGCTTGAAGCGGCCATCGCTGCTCAGCAGGCCGACACTGAAGTCCTCCTCTGCTGGCGGCAGCAGGATGACATCCACCACATGTTCAGTCTGACCAGTGACGCTGTCGGGCAGGAATTTGTCGAGTGGTCCTGGTTGCTGCGCTGCAAATTCCCAGCGCAGGGCGGCCACTCGTCCGCCACTGGTGAAGGCCAGCAGCTGCGGGACCGGTTGCACCGGAAGGATCAGTCGGGCACTGGCACCATGCTCTCCGAAAGGAACTGGCTCTTGAAGGTGCAGACGCCCAAGCATCTGTGGGCTGGCAATGCGCAGTTGACCGTCGTTTTGGAGCAGGAGGCTGTGGTCGCTGCTGATCGTGGCCAGAGCCTGCTGGCGTTGCATTTCAGTGTTGGGCCGCTGTGCGGCGGCGCGCTGTGCCACCAGGTCATCGCCTCCTTCCTGCAGCCGGGTGCGTCGTGGGGTGGCGTAGCGCTTACGAAGTTGAGTCAGCTCGCTCACCAACGTGTCCAGCAGGGTGCTGCGGTCCTCTAGTAGGTGACGTAGACGCCCCTGCTCCTCGCGCAGATCGTCAAGTTCCTGGCGAAGGCTTTCTTGTTCGAGGCCTGTCAGTCGTCTCAGCGGCATCGCCAGTACCGCATCAGCCTGGCGCTCGCTCAGATCTAAGCGCACTTGCAGGCTGGCCCGAGCCGTGGCTGCATCTCTGGCGTCCTGAATCATCTGGATCACGTCGGCCAGGGCATCAAGGGCCTTGATGAGACCTTCCACGACTTCGAGCCGTTCTTCGCAACGGCGCAGGGCGTAGCGGGTTCGTCGCACCATCGTCAGTTCCCGGTATTCCAGGAACTGCTGCAGTAGCTGCCGCAGGCTGAGCTGCAGTGGCTGACCATTCACCAGCGCCAACATGATGGACCCGAAGTTGCACTGCAGTGATGTGCGTTTGTGCAGCTCTTCTAGAACTTGTTCTGGATTGGCATCACGGCGCAGTTCCACGACGACCCTCATGCCTTCCCGGTCGCTCTCATCGCGGATGTCCGCAATGCCGGCCACCTTGCCGTCATTGACCTGCTCAGCGAGTTTTTCAATCCAGCCAGCCTTGCTGAGTTGATAGGGCAGTTCGGTGATCACCACGGCATTGCGTTTATGTCGTCCCTTGCCGGGTTGGACTTCCTCGATGTGGGCAACGCCCCGCATCGGGATGCTGCCGCGGCCGTTGAGGTAGGTGTCGCGGACGCCGCTGCCGGTCAGCACCACACCACCAGAGGGGAAATCAGGACCGGGGATCAGCTCCAGCAGTTTTTCGTCGCTGAGCTCAGGGTTTCTGGTAAGTGCCACTAGGGCATCCACCACCTCACCGAGGTTGTGGGGCGGGATGCTGGTGGCCATGCCCACGGCGATGCCAGTGCAGCCGTTGAGAAGCAAGAAGGGCAGCTGGGCAGGAAGAACCGTGGGCTCCTGCTGTGAACCGTCAAAGTTCGGCGCAAAATCGACTGTGTCGTTGCCGATTTCCTCCAGCATTCCCTGGTGTGAGATCGGCGCTAGGCGGGTTTCGGTGTACCGCATCGCCGCTGGCGGGTCGTCGTCGACCGAACCAAAGTTGCCGTGGCCATCAAGGAGCGGATGCCGGCACCCGAAGGTCTGTACCAGCCGCACCAGGGCGTCATAGACCGCCTGATCGCCATGGGGGTGGTATTTGCCAAGTACGTCGCCCACCACACGGGCGCACTTGCGGTATGGACGATCCGGGGTGAGCCCCAGCTCGTGCATGGCGAAGAGGATCCTCCGCTGCACTGGTTTGAGCCCGTCTCGCACATCAGGCAGGGCCCGACCCACGATCACGCTCATCGCGTATTCGAGATACGAGCGCTGCATCTCCTGATGCAGGGAAATCGGCACGATGCGCTCGTCCGCCATGCGGCGTGGGTCAGACCCGAACAGTGCCGCTCAGCCTACAGATGTTGATCAGGAGTCTTCAAAGGTGGCGAGGCCCTTGGCACGCTCTACGGCGCTCTTGATTTGCTCGTCTTTGAACATCTCAGCGGTCACCTCTCGCAGCTTGGGACCCCAGAGCTGATCTTTTTGGAAGGAGTTCAGGACGTAGTCCGGCTGTTTGATCAGGGCCTGCACGGCCAGACTCACCACATCCGCTGAAGTGTCGCCATCGGCGTAGAGAGCAGCGGCAAGAGCCAAGGTTGGTTCGGCTTCTCCGGAGCTGAGGTCAACAGCCTGTCGCCAGCGGGCTATCGCTTGGCTGGTGTTGCCCTGCTCGTAAAGAACGATGCCTTGGTTGTTCACCGCTTCCCAGAAGTCCTCCCGCAGGCCGGAGGCTTTCTCAAATGAACGCAGGGCGGGGCCCAGCTCGTTGAGCTTGATTTGGGCATTGCCTAAATCAAAGTAAGCACCAGGGTTTTTCGGATCGAGGCGCAGGCCTTCCCGCAGGAGCTTTTGGGCGGCGGCCGGCTTTTCGTTGCGCAGGTTCAGTGCACCTTCCGCGAACCAGACCCCAGGATTTTTGGGATCGAGCTTTTTGGCCCGTCCAAGGGCCTCTTCGGCCCGTTTGGTCTGCTCGGCTTCGTTCTTGTCATTGGTGCTGCGCAATTCGGCCTCGGCGAGCACTAGCCAGGCACGCGGATCTTTTGGAAGCAGCTGCACCGCCAGAAGTCCAAGCCGGCGAGCTTCTTCCACCTGACCGATCCGCAGCAGACCAGCAGCAGCACCGGCGATATTCAGGCCGGCATCGTTGAGCTCCTCATTGGAGGGCAGAAACACGTAGGGCACTAGGGCCCTAGCCGGCAGAGGCGTACACCACAGCGCCGCAGCAGCGATCAGGGGCGGCAGCCATCCACGCATTGCCACTCCCGGCAAATGAGGGCTCAGCCTAGGTGTCGCAGATTGCGGCGCCACATCCAAGGTTTGATGCGTCGCAGTGCAGACGCCCGCAGTTGTTCGCTCCAGTGCGCATCACTCCAGTTCAGCAGCTCTGCCTTGGTGCTGTTCAAGATCCAAGGTCGTGGTTGCACCTCTGGATCAGTGCTGGGCTTGGCGCGTTGTTCATTCCAGGGACAGACCTCCTGGCAGATATCGCAGCCGGCGATCCAGTCATGCAACGGCAGTGGCAGCGACGGATCCCTGTTTTCGATCGTGTGAAAGGCGATGCAGCGCCGGCTGTCCACGACAAACGGTTCGTTCAGCGCATCGGTGGGACAGGCGGGCAGGCAGCGGCTGCAACTTCCGCACAACGGTTTAGCGGGTTCATCAGGTTCCAGCTCTAGGTCAGTGATCAGATGGCCCAGAAGCAACCAAGAACCATGGCTAGTGCTGATCAGATTGCCGTTTTTGCCGATCCAGCCCAGCCCTGCTTCCTCTGCCCAGCTCTTGTCCATCAGGGGCGCACTGTCCACACAGGCACGCCAGTGACAATCAGGTTGCTGCTGATCTAGCCAGCGGCCCAGCCGTCGTAGTCGTTGATCAATCACCCGGTGATAGTCCCGGCCCCAGCCGTAGCGGGCGATGCGGGGGATTCCTGGCTCCTGTTCGTCGCTGACGTAGTAGTTCAGCCCCACTGCCAGCAGGCTCCGGGCGCCTGGCAGCAGGGCAGTGGCGTCCTGTCGACGAGGGTCCTGCATCCAGGCCATACCCGCCTGGTGGTCTTGCTCTAGCCAGCGCTGCAGCGCTGCAGTACGTAGCTTCAGCCGCTCGCCACCAGGTAGACGGGCTACCCCGGCGATGGCAAAGCCTTCGCTCAGGGCCTGGGCTTTCAGTCTTGTGGCAAGTCCGGCCGGCACCCGTACAGTTGCGCCGCATCAGCATTCTCTCGTGTCTGACACCTCCACTTCCCGACTTGCAGGGCTGCTCCGTTGGATTGGCGGCGTGCTGGTGATCTTGCTCGGGTTCGAGCTGATGGCTGTGCTTGTCGCTAATGCCTGGGATCAGGAGGCTTTTCGCCAGCTGGTTGTCGACACCTTGATCAGTAATGGGCCGATGGCCCTCATCGGTTTGCTGCTGATGCTGCTCGCGTCCCGTCTTGATTTCCCCGCCCAGCGGCGCAGCCCCCTGAGATGGACTGTTCTCGTGGTCGGGGCCTTGTTATCGCTTGCGATGTTCGTCGCGGTGCCGGTGACGATCGGTGGTAATCGCTTGATCCAGGCCGATGCGGATCAAGCTGTTAATCAAAAGCGCGGTGAACTGGAACGGGCTGAGTCTAAGAGCAAGGAACCCAAGCTCTTGGAGGTGCTTGAAGGTCAGCTGGTCCAGGCAGGTCAGGTCGCTGCTGATGCCAAGCCCGAAGACAAACAGGCTCAAGTTCAGGCCCTGATTAACCAGCGTCTCGATCAGCTGCGTCAACAGCTCACCCAGGCAGAGCAGGCCAGGGACCTCACCATGGGTCAGCGACAGCTTGGCGGCACAGCTGTAGCCCTGGTGCTGGCGTTGGCATTTTTGGTGGTGGCCCTGGTTGCAATCCTCTGAGGGGGACTCCCGTCGCTAAGTTGCAGAGGCGTTTTTGTACGCCTTGCTGCTTTGGTTCAGTCCCGCTCACGTCAAGAGCAGCCGGTCAATGTGCGGTTGCAGCAGGATCTGAAAAATGACCTGATCGCTGGTCTGCTGGTTGTCATCCCTCTGGCGACAACGATCTGGCTAGCCACAGTGGTGACTCGGTTCGTGGTGAGTTTCCTCACCTCGGTGCCGAAACAGTTCAACCCTTTCAACACTCTCAATCCGCTGTTGCAAGAGCTGATCAACCTTTCGGTTGGTCTGCTGGTACCTCTGCTGGGAATCCTGCTGATTGGCCTAATGGCCCGCAACATTGTTGGGCGTTGGCTGTTGGATTTCGGTGAGGGCACTCTTGCCCGGATTCCCTTGGCCGGTTCGGTCTACAAAACCCTTAAGCAAATCCTCGAGACGGTCTTGAGGGATAACAGCACCCGTTTTCGTCGGGTGGTGCTGGTGGAGTACCCCCGCGAAGGCATTTATGCCTTGGGATTTGTGACCGGCATGCTTAGTGCCGGCATGCAGGCCAGTTTTCCCCAGCCGATGGTGAGCATCTTTATTCCGACTGCCCCTAATCCCACCACCGGTTGGTACAGCATTGTTCCGGAATCCTCAGTTAAGGATCTGGACATGAGCGTCGAGGATGCCTTCCGCACAATCATCTCGGCGGGCATCGTTAATCCCGATGAGCGACCGGCCCAGAGCAATCGCAGTTTCTCAAGCTTGTTGGCGCAATTGAGGCCCACCCCGATGGCGGCTCCACCTAAGGCCTGATTCATGCAGAACCGCACCATCGCCAGGGAGCTGGCGCTGCTGATCCTTGGTCAGCTCCAAGATTCTGTTCAGCGTGGCGATCAAAGCACTGAACAGCTGTTGGCCCAGGCCATGGCTTCGCTGAACAGTCACCTGCGTGAGTCCCTTGACCGCAGTGCTGAGGAGCTGCAGCAGGCGCAGCAGTCTTTGCTGGATAGTGAACTCGCAGAAGGCGAGCTGCCCAAGGTGCGTGATCACCTGCGCCAAGGTTTGGAACGTGGTGAGCAGGTGCTTAATCGTCTTTCCTCAAGCCTTGAGTTTCCGCGGCTGTTGTTGCTGGCTGATCAGCGCGAATTGCGCGAGTGGGCCCTCGAGCGTTCCAGGGCTGTTGCTGCTTCTCAGCCTGATCTTGATCAGCGTATTGATGCGGTGATGGAGGGTTGGCGTCTCACCCGTCTGCCCCGTATTGATCAGGACATCCTGAGGTTGGCTGTTGTGGAGATTGATCGCTTCTCTACCCCATCAGCTGTGGCCTGCAATGAAGCTGTTGAATTGGCTCACCGCTACAGCGATGAAGCTGGCCGACGCATGATCAACGGCGTTCTGCGGCGTTACACCACAGCACATCCCGCCTGAGTTCATGGCTGATTTCGACTGGTTTCAGCGTCAGGACGGCAGTGACAGCGAGGGCCAGGGTTCATCTCCGGATGATGCCCTGGACTGGGCTCGCCAGGCCTATGCCCGGCTAAAGGCTCAGCAAGAAGCCCAGAAGCTTGCCGCTGAGACGGATCAGACCAGTGATCTGGCGTCCCTTGCTGCATCAGTCCCTGAAGCAGAAGCAGAACCTGCAGGGGTTTCTGAGCGGCAGCAAGAACTCGAGCTGATGCCGCAAGCTCCTGTTGTTGAGCAGGTTGAGCCTGCAGCTCAGGTGCCTGAGCCGCAGCAAGAACCCAAATCGGAACCAGAAGCTGCGCAGCCACTGTCCTGGCTTGAGCAGGCTGCTGCCCGACGTCAGGAACGACTGGATGACTTGGTTGTCCCTGAGCCGCAGCAAGAGCTCCAAACCTCTGATTCAGCCGAAGTTCCACAGACTGATTCAGATGTTGGTGAGCAGGAATCGACTCCTGGTGGCAGTCCAGAGGCTGAACCCCAGCTTGGACAGCTTGATGATGAATTTCTCTGGTCAGCCGAGGTGTTGGTTGCTCAGGGTCGCAAGGTTGAACAGGTCTCGCTGGAGGAGATCGATTGGTTGGGGCGGTTGCGGCGCGGCATGGAGAAGACGCGCCAAAACTTTGTTACCACGCTTCTGGAGAACCTCGGCTCTGATCCACTGTCTGAGGAATCCCTGGATGACATCGAGACCCTGTTGTTGCAGGCCGATGTTGGGGTGGAGGCCACTGATCAGGTGCTCGATCGTCTGCGGCGGCGCATGAATGAGCAGGTGATTGATGGCAGTGAGGCCCTTGATCTGCTTAAGCAGCAGCTGCGCGAGCTGCTGGATGCGCCTCTGCAGCAGAGCGGTGCCCCAGCCCTTCTTGCACCCAAGAAAGGCACGCTCAACATCTGGCTGATGGTGGGCGTCAACGGTGTCGGCAAGACCACCACCCTTGGCAAGGTGGCCAATCTGGCAGTGCGCAGCGGGTATAGCTGCCTGGTTGCCGCTGGTGACACCTTCCGTGCAGCGGCAGTGCAACAGCTTCAGGTATGGGCTGAGCGCAGTGGGGTTTCAGTGGTGGCTAACCCCTCAGCCAATGCTGATCCTGCGGCTGTTGTTTTTGATGCCATTGGTGCTGCTCGATCCAAGGGCAGCGAACTGCTGCTTGTTGACACCGCAGGCCGCCTGCAGACCAAGCACAACCTTATGGAGGAGCTTTCCAAGGTGCGGCGGGTGGTGGATCGCCTAGCGCCTGAGGCGGTGGTGGAGTCATTGCTGGTGCTCGATGCCAGTCAAGGGCAGAACGGCTTGAGGCAGGCCATGGCTTTCGCTTCAGCTGCAGGATTGACTGGTGTGGTGCTCACCAAGCTCGATGGCACAGCCCGTGGCGGTGTCGCCCTGGCCGTAGCGTCCGAGAGCAAATTGCCGATCCGTTTTATCGGCGCTGGGGAAGGGCTGCGGGACTTGCGTCCTTTTAACAGTTTTGAGTTTGTGGAGGCCCTGCTGGCGCGGGCCTGAGCAAAGCGCCGTCGCTAGTTTGGAAACCCCAGCGGCAGCCCCATGGGCGGAACGCCGCCTGCACATCGCTCTTCTCCTCCAGAGGCGATTACCCCGGCAGCATCACTGCGTCAGCTGATTGACAGCCTCAATCGCGAGCAGCGCCGCAATCAGGAACTGCTTGCCTCTCTGGGATTTGCGCTGCGCAGTTTCACCAATCTCAGTCGTTTTCTGGAGTTGGTGCCCCTCCTTACCGCTCGCTTGGTGGAGGCGGAAGGTGCGGTCTTGCTCACCTTCCGTAGTGACGGTGGCCTCTGGCGTGAGCAGTTGCATGGCTCAACCCATGAGCGCTGCGGCAAGCTTCTGCGTTTGCTGGCGGGTTTACAGGACAGCGAACTGGATCGCGATGCCGGTGATGAGGCCATGGCCTCACGCCTTGATCAGTTGGTGCGTCGTCAGCTCGGTGATGTCCAGCTTTTCGGTACATCGGTGGTAGCCAAGAACCGGCAGCGGGGGCGCTTGTATGTCTTCAGCGGTGATCCCCAGTTCTCCTGGAGTGAGGTGCGTCGCCGTCACGTTCAGCTGGTGGCTGATCAGACGGCGGTGGCGATCGAAAACGAACTGTTGCTTGAGGAGATGCGCCGTCATCAGCGCCTCGATCAGCAGCTCAGCATCGGTGGTGAGATCCAGGCTCAGCTGTTGCCCAGCCGTTGCCCTGTCATTGATGGGGTGGAGTTGGCGGCTAGTTGTCGGCCGGCTTTTCAGGTGGGAGGGGATTACTACGACTTCATACCCACCCGTCCCCAGCTCAGCGGGAAACGACGCGAGCAGGGGCGTTGGGCTGTGGTCATGGGCGACGTGATGGGTAAGGGCATCCCTGCAGGTCTGTTGATGACACTGCTGCGGGGCATGCTGCGTGCTGAGGTGCTTACTGGCCTACCGCCTGATCGCATCCTGCATGACCTTAATGAGTTGGCCCAAGAGGATTTGGCCCACTCCAACCGATTCGTGACGCTCTTCTATTCGGAGTTTGATCCGCGAACACGGGTCTTGCGTTTTAGTAATGCAGCTCATAATCCCCCGCTGATTTGGCGACGTCAGGGGCACACCGTTGAGCGACTTGATGCACCAGGTTTGCTGATCGGTCTGCAGCCCGATGCTGACTATGGCTGCGAGCAAGTTCAGCTCGAGCCTGGTGACGTGTTGCTGTATTACACCGATGGCGTGACCGAAGCCAGTGGCGTGGGCGGCGAGCGCTTCGATGAGGAACGTCTAATGCGTGCTCTGCTGGCAATCTGCAAGAGCGTGCCGGATGCCCAAGGCATTCTCGATCAGCTGTTCGCCCGCCTTGATCGCTTTGTTGGTGCCGGTCGCCATCTCGAAGATGACGCATCCATGGTGGTGTTGAAGGTCCACGATGAGGTGGTCTTGCCTGCTATTTAGGGTCATCCATGAGCGGATCAGAGGGCGTCACCGGCAGCTCCGGCACTGCTTGGAGCGACCGTTTTGAGGAGGGGCTTCACCCCGTCATCGAACGCTTCAATGCTTCCATTGAATTTGATATTGCGTTGCTGCAGCAGGACCTTGATGGTTCTGTCGCCCACGCGCGCATGCTGGGCCGTTGCGGTTTGATCAGCAAGGCGGAGAGTGCCCAGCTGATTGATGGTCTTGAGGCCGTGCGGCGGGAAGCGGCCGCTGGTGATTTCAACCCAGGACTGGAAGCTGAGGACGTTCATTTCGCTGTTGAGCGACGTCTGATTGAGCTGCTGGGCCCACTGGGGAAGAAGCTTCACACCGGTCGCAGCCGCAACGATCAGGTGGGTACGGACCTGCGCTTGTGGTTGCGTCAGCACATTGATGGCATCGATGGGCTGTTGCGCCGTTTCCAGCGGGCCCTGTTTCGACATGCCGAAGCTCATCTCGATACCTTGATTCCCGGTTACACCCATCTGCAGCGGGCCCAGCCCCTGTCTTTGGCCCATCACCTGCTCGCTTATGTGGAGATGGCCGAGCGGGATCGCAGGCGCCTTGAGGATGTGCGCCATCGCGTCAATCTCTGCCCCCTGGGTGCAGCGGCTCTGGCGGGAACACCGCTACCGATTGATCGGCGCCAGACCGCAGCAGAGCTGGGGTTTGAGGGGATCTATGCCAACAGCCTTGATGCGGTGAGTGACCGTGATTTCACCGTGGAATTCAGTGCGGCTGCATCCCTGGTGATGGCTCACCTCAGCCGCTTGGCAGAGGAAGTGATCTTTTGGGCCAGCGAGGAGTTCGCCTTCATCCGCCTCACTGATCGCTGTGCCACTGGCAGCAGCCTGATGCCGCAGAAGAAGAACCCTGATGTACCCGAACTGGTGCGCGGTAAGACCGGTCGGGTCTTTGGGCATCTGCAGGGCTTGCTCACGATGATCAAGGGTCTGCCCTTGGCTTACAACAAGGACTTTCAGGAGGACAAGGAAGCCCTTTTTGATGTGGTTTCTACGACCGAGGCCTGCCTAGAGGCGATGGCAATCCTTCTGGAAGAGGGTCTCAGTTTCCGTCCTGAACGGCTCAATACGGCTGTGGCTAGTGATTTCTCCAATGCCACGGATGTTGCTGATTACCTTGTCGCGCGCGAAGTCCCCTTCCGCGAGGCCTATCAATTGGTGGGTCGCTTGGTGAAGACTTGTCTTGAGGAAGGGGTCCTCTTACGGGATCTTCCGTTGCCTCGATGGCAGGAGCTGCATCCTGCATTTGATGACGATATTTTTGCTGCCATCGCTCCGCGGCAGGTCGTTGCGGCTCGCTGCAGCGAGGGAGGGACGGGCTTTGATCAGGTCCGCTCGCAACTGGAGCGATGGCAGCCTGTGCTGATGTCGTCTCAATGACATCGATCAGTAGGAGGTTGCCGGTCTAGATTTTGTAAGTTCCCCACGCTGTGGGGAGACTTTCACCTATCAACGGTCCATTGGGTCCCTACGGCCAGTGAGTATTTTTGTCGGCAACCTCCCCTTCCGTGCGGAACAGGAGGACATCATCGAACTGTTCGCCTCCTTTGGTGAGGTCACGAACTGTTCTCTCCCTTTGGAGCGTGATACCGGCCGCAAGCGTGGCTTTGCTTTCGTCGAAATGGTCGATGAAGCCACAGAAGAGCGGGCGATCGAGGCACTGCAGGGCACCGAGATGATGGGTCGCCCTTTGCGCATCAACAAAGCTGAGCCGCGTGGCGGTGGCGGTGGCGGTCGTGGCGGCGGCGGCGGTTACGGCGGCGGCGGTGGTCGCGGTGGCTATGGCGGCGGTGGTGGTGGTTACGGCGGCGGCGGTGGTCGCGGTGGCTATGGCGGCGGCGGTGGTGGTTACGGCGGCGGCGGTGGCGGCGGCTATCAGGATCGCGGTGGTTACGGCGGCGGCGGCGGTGGTGGCGGTGAGCGCGGCTCCGGAGCCCGTGGTTGGGAGGATCGCAGCTATGGCGGCGGCAACCAAGGCAGTTCTGGGGGTGCTGATGCCTATGGCGGCGGCGGCGGCGGCGGTGAGCCCAGCCGCGACAGCTTTGATGAAGGCCGCAGTCGCCGCAAACGCGGCGGTGGTGCTGGAGGCAGTGGTGCCCCCTCAGAGGACTGGGGTGATTACGGCGGTGCAGAGGGCTGAGCTTTACAGCCCCCTTTGCTCCAGTTGTTCAGCAGCGCGCTTCAGAACCTCTGGGCGGGCTGATCGTTCCCCTGCTTCTTGGCTGAGCTGGCGTCTCCAGTAGCGCGCGCCGCTTACCCCTTCCACTAGGTGCACTAGATGCCTGGCGATCGGCCAGAGCCGTCCTCCGGCGCTGCACCAGCGCTCTGCATGGGGGATCACCCCACGCAGCACTTCGGAGGCTTTCACTGCTTGGCGGCTGTTGTCCCCGAACACCTTTTGGTCAACGAGTGTCCATTGCAAGGGGTGGGCATAGGCAGCCCGCCCCACCATCACACCGTCCACCTTTTTGAGCTGCTCGTTGCAGTGATCGAGGGTCTCTAGGCCTCCATTCAGTTCAACAGTGAGTAGAGGCCTGTCGCGTTTGAGCGCATGAACCAGCTCATAACGCAGTGGCGGCACTGTGCGGTTTTGTTTTGGGTCCAGGCCATCGAGCCAGGCCTTACGGGCATGGACCGCAAAGCGGCTGCAGCCGGCCGCGGCCACCACATCGACGAAATGCAATAGCTCTCCGTAGCTGTCCTGTTTGTCGATACCGATTCGGTGTTTGACAGTGATGGGCAGGTCGCAGGCGGCCCGCATGGCTGCCACGCAGTCGGCCACCTGCTGTGGCTTTGCCATCAGGCAGGCCCCAAAACGTCCTTGCTTCACCTTGGGGCTTGGACATCCCACATTGAGGTTCACTTCGTCATAGCCCCAGAGCTGCGCTAGCTCAGCTGCTTCTGCCAGCAGTTTTGGCTCATCGCCGCCCAGCTGTAAGGCAATTGGTTTCTCCTCGGGGTCAAATCCCAGCAGCACTTCACGTCGGCCATGGTGCAGGGCCTGCGCTACCACCATTTCGGTGTAAAGCAGTGCATGGCGGCTTACCTGCCGCATCAGCACCCGGAAGTGCCGATCCGTGTAATCCATCATCGGCGCCACACTGAAGCGGTGTGCCGGAGGCAGATAGGGGCTGGCGCTGGTGCTGCTCACTCCCCCATGCTGCAACTAGATGTGCACGCTCAAGCGATGGCCCAGTGGCAACGGCGTTCTTTGCTGCAGGCGGTGGCGGCATCGATCGCTGCCTTGTTCCGACCAAAGTCGGCTTTAGCTGCCAGTGCGGCCGATCCCGACTGGCAGCTCAGCGATGTTCAGTGGCGTGAGCGCCTCTCGCCGGAGGCCTATCGCGTCTTGCGTCAGGAGGGGACCGAGCCGCCTTTTTCCAGCCCGTTGAACAATGAAAAGCGGAATGGCACGTTTGTCTGCGCCGGTTGTCAGTTGCCTCTGTTCTCCAGTTCCGCCAAATACGACAGCGGTACGGGCTGGCCCAGCTTTTGGCAGCCGCTGCCTGATGCAATTGACACCCAGGTGGACTTCCGCTTGATCATTCCCCGCACCGAGTATCACTGCCGCCGCTGCGGTGGTCATCAGGGGCACGTCTTCGGTGATGGCCCTAGGCCCACGGGGAAGCGCTATTGCAACAACGGTGTGGCGCTCGCCTTTGTGCCAGATGCCTAAGTCTGATCCTCTTCCACTGGTGGTGGCCGGCGGTGGGGCTGCCGGTTTCATGGCGGCCATTACCGCTGCAGAAGCCGGTGTTGAGGTCGTAGAGATCTGGGAAGCAACTGCAGAACCACTCGCCAAGGTGCGAATCAGCGGCGGCGGCCGTTGCAATGTCACTCATGCCTGCTGGGATCCAAGGGAACTGGTCGCTCACTATCCCCGCGGTCAGCGGCCCTTGCGGGGGCCCTTTAGTCGCTTTGCCGCTGGTGACGCTGTGGCTTGGTTTGCCGAGCGTGGCGTGGAGCTGCTGGAAGAGGACGACGGGCGCATGTTTCCTGTCAGCAACAGCTCAGCCTCGGTGGTGCAGGCCCTGCGCGCAGCCGCTCAGCGCGCTGGGGTGAGGTTGCAGTCCCAGCGCGCACTGCAGGAGGTGATCCCTAGCCCGGATGGTTTTTGTCTGAAGGCCCGGGGCCTGCCGGAGCCCATCAACTGCAGGCGATTGCTGCTGGCCACAGGCGGCCACCCCAGCGGCCGTCGCATTGCTGCTGCCTTGGGTCATCAGGTGGTGCCGCCGGTGCCTTCTTTGTTCACGCTTCGTCTGGATGCCCCCTGGCTCACCGCTTTGGCAGGCCTGAGTCAGGCGCCGGTGGATCTCGAGCTGCAGGTGGGCCCTGAGCGCTTTCGGCAGCGCGAGGGCATTGTGCTGATGACCCATTGGGGCCTCAGCGGTCCTGGTTTGCTCCGCTTGACGGCGTTTGCAGCCCGCGCATTGCAGCAACACCAGTACAAAGCTGAGCTGCGCATCAATTGGTGCGGAGGCCTCAATGTCGAACAGCTGCGGTTGCAGCTGGCAGCAGCGCGCCAGGAGCTAGCACGGCGTCAGCTGGCCAATGGTCGGCCTGAGCTGCTGTTGCCCCTGCGGCGGCGCCTCTGGCTGGCGTTGCTCGAGCAGGCGGGCCTTGATGGCAACCGCACCTGGGCTGAGCTGCCGCGGCGCGGCGAGCAACGCCTTGCTGAGCTGCTATTGCGGAGTCAGTTATCGGTTAGTGGCCGCGGTCCTTTTGGCGAGGAGTTCGTCACTGCCGGGGGGGTAGACCTGGGCGAGTTGAACTTGGCCACGATGGAGAGCAGCTGTGTGCCAGGGCTGCACTTCGCCGGTGAGTTGTTGGACGTCGATGGGGTGACTGGCGGCTTCAACTTTCAGCACTGCTGGAGCAGTGGCTGGATCGCCGGGGGGGCGATTGCGTCAGCGCTTGCTTGCAAGAGTTGACACCAGCTTGTAAGACGGGGCATCGCCGCTGCAGTGGTAACGATGAAACGCATAAATGAAGTCACTTTTATATTACTAAAAACAGGTTTTTTGATTGATTATCTCAGGAATCTGTTCAATGATTGTTTTTTTGTTTCTGGGCGTACATATCAATCGATGAGGAGATTGTTTGTGTTGACTCATGGAACAATGAACCGATATCTGGCACTCCCATTTCAATTAAAATATCGAATCTATAGAGGAAGTAATTGCCTGTCTAGGGCTAGGCAATTGAAGCATAAAGGGTTTGCTGTTATTCTTCCCGTTGATAATATTGTTGATTTGAGTTGTCAAATTCGCAGAGACTTGCAAGATAAGCCTGTTCGCGAAGATAGACAAGTCAGTAGTGATTCTAATCAACCCATTTATGATAATTTTGAAATAGCTCTTCAGGCTCCAGAACGGAGGGCGCCTCGTCTTTTTCACGCCATTGCTGATGTTTATTCCTGTGTATCTATATGGTCTTTAATTGAAGAGCTTAAGCTAAGCAATGTCGCGGCTGATTATCTTGGATGTCAGCCTTTGTTGACACAAATTCAAAGTTGGCATGTGGTACCTCTAAAAATTAATGAACAAAATCACCAATCTCTCTACAGCTTTTCCGCCCAGTCATTCCATTTTGATATGGATTGGTTGAAATTTATTAAATTCTTCATCAACCTGACGAATGTTAGTGAGCAGGATGGCCCTTTTGAGTTTCAGCCATACACCCACGATGGTCGTCATCGGCTTGTAGACCAGCGTCATGAATCTGACGATATGAGTCGTCGTGATGATCTTGAGATCGTTACAGCCACAGGCAGCCCGGGAATCTGTTTTGCTGCAGACACCTCAGGGCTTCATCGTGATGGTCGATCTAAAGTAGGGTGCCGCCAGGTTTTGCAAGTCGAGTTTGCAGTCTCCAGTTTTGGGGCAGCATATTTATACAAGTCATGTATTGAAAAAGGTCGCCGCTGGATTCCTGAAGATGTGTTTACAAACGCCTCGTTTAAAGGCAGAACTTTGGCGCTTTATCAAAGATAATCGCTCATTTAATGTTGTCGAAGACGCTGAACATCGGCAGATACATGGCCAGCAGGATTGAGCCGACAATGCCGCCAACGATCACGATCATCGCGGGCTCAAGCATGGCGGTCATGGCTTTGACTGTGGCCGCGATCTCGTCTTCGTAAAAGTCGGCCACTTTGGAGAGCATGGCGTCTACGCCACCACTCTCTTCACCGATCACCAGCATGCTCACGGCCATTGTGGGAAACACATTGCGCCGTTGCAGCGCCAGGCTCAAGGTGCCCCCTTGCTGGACTTCGTTCTTGGAGGCCTCGATGGCCTCCGAAAGGACTCGGTTGCCAACGGTGTCCCGCACAATGTCGAGTGCCATCAGGATCGGCACCCCGGCGCGGGTGAGTGAGCTGAAGGTTCGGCAGAACTGGGCTGTGGCGGTCTTGCGGATTAGATCACCAAAAAGAGGCAGCTTGAGTGTCAACCCGTCGATGCGCCTGCGACCGACTTTGGTGCCGTAAGCCCGCTTGATCAGCCAGACCAAGAGCAACAGGCCGCCAATCAGGAGCAGCGAGAAGGAGGAGCGCAGCAGGGCGCTGAGGTCCACCATCAGTTGGGTGAAGGCCGGCAATTCGGCTCCCAGATCTTCAAAGATCCCAGCAAAGGTGGGGATCAGAAAGATCGTCATACCGAGGAACACACCGATGGCGATCACCAGCACCGTGACTGGATAGCCCAGGGCGCCGCGGATCTGGTTCTGGAGCTTGGCGTTGTCCTCCAGCAACTTGGCCAAGCGCTTGAGCACCTCCTCCAGCACACCCCCTGCTTCTCCGGCCTCCACCATGGCGACGCTGAGGTTGTCGAAGACCTTTGGCCACCGGCGTAGGGCTGCTCCCAGCGATGAGCCCTGGTTCACATCTTTAGAAATACGCAGCAAGGCCCGTTTGAACATCGGCAGTTTTTGCTGCTCGGCAAGGATCTCAAGGCTCCGCACGATCGGTACGCCAGCGCTGACGAGTGCCGCCATCTGGCTGGCAAAGACGGCCTTGTCCTTAACGGCCGGCACCTTCTCCAGCGACAGGGTGAGCCCTCGCTGAACCTTCTCACTTCCTGCTGTGTCGCTGCTGAGGCTGACGGGGATGATGCCCCGTTGCCGCAGGCTGCGTTTGGCGCTGGCCAGATCCGCTGCTTTCAGGCGCAGATTCTTCTCCTTGCCTTGGCGGTCCTTGTAAACGGCGAGGAAGGTCTGTGCTGCCATCAGGCTTTACCGAGCAGTCGCATGAGTTCATCGGGTTTGCTGGCCTTGGCCAACGCCTCTTCTTGCTCGACATTGCCGCTGCTCACCAGATCAGCCAGGGCCCGCTCCAGGGTCTGCATACCCAGCTGTCCCCCGGTTTGCAGCTGGGAATAGATCTGCGCGGTCTTGCCTTCCCGGATCAGATTTGCCAGAGCCGGAGTATTAATCATGATTTCCTGGGCCATGACCCGCCCAAAGGCACCCGGGGGTGGGTTGAGTCGCTTACAGAGGGTCTGGGCGAATACCCCTATGAGGCTGCCGCTGAGTTGAACGCGGATCTGGGTCTGCTGGGCTGGGGGGAACACATCCACCATGCGATCCACCGTCTGAGCTGCTGAGCTGGTGTGCAGCGTGCCGAACACCAGGTGACCGGTCTCAGCAGCCGTGATCGCTAGCTGGATGGTCTCGAGATCGCGCATCTCCCCGACCAGGATGACGTCAGGGTCTTCTCTCAAGGCAGCTTTGAGGGCGTTGGCAAAACTACGGGTGTCTTCCCCAAGTTCACGCTGGTGGATGACGCTGCGGGCTGATCTGTAGACGAATTCGATTGGGTCCTCGACCGTGAGGATGTGCTCGGCTCGGCTCTGGTTGATGTGCTCCAGCAGCGCCGCCAGGGTGGTGGTTTTGCCTGAGCCCGTGGGACCGGTCACCAGCACTAGGCCCCGAGGCCGTTCGCTGATCTCGCGCACCACCTCAGGAAGACCAAGCTGCGCAAGGCTGGGAATGCTGCTGCCCAGGGCCCGTAGGCAAGCTGCATAACAGCCTTTCTCCCGATAGACGTTGACGCGGAAGCGGGCCACACCTTTGAGTCCGTAGGAGCAGTCCAGTTCCCAGGTTTGCTCCAGTTGTTTGCGTTGGTTGTTGTTGAGCAGGCTGAAGATCAGCCGGTTGCAGCCCTCCTCGCTCAGGGCCTCCTCATGCATCGGTTGCAGAGCCCCGCTGAAACGCCCGTAAGGAGGAAGTCCGGCTGAAAGGTGCAAGTCACTGCCACCTTTTTCCACCAGCTGCTCCATCAGCGTTTCTATCTGCAGCTCCATGTCGCCTCAGGCGAGGGTCCCTATTCCTGCAGTTTGCCCCTGGGTGTGAGGCAATAGGGACAGTCAATCCATTCATCCTGCAGACCGGCACCGCATCCCTGGCATGTGGCGGTGCTGAGATGCCTTGCCCGGATTTCCTGTTCCAGTCCGGAATCGGTCAGCAAAACCCGCTCCACCTCTTCCAGGCTGGTTTGGCCTTCACGGGCCAGGTTGAGGCCGTAGCCCAGCAGGGTCTTCATGCCGTTCTCTAGTGCCAGACGCCTGAGCTGGTCGGTGCCGGCTCCTTGGCCGATCGCTTCGGCCATGCCTTCATTGACCCGCATCACCTCATACACACCGATCCGGCCCCTGTAGCCCAGTCCATCGCAATGGCTGCAGGGGTTGGGGCCGCTTGGCGGCCGGTAGAAGTTCAGGCTGGAGCGATCGTTCACCTGCAGGCCCAACCGGGCTAGTTCTGCTTCTTTGGGCTGGTATGGCTGGCGGCAGTGGGGGCAGAGCCGCCGCAGTAAGCGCTGGGAGAGCACGCCGATCAGGGCGGCACTGAGCAAGAACGTTTCCACCCCCATCTCCTGCAACCGGGCCACGGCGCTGGGAGCGTCATTGCAGTGCAGTGTCGTGAGCACTAGGTGGCCTGTGAGGGCTGCCTCCAGAGCAGTTTTGGCGGTTTCCAGATCGCGGGTCTCGCCGACCAGAAGCACATCCGGGTCCTGGCGCATGAACGCCCGCAGGGCCTGGGCAAAATCCAGTCCCTTGTCGCGGTTCACCTGCGTCTGGGTGATGCCTGCCAGGGTGTATTCGATCGGATCTTCCACCGTGGAGATGTTCAGCCCCGGGCTGTTGCGTTCTGCCAGAAGCGAGTAGAGCGTTGTCGATTTGCCTGAACCGGTGGGCCCTGTCACCAGCAGGATGCCGAAAGGTTTGCTGCCCATGTCCCGCACCTCTGCCAGGGCTTGGGGATCGCTGATCAGCAGATCCAGCCCTAGTTGGGTGGAGCTGGAGTCCAGCAGACGCATGACGATCTTTTCGCCGAAGCGGCTCGGCAGCACGCTGACGCGGAAGTCCACGGTGTTGCCTTCAAAGCGCCTGCGGATCCGGCCGTCTTGGGGCTGGCGCCGCTCAGCGATGTCCAGTTCAGCCATGATCTTGAAGCGGCTAGTCAGCGCTGGGATCACCTTCGCTGGCAGGGTTTCAAACGCGTTCTGCAGCACCCCGTCCAGCCGCAGGCGCACGTGCAGGCCATCTTCCTGGGGTTCGATATGGATGTCGCTGGCCTTGCGGGTTAGGGCCTGAAGCAGGATGCGGTCCGCAAGTTGAATTACAGGCGCGGCACTGGTGTCATGGGCGCTTTCCTGTAGCTCCGGTCCATCGGGCGGCGGCGGCGGCGCGAAACTCTCAAAACTGTCATCCAGCTCGAACCGTTCCAAGGCGGGCAGTGCTGAGGGTCTGTTCTCAGGATGGCTGGGTTTTCCGACCTTGATCCAGGGGCGGTGGTCCCAGCAACATGATGGGATTGCGATGTCGTTTGCGATGACCGGAGAGCCCCCCGCTTCCCCCTCCCCTCTCGAGGCTGAAGACGGCAACGAGGCTGCCGCTGAGGCCGCATCCACACCGGTGGAGCCGCCTGTCGCTGAGATGCCTGACCAGGAACCTGAAGTGGCTCCCAGCGGTGATCGCGCAACCCAGCTCGAGGCAGAACTCACCACCTTGCGTGCGGAGCACGACACGGTGCGCAGTCAGTACATGCGCATTGCCGCGGATTTTGACAATTTCCGCAAGCGCCAACAGCGCGACGCCGAAGACCTCAAGGTGCAATTGATCTGCAGCACCCTCGGTGAAATCCTGCCGGTGGTGGATAACTTTGAGAGGGCTCGTCAGCAGCTCAACCCGGAAAGTGAGGAGGCTCAGGCCCTGCATCGCAGTTACCAGGGGCTCTATAAGCAGTTGGTTGATGTGCTTAAGCAGCTGGGGGTCTCCCCGATGCGTGTGGAGGGGGAAGCCTTTGATCCCTCTCTGCATGAAGCCGTGCTGCGGGAGCCCAGCGATGCTCATGCTGAAGACGTGGTGATTGAGGAGCTGCAGCGCGGCTATCACCTTGACGGCCGGGTGCTGCGTCACGCCATGGTCAAGGTGTCCATGGGCCCAGGACCTACCGCGGCCGCTGCCCCTGAGACGAACTGATGGCCGATTACTACCAGCTGCTCGGGGTCTCCCGCGATGCCGATGCCGACACCCTCAAGCGGGCCTATCGGCGGCTGGCCCGTCAGTACCACCCCGATGTCAATAAGGAGCCCGGGGCCGAGGATCGTTTCAAGGAGATCGGCCGTGCCTATGAGGTGCTTGGTGATCCCCAGACCCGCGCCCGCTACGACCAGTTCGGTGAAGCCGGTGTCTCCGGAGCCGCCGCAGGCGGCATGGGCGATATGGGCGACATGGGGGGCTTCGCCGATCTGTTCGAGACGTTCTTCAGCGGCTTTGGTGGGGCCGCTGGCCCAGGTGGTCCTCGGCAGCAGCGGGGTCCGCGCCAGGGGGATGACCTGCGCTTTGACCTCAATATCAGTTTCCGTGATGCGGTGTTTGGCGGTGAGAAGGAGATCCAGATCCGTCACCTCGAGACTTGCGGTACTTGCAAAGGCAGTGGTGCCAGGGCCGGCTCTGGTCCGGTGACCTGCAGTACCTGCGGCGGTGCTGGTCAGGTGCGACGCGCGACCCGCACGCCCTTTGGCACCTTCACCCAGGTGGCCCCATGCCCGGCTTGCGAGGGCACTGGTCAGGTGATCGCTGATCCCTGCCCAGATTGCGGTGGTCAGGGAGTGCAGCAGGTGCGCAAGAAACTGCGGGTCAATGTCCCTGCCGGAGTCGATTCAGGGACTCGTCTGCGGGTGAATGGTGAGGGGAACGCTGGTCAGCGGGGCGCCTCTGCCGGAGATCTTTATGTGGTGCTGTTTGTCCAGGCTGATCCGAAGTTCAAGCGTGATGGCATCACCATCCACTCCGAACTCAGCATCAGTTATCTGCAGGGGATTCTTGGGGACAAGATGCAGGTCGACACGGTTGATGGCCCGGTTGAGTTGCCGATTCCCGCGGGCATCCAGCCTGGTTCGGTCCTGACGCTCA
This sequence comes from Synechococcus sp. TMED19, assembly GCA_002168155.1. GTDB lineage: Bacteria > Cyanobacteriota > Cyanobacteriia > PCC-6307 > Cyanobiaceae > RCC307. Next base: position 22,638 of record NHBY01000006.1, on the reverse strand, counting down.
AGGATCACGGTGTGCCGCGCTTGGGTAATCCTGTAGCTCGCGGTAACCATCTCTTCACCGTCAAGGTGCACTTGCCTCAGAAGCTTGATTCCCGTGAGCGGGAGCTGTTGCAGGAGCTGGCCTCCATTTCCACCACTCACCCCAAGGGCAAGGGTGGTCTCTTTGGCGGACTGTTCAGCTGAGCCATGAGTGCCATGCCGCTGGATCTGCGCGGAACCCCTTGTCCACTGAATTTGATCCGCACACGGCTTGCTCTCGAAAAGCTTTCTGCCGGGAGCACTTTGGTGGTGCAGCTCGATGGTGGTGAACCCGATCAACTCGTGGGCGAGTCACTGCGCACCAGTTCCGATGTGGGAGCTCTGGAGCGCGCCCAGCAGCCTGATGGTTCGGTGACCTTCAGCATTACTCGTGCCTGAGCTGTTGCGGGGTCGTGTGATGGCCCTTGAGGCCAATTACCTGCGTGTACGCCTGCAGCAGCCTGGCCCTGCTGGCGAGCGTCAGCTGCTTTGCACCCGCCGTGCTCGCCTGGCCTATGGCGGTCAGCAGGTGATGGTGGGGGACTGGGTAGGACTCGATGGCTGTGATTGGGGCGATGGCCGCGCTGCGGTGGCCAGCCTGGAGCCGCGCTGCAGTCAGCTGCAGCGCCCGGCTCTGGCGAATGTTGATCAGGTGCTGGTGGTGGTTGCTCTTGCCCAACCCAGTCTTGATGAGGAGCTGCTCAGTCGCTTTCTGCTCAGCGCTGAGACCACTGGCGTTGAGGTGGTTCCCCTGCTCAGCAAGGCCGATCTGATCACCGAGGGTGAGGCCAGTTGCTGGCTGCAGCGCCTCAACGGCTGGGGGTATGACGCCTTGTGCATCAGCCGTGAACAGCCGGAGACCTTGTCTTCAGTGCGTCAGCGGCTGGCTGGTGGGGTGGCGGTGCTCTGTGGCCCCAGTGGGGTGGGTAAGAGCAGCCTGCTCAATGCTCTGGTTCCCCATCTGGATCTGCCTACCGCTGCGGTGTCAGGAAAGCTGCAGCGCGGTCGACACACGACTCGTCACGTGGAGCTCCATGACCTTCCTGATGGTGGTCTTCTGGCTGACAGCCCAGGCTTTAATCGCCCGGAGCTGCCGATTGATCAGCAGCAGCTGCCATCGCTGTTCCCTGAGATTCGCAGGCAACTCGAAGACGGAGCCCGTTGTCGCTTCCGAGACTGCCGCCATCTGCAAGAACCGGGATGTGGGCTTGATCGCAGCTGGGAGCGCTATGGGACCTATCGCTCGCTGATGGAGCAATCGAGCTAGCTCAGCCGCCGAGGCCCGGCAGATTGAGACCTCCTGTGAGGTCTTCCATCCGCTCCTTCATGGTCGCGGTGGACTGGGCGTAGGCGTTCTGCAGAGCCTCAAGGGTGGCCGCTTCTGTGGCTTCCTGACCTGCGGTCAGCAGTTCCGGTGCAAGGCGCACCCGTAGGGGTTGTTGGTTGCCCGAGAGCCACACACTGGCCTGACCGTTCACGCTGCTGCCTTCGATCTCCATTCCATCGAGTTCTTCCTGCAGCTTCTGGGCGTCTTGCTGGATCTGTTGGGCCTTCTTGAAGGCTTCCGTGAGTTGACCGAAGTTGGGAAGACCGAAACCGGCCATGGCAGGGGAACTGGGGGCTGCCAGGTTAGGCCGCAGCTGCTGGATGTCCTGGGAACTTGCCAAGTCGCATCACCTCTGGATGCAGTTGCAGGCCGTGGGCATCGGCCACGCAACGCTGCACATATCGGATTAAGGCATCCATCTCAGTGGCTTGGGCTGCACCAGTGTTGACGATGAAATTGGCGTGCATCTTGGATACCTCCGCGCCGCCGATGCGGTGCCCTTTCAGTCCGAGTGCTTCGATCAGCCTGCCGGCTTTCTCGGGCTCGGGATTGCGAAACACGCTGCCGCAACTGGGCAGCTGATAGGGCTGGGTGCTGGTGCGCTTGTGCAGGTTGGTGCTGGTGCGCCGGCTGACTTGCTCAGGTGGCTGACCGCTTTCCAACTGGAACCGGGCTTTGAGTACAACCCAGGGTTCGCCCTGGAGTCGGCTGTGACGGTAGTCGTAGTCGAGCTCTGAGGCAGTCATCACCTGCTGCTTGCCACTTGAAGGATTCAGCAGCGTCACCTGTATCAGGTTGTCGGCGATGCATCCGCCCTGGGCGCCAGCGTTCATGACCACTGCCCCGCCCACGGTGCCAGGAATACCGACTGACCACTCCAGTCCTGCTAGCCCGGCTTTTGCCGCTCGTCGCGCCAGGGTGGGCAGAGGTTCACCGGCTAAGGCATCCACCACACCACTGCTGGCATCGAGCTGGGCACCCTGCAGGTGGCGGCTGCAGACCACCAATCCAGACAGTCCCCCATCACTGATCAGCAGGTTGGAGCCAGCGCCGATCAGCTGCAGAGGCAGACCCTTCTGGCGGCCCCAATCCAGCAGGGCTTCCAGTTCCTCAATGCTTTCCGGTTCTGAAAAATATTCCGCCGGGCCTCCCACCTTCCAGGTGGTGAAGGCTGCTAGCTCCACCCCCTGACGCAGATGTGGTGCGCTTAGGGCGTCCATTGCTTCAGGCAGCAGCGATGCCGTTTTTGGCATGCATCTGTTCGAGAAGACCCCACAGGCGGTTGACATCGCCTGCCCCCATGACGAGCACCAGATCGCCGGGGGCGCTGCACTTCATCACACCATCAGCAAGTTCTTCGAGCTGATTAAAAGCCTGGACCTCACTGCCACCAGCCTTGATGAACTCAGCCATCGCATCGCTGCTGATCCCCTCTATCGGGGCTTCTCCAGCGTCATATAGCGGTGCCAGCAGTACATGCTCAGCGGCGCCCAGTGCTGCGGCAAAACGCTCCATGAATTCCGCTGTGCGGGTGTACCGGTGGGGCTGGAACACTGCGATAACCCGGCGAGGGACCCACGGCAGGGTGCTGCGACCGCTGCTCACCATCAATTGGGCCATGGTCAGCGTTGCCTCCACCTCACTGGGATGGTGGGCGTAGTCATCAACCACCAACCTTCCGGCGATCTCACCGCGCAGATCAAAGCGACGTCCGGGAGGTTCAAGTTGACTCAGGGCTTGTTGCAGTGGTTCGAATGCTGCTCCGACTAGACGGCATGCAGCCACGGCGGCCAGGGCATTGCTGAGATTGTGGCGCCCTGCCATCGGGAGGTGAAGTTCACCGAGTTTGTCGCCGTACTCGATGTAGTCCGCCCGACTGCCATCACCGGTGAGGCTGATCGGCTCGGCGCGGAAGGCTGCTTGGCTTCCAGATTCAATGCTCCACCACTGTTCCGGCTGGAAGTGCTGCTGCAGCACTGGGTCGTCGTGGTTGGCCAGCACGCTTCCGCAGTTGCCCGCGAAGCGCTGCATGGTGGCAATCAGTGCCTCTAGGTCGGGGTAGTGATCCGTGTGATCCAGTTCAAGGTTGGTGAGCAGGCCAATGCTGGGGCGGAAGCGCACCAGGGAGCCATCGGATTCATCGGCTTCGGCGACCAGCAGCTCGCTGGTGCCATTGCGCGCATTGCTGCCAAAGCTCGGCACGACTCCGCCGATCACAGCAGTCGGGTCCATGCCTACGGCATGCAGCAAGGTGGCGATCAGGCTGCTGGTCGTGGTTTTGCCATGGCTGCCGGCAACGGCGATGCTGCGCTGAGCGTTGATCATCCAGGCCAGCAGTTCGGCCCGGTGCCAGATTTCAAGACCAGCATCGCGGGCAGCTACCAGTTCGGGGTTGTTCTGGGGGATGGCGCTGCTGATCACCACTAGTGGCTCCTGGCTCACCCCAGAGCGGATCGCTGTGATTGTGCTTTCGCTCTGCTGCTGAAAGATGCGTGCCCCACGTTGGTGGAGGTCTTGGGAGAGGGCTGACAGGCGTGGATCGGAACCGGTGACGGTGAAGTCGCGCTCGGCCAGGATCCCCGCCAGGGCAGACATGCCGATGCCTCCTACACCGATGAAGTGCACAGGCCGATCAGAGCTCAGTGACGCGGGCCTGGACAAAGCGATGTGGTGCCTGAAGGGGACCTTAAATCGATTGGAACTCTCTGTCTGGAATTCGTTGCTGAGGACTGCCGAGAAATCCGGTGAAGGTCTGTATGATCGGCAGCCAAATTCCTTATCTACCGGGATATCTCCCGCATTGCCATGACCCTACGTGTTGCCATTAATGGTTTCGGCCGCATTGGGCGCAATTTCATGCGCTGCTGGCTGAGCCGCGGTGCCAACACGGGCATTGAGGTGGTGGGCCTCAACGACACCTCTGATCCGGCCACCAACTCCCACCTGCTGACCTACGACACGATGCTGGGTCGCATCCGGGACGCTGAGATCGGTCATACCGACAACACAATCATTGCCAATGGCCATGAGATCAAGTGCTTCTCGGATCGCAACCCCCTGAACCTGCCTTGGAAAGATTGGGGTATCGACATCGTGATCGAGTCGACCGGTGTGTTTAACACCGATGAAAAAGCCAGCATGCACCTCCAAGCTGGTGCCAAGAAGGTGATCCTCACCGCTCCTGGTAAAGGTCCTGGTGTGGGCACCTTTGTGGTCGGTGTGAATGCTGATCAGTACCGCCACGAGGATTTCGACATCCTCTCCAACGCCAGTTGCACCACCAACTGCATGGCTCCGATCGTCAAGGTGATCGACCAGGAGTTCGGCATCGTTAAAGGTTCGATGACCACCGTGCACAGCTACACCGGTGACCAACGCATCCTCGATGCCAGCCACCGCGACCTGCGCCGTGCCCGCGCAGCGGCCATGAACATTGTTCCGACCACCACTGGTGCTGCCAAAGCAGTGGCTCTGGTTTATCCCAACGTCAAGGGCAAGCTCGACGGTCTGGCCTTGCGGGTCCCCACTCCCAACGTTTCCTTGGTGGATATGGTGTTCAACATCGCCAAGAACACCACCAGAGAAGAAGTCAATGCTTGCTTGAAAGCGGCTTCTGAGGGCGATTACAAGGGGATCATCAAATACTCCACGCTGCCCTTGGTCTCTTCCGACCATGCCGGCACCGATGACTCCACCATCGTTGATGCTGAGCTCACCAAAGTGATGGGCGGTGACCAGGTGAAAATCCTTTCCTGGTATGACAACGAGTGGGGTTACAGCCAGCGTGTTGTGGACCTTGCTGAGATCGTCGCTCAGAAGTGGGTTGCCTGATCAGGTTCCCTTTCAGTTGAAGTGTTCGAACCCTCTGCCTTCGGGTAGGGGGTTTTTTGTGTCCGCCCAGCAAGGAGGGCCACTGCTTTCTCCAAGACGGCCGATGATCCTGGCTCCCGGCAGCGCCTCAATAAATGCTGCAGCCCAGGCTGGATCAAGGGCCAGCACCAACTCAAAGTCCTCTCCGCCATCGAGGCAGAGGCTTTGCATCAAGTCGTTGTTCTGCCAGCCGGCCGGGAGTGGCAGCGCTGCTCGATCCAGTTCCGGGCGGTAGCCGCTGGCTTCCCCCAGCAGTACCAGACTGCGTCGCAGTCCATCACTGCTGTCAGTTCCGCCAATGCGCCAAGGCAACCCCTGGGGTTTGCTGGCATGGAGAGCTGCAACGGCATCAAAGCGTGGTATGGGCCGTTGGTGGGCTGTGATGGCCTGCTGGATCATGGTTTCGCTGAAGTCTTCGGCCTTGAGCTTGTTGCCAAGCAGCAGCTGCAGACCCAGTGCACTTAGGCCATGGGGGCCGCTTACCACCAGGGCATCGCCAGNCTGGCCATCACTCCGTCGCACAAGGCAATCCGGATCGACCAGGCCAATAGCGGTGATGGAAAGCATCACCTGATCAGCTCGGCTGCAATCTCCACCGAGCAATGTCCCTCCATGGGTTTGCAGCAGCTGGTTCATGCCGCCATAGACCTCCTCCACCCAGAGCACGGATGTGCTGCCTGGGGCTGCTAGGGCCACCGTGATCCCAGCACAGCTGTGGCAGCCCATGGCTGAGAGGTCTGACAGGTTGGCTGCAGCAGCCCGCCATCCTGTACTCCATGCCGGTGTTGTGGCTTCAGAGAAGTGCACGCCTTGCACAAGAGCATCAGTGCTCACCACCCATCGCTTGTGCTCTGAGTCGGGTAGTAGGGCGGCGTCATCACTCCANTGACCGGGTGGCGCATGCACAGCCAGCCGCTGCAGCAGTCCCAGTTCACCCAGTTCGGCGAGGGTGAGCCCCTCAGGCATGGGGATAAAGGTTGTCGGCGCCGCTCACCACCTTGGCGCTGAGGATGCGGTCATCAACGCCCATCTCCTTCAAGGNCTTGGAACCATCCACGACGTAGCCAAAGGCCGCGTAGCGCCCATCCACAAGATTGAGGCCAGCAGGAGTGAGTTCAGCTTCGTAGAGAAAGAAGAAGAACTGCGACGAGCCGTCATCGAGGGCTTCATCCGAGTGAGCCCAGCCGAGGGTGCCGAGGGTCGCAAACGGGAGAGTGGGCGTGGTTTTGAACAGACCCAGATCCTCGAAGGTCATGTTGTAAATCGGTGAGTTATCACCGGGTACCAAGATCTCCAGTGGCACGTGGCGTTCCTGCTTGCTGCCGGGATCTACATAACCCTTTGCATCTCCTTCGGGATCACCGGTTTGGAGCACGTAAAAGTCTTCCGCGCGGGTGAAGGGCAGGCCGTCATAGAAGCCCCGTTGGACCAGATCCACAAAGGCACCGCCGGTTAGCGGGGCGCTATAGCCGTCAATCACGGCNCTCAGCTCCCCTTGAGTGGTTTTGAANGCNACGGTGGCTCGCCCTAGTAGGCGGGGCAGAGCATCGAATTCGGCGGGGATCGTAAAGGGGAAGTTTTCAACGGCGAGGGCCTCCAGGCTGCCCAAGCTGCTGAGGGCTGCACGACGCTTCGCCAGGAATGCTTCGCGGTCCTTGCTCGCGCTGATGACGCAGAGCTCTTCCAGTTGGCTGCCGAACTGGTTCAGCAGGGCCTCAGCCTGCGGACGGGTCGCTCCGTCAAAGCTTTCAACAATCGCACCACCACTAAGGTTTAGACGCTTCTCAGTGCGCTCACAACTGCTCTTGATGCTGCTCCAGCGGCGGGCACGAAGGTCATCGCTGGTGGCTTCAAGACGGTGTTGTAGGTCGCGCAGGTCGCTTTGCTGCANTGGCAGTGCATCACGCAGAATTGCCTCGGGGTCGGTGACTGCGTTCCCTGGCGGCAACGCTGCCCAGCTTTGGCAGGGTGTGAGAAGAACAGTCACAGCCAGCATCGCGGCCAGCAACTGAGGGATCAGGGCGCTGAGCACGGCCGCCGGTTCGGTAGCGGCGACCACCGTACAATCCGCCTCAATCCTTTCAGCCGGAATGATCTCCAGCAACGATTTTCGAACCGGCACCACGATCGAGCTCGATGGTCAGGTCTGGCGTGTGGTCGAGTTCCTGCACGTCAAGCCAGGGAAGGGCTCTGCTTTTGTGCGCACCAAGTTGAAGTCGGCGCAAAGCGGCAACGTTGTTGAGAAGACCTTTCGCGCCGGCGAAATGGTNGCATCGGCTCTGCTTGANAAGTCCACCCTGCAGCACACCTATATGGAGGGTGAGGANTACATNTTCATGGATATGTCCACTTTTGAGGAGACNCGCCTTTCTGCAAAGCAGATTGGTGATCAGCGCAAGTACCTCAAGGAAGGTATGGAAGTGAACGTTGTCTCATGGAAGGACACCCCGATCGAGGTGGAACTTCCCAATTCAGTCGTGCTGCAGATCACGGAGACAGACCCAGGAGTCAAGGGCGACACNGCTACCGGGGGCACGAAGCCAGCAATCGTTGAGACCGGTGCTCAGGTGATGGTGCCCCTGTTTCTTTCGATCGGGGAGAAGATCAAGATCGATACCCGTAATGACAGCTATTTAGGCCGGGAGTCCTGAGCCNATGCAGATGGATCAACAGGNGTTGCGTGAGCTGCTCGAATTTCTGTCCGGCAGCGATATCCAGGAGCTCAAGCTTGAGGGGGACGACTTCCGTCTAGAAGTGCGTCGCAATCTCCCGGTTCCGGCGGCCGTGGTGATGCCAGCAGCAGCTGTTGCTCCCTCAGCTTCTGCCTCGGTAATGCCCGAGGCTGTCGCACCGGCAGCGCCGCCTCCAGCGGCCGCGGCGAGTCGCGGAGATTTGGTGGAGATCAAAGCTCCGATGGTCGGTACTTTCTATCGCGCTCCAGCGCCCGGGGAGCCCGTTTTTGTTGAGGTAGGAAGCAAGGTCAGTAATGGCCAAACTGTCTGCATCCTGGAGGCCATGAAGCTCATGAATGAGCTTGAGACTGAGCTTTCAGGTGAAATCGCCGAAATCTTGGTCGAAAACGGCACTCCGGTTGAATACAACCAGGTCTTGATGCTGGTTCGCCCTAGCTAACCCAGCTCAAGCGCGGTTTCCATCGCTGCCAGCATGCTCTCCCCACGAGCAGAGCCCTTTCCTGCTCGATCGAATCCGGTGCCGTGATCCGGTGAGGTACGCAGAAACGGTAGTCCGAGTGTGGTGTTCACTGCTTGATCAAAGGCAAGCAGCTTGACCGGGATTAGGCCCTGATCGTGATAAAGNGCCAAGTAGCCATCTGCTGCTGCTGCCTGATTTCCGGGTGTTTGCCATGCCTGCGCTGCCCCCATCCAGCAGGTATCCGGTGGCATAGGACCTTCCAGCTCCATTCCCTGTCGGCGGCGCCGATCTAGCGCGGGGGTGATCCATTTNAGTTCCTCCTCTCCCAGCTGGCCAGCTTCTCCGGCATGGGGATTGAGTCCGGCCACATGCAACCGCGGAGCTGACGTGAAGCGCTTGCAGAATTGATGCAGCTGATTCAGCCGACGATCCAGTAGATCAGCGTTCAGCGTCTGCGGCACCGCTGACAGAGGGATGTGTGTTGTGGCCAATAGTGTGTTGAAACGCCAGCCGCTAAGCGGGGAGCGTGCTGTGAAGAGCATTGAGGCTTCGCAGCCGCCACACAGTTCAGCCAGCCGCTCGGTTTGCCCGGGGTAATGGTGCCCTGCTTCATGCCAGAGGTGTTTGGCGATTGGTGCTGTGACCAGGGCATCACAGTGCCCCTCCAACACAGTCTTGGTGGCATGGCTCAGCCAATGAAATCCAGCCGCGCCGCTGCTGGTTGAGCCCTTCCCTGGGGTGATGGTGGATTGCAGTGGTAAATCCAGCACTGCCAATTCGCTCGGGTTGGCCAGGGGTTCATCGCAGCGTGGTNGCAACTGCTCGTAGCTTTGCTGCAGCCAGCTACGGCAGCCCACAAGGAGGGGATTCAGCTGCGGCGAGGAGGCTTGCAGACGTGCAAGCGCTTTGAGGACAACTTCCGCTCCTATACCTGCGGGGTCGCCCAGGGCGATCGCCAGACGGGTCAAGACAGAGCTACCGGAGGAGGATGACGTTAGGCCGCAGCCGTTTCCACCTGAACATCAGGTACGGCATGCAGGTGCCCGAGTAAAAAGTTGAAAGCGTCCTTGCAGCGGCAGTTGGCGCCACTGGCGATGGCTTCATTGCTCATCACGCACTGCAGCTCTTGGCTGCCACTGGTGGTTCGGTTTTGATCAAGGATGACCACTACCCGATCACGGAGTCGCTTGACCGGTTGAGTGTCGATCATGCTTAGGGAGTCGCCCATAACCGAGCGCACCTTGAAACCTTGGCTTTCGAGTGCTTCTTTGGCCAGGGGCAAAAGCTCCTGATCCGTTTGCTGGGTTCGGCTGAAGCACTCGTATCGAGCCATCGATCAAAGCGTTCTTGGATGCAGATTCAAGTGAGCACGCATTAAGAGTGCACTAAGGCATGATCCACGAACCTGGCTGTCCCGACTGTTCTGGTTGAACCATGCTGCGCCTTCTGCTTTTGGCACTGCTGTTGATCGGACTGGCCACAGGTTTCCAGCGGGGGTGGCTGGAGGTGCGATGGGACCGCTTGGGGCGTGACCTCGAACGGCAGCTCAACCCGCCGGATAGCGCTCCTCGTTAAGGCAGCCCTGTAAACCTTCGCGGTAGCTGGGGTACAGCAGCTTGTAGCCAAGCTCCTGTGTGAGTCGCCGGTTGCTGACACGTCGGTTGTCCCTCCAGAAGCTCAGGGCCATGGGGCTAAGTTCCGCCGCGATCGCTTCAAANTCCTGATAGTCCGGCAGCGAGCATCCCAGTAGATGGGCCGCGTAGCTGATGACCTCGCTGCTCGGTGCTGGCTGTTGATCCACCACATTGAGCAGTGCAGGTCTCTGCTCAGCTGGAAGGGCGAGGCAGTGCAGGACGGCCCCGACGATGTCATCGACGTGGATGCGACAAAACACCTGTCCCCTTTTGTGTACGAGTCGGGACTCTCCCCGCCTCAGGCTTCCCATTGGGTTGCGTCCGGGTCCATAAATCCCAGGCAGGCGGAACACCTGCACCGGCCAGCCGCTGGCCAACCAGGCCTGCTCACAGCGCCGGCGCGCGGCGCTTCTGCGCAGCAGTTTTTCCAGGGGCGCGTCATCGTTTTCATCCACCCAACCTCCCTGGCGGTCTCCATAGACACCGGTGGTGGAGAGGTAACCCACCCACTGGAGTTCCAGCTGGCGTAGCTGTGATTCGAGTGCGTTCAGGCAGGGATCCTTGCCTTCTCGATCCGGTGGAGCGGTGACGAGAACGTGCGTGGTACCAGCTATTGCTTCACTGCTGGGTACGGGACCGCCGTCGCTGTTGAAGGCCAGCTCGCCTGACTCAGTTGCTGGGTTGCGCCGGGTGCTGATCACCCGGGCCCCTAATTTCTGCAACCTGCGGCCCAACCGGCCTCCGCAGTAACCGCCACCGACCACTAAGAGCTGGCTCCCAGAGGGCAGCGGGTTGACAGTGGTCGCCGCTGCGAGTACACCTGTATCACTCACNAATACACCTGTTCCATGACCTCGCTCTCCATCATCTCTGCTGCGCCATCCCGCCGACTTTTGCTTCAGCTCAGGCCATGGCTTGGCACTTCACTGTTGGCNGTGACCCTGGCGCTGGGCGGTTTGCTGATGCCGGAGCAACCCCAGCTCCAAGAGCAGCTTTGCCAGCGGTATGGCAGCGCTGAGGCCTGTCAGGTCTGGTGATGCTTGTCCTCAGGCAGCCTGCAGGTTGAGATCGTTGTCNATGTCCGAGGTGTTGGNGCTGCGGTTGGGTTGGNGATCACGAGAATNGTTGGTTTCGCTTGGAGTGGCCCACTGCAGTAGGCGCACGGCCAGCCTTAAATCTCCATCCATCCAGGCGCGGATGGCCATGGCGCGGCGGGGGTCGTAGAACCGCTGACGCCGATACCACTGGAATGCGTCTGAGTCACTCTTGTGACCGTTGCAGGAGAGGCAGGAGGGAACACAGTTCTCCGTCACGCTCATTCCGCCGCGAGCCCGCGGGAGCACATGATCAATTGATTCAGAAGGTTTGCCGCAATAAATGCAGGTGTGCTGCGTGTACTCATGAAGAGACTGGCGCCAGCGTCGGACTCGGAGCTTGGGACAGAGTTCCTCGAGGAACACCGCATCGCTCTGGTGCATCCGAAACCCCCGGATATGACTTAATTCTGCGTTCCATCTCAGGTCTGTCAATGTGTCGAGCACTGCAAGTGCAGACTGGAATCTGAAGACTTGATTTCAATCTCGAATCTTCTAAATTGAGATTTGTCCAAGCGGTTTGTGAGTTTCGGTCTCTCCCTTACTCCTGCCGGTGACGTCCTTTTCCGGTGTCCCCCCGATCCGGTCACCACAGCTGAACTGCGTCGAATCCGTCCGCGTGGCAGTTGGCAGCAACGCCTTGGCGGTTGGGTGTTTCCCTTTGAAGCCGCAGCTCGCTTGCAGCAGCAGTTCGGTCAGCGTTTCNGCATTGATGCCGCTCTGCAGGAGTGGCTCGATGCGGTGCGAGTACCCCTGCCTCCTCTGCCGGCGCATCGCAATCTGATTGCATCCGCTGACTTGAGTCAGCCTCTGGCTGATGGTCGTCAGCTGCTGGCTCATCAGCGGGCCGGGGTCCGCTGGCTGCTGGCACGGCGCGGAGCGGTGCTTGCCGATGAGATGGGCTTGGGTAAGACCATTACTGCGCTGACAGCTGCCAGGGCCTTGATGCGCTGCAGTGAGGCACGGCTTTTGGTCGTGGCGCCAGTGGGTCTGCACGATCATTGGCGCCGTGAGGCNCTAGCCCTTCAGCTCTCCCCCAGCTTGATCAGCTGGGCCCGGATTCCTGCTGAGCCGCCACCAGGCGGCATCGTGTTGTTGGTGGATGAGGCCCATTTCGCCCAGAACATTCATGCCAAGCGCAGCCAGGCCTTGATGCGCCTGGCCCGCCATCCCCGCATGCGGGCGGTCTGGCTCCTCACTGGCACTCCGCTCAAAAATGGTCGTCCGATCCAGTTGTTGCCCTTGCTGATGGCCATCGGCCATCCGCTAGCCCGTGATCGGCGCGCCTATGAAACCCTCTTTTGCAATGGGCACTGGCGCCAGGTCGGTGGTCGTCAGGTTTGGGACTGTCAGGGGGCCAGTCGGTTGGAGGAGCTGCAGCGCCTGCTGCGCCCCCAGCTGTTGCATCGCCGTAAACACGACTGCCTTGATCTCCCGCCCAAGCTGCGGCAGTTCCATCCGGTTTCACTCGCGGCCTCTGCGCAGGCCCATTTCGATGCTGCCCTGCAGCGGCAGCTCAGCGATTACCGCCGCCGTGTGGCTGCTGGTCTGGTGCGCTCTGATGCGGAGCGTCTTGCTTTGTTGACAGCTATGCGGCAGCTCGGCGCGCAGCACAAGCTTCCGGCATTGACCGCTCTTCTCCATCAATTGCGCGCGTGTGGAGAGGCCGTTGTCGTCTTCAGCAGTTTCCGTGCGCCGTTGCTGCAGCTTCAGCGTTTTGAAGGTGGGGAACTGCTGACTGGCCTGATCCAACCTGATCAGCGTCAGCAGCGCTTGGAGCGCTTCCAGAACGGCAGTTCTGACCTGCTTCTGGCCACTTATGGCGTTGCTGGGCTTGGACTGGGCCTGCAGCGCGCTTCCCATGTGATCCTGCTTGAACGTCCTTGGACGCCCGGAGATGCGGAGCAGGCCGAAGATCGTTGCCACCGCTTTGGCACCCAGCGGACCGTTAGCTGTCATTGGCTACAGCTTGGTGGCGCTGACGATCTGGTGGATGGCTTGATCCTTTCGAAGGTGGATCGTATTGAGGTGGTGCTCGGGCGCCGCCGTCGTCAGTTGCGCCGCCAGAGTTTGGCCCGCATGTTGGATGACCTTGTGCAGCCCTAACGGCAGCTGTCCAGCCTTACCTGGATTTCATCACTCAGGTCCCTGTAGCTGCCGTTAAGGCTGCCTTGGCGCAGCAACTGATCGGCTTTGCGAATGTCCTGGCAGGCGGCTGTTTTGTTCTGCAGCAGTGTGTGCAGTAAGAAGCGATCGTTGAGCGGTCTGGGGTCTTCCGGGTGGGCTGTGACGACGCGATCGCAGTGCTTGAGGGCACGGTTTAGGGCGTTGGCCTCCACATCAGCCAGGCAGCTTTCCGCATCNGGNGTNCCACTGCCGCAGCCGCANAGGATCANCAGGCACAGACCCGTCGTGATGGCTGCTGCCCGCTGCCCCTTCCCCATGGCCGGTTCAGTAGCTGTAGCGATCGGAGCTCGAGTCTGCATTGGTGTCGGCTTCACCGCTGACGTCCGTGTCGATTTCTTCGCCGACGACTTGGGCACCGCTGTAGAGCGCACCCAGATATTTGCCGCAGTTACCAAAGGACTTGCGATCGGTGACGACGCTCTCCGTGATCAGCACGGCAGCGTGCTTAGGCGAGGTCTTGAACAGGCCGCTGCCCTGACGCTTGATGCGTGAATAGGCCGCATCCCAGCTGACGTTATGGGGATTGCCGCTCTCGCGCATGAAGCAATACACCTCAGCGCCTTTGCGGCCCGCTTCATTTGCTGCTGCCGGCAGCGCCGCCACACCGCTGAGGCCGATCAGCAGCGCACTCAGCAGCTGTGCTCGTTGCATGGCCATCAATCGGTGTCCCCATGATCTGGGCACAAACTATCGATTGGATGGCATCTGTCCAGAGCTCTCAACTGTTGCATCTCTTGAGCCCTGGTGTTGCCTGTGCTGTCATCTGCCTGTCCTCCGCCTGCTGCCTGTGGAACCGTTGTCATTTCGCATTTCGCGCAGCACTGAGGGTCTGGCAGAGACCCTGGCCACCCTGTCCCAGCGCCTAGTGAAGCTGGAACAGCGCCTGGCCGCGATGGAGTTGCAGTTGCAGAGCCAGCTGGCCCCCCATCCCCAGGAACTGGAATCGCTCCAGACGGTGGAGTCACTGCTGAATGATTGCCGTCAGCTGCTCGCTCTACCGGCGGACGAGCCGGCGCATCACCTCTAGANTCAGTACAAACGTACTGATTGCATGGCNGTCGTNGAGGCCGGCTTTCCCAGCCCGGCCGATGACTACATCGAGGCAGGTGTTGATCTCAATGCCCAGCTGATCCCCCGTCCGATNAGCACCTTTCTGCTGCGGGTCAGTGGTGATTCGATGCTGGCTGCAGGTATTCATCACGGTGATCTGCTGCTGGTGGATCGCAGCCTCCAGCCCTGTCCGGGTCGTGTGGTTGTTGTTGTTCTTGATGGCGCCTTCACGCTCAAACGACTGGAGCGTCACTGCGGCCGTCTGCGCCTGCAGGCCGCCCACCCCGGTTACCCGCCGCTGGAGCTGGATCGTTGCGGTGAGCTGCAGATCTGGGGTGTGGCCACTCATGTGATCCATGCCCTCTGACGTTGCGTCTTTGCTGCCTCAATCCCCATGGCCCCGGCTCTGGCCCTGATCGATTGCAATAACTTTTATGCCTCNTGCGAGCAGGCCTTTGATCCGGCGGTGCTCGGCCGGCCTCTTGTGGTGCTCTCTAACAACGATGGCTGCATCGTTGCTCGCAGCCGTGAGGCCCGTCAGCTTGGGATCGCCATGGGGACTCCCTATTTCCAGGCGGCCGAGCAGTTGCGCCGCCTCAATGTGGTGGTGCGCAGCTCCAACTACGCCCTCTANGGCGACATGAGCCAGCGGGTGATGGCCTTCTTGGGCCGTTGGGTCCCGGATCTGGAGNTCTATTCCATTGATGAGGCNTTTGCGCGGCTGCCGGCTCTGCCTCCGGATGAGCNCAANGNCTGGGCTGCCGAGCTGCGGGTGGCCGTGCGTCAGCAGCTTGGCTTGCCCATTGCGGTGGGACTGGCTTCTTCCAAAGTGCTGGCCAAGCTGGCTAACCGGCTGGCTAAGTGTGATCCGGCCCGGGTGGGGGTTTGCAACCTCATCGATGATCCGGACTTGGAAGCCCATTTGGCTCGGGTGCCGGTCGAGGATCTCTGGGGTGTAGGCCGCCGCCTCTCGCGCTGGTGCCGTATGCGCGGACTGAGCACTGCCCTGGAGCTGGCCCGGGCAGATCCGGCCTTGATCCGGCAGGGATGGGGAGTAGTGGGTTTGCGGTTGCAGCAGGAGCTGCAGGGCATCAGCTGTCTGCCCTTGGAAACTGTGTCTACTCCTAAGCAGGACACCTGTTGCAGCCGCAGCTTTGGGGCACCGGTGCTGGATCGCCAGTCCCTCCGCGAGGCGGTGGCCACCCATGTGGTGCGTGGAGCGGAGAAGCTGCGCCGCCAGCGGCAACGCACCGCTCGGCTCACCGTTTTTGTGCGCACCAGTCCCTTCGCCTCTGGCTTCTATGCCAACAGCGCTACGGCGGTGCTGCCCCTTGCCACGCAGGACACCAGTGTGTTGTTGCAGGCGGCTTTGCCCCTAGTGGATCATCTCTATCGGCCAGGCTGCGCCTTCTCTAAAGCGGGGGTGCTGCTGCAGCAGCTCCAGCCTGAGGAGCAGTTGCAGCACCATCTGCTGCAGGTTGCTTCCCCGGNGCAGCAGCAGCGCCGCGAACGGCTGCTGCAGGCGGTGGATCAGCTGAATCGTCGCTTTGGNGCCGGCACACTGCAGTGGGCTGTGGTGGGACTGCAGCCGGCTTGGCGTATGCGTCGCCATCACCTCTCCNGTGGATACACCACCCGGCTTGGCGATCTGCCTCTGGTGCAGGCCCGCTGAGCCGTGGACAATCAGGCGGTTCCTGGAGGTCGCCGGTGTCCGCTCCACCACCTTTGACGGTCCGGGCCTGCATCCCCCACTACTACCGGCCATCCGATCGCGACACCGGGGTGGCATCGACCCGCAGCAGCACCAGTCCGATGACCCGNAGCCTGGCGGTGGGGCGCAGCATCGCCAGCCTGCTGAGCCAGCGCCGTCAGCCGCGTGATGTGCTGCTCAACATCGAGCAGCGTCGCATTGATCATCTACCTGGTCGCACCCATGNCCGCGCACTGGAGTTGGAGCTGATCGTCTGCACCGATGGACGCCATGCCCTTGATGAGGTGCTGGCCTGTTTTAGCTCTCAGATCTCAGTGCACTCATTTGAACTGGAGGATCCTCGCCAATTGCCTNTGGCGGCAAGGGATTACCTGATCCATCACCCCGAGCCTGTGGATCTCTCCG
Source organism: Synechococcus sp. TMED19 (assembly GCA_002168155.1). Lineage (GTDB taxonomy): Bacteria > Cyanobacteriota > Cyanobacteriia > PCC-6307 > Cyanobiaceae > RCC307. Next base: position 6,190 of record NHBY01000006.1, on the reverse strand, counting down.
TTTATCTGGAGGACGATCTAGTGCTGCTGGATCTGCTGAGCTTTGACAAGTTCGACTGGTTTCTGCAGCAGACCCGCAGCGAGATGGTGTTNATGCCCCATCGCACGGAGTCGATTCAGCGTCGCTCACTGGGTCAGCTACTGCCTGATGGGCCGATTCGCGCAGGGGCAGTGCAGCCGGAATTCACCCCTGCTCGTGATGTGCTGAGGCTGGAGCAGGGATCAGGACAGGAGCTGCGCTTTGATCGGCCCAGCAATCCCCATTCAGGGATGTTTGCCGTCAGTCGAATGCAGGTGGATTATCTGAAGCAGCAGCAGCTGCCGCGTGAGGGGTTCATCAGCCCTCTGGAGACAGCAGCAACGCTGACGGTGGCGGCGTTCTATCCGGTGCTTAAGCCCGCATTGGCTTGCCGCAGCTTTTTGCAGGTGGAGCACGGCCAACCGTCATACCTCTATACCCTCAATCGGTTCCCCCATCAGCAATCCGAGAGTTAGTGGGGGCCAGCAGCGAGCAAGAGAAGATTAAAAAATGCAATAAAATCAGGAAATCGTGACGGCTCAGCACGGTTTTCGTGTCAAAGGGCTGGCTATGGGTGTCAAAATAAAAAGAAAGCGAACCATGGCAGCCCTCGCTTCCGTTCACCCTCAGACCTGTCCCTACACGCCGCCGAGCGACAAGCGGGCGTTTGTCGAGAGTGACCATCAGATTGAAAAGTTGGAATTTGCCCTCGCCGTGGCTGTTGGCCATGGCGACGAACAGCGCATTAGCGATTTGCGCTGCCGCATTGCCGAACTCGGGGACAACAGCGAAGAGCCAGGCACCTAGTCGGAGTTTTTTAGGGGACGTCTCTTCAGCGACAGGATCAGACGTTGGAAATTTGCATTTGTGTTCAAAATTTGTCAGTCTTTAAGTACTTAATGGTGGAAGAGTGACGGCGTCATGACATCAGCAGTACGAGTACATCCCAAGCCGTTGAGAGCTTCAACCCCAGCAAACTCTTCTTCTCCAATCGAAGAGCGCAAAGAGCTGATGAGCAAGGCTGAGCTCCTATTTCAGCAAGCGAGTGTCTTGGCAGCAGCAGGTGATATCAGCGAAGCAGGTCTGCTAATTCTCAAGGGTCTTGATTGTGAGCGTCGTGCTCACGCTCAGGGGCCGCAGGTTCTTGGATTGATCCGACGCCGTGCTTGATACAGCAAGAATTTCTAAGCTGAAAGCATTATTTTCAATAATTTTAAACACTTCTATGAAACGTTTTCGCCTTTGATAGCTAAAAGCGGGTGACCGGATTCGAACCGGCGACGTTCAGCTTGGGAAGCTGACATTCTACCACTGAATTACACCCGCATTTTGTCAACTTAGCAAACAGCCCCAGTGGTTGTCGGGTCGCCGGGGCTGTGCTTTACAGACGCCTGAGGCCCAATTAGTTAGTGCTCTCGGGCACCACAACATCGCCATTGGCGCAATCCACTTCGGCGAGGGCCGCGCTGCGGGCAGCCAATACTGGCTGCAGCTTGACCTGTAGTTCCTCTGCGGCTTGCTCGAGAGTGGTGTCTTTTTTCTTGGTCACCTTTTCAACCTCTTTCTCAAACGCTTTGGCTTGCTTTTGCAGTTCCTTGACGCGCAGTTGATCTAGCGCTTCTTCTGATTGATCCAGTTTGGCTAAGGCGGTGCTCAGGTTGCTCCGTGCTTTGAGCGCATCACCAACGGTGGAGGAAGGGGAGAGTTCCCCCACCGCCTCCAATGCAGTCCCAACGGCAGCGAGATTCGTGCAAACAGCGGATTCCGCGTTCTGTTCAGCCTGTTCAGGTGTCTCCTTGGGCTGGCAGGCCACCAGGGCCAAAGCCAGCAGAGGAGAGCCAAGCAGCAGGGCGGTGCGACGCATGGTGCGCGAAAGAATCGAACCCCGAAAGGTAGTCAGATTCTTTCGCGCTGAAAGCCAGCGGTTCTGTTCAGCCCTGCAAGATTGCAGCAGCAGCGGCCACCCCGGCTCCTGGTTGTGCAGGAGGCTGCCCCAGCTCCACTAGTGCTCCTTCAATGGCGGCTACGGCAGTGAGCACGTCCCGGTCGCAGACAAAACCGAGATGACCGATGCGGAACACCTTGCCTTTGAGATGGTCCTGGCCGCCAGCCAGCAGGATGTCGTAGCGGTTTTTGACGGCCTTGCGCAGGGCCTCTGCATCCAGGTTGGAGGGAGCTACAGCTGTAATGGCCGGGCTGCCGTAGCCCTCCGCTGCAAAGAGTGGGAGACCCAGAGCCTGCATGGCGGCCTGGCTGGCGCGGCGGTGGCGGTCATGGCGGGCAAAGATCGCCTCCAGCCCCTCGTCTTGCATTAAATCGAGGGCTGCTTCNAGGGCGAAATAGAGATTCACCGCCGGTGTGAAGGGGTTGCTGTTGCCTGCAGCGGCTTTGCGGTAGNGCTCGAGATCGAGATAGAACTTCGGCAGATCGGAGCGCTTCTGNGCAACCCAGGCTCGCTCGCCCATGGCAACAAAGCCCAAGCCTGGAGGAATCATGTAGCCCTTTTGGGAGCCTGAGCAGACCACATCAAGGCCCCAGGTATCCATGGGCACCGAGGTGGCCCCCACACTGGTCACAGCATCCACAACGATCAGCGACTCCCCGTGGGCTTTGACGTGGCGGTTGATCGTCTCGAGGTCGTTGATGACTCCGGTTGAGGTTTCCGAGTGGGTGAGGATCACAGCTTTGATNGCTTTGGCTGTGTCGGCTTCCAGTGCGGCTCGGAAGGCTTCTGGATCAAGGGGTTGGCCCCATTCCGCCTTGATGACCTCCACTTCAAGGCCATAGGCCTTGGCGACCTTCACCCAGCGCTCGCCGAACTTGCCGTTATCGCCGCAGATCACCTTGTCGCCGCGGCTGAGCACGTTGATNATTCCGGCTTCCATCGCGGCTGTACCGCTGCCGGCCAGCACCAGGACGTCTTGGTTGGTCTGATGCAGCCACTGGAGCTGCTCGGTGGTGCGAGCCACAATCGTCTGGAATTCACCGCTGCGGTGTCCGATCGGGTGCCGCGCCATGGCCAGGAGCACNCGTTCCGGCACCGGTGTGGGGCCAGGAATCATCAGTTGAAGTTTGTCCTTCATGCCGCTGGATGGGGTTCGTGGTCCGGAAGGTGGATCATTCACCTTAAAAAGCAGCCGGTCTACGTCTTTGTCAGCACTTCCTGAGAGAACTTCTGGCTTAATCCTGCCGGTGTGGGTGGCACTAGCGGCCGTTGCTGCCGTACGTCAGTTGCTGGGGCAACCAGCCGAGAGTGAACTGGAACTGGATCTGCTGCCCCCCAGTGGCCGATGCCTGTTGCCGCTGGAGGCCGTGGCNCCCTTGGCTGATGGCAGAGCTATGGCCATCAGCCGCTGTGATCCAGGCCCTGGTCTGGATCTCACNCGNGAACTGGCGGTATGGGTGTTGGCNCGATGGGGTGATGGGATCTGCGGTGCTGATGCGCCGTGCTTTCAGTTGAGGGCAGGCCATGGGGTGGGACGTAACAGCAGCAGCGCGGAGATCTGCCTTTCGGCNTATGCCCGCCAGTTGCTGCAGATCAACTTGGCGCCATTGGTTCCGCCAGGGCAGATGGTCTCTCTGGAGGTGGTAATNCCGGAGGGCCGCGAGCGGGCTTTGCGTACTTCNAACGCTGCCTTTGGCGTCGTCGATGGTCTGGCTCTGATTGGCACCCAGGCCGAAGTACAGCGAAGTGCTGCACCTGATCAGCTGCAGCAGGCCTTGGATGCATTGCGCAGCAGGGCACAGCAACCCGGTGGTTGTGCGGAACTGGTCTTAGTGGTGGGTGAAAACGGTTTGGATCTAGCCCCCCGGCTGGGGCTACCGGCTCAGCTGTTGCTCAAAAGCGGCAATTGGATTGGTCCGTTGCTGGCCGCCGCTGCCGAGCTGGGGGTCCAGAGGCTGTTGTTATTTGGCTATCACGGCAAGCTGATCAAGCTGGCNGGCGGCATCTTTCATACGCACCACCACTTGGCCGATGGTCGCGCTGAGGTGCTGACAGCTTTTGCTGCCCTGGAGGGGCTTCAGGGACCGGCCCTTGAGGCACTCCATCGCAGCGCGACAGTCGAGGCGGCACTCGATCAGTTGCAGCGAACTGATCCCNAGTTGGAGCAGCGNTTGAGGGGCCGCATCACAGCTGCCATCGAGGCCAGGGCAGCAGCGAGCATTCAGGCCACCACAGGAGTGAATCTCAAGCCAGGTGTGGCTTTATTTGATCGCTCACGGTGTCTGTGGGCAGTCGGTGTCCAGGGTCGTTCTTGGTTCGGTTCAGCGTCGCTCTAACGTGGTCTGATTGCTTGAATACCGATGTCTGCTCTGGCCGGCCTGGAGGGGGCGGACGGACGCCGCCCGGCCATTGTCATCCTCGATTTTGGTTCCCAGTACTCGGAGCTGATTGCTCGCAGGATTCGCGAGACNGAGGTGTTTTCACTGGTGCTGAGCCACACCACCACTGTTGAGCAGCTCAAGGAACTTGCTCCACGGGGCATCATCCTCAGCGGTGGTCCCAGCTCGGTTTATTCCGCCGATGCTCCGCTGTGTGATCCGGCTCTGTGGGAGCTGGGAATTCCGGTGCTGGGNGTCTGCTACGGCATGCAGCTGATGGTGCAGCAGCTCGGTGGGGTGGTGGAGGCCTCTGAACGTGGTGAGTACGGCAAGGCACCACTTTTTGTTGACGACCCCACAGATCTGCTCACCAATGTCGAGAACGGCTCCACGATGTGGATGAGCCATGGCGATTCGGTGCAGTGCCTGCCTGAAGGCTTTACCCGGCTGGCCCACACCGAGAACACGCCCGAGGCGGCAATCGCCCATCACGGTCGAAAGCTCTATGGCGTGCAGTTCCATCCGGAGGTGGTGCATTCAGCCTGCGGAATGGCGTTGATTCGCAATTTTGTATATCACGTTTGTGCTTGCGAACCGGACTGGACCACTGAGACCTTTATTGATGAGGCCATCGAAGCGGTTCGTCAGCAGGTGGGTGACAAGCGTGTATTGCTGGCCCTCTCAGGCGGAGTGGATTCTTCCACGCTCGCTTTCCTGCTGCAGCGCGCCATTGGTGATCAGCTCACTTGCATGTTCATCGACCAGGGCTTCATGCGCAAAGGCGAGCCTGAATTTCTAGTTGAGTTTTTTGATAAGCGCTTTCATATCAATGTGCAGTACATCCACGCCCGTGAGCGTTTTATCAACAAACTTTCTGGGGTGACAGATCCCGAAGAGAAGCGCCGAATTATTGGCACCGAATTCATCCGTGTTTTTGAGGAGGAGAGTAAGCGTCTTGGGCCTTTTGATTACTTGGCTCAGGGGACCCTTTATCCAGATGTGATTGAAAGTGCTGGTACTAATGTTGATCCTAAGACCGGTGAGCGGGTAGCCGTCAAGATCAAGAGTCACCACAACGTTGGGGGTCTGCCCAAGGATCTGCAGTTCAAACTAGTGGAGCCCTTGCGACGACTTTTTAAGGATGAGGTGCGCAAAGTTGGCCGCAGTTTGGGACTGCCAGAGGAAATCGTTCGGCGCCATCCTTTCCCCGGCCCAGGTCTGGCCATTCGAATTCTTGGTGAGGTTAGTGAAGAGAAGCTCGATATCCTGCGCGATGCTGATCTGATTGTGCGTGAGGAAGTGCGTGATGCAGGCCTGTATCACGACATCTGGCAGGCCTTTGCCGTTCTTTTGCCGGTACGCAGTGTCGGTGTGATGGGGGACAAGCGCACCTACGCCTATCCGATCGTCTTGCGCTGCGTTGGCAGTGAGGACGGCATGACAGCGGATTGGTCACGGCTTCCCTATGAGCTCATGGAGAGGATCTCCAATCGCATCGTCAATGAGGTCAATGGTGTCAATCGCGTGGTGTATGACATCACCAGTAAGCCGCCTGGCACTATTGAGTGGGAATAAGGAGATTTACTTTTAGAGATATGGATTCTTGGGGAGTGCTTTGTGCTTCCAGCCTGATTGTTTAAGTTGTTCAATCAGTTCTTCCGAAGGCGTTTGCTTGTATAGCGCTGCAGTAATCAGAGTTGATCTCCATATCCCCATACAACAGAGAATATCTAAATAGCTAAGGTAGGTTTTAAGCTTTTTAAGTTGTTTTGACTCTTCTCCTAAGCTATTAATTGTCGGCAGAAGTGCCAGCTTTGGAGAATAAAGATCATTTATGTAATAATAGCTG
>NHBY01000005.1 GCA_002168155.1 Synechococcus sp. TMED19 | reverse complement strand
ACGGACTCGGCCAGGATGTCGATGCCTTTTTCGAGAGCGCGGCGGGCGTTCTCGTTGTAAATGATGCGCTTGGCCATGGAAGGCGTGTCCTTATGAATGAAGTGGGGTGATCGGAAAGTGCTGGGCGTCAGCGGACAACCGCGTCAGCTGACGACAGCCAGGATGTCCTTCTCGGACAGGAGCACGTACTCGTCGCCGCTGAGCTTGATGTCAGTACCGGCGTACTTGCTGTAGAGCACCTTGTCGCCGACGCCGACCTCGGGGGCCTGACGACTGCCGTCGTCGTTGCGCTTGCCGGGACCCACCTGGACCACTTCGCCCACCTGGGGCTTTTCCTGGGCGGTGTCGGGCAGAAGGATGCCGCCGGCGGTGGTCTCTTCGGAGGCGGACACCTTGATGAAGATGCGATCACCGAGAGGCTTGACGGTCGAGACGCTGAGGGAAACAGCTGCCATGGGTTCTTGCAGGGGCAGGGACAGGGCGCCGCAGCGCCACACATCGACACGAGCTAGCACTCGATGCCAACGAGTGCCAACGTATTCATTCGCCCTGCCCCTCCACCAGCACCCTGACTGTGCGGGTGACCGAACCGGGGTTGGTCCACCACAGCAGTGGTATGGTTGCGCCGCTCCGAATGGGCCCGAGCGCGCTGCGCCTGCTCCCGAATCCCTTCTTCTTATGGTCGCTTCTGCTCCTGCATCCGCCGGCACCAAGGGCGTGGTTCGCCAGGTGATTGGCCCGGTTCTGGACGTGGAATTCCCAGCCGGGAAACTGCCGAAGATCTACAACGCTCTGCGCATCGAGGCGAAGAACACCGCCGGTCAGGACGTCGCTCTGACCGCCGAGGTTCAGCAGCTGCTGGGCGATCACCGCGTCCGCGCCGTTGCCATGAGCGGCACCGACGGTCTGGTGCGCGGCATGGAAGCCGTCGACACCGGCTCCCCGATCACCGTGCCCGTCGGAGAAGCCACTCTCGGCCGCATCTTCAACGTTCTCGGCGAGCCTGTTGACGAGCAGGGCCCCGTCAACGCCTCCGCCACAGCCCCCATCCACCGCGAAGCTCCCAAGCTCACCGAGCTGGAGACCAAGCCCCGGGTGTTCGAGACCGGCATCAAGGTGATCGACCTGCTGGCTCCCTACCGCCAGGGCGGCAAGGTCGGCCTGTTCGGTGGTGCCGGTGTCGGCAAGACCGTTCTGATTCAGGAACTGATCAACAACATCGCCAAGGAACACGGTGGTGTGTCCGTGTTCGGCGGCGTGGGTGAGCGCACCCGTGAGGGCAACGACCTCTACGAGGAATTCAAGGAGTCCGGAGTGATCAACTCCGACGACCTCTCCAAGTCGAAGGTGGCTCTCTGCTACGGCCAGATGAACGAGCCCCCCGGCGCNCGNATGCGCGTGGGCCTNTCNGCNCTNACNATGGCNGANCANTTCCGNGACGTNAACAAGCAGGACGTNCTNCTNTTCGTNGACAANATCTTCCGCTTNGTGCAGGCNGGTTCNGANGTGTCNGCNCTNNTGGGNCGCATGCCNTCNGCNGTGGGNTACCAGCCCACNCTNGGNACCGANGTNGGNGNNCTGCANGAGCGCNTCNCNTCCACCNTGGAAGGTTCNATCACNTCNATCCAGGCNGTCTACGTNCCTGCTGACGACCTNACNGACCCNGCNCCNGCNACNACNTTCGCCCACCTNGACGCNACCACGGTGCTNANCCGCGNNNTGGCATCNAAAGGCATCTANCCNGCNGTNGATCCCCTGGATTCNACNAGCACCATGCTTCAGCCNNCCGTNGTGGGNGATGANCACTACNNNACCGCNCGCGCTGTGCANTCNACCCTGCAGCGCTACAAGGAGCTCCAGGACATCATCGCGATTCTCGGTCTGGACGAGCTGTCTGAAGATGATCGTCTGACGGTGGACCGGGCCCGCAAGGTTGAGAAGTTCCTCTCTCAGCCCTTCTTCGTGGCTGAGATTTTCACCGGAATGTCCGGNCAGTACGTGAAACTAGACGAAACCATTAAAGGCTTCCAGATGATCCTCGCTGGAGAGCTGGATGATCTGCCTGAGGCTTCCTTCTACCTGGTTGGCAACATCGACCAGGTGAAAGCCAAGGCTGAAAAGATCAAATCAGAAGCCAAGGGTTGATCCATTCTCGTCCTCTTTTAACTGAGTTTTTCAAGCCATGTCCCTGACTTTGCGGGTGCTTTGCCCCGATCACAATGTGTTTGACGGTCAGGTGGATGAGCTGATCCTGCCCAGTACNACTGGACAGCTCGGTGTGCTTCCTGGTCACGTCTCCCTGCTAACCGCCGTAGACGTTGGTGTTCTGCGTGTCCGCGATGGCAATAAATGGTCCGCCATAGCCCTAATGGGTGGGTTCGCTGAAGTGGATGCAGACGAAGTCAACGTCCTCGTTAACGCTGCTGAGACTGGTAGCAGTATCAATGTCGAGGCAGCTCAAAAGGAGCTGAGCTCAGCAGAGCAGCTTTGGAATAGCTTTGAAGACAAGCCCACAAGCCCAGAGAAGCTCAAGGCCCAGCAGGCTTTCCAGAAAGCTCGCGCTCGNGTGCAAGCCACCCGCGCCAACTGAGCACTATCGCTCGTTGAGACCAATCANTTGATTTAAGCGGCTCTTGAGCCGCTTTTTTCATGGCTGAACAACCTGCTGTAAGGCACAAAAAAACCCGAAACCCATTGGGTTCCGGGTTGGCAATGAAGACGCCCTATACCGAACTCAAGCGGTACCGCAGAAGGTGACTTCGGGGAACTTGAGTTTGGCCTCATCCAAGCTCTTAGCCTTACCTTCTTCCTGCCAGTAGTTGATAACCTCAGTGGCTTTATTGAGGATCTCGACGCGTTCGTTCTCAGTAATCCAGCTCTTGCCCTCCAGAACACCCCGCAGTGTTTCCCAGGCATCCTCACGGGGCCAAAAGAAATAAGCGGTTAGAGGGCTGGGGCCACCACCGACGATCTGATCCACCGCCAACGCGACGTTCTCAGGGAGCCAGAGAATCTTGAGGAGGAAACGNCCCTCATCNGCNTTTGGNGTNTANCCNGATGGCACACCATCAGCGTCCACCGTGGAGCGAGCCAGATGGTCGTTGGCACTCTTCATGCCACTGGGCTGAGTACCTGCCTCACCCGCCGGACTCTCACTTTCCACACCCGCCGGACTCTCACTTTCCACACCCGCCGGACTCTCACTTTCCACTGCAGAGCTGGTCTCGACAGCAGCGCTACTCCCAGCAGCNTCTTCGCTGACCGCAGTAGTGGTTTCGGTTTCGGTCACGGGGCTCGTTTCGGTGCTCAAGGGGCGTACAGAAGCAGACCTGACGGCGCAGGCAAACGACTAACCTACCAGCCCTTGCTTCAGCACCTTCACAGTGGCGCCACTTGTGCTGTTCGACATCGACGGGGTAATCCGTGATGTAGGCGGCAGTTACCGCCGCGCCCTAGTTGAGACGGTGCATCACTACAGCGGATGGCGACCGGAAACCGCAACGGTGGATGCGCTCAAGGGAGAAGGACACTGGAACAACGACTGGGATGCCAGCGTTGAGTTATTACGTCGCCACGGCACTGCCATGCCTGAACGGGATGCGCTGATCGCCGTGTTCAGCAATTTCTACTTTGGCGGAGATCCCGAAGGCGATCCGAGAGGTTGGAGCGGGTTCATCCGCAATGAGCCACTGCTGGTGGAACGAAGTTTCTTTGACGATCTCAGCGCCAAGGGCTGGGACTGGGGCTTTGTCAGCGGCGCCGAGCCACCCTCAGCCCGCTTTGTGCTGCAGCAGCGACTCGGACTGGCGGATCCTGCGCTCATTGCCATGGGGGATGCGCCAGACAAACCCGATCCAAAAGGGCTGATCCAGTTGAGCGGAAAACTCCAGCCCGATAACGGAGGCACCGTGGCCTACGTCGGAGACACCGTGGCCGATGTCCAGGTGGTTCTCAATGCCCGCACATCCTGCCCTGAGCGTCACTGGATCAGCCTGGCGGTGGCCCCGCCGCACCTATGGGGAGATCTTTCTGCTCGCGCTGACTACGAGCAACAGTTACGGCAGGCCGGCGCTGATCACATCTTGGAGAGCACCACAGCCGTTTTGGATGGGTTGGAGGCCNTGGCGCACTGCAGCGGCTGAGGCCACCTTGGGGTGGTCTTGGCGCACCGATGTCGACCAGCAGCCTCAGCTTCAATCAACGTCTCAGCTTGCTGACACCCCAGCTGATGACCCTCGCCCTAGGGGCCGGTGTATTGGTCGTGCTGAGCTTCAGCGGGCTGCTGGAGTGGCTGCTAGCCGGAAGTGCAGCAGCGATCATCACTGGTCTGGTACTGCTGGGGGCGGTCGTTGTAGTGCTCTCCAACCAGGTAGCCGAACAGGCTGAGCTGCTAGCCGAGGAACTGGGAGAGCCTTTCGGCACCCTCGTCCTGACGGGCTCGGTGATCGTGATTGAGCTGGCCCTGATCGGCAGCACCATGCTCACCGGTGATCAGAACCCGACCCTGGCTCGGGATTCGATGTTTTCGGTGCTGATGATCGCTTTGACCGGCATCACCGGCCTTTGCATGGGACTCACCACGCGAATGCAGAAGAAAAAACAGAAGCGCGACGCGCCCATGCGGGTGGAAGACCTGGCTGCACCAAACCTGCCCGGGGCGATGGTCTACTACAACCTCATCAGCACGATGAGCGTGCTGGTGCTGATCATCCCCAACTTCAGCACCGACACCGATCAGGGAAACTTCAGCCTGCCGCTCAACATCGTCCTATCAGTCGTCGCCGTGGTGGTGTATGGGCTGTTCCTGTTTAACCAGATGGGGGCCTACCGCGACTTCTTCATCGAGCCTTTTGATGAAGGCAGCATCGCCGCCAGTCGCCACGAAGCCGAACTGCAGGGGGGNCCTTGGCAGGCCGGAGCNCTGCTNATGGNCACCCTGGCNATCGTGGTGGTCATCGCCGAGTCCATGGGNCAGCTGATCGAACGGGGNGTCAACGAGCTGCACCTGCCCGGTTCTCTGGCNGGCATCCTGGTGGCGGCGCTGATCCTCACGCCAGAAGCGATCAATGCAATTCAAGCCACCCGGCGNGGCAAGCTGCAGCGGGCCCTGAACACCCTCTACGGCTCAGTGCTCTCCACAATCAGCCTGACCGTNCCCGCTGTACTGGTGATCGGCCAGCTCACCGGCACCGAGGTCATCCTTGGTCTTGAGCCCTACGCGATGGTGCTACTGGCCCTCACGCTGTTCCTGCTAAGACCCCACAACCGAGTGCTCGGCAGCGAAGGATTGATGCTTCTGGTGGTGTTCCTGTTCTGGTTCGTACTTGAGCTGGTGTGAGCTTCAGCGCTCCATCGCCTCGATGCTCTTGAGCGCCTCAGCCGAAAGCACCTCAAAACCATCCTGGCTGACTGCTACATCGTCTTCGATGCGGATGCCGATGCCCTTCCAACGATCATCAATAGCCGGCTGGCCCTCAGGAGGCTGCAGACGATCACTGATGTAGAGCCCAGGCTCCACCGTGAGCACCATGCCGGCCTCAAGGCTGATGTGATGTTCACCAAGACGGTAGGCGCCCACGTCATGGACATCCAATCCCAACCAGTGACCCGTTCGATGCATATAGAGGTGGCGGTAGGCCCCCTGCTCGATTAGGCCATCGAGGTCACCGCAAAGCAGACCAAGCTCCACCAACCCCTCCACCAAGACACGAACAGCCCGTTCATGCACCTGCTCAGCCGTCGCTCCCGGGCGAACCTCAGCAATCGCGGCCTCCTGGGCATGGAGCACCAGGGAATACAACTCGCGCTGCTCGCCGCTGAAGCGCCCATTGATGNGGAACGTGCGTGTGATATCGCCGTTGTAGTAATCGCTCAAGGAACAGCCGGCATCGATCAGCAGCAGATCACCATCCCTCAGTGGGGCGTTGTTGGCCGTGTAGTGAAGGATGCAAGCGTTATCACCGCCNGCCACGATCGANGGATAAGCAAACCCGCGGGTACCGCTAGCCAGGAAGTGCTGCTCCAAAGTCGCTCGCACTTCGGCCTCGTTCTGATCAGGGCGTGCAAGCTCGCGGGCTTTCTCATGGGCCTCGGCGCTAATCCGAGCCGCCAGCCTCATGCGCTCAACCTCCTCTGGCTCTTTACGCAGTCGCATGGCATGCAGGATTGGGCAGGGAGCACTCAGTTGACGCGGCGCCATCCCAAGGCGTGGAGCACGGTCCAGCTGCTGAGCCCAGACCCGCAGCACCAAAGGCTCGACGGCGCTGTGACGGCCCACACGGAAACTGATGCCATCGGCACCAGTCAAATAGTCCGGCAGCAACGCCTCCAACTGATCCAGAGGATGGGCGACGTCTGCGCCGAACTGCTGAACTGCCCCCTCGGTGCCCCAGCGGAAGCCCTCCCAGACCTCAGCAGTGGCATCCTTGGCCGGCACGAAAAGAACAAAAGGCGTCTCAGGCCGATGCGGCAGGAATAGGGCAACGGCTCCGGGTTCATCAAAACCGGTGAGGTACCAGAAATCGCTGTCCTGACGGAACGGGAACTCCACGTCAGCGTGATGCTGCATGGCCTGGGCCGCTGGGATCACAGCGNCCTGCCCCTCAAGGGCATGGAGGAACAGCTGACGCCTGGCGGCGTGGGAGATCGGCACTGGGTCTGACAGCCCTTGGGGCAGGCGGTTAAATGAGTGTGTCAGGTTGGCCCGGCGCCCGGGTTTCCGTGAGCGATTTCCTCGTATTGACCGGCCTTGTGGTCGTATTGGTCGCCGGGTCAGCCCTGTGCTCAGGTGTCGAGGCGGCCCTACTGACNGTCAATCCTCTGCGCGTGCACGAGATGGTCGCCCGGGGAGTGCCCGGTGCCCAGCTGCTGCAAAGCCTCAAGAACCGTCTGGGTCGAGTGCTGGTGGTGCTTGTGGTGGTGAACAACCTGTTCAACATCTTTGGCAGCCTGATGCTCGGTGCCTTGGCCGCCGTGATCTTCCAGCACCATGGCCTTCAGGGGCCGGCATTGACGGCGTTCTCCTTCAGCTTCACCCTGATGGTGATTTTGCTGGGCGAGATTCTTCCGAAAGCCTTCGGCACCCGCATGGCCGCCAGCACATCACTGCTGGCGGCACCGACCCTGGCCTTACTCATGCGACTGGGCACTCCGCTGATCGTGCTNCTCGAGCAGCTGATGCCCAGCCTCAGCGAACAGTCGGAACTCACCACCGATGAAGGAGAGATCCGCCTTCTGGCCAGGTTGGGTTCCCAGACCGGACGCATCGAGGCGGATGAGGCCGCCATGATCGCGAAGGTGTTTCAGCTCAATGACCTAACCGCCCGTGATCTGATGCTTCCGCGGGTCTCAGTTCCGAGCATCAGCGCCCAGGCACGGCTGGAGGATCTGCGNGACACCCTGCTCAGCCAGAAAGCCCCCTGGTGGGTAATCCTGGGCGAGGAGGTGGATGAGGTTCTGGGGGTCGCCAGCCGTGATGGTCTGCTGACCGCCCTAGTGCAGGGGCGCGGCCACGCCACTGCAGCCAGCCTCTCGGAACCGGTGCAGTTCGTGCCCGAGATGATTCGCGCCGACCGGCTACTCACCAGCTTCCGGCGCGACAGCGACTCGGTGCGAGCAGTTGTCGATGAGTTCGGTGCCTTCGTGGGTCTGGTAGGCGCTGAGGTTGTGCTGGCTGTCCTGGCAGGCTGGAAGCGGCCCAGAGCGGAGACCCTGCGGTGATCCAACGTCATCGCACCGACAGCATCACCCGCTCGTTAAGGAGCTGGCGTGACGCTCTGGAGCTCAGCAGGCGCGAGCAAGCCCTGCTGGGACCGGAACTGCAAAACCTGGACCGGCAGCTCCATCGCCTAGAGCGACGTGAACTCCGCCTTGCAGTCTTTGGACGTGTGGGGGTTGGCAAGAGCAGCCTGCTCAATGCCTTNCTGGGTCGNTCTCACTTCGCCACAGACGTGGCNCATGGTTCCACCCGCCATCAGTCAGTCGCACCTTGGCATCGCCCGTGGGGGGTGAGCGGTCAGCTGGAGCTGGTGGACACCCCGGGGATTGATGAAATCGCAGCGGCGGCAAGGCACCGCCTGGCACGGCGGGTGGCTACAGGCAGCGATCTGGTGGTGATGGTGCTCGATGGCGACCTCAGTGCACCGGAACTGGCGGCACTCAGCACCCTTCGCGCCAGCGGTAAGCCTGTGCTGCTAGTGGCCAATCGCGCCGACACCTACACCGCGGCACAACAGCGAGAGCTTGAGCGAGCCATCAGCCGCCGCAGCGGAACCCATGAGGACCTTGTCTGGGTAGCTGCGGCCCCGCGCCGGCCCAGCTTGCTGGCTGATGGCCGGGTTCGCACCGTGGAAGCAACCCCAGAAGTGGCCCCCTTACTCGAACATCTTGATGCGCTGCTTGAGCAGCACGGGGAGCTTCTGCTGGCCCTCAACAGCCTCAGAGCAGCTGATGCTTTCAGCGGGCGCCTGCTGAACTGGCGGCTGGGACAGCGGCGTCAGGCAGCTCAAACCCTGATCGGTCGCTGCGCCAGTGTCAAAGCCGCAGGTCTAGCCGCCAACCCCTTAGTACTACTGGATCTGGCCGGCAGCGCTGCAGTGGACAGCACCTTGATCGTGCAGCTGGCTCAGCTCTATGGGGTGCCGCTGCGCGGCCCCATGACNNGGAAGCTGCTGCAGCGAGTCGGCGGCCAGAGCCTGCTCATCGGAGGGGTGCAATGGGGACTTCAGGGGGGGCTGGGATTGATTAAACAGCTGCTGCTGCTGGCCGCCCCCATTAGCGGCGGTCTCAGTTTGGCGCCGGCAGCCCCTGTAGCCCTGGCCCAGGCGGCCCTGGCGGTACATGGCACCCGGATGACCGGCCGGGAGGTGACACGCCAGCTGCTGCTGGCGGCTCACCGCGGACCGAGCCGCCCAGCCAGCCTGCTTAGACGCCTTCAGCGCATGGACCCTCAAGCCAGCCACTGGCTGCAGCACCACAGGCCCTGGNCGCCGGAGGTCGGCCTGCCATGAGCGGCGCATTGGCCCTATTCGGCACCAGTGCTGATCCACCGACCGTGGGGCACCAAGCACTCCTTGCCGGTCTGCTGCACCTCTACCCGCGGGTCTGCACCTGGGCCAGTGACAACCCGTTTAAGCAACATGGGGCTCCGCTCGACGTTCGCGCGGCGCTACTTGGGGCGGTGGTGCATAGCGTTGCTGAAAACGCAGAACCACACCGGCTGCAGCTGCGACAGGACCTGAGCAGCCGTAGAGCCATCGACAGCATCGACGCTGCCCGGCAGCTCTTCCCCGCCGAAGAGCCTGTGTTCGTGGTCGGTACGGACCTGGTGGAGCAGATCCCACGTTGGTTCGCCGTCCAGCAGTGGCTGTCCCAATGCCGCCTGGCAGTGGTGCCGCGTCAGGGCTGGCCNNTGCCTTCCGGAGGCTTGCAACAGTTGAAGGATCTTGGGGCGACGATCGAGCAGCTCCCATTGGAGATTCCCGCTTCAGCNAGCTCAGCGATCCGCCGCCACCCNAACCCCGAACTNGTGCCCCAGGCGCTGTTGCCTGAGCTCGTGGCTCAGAANCTCTACGGTTTCACCAGCAAAGACCTCCCTCCATCCCTGTGCGGATCGCTCTGATCCAGTCGAACCCCCTGGTGGGTGATCTGCGCGGCAATGCAGCCGCTCTGCTACGCGATGCCCGCCAGGCCGCTGCAGCTGGTGCCCAGTTGGCGCTGGCACCGGAACTCGCTCTCTGGGGCTATCCGCCGCGAGATCTCCTGCTGCAGCAAAGCTTGATTGACTTACAAGGCCAGCTGCTCGCGCATCTGGCCGCCAAGCTGCCGCCGCAGCTGGCCCTGCTACTAGGCGTAGTCGAGCATCAGGATCGGGCAATGTTCAACGCCCTGGCCCTGGTGCATGAGCACCGCTGGCAGATGGTGGCTCGCAAAACGTTGTTGCCCAGTTACGACGTCTTCGATGAGCGGCGCTACTTCACCCCGGGNCANGAGCCTGGCCTGCTGGAGCTGCAACTCCGCGGCCAGCCGCCTCTGCGTCTGGGGCTGAGCATCTGTGAGGACCTGTGGGTGGATGAAGCGATTACCGGCCAGCCGCAGCCCAGCAGCGATCCAATCGCTGCCCTGGCGCCACTGAACCCGCAGCTTCTGATCAATCTCTCGGCCTCCCCCTACGCCCAAGGCAAAGCTCGGCGGCGCCAGCAGCTCGGGGCCGCCGCGGCGAAACGGCTGGGATGCCCGGTGCTCTATGTCAACCAGGTAGGAGCGAATGATGAGCTGATCTTCGATGGCAGCAGTTTTGTGGTGGACAGCCGCGGATTGTGTTGCTTCCAACTCCCTTGCGGCGAGAGCAGTGTCGGGGTGTGGGATTCCACCGCAGCGCCAGTGGCAATCAGCAGCAAGCTCAGCCCGGAAGCGGAACTATGGCGGCTGCTTGTGCTCGGAGTACGCGACTACGCCAGAAAATGCGGCTTCCAATCCGCTCTGCTCGGTCTCAGCGGCGGCATTGACTCAGCACTGGTAGCGGCTCTGGCGGTAGCCGCCATTGGCGCTGATCAGGTGCGGGCCCTGCTGCTTCCATCCCCGTACAGCTCAAGCGGTTCGGTCGACGACGCCCTGGCCCTGGCAGACAGGTTGCAGCTGCGCACCAGCACCGTGCCCATCGCTGAGTTAATGCAGGGCTATGACCACAGCCTCGCCCCGGTTCTCGGAACAACACCTGAAGGAGTGACGGCAGAGAACCTGCAATCCCGCATCCGAGGGACCTTGCTCATGGCCATGGCCAATTCGCAAGGACAGCTGCTGTTGGCCACCGGCAACAAATCCGAGCTAGCGGTGGGCTACTGCACCCTCTACGGAGACATGAATGGGGGACTGGCAGTGATCGGCGACCTCTACAAAACAGAGGTCTATGGGCTGGCCCGCTGGCTCGACAGCCCTGATGCAGCGGACGAACGCATCCGCTGCGGCTTACCAAGCGAAGGCCCCTTGATCGGTAGTGCCATCCGCGACAAAGCCCCCAGCGCGGAGCTGCGCCCCGATCAGCGCGACAGCGATTCGCTGCCGGATTACCCCGAACTTGATCGCCTACTCAGGCGATTCATTGAGGAGCACTCAGGGCCCGATGAGCTAATCGCGGAGGGGGATGAACCAGAAACCGTTGAACGGATTTGGGTTCTGCTGAAACGTTCGGAGTTCAAACGTCGCCAAGCGGCACCAGTCCTCAAACTCAGTGCACAGGCGTTCGGCAGCGGCTGGCGCATGCCAATCGCCGCCGGCACTGGCACCACGGCAACGAAATCGCCACGCTGAAGACAGCACGAGCGCACCATGGCCGCCCCACAGCACGCTGCCTCCATCAGCAGCATCGGCATCCCGCGGGAGATCAAGCGCGACGAGCAACGGGTGGCGCTGACCCCCGATGCAGTGCGGGAGCTAGTCAGCCAGGGACTGGAGGTGCGNATCGAGCGNGATGCCGGAGCNGGAGCCGGCATCGATGACGCCACCTTCGCTGCTGCTGGCGCTGAGCTGGTCAGCCGCGAGGAGGCATGGGCAGCCCACCTAGTCGTAAAGGTCAAGGAACCGCAACCAGAGGAATTCCCCTTCCTACGCAGCGACCTGGTGCTATTCACCTATCTGCACCTAGCGGCCTACCCCTCCGTGGGCCTTGCCCTACTGGAAAGCGGTTGCACCTCGATCGCCTACGAGACCGTGCAGCTCGAGAACGGCAGCCTGCCCTTACTGGCACCGATGAGCGAGATCGCCGGGCGGCTGTCCACACAAGCGGGCGCCTATCTGTTGGAGCGCCCCCACGGCGGTCGCGGTGTACTTCTCGGGGGGTGCACTGGCGTCAAACCAGCGCGGGTGGTGGTGCTCGGCGCCGGCACGGTGGGCTGGAATGCCGCCCGAATAGCCGCAGCGATGGATGCGGAAGTGCTGCTGTTGGATCGCTCACCCCAGCGACTGCGCAGCCTGGAGGCTGACCGCCGCGGCCGGTTGGTGAGCCTTGTGAGCAGCCGCGGGCTGATCGAGCGCGTGGTGCCCACGGCCGACCTCCTGATCGGGGCGGTACTGACCCCTGGCGGCCGCGCCCCGACCCTGGTAGATGAGGGACTAGTGCAGCAAATGCGCGCCGGAGCAGTGATCGTCGACGTGGCCATCGACCAGGGAGGCTGCATCGCCACCAGCGAGGAGACGACTCACACCGACCCGGTGATCGAGAAATTCGGCGTGCAGCACTACGCCGTTGGCAACATGCCAGGCGCCGTGCCGTTCACCTCCACAGAGGCGCTGGTCAGCGTCACGCTCCCCTACATCGTCACCATCGCTGGACGCGGACTGCGGGAAGCGGTCACCGAGCGACCCGAGCTGCTCTCAGGACTCAATACGGTGGAAGGCTCTGTTTGCCACCCCGGTGTGGGCCGGGCCCTCAACCTGACACCACGCCACCCGATGGCGTGTCTGCGCTGAACAGGTTTTAGGTCAGGATCTGTAAGCCAGCCAACGGACGCCTTAAGGCCTCTGGGTTGATTCCTTCACGCAGGGCCACCAGGAGGCCGGCAGCATCGGTGTAGCTGGCAGCCATCAGTAATTTCGCCCTCAACTCCAGAGCCTCAGGCGTCACCTGCAGCACTGATTGATTGGCCACGGCAATCAACGGCACATGACGCTCGAGACAGGCCAGAACGGCTTCTCCTCCTAGGGCTCCTTCGGGGGCAACCACGGCAGCAAGGCTGTCAGCTGTCAGATCACCGGGCTGAGGGTTGCCGTGATCGATCAGATCCGGAGCCCGGCTGAGCCCCACAAGCACGCAGGCCAGGAAGGTGTAGCCCAGCTCCTCAGCTGCAGCTCGAGAATCCAGCTGCGGATCGAGCGGCAAGGGATCAAGAGCCGGAGCATGGGCGCAGGGCAAGCGCAGATGACGCACCAAGAGGTGACTAATCACGGCCTCTGCCCCTGCCAGACCATCAACGCCGGCACCTTGGCGGTAAGCCGCTAAGGCGCCACTAGCGGGATCGTCTGGAAAGCGAGCCACTACGGCGATAGCGGTGGCTCCGGCATCCCGCAGCCGCTCTCCCGCCCGCAGCAGCGCATCCGGCCGACCCAAGCTCCCCGTGCTGGCACCGCTAGCTCCCAGCGCAAGGGTCACCTGCAGCGGTGCATCGGTATGAATCACCGGGCCGATGTCCAGTCCAAGGCTGGCTCGGCAGCCCTGGGCCACCTGAATCTGCCGCTGACCCAACTCGGGCTCAATACCGGCATCCAGCAACAGCCCAATGCGCTGGCGTCGCACCGGCCGCAGGAACCACTCAGCAGCGGCAAAGCGATCAAGCCCGTACCCTTCCACATATTGGATTCGCGTATCGCTCCAATAGAGCGACGCCCCATTCATCACATTGGGGTGGGTGATGAGGCAACCACTGGCGGCGGCCAAGAGGCGGGCCGCAGGCATAGCATCACCGGCATAGCCTCCGATCTCGCAACCGATACCAGTAGGAACCAGCATCAAGGTTGGCAGCGGCGCAGCACTCATCCCAGCAGAACTGCTTCAAGGCGAATCTGACGGATGTCTCCGTCCTTCTCGATGGCGGTGATCGCCCAACGAAGAGGCTCTCCCCCACTGAGCAGCTGCTGCCGTATCCAGCCCCGAAGAGCTGAGAGGGGGATTTCCTCAGGCCAGGGCACCAACAGCTGCACGCTGCGTAGGGACAGCGAGGGCGAACTCACTTCTGGTACTGACCGAACTGAGCCTCGTAAAGAGCATCCTCCTGACCTGCGGTGAACTGCACATCAGAGCGGGGATAACTGACGCAGAGCAACGCAAAACCCTTCTCGCGCAGCTCCTCCTTCACACCCATGGCATCAGGCTGATGCACTTGCCCAGACTGGATGCTGGCAGCGCAAGTGGTGCACACGCCAGCACAGCAGGAGCTGGGCAACTGCACTCCGGCCGCTTCTGCGGCATTGAGCACGGTCTGATCGGCACTGCAAGGAAACTCGTAACTATCTCCCTCCAGCTCAATGGTGACCTGATAGTTCTCTGCCATCGCCGCTTTGATCCGCCTGTCAGGTGTTCACAGGCTCATCCTGACGCAGCGGGTCCCACTGGCTGGGATGGGGCGCCAGGTATTCCGGCGGAGCCAGAGCTTCAATGCCGGTCTCGGGTGAGCAAAGGACAATGTCAAACGCGATCGAGAGCCGCTGCTGCTCAGGGCTGCAGTTTTCCGTAACCGCATGGTCGACAGCCGCAGGGAACAGGAGCAAAAGTCCTGCCACGGGAGCAACATCTATCCACGGAGAATTCCANCTCAACCTGGCGGGAGCCTGGTCCAGAAGCGGCCCGCCATGACCCACCGATAGTCCTGGTACTAATTCATTGCTGTGGTGCGGGGCGAATAGGCGCAGACAACCCGTCTCCCCGAGACCATCGCCATTGAGATAGATCAATGCACTGAGGTGTGCATTGGGATGGTGATGGCGCCCCACCTGCTGACCTGGCTCGCTCACCACGGGCCAGGAGCGTTGGATCATGGGCACCACTTGGCTTGAATCAAAGCCGAGCTGAACGAGATAGGCCTCTACATGCTGCTGCAGGTGCCGCACCAAGGGAGCAAAATGCGGCAGACGGTGCAGCTGCCAGATGCCATTGATATCTCCGGTCCATGCGCAACCTGGCTGAGGGTTGCCTTCTGCAGTTCCGCGCAGCACCAGCACCTGCTGCATCCAAAGGGCAAGATCCAGGAGATCCAGCCTCAACTGCGCCTTGGCCAAAGCCAAAGGGAAGAGTGGCTCCAACTGCAGCGGGGGTGGACTTGTGAGGCTCATATGGACAAGATCCGGACATAAAAAAACCGGCCCCGAAGGGCCGGCAGAACAGAGCATCAGGTGCTCAAGCCATGGCAGCAGCACCACCGACCACTTCAAGGATTTCCTGCGTAATAGCCGCCTGACGGGCCTTGTTGTAATCAAGGGTCAGGGTTTTTGCGAGAGCTTTAGCGTTGTCACTCGCATTGTTCATCGCAGTCATCCGACTAGCCAGCTCGCTGGCAGCAGATTCTTGAAGTGAACGCAACATCTGGTTCTGAAGATACAGAGGTAGGAGCACATCCAAGAGCTGACTCGGACTCTGCTCAAACACAATGTCAGACTTCAACTTGACTTCCTGGTTGGGTGAAGCACTGCGCTCAACACCTAATTCGCCATCTTTAGTGACGAAACGGAAGATCTCATCATCAGGCTTAGCAATGCCCTGGGGATCCAGAGGCAAAAGAGTCTGATAAACGGGATTAGTGCTTACAAGGTTGATGAACTTGGTATAAACAAGCTCAACACGATCTGTTGCACCACCTAAAAATTCAGCCTGGATGGCATCAGACACCTGCATCGCGTCAACGGATGTAGGCAACTGATCCAAACCCGTAAAGCTTGCTGTGATCGGGTACTTACGATTCTGAAAATAAGTAGCAACCTTGCGGCCCACAGTGATCAGGGCTACCTCGTGACCGGCTGCCTTAAGTTCAGCAAAACGTTGTTCAGTGCGCTTAATGATATTGGCATTGAAGCCACCACATAAGCCCCTGTCCCCTGTCATTGCCACAAGAGTGATGTGACGAGGCTCGCGTGCCTGCAAGAGAGGAGTATCAGCTGCCTCAAAAGCAATACGACTCTGCAGACTCTCTAGAACCCTGGCAAGGCGATCAGCAAAAGGACGACTGCGTAGGACAAGATCCTGAGCGCGCCGCACCTTTGCAGCAGCCACAAGGCGCATGGCCTCGGTGATTTTACGGGTGTTTTTGATCGATTTGATCCGATCACGGATCTCTTTGAGGTTCGCCATTAATCAAACCTCAGGCTGCGACCAGCAGTCCGGAGACCACCTGCTGAATGGCGTCCTTGAGGATGGACTCAGAGGATTCGCTCATCACCTTCTCGGTCTGGATGGCGTTGATGAACTCAGGCTTGCTGGTCTTGAGGTAATCACGCAGTTCACGGACAAACTCAGTGACTTTCTCCACAGGCAGCTCATCGAGCAGGCCCTTGGTACCGGCATAAACAATGGCTACCTGTTCGGCCAGCAGCAGCGGGCTGAACTGGGCCTGTTTAAGCAGCTCACGCAGGCGCTTACCGCGACCGAGCTGGGCTTGGGTGGCAGCGTCCAAGTCGGAGGCGAACTGGGAGAAGGCAGCCAGTTCATCNAACTGAGCCAGCTCCAGCTTCAAGGTACCGGCAATCTTCTTAATCGCCTTGGTCTGGGCAGCACCCCCGACCCGGCTAACGGAAATACCCACGTTGATNGCGGGGCGCAGGCCGGAGTTGAACAGGTCGGAGCTGAGGAACACCTGACCATCNGTGATCGAAATCACGTTGGTCGGGATATAAGCAGAAACGTCACCAGCCTGGGTCTCGATGATGGGCAGAGCAGTCATGCTGCCTTTGCCCATGGCATCAGAAAGCTTGGCGGCACGCTCAAGCAGACGGCTGTGGCAGTAGAAGACATCGCCGGGGTAGGCCTCACGACCGGGCGGGCGACGCAGCAACAACGACATCTGGCGGTAAGCCTGAGCCTGTTTGGTGAGGTCGTCGTAGATCACCAGGGTGGCCTTGCCCTGATACATGAAGTGCTCAGCAATAGCNGCACCGGTATAAGGAGCCAAGTACTGCAGCGACGCAGCCTCCGAGGCATTCGCCGACACAATCACGGTGTANTCAAGAGCTCCACGCTCACGCAGCACCTCAGCGACCTGCGCAACAGAAGCGGCCTTCTGACCAATAGCGACNTATACGCAGACGACGTCTTCACTCTTCTGATTGATGATCGTGTCGATCGCAATAGCGCTCTTACCCGTCTGGCGGTCGCCAATGATGAGCTCACGCTGTCCACGACCGATCGGAATCATCGCGTCGATTGCGGNGATGCCCGTTTGCATGGGCTCGTGCACCGACTTCCTCTGGATGATCCCAGGAGCTGGGTTCTCAATCAGGCGAGTGTCTTCCGAGGGGATATCACCCTTGCCGTCCATAGGCTGACCAAGAGGATTAACCACACGTCCAAGCATGGCTTGACCGACTGGCACTGAGGCGATCTTGCCTGTGGCCTTGACGGTGCTTCCTTCCTGAATGCCATACCCCTCACCCATCAACACGACACCGACGTTGTCGTCTTCAAGGTTCAGCGCCAAACCTTCGGTGCCATCTTCAAACACGACAAGCTCACCAGCCATGACCTTGTCGAGGCCATAAATGCGAGCGATGCCATCACCCACCTGCAACACGGTGCCGACGTTACTGACGGAGACGGACTTGTCGTAATCCTCGATCTGCTGCTTGAGGATGGCGCTGATCTCGTCGGGACGAATAGAAACCATGGCGGGAAAGCGGTGAAGGGAGGTCGAAGGGGGGGAAGAGGGGTGATCAGGCCCGTGCCAGGGACAGGCCGAGACGCCGCACCTGCCCTTGCAGGCTGGCATCGATCACTTTGGAGCCAAGTCGAACCACAAAACCACCGATCAGGGTGGGATCCACGGACATATCAATGTCCACAGAAGCAGTACCGGCGAGGCCCTTCACCTTCTCGGTGAGTTTGGTCTGTTGCTCTTCAGTTAGAGCGCTAGCTGAGGTGACGTGGGCCAGGGTGATCCCACGAAGCTCACGATGAAGCTCCAAAAAACGCTCTAGCACAGCGTCAAGAATGCCAATGCGTTGTCGATCGGCTAAGAGCTTGAGCAGGTTGAGCATTGCTGGACTTGAAGACTCTCCGAAAAGAGTCGTCAAAGCCTTCTTCTTACCCTCTACGGATAAAACCGGAGAGCGCATGGCTGCCTGCAATTCAGTGCTGGCATTCCACGCTTCGAGAAGGGTTTTGGCCTCAGCAGCCAAGGAGTCGATATCGCCACGCGAATCACCCACCTGAAGGAGGGCGTCGGCGTAAGGAGTGGCAAGAGTGTTGAGCAGGGGCATGGCCTTATCCGAGTGCCTCGATGGAACGGTCAATCAGCTCTGCTCGCTTGACGTCATTGAGACGCTTCGGGAGAGCAGCGAGAGCCTTGTCGATAGCGACGCGAGCGGTTTCTGTCCGAAGAGACTCAACCACACGAGCAGCCTCAGCATTCAGGTTCGCATTGGCATCCTGCTTAATACGGGCCATTTCCTCAATGGTCCGACGCTCTCCGTCTTCACGAATGAGAATGGAGCGTTGCTTAGCTTCAGCAAGGATCTTGTCCGCTGTGGACTTTGCTTGAGCCAGCTCTTTCTGACCAACTTCAAGGGCCGCAGACGCCGTGATAAGGCGTTCTTCAGCACTTTTAAGATCAGCAAGTACGGCTTCACGACGACGTTCGAGAATGCCGCCGAGAAAGCCTCTCAGAAACCAGACAAGCAACACCGTTACAGGAACGAGGTTGAGAAGGTTGGTTTCCAGAATGTTGAAGTTCAGGCCAAAACCGTGGTTGGCGAGAACAGGAGTAATAAGCGTGGTCATCAGGCGGCCAGCAAGCGATCAACAATGAGGGAACCCAGCTGTTCCGCCTGAGCATCAATGCCAGAGAAGGCTTTAGCCTTCTGAGCATCAACTTCGACACGTGCCTGCTCACGCACAGAGTTGGCCTCTGACTGAGCCATGGCGAGAGCTTCACGGAACAACCGATCAACTTCCTGCTCAGCCTCCTGAATGACGGCCAAGGACTGCTTGCGGGCTTCGAGGAGTTGAGCTTTGAGTTCAGCTTCAAGACGCTCAGCCTGTGCAAGCTTCTCTTTGGCCTGGGCACGGCTGGTGCTGATGTAGCCCTCTCGCTCCTCAACCGCCTTGCCGACAGGGCGGAAGAAAAGGGAGTTGAGAATGAAGGTAAGCAACACCACCTGAACCGCCATCAGCGGGAGGGTGGCATCAAGATCGAAAAGGCCGCCCTTGGGGGCAGCTGCTTCGGCCAGCAGAAGGCAGCTGAGCATGGAACCGGAGGCGCTGGATGTGAAGGAGTGAGAGATGTCAGGGGGTGCCAAAGCACCCCCCGGTCCTCAGATCAACCTGCAAAGGGGTTGGCGAACAGGAGAACCAGAGCAACCACCAGGCCATAGATGGTGAGCGATTCCATAAAGGCGAAGGACAGCAGCAAAGTGCCTCGGATCTTGCCTTCAGCTTCAGGCTGACGGGCAATGCCCTCAAGAGCACCACCGGCAGCGGTGCCCTGACCGACACCAGGGCCGATGGCAGCCAGGCCGACAGCGAGACCAGCAGCCACAACGGAAGCAGCGGAGGTGATGGAATCCATTTCTTTGGGTAGCTATGGGGGGCGCTGCGGGAGCGCTGAGTGGGCTGTGAGAGGGGTCTATGACCCTTGTGGCGGCTGGACAACCCCGAGTTAAGGGGAGGGCCCGGTCTGCAACCGGACCTGCGCGCGCAGTTATCTAGCAGATCGTCGGGGCAGCACTCTGAGTCAAACGAGGATCATCAAAGGCCATCGAAGGTGATTAATGAGCTTCGTGAACTGCTTCGCCAATATAAAAAGCAGCGAGAGTCGCGAAAATAAGAGCCTGAATAGCACTGGTAAAGAGACCAAGAAGCATCACAGGGAGTGGAACAATTATCGGAACCAAGAAGGAGAGCACAGCAACAGCAAGCTCATCAGCAAGAATGTTCCCGAAAAGACGGAAAGAGAGCGAAAGGGGTTTCGTAAACTCTTCGATGATCTTGAAGGGGAGCATCAGGGGGATAGGCTCCACGTAATACTCGAAGAATCTCAACCCTTTGCGACTTAGCCCTGCATAGAAGAATGCCAAAGACACCAATAACGCCATGGCAACAGTCGTATTGATATCAGCTGTAGGAGCTCCAAGCTCACCACTAGGAAGATGGATAATCTTCCAAGGGATCAATGCACCACCCCAGTTGCTTACAAAGATAAACAAGAAAAGAGTGCCAATAAATGGCAGCCAGTCTCGATAGACTTTTTCGCCGATTTGGTCACGAGCCAGATCTCGCAGGTAGTCCCAAAGAAACTCCAGCAGGTTTTGAACTCCGCGGGGGTCACGCTCCATCTTTCGCGTGCCAATAATCACGACGCCCAAGAGGGCGCCGATCACAATCCAAGAACTCAGGAAGACCTGACCATGGATATTGAGATTGCCAATTTGCCAATAGAGGTGATTGCCAACCTCGATTTCAGCAATGGGGAGGTGTAAAGGCACCGGTTGCTTAGGCGTTTGAGGGCTTGGGAGTGGACTTGGCGCCGGGGTCACCGCCGCGAAGTTCGAGTGCGGTGCTGAGAATCACCGCAGGTTTGTAGATCAGAAATCCGATCAGAGCTGGAATCAACTGATACAAGGACCAGTGAGCTGACAACAGCACAAGCAACGTCGGCACGAGCAACTGGACTCGACCAAATCTCCTGCTCTTAGTAGATAGCTTCGCTACCGAACGGGAGAGAAGGACTAAGTAGA
The DNA here is from genome assembly GCA_002168155.1 of Synechococcus sp. TMED19. Lineage (GTDB taxonomy): Bacteria > Cyanobacteriota > Cyanobacteriia > PCC-6307 > Cyanobiaceae > RCC307. The sequence continues at coordinate 69,756 of NHBY01000005.1, read as the reverse complement.
GCAAGCCGGCGATGCAGCCGATGACAAAGCTCATCACCGTGGCCGAGCTGAAACGAATAGCGACAAGTGGCAAACAACCCAGCGATAGAGCCAGGGTGAACATCACGAACCGACGCTGTATGCGCCGGTAATCAGCCATTGGATCAGTGATCACGGGAATGAGCTACTGAGCGAAGTGGAAATCCTGCAGCAAAACCCCTGCTGCAGCAGCAGAAGGAGTTAGGCGGTGAGGATGTCTCGATCGCAACAGCGGCCAAGGCCCGGGGAATCTATCACGTGGTCTCGGACTCCCTAGCCAGTGAAAGTGCACCGCAGGCCAGCAGCTGCCTGACGACGACACAGCGTCGATCAGGGTTCCAGTCCAAGGGCAGATCACTCAGCGAAAGGCACTCACCAGCATTGCCTTCCATGGCCTGCAGAAGGGCCAACTGGTCATCACTGAGATCAAGAGGGGCCATATTTCGATCTAGCAGCCGTTTGCCCGGCCAGCCCCACAGGCAACGGCTGCGGCGAGGCTTTGCAAGCAGCAGCGAGGCGTCATCGCTCCACTCAAGGGGACTCAGATCCTGGTTAGAGACAAAAAATTCGAAATGACTGATTTCCGGATCAAGCGCCTCCATCAGCAACCAGCGTTCTCTCTGGGGAAGTCGCTGTGCCTTGTGCAGCAGCTCCCCCTGCAGCACCTTCGCCAAGTCCCACTGCTCTGGATTGCTGAATCCCAAAAAGCAGAGCCCAGCTGCGGAAAGGAAATCCCACAGCCGGTGAAGGTCGTAACTGGTCTCCTGCGGGTGCAAGTACATATCAGCGAAATTCGGATCTGGAGCGGTGTCGATCCCCCAGCGCTGTTCATGTCGAAGACGCAAACGGTTCTCCTCAGGCAGCTCAGCCAGCAGCGCACGTCCCAACCTGAGCCCTGCTGCATCACCTCCGGCACCTAAGAGAGACAGCGCCCTTTGGATGCGATGGATCTCCCAGCGTCCAGCATCTGCATACAAGAAGAGGTGCAGGATCCCTCCTGCGGCCAGCAATGGCGCCAGAGCCTGCAGACCCGCCAGGGGGTCTGCCAGGTGATGGAGCACACCAACACTGTTGATGTGCTCAAAGGGCCCCTCAGCTGCGAGATCCAGAAGACTGCGCTCTTGTAGGCGGACGTGAGCCTGCTGATGAGCCCCTGAACGTTCAAGCCGCTCGCGTGCCACAGCCAGAGCACCAGGACTGATGTCCACCGCAAGAATCTCGGCCCCTGGGTTGAGGTGAGCTAAGTAGTCCGTGCTTACTCCGGTGCCACAGCCAGCATCGAGAATTCGCAACCCCTTGGTCGACGGTGGCCGCTCACCGCGGCAGAAACTGTGGACATCCTCAATAGACCAACGCCAGTTGTAACCAGGAGGTGAGCCGTCCTGAACCGGATCTCCCGGATAAGGGAAGCGGTCGTAGAAGGCACTTACCACTGGCGTAGCGCCATCGCTTGGCGGTCTCCCCGTCATCAGCAGCGCCTCTGCAGATCAGGAAACGAGCCTCTCATCCAGAACGCATCCTGTTTTGGCCGGGCTGCAAACATTTGTCTAAACGTCGTTCAGTGCCCATCGCCTCAGCCGTAACGTTCTCTGGCCCCGGTTTTGGCCGGTTGCCAGAGGAGCTCCTTACATGTCTGTGACCGCCAGCAGCGGCAGCCCCAGGGTCAGCCCCCAGCTGTACGACACCCTGCCTCTCTCCAGTGTTCGCAAGGCGGAGCAACAGGACCGCTTCCCCGATCGCGGAGAGCTGGAGAACCTGATCACTTTCTTTCAGAGTGGTCAGACCCGTGTCGAAGCATCCAACAAGCTGAGCGCCAACGCCACAGCGATCGTTGCGCGGGCAGCCAACAGGATCTTTGTAGGGGGGACTCCTCTCTCCTACCTGGATGCCCCAGTGGGCGCCCCAGCAACCGGCGATGCTGGAGAAATTCTGGCGACAGACCAACAAGCTTTCGCTGCGTCGGTGGAGACCTTTGTTGAGGGTGGAGAATCGCCTAGCGGCGGCTTCCTCAACCGACTCTTCGGTGGCCTAAGCGCCGGACCTGACGTGCGGGTGATCATCCCGCCAGGCTTTACTCCAATCAATATTTCTCGTTACGGCGCCGAGCGAACCCGCAAATCCATGCGAGACCTCGGATGGTTTGTGCGCTATGTGGGCTACGCCGTCGTTGCCGGTGACCCCAGCATCCTCCGGGTCAATGCTCGGGGGCTAAGGGACATTCTTGAAAAAGGTTGCTCCTTGCCTGCGACAAACCTTGCCCTGCAGGAGATGCGAGCGGCCGCAGGAGAATTGTTCGAGGTTGGCACCGAGGCTCGTGATCTGGTCATTGCAAGCTTCAACGTCCTGCTCGAAGAGCTCGCCGTCGCCACTCCATCAACTCGTCAACGGCCTGGCAATCCACAGCAGCAGGGGCTGCAGCTCCCAGCCATCTATGCCCTTGCATCAGAAGCCCCCCAGCGCTTCGTGATGAAGCCTGGACTCTCGGGCGTTGAGAAGGCAGAGATCATCAAGGCCGCCTATCGGCAGGTGTTCCAGCGGGACATCGCCAAGGCCTATTCCCAAGCCCCCTGTGCAGTGGAAGCATCCCAAGTGGTGCAAGGCCAGATCTCCATGAGGGAATTCATCCGCGCGCTAGGGCGCAGCAAGGAATACCGCCAGCAGTTCTTCAGCCGCTTCTCCAACACTCGCGCCGTTGAGCTGGCCTTCCGCCACTTCTTTGGCCGTGGGGTGAGCTCGATCGAGGAGTTCCGTCGCTACTTCTCCATTGTCAGCGCCCAGGGCCTCAATGGCCTGGTGGATTCGATGGTTAATTCGATGGAGTACGCCAGGGTCTTTGGCGAAGAAACCGTGCCCTACCTCCGCGACCTCGGGGAAGAGGCCCAGGAAAGTGCCGGCTGGGGCTCGAACCGCAAGCTCTTCCGTTTCAGTGCTCCCTTTGATGGAGCACCTCAGTACCTCACCCTCTATGCGTCCTATCGCCAGCCTCTGGCAGATCAGCACCCGTATGGAGGCGGCAACGACCCTCTAGGTCTTAGCTACGGAGCCATCTTCCCTTCAGCGACAGCTTCAGTCAGGACAAGGCCTGCGCCATACGGATATCGCTCACGTCGACTGATGATCGGCAATGGTCTGAAGCCTTCAGGCCAAATCAATGGTCCCGATTTCAACCGCGCTCGCCCCCGGAAAGTTGGCCCAAGAGTGGTCAGCATGCCGGCGTCGGCAAACGACGGACGTCGGCCTGAGGTTAATGCTGGGGCTGAGACCATTCAGGCCGTTATTCGGGCTGTTTACACCCAGATCATTGGCAATAGCGGCTATGACGGAGAGCAGCAACGTTCTGCCGAATCAAGGCTGGCCAATGGCAATCTCTCACTAAAAGAATTCGTTCGCGAGATTGCACGCTCAAAGGCTTTTCAGCGTCGCTACTGGGATGGGCTTTACATCACCAAGGCGATCGAAGTCATGCACAGACACTTGCTGGGGAGACCCACTTTTGGTCGCTGGGAAATCGACTCATACTTCGACACTGCAGCCAGAAGGGGATTCTTTGGGGTCGTTGATGCACTAATTGACAGCGAGGAATACCAAACCGCTTTCGGTGACAATACCGTTCCTTACGAAAGATTCGTCACCTCATTTGATGTAAACAATCGACGGGTTCCTTCCTTCCGACCGCCTCTAGATATCTCCTCTATTCCACAATCGACCTCATCGGCAGCACCATCCCGACCTGAAGCAAAACCCAGGATCGAACTGAAGACTCCGGGCAGCACAGTCAAGCGAAACCTTGAGTCTGGAGACAAAAAGAACCTCTTCGGAGCTTTACCAAAACCAGAGAGAGCAGGTTTTAACCCTGTTCGATTACGTGGCGGGGTTGACAGCATTGACGGCCCGACCAGCAAGGCTGTCATGACCGGAATTCTCTCCGGCAGCAAGCCAGAAGCCCTAACCAGCAGGACATCTGTTGGCTATGTACCAATCACACTGAAGCAGGACGCATCAGAATCAACTCTCCAGTTGGTGATATCAGCGGTATACCGGCAACTTTTGAACCGGATCCCATTTGATGCTGAGCGCCCGAGTGAGCTCGAATCTCAGCTACGTTCCGGTTCCATTGATGTATACGGTTTTGTAGCAGGGGTCGCCTCATCTGAGCTTTACCAAACACGACTGCTGAACATGCCACCGCTTCTGGCAGCAGCAACAGCTCATCTCACAATCTTGGGCCGTGCTCCAAAGCCTGAAGAGATCAGTCAGTTCATCAGAACTCGTGCCGAAAATAGTCAGGCATCAGCAATCGAGGCATTGCTTCAATCTGATGACTACACCACTGCCTTTGGCAAGCAGACAGTTCCATACCCGATCGGCCTACAAACCCAGAGCGGCCTTCCTCTTCTAAGCCTCAACACGACTGCATCTTTGGTCCAGCCCAATGCTGGCCTCACGCCTCCCGAAAGGCCCTTGATCAGCACCAGAGGTGTTCGCAACCGCCTTGGCAAAGAACGTCCTGCTATCCCCTCTCAGGCTCAGAAAAAACAACCCAGCCTGTCTCTGCGTGGCCGCAAAGCGGCCTTTAGTAGTCGCGCTGGCCAGTTCCGAAGCAAGTCTTCCTCCTTGCAGCCTTCACAGCCAATATTTAGCGCCTCTGGCCTGAGCCTGTTTGCGCCAAACAGCGCTTCGACAATGCTGAAGCTCATGACTGGAGCGGATCCCAAGGCATTGCGTCCTGGATCGCCCGCGCTTCCGACCCCGCGAGTTCTTGTCTTATCCCCAAGCGAATCTGAGTTACAGGAAATAATCGAGGCAACTTACCAGCAATTAATTGATCGACTGCCATTCGCCTCAGAAAGGCTGGTGGAAGCGGAAGCTCAACTACGAGCCGGCAATTCAAGTGTTGTTGACTTTGTCGCGAAAATTGCTGACAGTGATTTATTCCAATCGCGCTTGCATAAATTACCTCCGCTGAAAGCCGCTGCCACAGCTCATTTGGCGCTTCTTGGAAGAGCACCACTCCCGGATGAGATCAGCGTTTTCCTCACCAGGAGAAGTAATTCAGGCCAACTGCAAGCGGTTTCGGCGCTGATCGAGTCCGAAGCTTATAAGAAGAGCTTTGGTGAAAACGTCGTCCCAGGTCCTGTTGGCACTAAGAGCGCTCCTGGCGTTCCACTAGTCAGCCTGATACAAACAGCCAGCATGACTCAAGGCACCGCAGGCTTAAATCCCAAACCGAGCAAATCAGCCATCTAAATTGGCCCATCTGCGAAGCAAAGATTGACAACAATCAAGCCAAGAGGACACTCAACCAAACGTCCTTTTGGCTTGTTTTTTTTTGCAAGAACGCAATGGCTTAAGCAAAAGAATTTCCACAAACAGATATTGACATAAACTCGGCCGAGACCCCTTTCAGGGCAAGGCTTTTAGTATTTCAGGCCGCAGTAAAGAACTGTTACCGCAGAGCAAAGAGATACGGCCACCTGTCGCAGAATGACCAAGCGATCAGCCATCCTGGTCGAGCTTCCGAGTTCGCTTGGTCGCAACCCATACCAATGAATCCCGGCCTCCTCTCAGGCGGCCGCTTGTCCTCGAGGCAGAACTGCATGAGCATCGTCTCCAACTCGATCATCAACGCGGATGCCGAGGCCCGCTATCTCAGCCCCGGTGAGCTGGACCAAATAAAGGCATTTGCGACAGGTGGCCAGCGCCGTCTTCGCGTCGCCCAGGTCCTCGCTGAAGGGCGAGAGCGGATCGTGAAGCAAGCCGGTGGCGCCTTATTCCAGCGTCGTCCGGATGTCGTCTCCCCTGGCGGAAACGCCTATGGCGACGAGATGACCGCCACCTGTCTTCGTGACATGGACTACTACCTTCGCCTTGTCACTTATGGCGTTGTGGCTGGTGATGTCACCCCGATCGAGGAGATCGGCGTAATTGGCGCCAAGGAGCTTTACCGCTCCCTGGGGACAAATCTCGAGGCCATGGCTCTTTCCGTTCGGGAAATGAAAAACGTGGCCATGGGCCTGCTAACCGGTGAAGACGCCGAGGAAGCAAGCTTCTATTTCGACTACGTGATCGGCGCCCTCTCCTGAGGCCCGAACGCTTTCATCACCAACACCTCAGGATTCCATGCAAGACGCGATTACCAACGTCATCAATCAGTCCGACGTCCAAGGGCTGTATTTGGACACAGGCTCGATGGGCCGTCTCGAGCAGTACTTCGCCAGCGGTGAACTGCGCGTGCGTGCCGCCGCCACCATCAGCGCCAACGCTTCAGCCATCATTCGTGATGCTGTAGCAAAGGCCCTGCTCTACAGCGACATCACCCGTCCAGGCGGCAACATGTACACCACACGCCGCTATGCGGCATGTATCCGTGACATGGATTACTACCTGCGCTACTCCACATACGCCATGTTGGCTGGAGACACCTCCATCCTCGATGAGCGTGTGCTGAATGGGCTGAAAGAGACTTACAACTCTCTGGGTGTTCCCATTGGAGCAACAGTCCAGGCGATTCAAGCAATGAAAGAAGTGACAGCAGCTCTAGTAGGGGCTGATGCCGGTCGTGAGATGGCTGTTTACTTCGATTACATCTGCTCTGGCCTAGGTAACTGAGGACTCAGCTCCTCGACATCCAAGGAGCACTATGCGTCTCTTTAAAGTCACTGCTTGCATTCCCAGTCCGGAAAAAGTCCGGACCCAACGGGAGATTCAGAACACCTACTTCACCAAGTGGGTTCCCTACGACAGTTGGTTCGCTGAGCAACAGCGAATCATGAAACAAGGTGGAAAGATCATCAAGGTGGAATTGGTCACCGGTCGCCTGCAAACCAATGTGGGCAACTGATCGCAACTGTTGAATCCTGAGGCCCGGCGAAAGCCGGGCTTTTTTTTGTCCCTCAATCCATGCAGTACGTCAACGAAGACGGCTCAATGGGCTATTGGACATTGATCTCCCATGCCAAGGTCCAGCAGCCAGCCCCGCCAGGGACTTCTGCCGCTGCACCTCAACCTGTGGCCGGCGGAAACGCGGCTGCTGCTGGGTCTGTTGATCACCTGGAGCCTGTTCGGACTTCTGGTTCTCGCCTCCGCAAGCTGGTGGATTTCAGAACGCGAACTTGGGGACGCCCTCTACACAATCAAACGCCAGGTGATCTGGATGATCGCCGGTTGGTCCCTGTTCCTGATGGTGATCCGAGCGCCGATGAGGCGTTGGCTGCGTCTAGCTGCTCCCGCCCTGCTTATTGGCACTGCCCTGGTAGCTCTGACATTAGTTATGGGCACCACCGTCAATGGGGCCAGCCGCTGGCTGGTCATGGGCCCCATACAGCTTCAACCCACAGAACTGATCAAACCGTTCGTGGTGTTGCAGGGGGCAATGCTCTTCTCCCACTGGCGACGACTCGGGCTGGAGCAAAGGGTTCTCTGGCTAGCCATATTCGCAGGATTAATTCTGCTCATCCTTAAGCAGCCCAACCTCAGCACCGCGGCCCTTACCGGTCTGCTGCTTTGGCTCACGGCTCTCGCTTCCGGCCTGCCGCTGCATTGGTTGGTTGGCACAGCGGGGCTTGGTCTGAGCGCGGGCACTGTGAGCATCCTCGTGAACTCATACCAGCGCATGCGGGTCACCTCCTTCCTCGATCCCTGGCAGGACCCCCAAGGCCATGGGTATCAGCTGGTCCAGAGCCTGCTGGCCATCGGCTCAGGGGGGATCACCGGTAGCGGCTACGGGCTGAGCACCCAGAAGCTCATGTACCTGCCGATTCAAACGACGGATTTCATCTTTGCTGTTTACGCAGAAGAGTTCGGCTTTATCGGATCGCTAGTGCTGCTGCTTTTCCTGGTGGTCTTTGCTCTCCTAGGCCTGCGTGTGGCCCTGCGCGCGCGTGGCAATCAGTTGCGTCTTGTCGCGATTGGATGCACCACCTTGCTGGTGGGCCAGTCGATACTGAACATCGCTGTTGCCAGCGGCGCCATGCCCACCACCGGGCTGCCTCTCCCTTTGGTCAGCTATGGAGGCAACTCACTTCTGGCCAGCCTCTTCACTGCCGGATTGCTCGTTCGATGTTCTCTAGAAACCACCGAACCCCTGTCGCTGTCCTCGCAGCCGTCGCCCTCCTGAGCGCCTGCGGCGCCGCCCAGCCCCCCTCGGGCTCCATCAAGGAGCCAGATGGGGGGCAACCCCATTCGACCCCCACGGTTTCAACAGCTCCCAATCCAGGTGGTGTCCCCGCCCCAAATGGCCGTCGCTACCCACTGGTCCCCAACCAAGCAACCGCCCTGGGTCAGCAGCTTCAGCAAGTGGAGAGCGCACTGGAGACGATGGCTCCAGCCAATCCTGAATTTCCTGCGTTGGCTCACCGGCAGCAGGTGCTTTACCGCCGCTGGTCACACCACAGCGATTGGGATGCAGCAGTGCTCCAACAACTCAGCCCTAAGCAGCGCCCGGTGGCTGAACGGCAGGTGCAGGCCAGGCGCGAGTTCCTGGCAATGCACCGCAACCGCCCCGCACCTGCGCAGCTTCCGGCGTGGCGCATCGTGACTCCGGTGCCCGCTGAAGAGCTGCTCAATCACTACAAAGAAGCCCAGCTCCAAACCGGGATCGATTGGGCAACCCTGGCTGCGATCAACCTGGTGGAGACCGGGATGGGACGTCTGCAAGGACTCTCAGTGGCAGGAGCACGCGGCCCAATGCAATTTCTACCGACCACCTGGGCTGAACCGGGCATCGGCGCCGGATCAATCGATGATCCGGCCGATGCCATCGCTGCAGCAGGTCGCTACCTCGTTCGCCGTGGCGGCCCAGAAAACATGCCCCAGGCGATCTGGGGGTACAACAACAGCTGGAATTACGTACGTGCGGTGCAGACCTACGCCGATCTGATGCGGGAAGACCCCCGCCGCCTCAACGCATTTCACCAGTGGCAGATCCATTACGCCTCCCCGCAAGGAGACCTATGGCTTCCGGAGGGGTATGAGCGCCAGAGGCCAGTGCCAGTGTCTACTCACCTCGAGCAAGCCCCGTGGAGTGCCCCACCGGCTCGATAGGCTGCAGCCGTGATGGTTTCGATCTCGTTCGCCGACCTGGCCCAGGCCAGTGAGCAACTGCTGCGCAACGGGTTGGAGCATCCCACCCCGCTGACGTTGCTGCTGGTCTTCGCAGGGGGACTACTCACCAGTCTGGGGCCCTGCAGCCTCTCCATCCTCCCGGTGAGCCTGGCTTATCTCGCAGGCTTTGGCGAAGGTGTGGCATGGCGTCGCAGCGCCGGATTCTGCATCGGTGTGGTCAGCGCCCTCGTGCTGCTGGGAAGCGCCAGTGCCCTCTTGGGCCGGCTCTATGGCCAAACACCGGAAGGACTCTCTATTGCGGTCTCCATCCTGGCGGTGCTGATGGGCCTCAATCTGCTCGGGCTTCTGCCCCTGCGCCTGCCTTCCGGTCCAGACCCCGAGCGCTGGCGCAAATTGGCTCCCGCCGCTCTTGGCCCAGTTGCTGCTGGCTTGGCCTTTGGGCTTGCTGCCTCTCCATGCACCACACCTGTGCTGGCTGTGCTCCTGGCCTGGATCGCATCAAGTGGGCAGCCACTGCTGGGTGTGATCTTCCTGGCCTGTTTCGGGGCGGGACAGGTGATTCCCCTAATGCTGGCCGGCAGCCTCGCAGCTGCTCTGCCACGACTTCTGGCCCTGCGCTCGATTAGCCGCTGGATTCCACCGATCAGCGGTGCTGTACTGGTCGGTATGGGCGGCCTGAGCCTGGTAGCGCGACTGCCATGAAGCTCATTGTGCTGAAACTTGCCGCATGGTTGTCCGACCTACGGGTGGCCATCGTCCTGCTTCTTGTTATCGCGACCTGCAGCGGCGTTGGCACTGCTATTCCCCAGGGAGAACCCGCCAGCTTCTATCTCGAGCGGTATGACACCTCCCGCTGGCTGGGGATTATCGATGGCCGCAGCGTGCTGCGCCTCCAGCTCGATCACCTCTACACCAGCCAGTGGTTTCTGCTGCTACTGGCCTGGCTTGGCCTGGCGCTTTTGTTGTGCAGCATCCGCCGCCAGTGGCCCGCTCTGCAAGCGGGGCTGCGCTGGATTGATTACCGCCAGCCACGCCAGCTCAGCAAGCTGGCAGTGGCGACCAGCCTGAGCAGCACCGATCCAGAGCAGGCCCTCAACCGCCTGGATCAGCAGCTGCGACAACAGGGCTGGGCAGTCCAGCGTCAGCAGGGACGACTCGCAGCACGCCGCGGCCTCATTGGCAGGGTGGGGCCGCTGCTCGTCCATACAGGCCTGATCGTTTTCATGGTCGGCGCTGTGATCGGTTCCTATGGCGGGCAGCGACTGGAGCGCTTTCTCGCACCTGGACGATCGTTGGAGCTAATGGATCCCCAGGGCACGACCCAGTTGGAGCTCCAGCTTGAGCGCTTCCGCATTGATCGCGATCCTGCCGGGCGGCCAGAACAGTTCGCCTCTCATTTGCTGCTGCGCGATGGCGATGACGCTGAACCCCAGATCGCTGATGTCAGCGTCAACCATCCCATCCGTCACCGCGGCGTCACGGTGTATCAGGCCGACTGGTCCCTGGCCGCAGTGACACTGCAGTTCGGTCAGAGCCCCCTGCTTCAGCTGCCGCTGCAAAGCTTCCCTGAGCTAGGTGATCAAGTCTGGGGCCTAGTCCTTCCCACCCGCCCAGATGGAACGGCACCGGTGCTCCTTGCACTGCAAAGTGAGCAGGGACCAGTGCAGGTCTTTGGCCCTGACAGCACACTGCTGGGGCTATTGCCGGTGGGAGGTGAAGCCATCGAGGTCCAGGGTTTGCCGCTACGGGTTGCTGAAGTGCTGCCCGCTAGCGGACTTCTAATCAAGCGTGACCCTGGGGTGCCACTGGTCTATGCAGGATTTGCGATCACACTCCTCGGTGGCGGACTGAGCTTGGTCGCCACACGGCAACTGTGGGCCATCGCCTCGGAAGATCGCCTTCACCTGGCAGGTCTTTGCAACCGCAACCTTGTGGCCTTTGCCGATGAGCTACCTCAGATCGGAGAGATCGCCACCGCGACTCAGCAGAGTTAGCTCCGCTCGCCATGCCTGACGGTGATCACGGTATGGACATTGCCGCGAGGGTTGAAATCAGCCACCAGCTGCATCCAGCTCGGGCAAGCAGCCGCCACCAGATCATCAAGAATGCGATTGACCACTTCCTCATGGGAGATGGCCTGATCGCGCCAGCTATTTATGTAGAGCTTGAGGGCCTTGAGCTCAAGCACTTTGGGCCCAGGCTGGTAAGTGAGCTCCAACCTGGCGAAGTCGGGATAACCCGAGAAGGGGCACTTGCAGGTGAATTCAGGCAGGCAGATGGACACGTCATAGGGTCGACCCGGACGAGGATTCTCAAAACAGATCAGCTGTGCTTCTTCGATGGCGCGCTGGCCATAGGACGGTCGCTGCGTGCTGCTTTCGGCCGCAGGACCAGGGGCTGGGGATGTCAATGGAACGGAATGTCGACGAGTAGCAGGATCGGTAACGAGTGTTACGTGATCTCCACAGGTGGATGCCTGAAATAGGGCAGAGTCATAATCCTTGCAAAGCGGCTTAGCCCATGAAGAAAGTCGAGGCGATCATTCGTCCTTTCAAACTGGACGATGTGAAAATGGCACTAGTCAATGCTGGCATTGTCGGCATGACCGTGACTGAAGTTCGTGGCTTTGGCCGACAGAAAGGCCAAGTCGAGCGTTACCGCGGTTCGGAGTACACCGTTGAGTTTCTGCAGAAGCTCAAGTTGGAAATTGTTGTTGAGGAAGCGAAAGTTGAGACCGTGGTGAATGCGGTTCAAGAGGCCGCTCGCACCGGCGAGATCGGCGACGGCAAAATATTTGTTTCTCCTGTTGACTCTGTTGTCCGCATCCGTACTGGCGATCGCGACGGCACGGCGATCTGAACCTCAGGNGNTGGTGCGACGCACCACCTCCTGCAATAGATCAGGCCATACCGCAGGTTCGAGACCTGGAACCGGGCCCAGCCAGAGCAAGTACTCGTGATTTCCAGCAGCACCGGTGATNGGTGAGCCCACAAGCCCCCGCGGATACCAGTTGAGGGGCTCAGCGGCGGCTGCCACAGCGCTGATGGCATCGGCATGGGCTCGTGGGTCCCGCACCACACCACCTTTTCCTACACGTTCTCGACCCACTTCAAACTGAGGCTTGACCAGCAGCACGGCCTCTGCGTCGCATCCACCAGCGAGCAGCCGCTGCAAAGCAGGNANCACCAGAGCAAGAGAGATGAAAGACAGATCAGCCACAGCCAGGTCAGGCCAAGGATCCCCTGAGCTGTAGAGGTCCTCCGGCCCNAGATAACGAAGGTTGGTGCGTTCCCGAAGTACNAGGCGAGGGTCCTGCCGCAGANTCCAGGCGGTTTGACCGTAACCAACGTCGACGCCGTAAATGCGACTGGCACCTCGTTGAAGCAGACAGTCGCTGAAGCCACCGGTGGAGATCCCTGCATCCAGNCAGGAGCGACCCGACACCTCCACCGGCAACTGATCAAGNGCTGCCGCCAACTTCTCGCCTCCCCTCGAAACAAAGCGCGGCGGCAAGGTGACCTGCGGTAGGGCCTCAAGCGCGATTTCATGGCCTGGTTTATCCAGCACAGCATCACCGAGGCGTACCTTGCCNGCACGGATCAGTTGCTGGGCCTGCTGCCTGCTGCTCACCAGCCCCAGTTCCACGAGGCGCAAATCCAGTCGTTGACGCTTGGCCATGAGGCAAACACCCCCTGAATGCAGGGGTTCAATTGCATTCCATCACAGAAGTCACCCGCAAATCCGAGGAAATCCGAACGGACTTCTCCTCGAAGGAAAAACCCCGCGAAGATCTACTGACCGCTTCTGGGTCGATGGCAGAAACGATCCGACAGCATGAAACGTCAGCGAAGGTTGTGTCCTTCCCTCAGCGTTTGGCGCCTGGGAGCTTCGTCAGGCTGCAACACCATCCCAGCGACCTACCTGCCTTTGAGCTGATCCGCTGTGAGGGGCGCCGCTGCTGGGTTCGACAGCAGGCCTGGGGCCCTGCCGTCCAGTGGGAAGTTGCTCGCCGCAGCCTCAGCCCCGGGTAATTTGGTCGTTTGGCTGAACGGAACCCTTGATTGAGCGTTACACCCTGCCGGAGATGGGCGGGATCTGGACGGAAGACGCCAAATTCCAGAGCTGGCTGGATGTCGAANTCGCGGTCTGCCAAGCCCAGGCCGAGCTGGGACGCGTTCCAACTGAGGCTCTCGAGACAATCAAGCAGAAGGCTTCCTTCAGTCGAGAGCGAATCCTCGAGATAGAAGCCGAGGTACGCCATGACGTGATCGCCTTCCTCACTAACGTCAACGAGCATGTGGGCGATGCCGGGCGCTACATCCACGTCGGCATGACCAGTTCCGATGTGCTCGATACCGGCCTGGCACTGCAGTTAAAGCAATCAATTGCGCTGCTGCGCATTGAAATGGACCAGCTAGCGGAAGCCATCCGCGTGCAGGCACGGGCCCACAAGCACACGGTGATGATCGGTCGCTCTCATGCCATCCATGGAGAGCCGATCACCTTTGGTTTCAAGCTGGCTGGCTGGCTGGCTGAGACTGAACGGAACCGCAAACGACTGACAAGACTGCAGAAGGCGGTGAGCGTCGGGCAAATCAGCGGCGCGATGGGCAATTACGCCAACACTGAACCCCAGGTGGAGGAGCGAACCTGCGAGCTGCTGGGCCTCCGCCCCGATCCGGCCAGCACCCAGGTCATCAGCCGCGACCGTCACGCCGACTACGTGCAGACCTTGGCACTTGTGGGCACAGCTCTAGAGCGCTTCTCCACCGAGATCCGAAACTTGCAGCGCAGTGATGTTCTGGAGGTAGAAGAAGCCTTCGCCAAAGGGCAGAAAGGCAGCTCGGCCATGCCCCACAAACGCAATCCGATCCGCAGTGAACGCATCAGCGGCCTGGCTCGCGTGCTGCGCAGCTACACCGTGGCGGCCCTGGAAAATGTGGCNCTCTGGCACGAGCGCGACATCAGCCACAGCTCGGTGGAGAGGATGATGCTGCCTGATGTGAGCGTCACCCTGCATTTCATGCTGCGGGAGATGACGAAGGTGGTGAGCGGTCTGCAGGTCTACCCCGACACGATGCAGCGCAACATGAACCGCTATGGCGGTGTGGTGTTCAGCCAGACCGTGCTGCTTGCGCTTGTTGAAAGCGGCATGAACCGAGAGGACGCCTACCGCCTGGTACAGGGCCATGCCCATGCGGCCTGGAACGTCGATGGGGGAAATTTCCGAAGCGCCCTCGAGAATGATCCAGCGGTTGCCAAGCGCATCAGCGCAGAGCAGCTGGCCGACTGCTTCAGCACTGAACGGCACCAAGCTCAGCTCGATGTCATCTACGAGCGTCTGGCGATCTGATCAATCGTCACCAACCCGCTTGGTGGCTGGATTGAGAGACTCATCCACCACCCCCTCAACCACCGCTTCCTTCACAGGGAAGCGGTTAATCATCTGCAGAGCGCGGCGGCCATTGCGGCGCAGTTGCTCGCTCACCGCTGAGCAGTATGGAAGCTGAGCCAGGAGATCGACCGTGCGCCGCAGCAGGCGCACGACATCCCCTTCATCAAGGGAGGTGTTGGAAATCAAATCACTCCAGCTCTCGCCTTCAGCCCAGGCCTTGACTAGCCCCATCAGCTCTGGCTCCCACCAAACCGGGAACACCACGTTGTGGCGCTCCTGCTGGCGCAGCAGCTCACGTCGTAGACCGCGTATGTCATGCAGCACTTCCTCCGCCTGTGGCGGCGGTGGGTAAGCGGTCCACAAATCGGGCCTGCTCACCTCCGTAGAGATCGCCTCAAGCACCGCAGCCAGATCACCGGGTGATAGCTCATCGCAGTGGCCACTCATCAGTGAAAGACCAAGCCAGAGCTCGTTGTCACCCCGCAGCGCCGCCACAGTGCGACCAATCTCAGTGGGTTCCAACTCATCAAGACAGCCAAAGTGCTGCAGGATCTCGATCAGCGACAGAAACGTCTCCCAGTGGCGGTTCGCACGCTGATGCAACACTCGCTGACGCTCGGCGATCTCAAGCTCCAGATCCTCCATTCTTCGGCGCTGCTTCTTGAGCTGCTTGCGATCACCCCAACGATGGGCCGGATGCAGCTCCATCTCCTCCTCTAGAGCTCGCACCAGCTCAGCCTGATCGCGAACCTCTCCGGCCAGGTCGTACTGCGGGGTGTGCATGTCATGACGTCGAGCCATGGCCGCCACAGCCAGGGCCAAACCACCACTGGTCTGATCACCGTGGCGCAGCTCACCGGGACGCTCCATCGCTGGTGTAGCGAGCTCATCGACCTGCAGGCAGCTGAGCTCGGCATGCAAGCCCACAACGGCGGTGCATGGCACGACGATCCAAATGTTGTCCTCAGTCAGGCACTGGAGCAGCGGGAACTGCCCAGGGCCATCGAGCTTGTCGACGATGACCGCTGCGGCAACGGTTCCCTTGAGTTGAGGAGCCTTGAGGCTGACCAGAGTGCCGGGGCTGGCGAACTGGAGCGCCAGCGTCAGCTCATGGGCCAGGGTTTCCTCCGCCTGCTGCTGCAGGATTCGCAGCAGCCTCCTCTCCTCCCGCAACCGGCCACGCTGCTTCTCGTAGTCCTCGAAGTCCTCCCAGGGAACATCAGGCACCGATTCCCCCAGCAGCTCGAGCTGCTGGCGTAGTTCCGCAATACGCGCCTGATCCTCAGCCAGATCCAGGGTGGCCAGATAACGCCCGAAGCTTCGTTCCACCAGCTCCTTGGCTTTAGCGAGGTCGTATCGCTGCAGCAGGTTGAGCACCATGCCGTAGCTGGGGGTGAACTGGCTCACCAGCGGATCAGGGGGACTGGTGGCCAGCTGACCGGCTTCCCTGACCCCCTCGAAGCGGCTCTGCATGGTGACGACGTAGCCCTGTGTGTCGAGCCCGCGCCGGCCGGCCCGACCGGCCATCTGCAGAAATTCACTAGCCATCAACGGCCGGTGGCCGTTCTCAGTGCGCTTGGAGAGCGACGAGATCACCGTGGTGCGGGCCGGCATGTTGATGCCCGCCGCCAGGGTCTCGGTGGCGAAGACCACTTTCACGAGTCCCTGCTGGAACAGCTCCTCGATCAACTCCTTCCAAGCCGGCAGCACCCCGGCATGGTGGGCCGCCACACCTCTCAAAAGGGCTTGAGCATGGACGCCATCACGCACCGCCTCCGGCGAAGTGCGGGCAAAAGCTTCGAAGCGGCGCTTGAGCTCCGCGCTTTCCTGCTCATTAACGAGAGAGGCCTTGAGCAGATCACGCACGGCCTTGTCACAGCCACGCCGACTGAAGAGAAACACGATCGCCGGAACCATCTGGCGATCCACCAGCTGGGCCACGGCGAATGCCATGGAGGGCGATTCAGGCTGCGGCGGTTTTGGGTTCTTGCCGCGGCGGTGATGACCTTTGGGGGCGCGCCAGACCTTGCAGTTGGGATGCAGCCCAGTGCCCTGATCATTCAGCAGGGGATGAAGCCCTTTGGCGCTGCAAAAGCTGAACTGCAGCGGGACCGGCCTGAAGTCACTGACGATCAGGTCACTGGGACCATGAACTTGCTCGATCCANTCGGTTAGCTGACCGGCATTGGCCACCGTGGCCGAGAGCGCCACCAACTGGATCGGTGGAGGGCAGTGGATGATGGATTCCTCCCAGACGGTGCCGCGCTGGGAGTCATTCATGTAGTGGCACTCATCCAGCACCACCGCCTCCACGCCCTCCAGCGGATCGATGCCGTCATCGAGCTCCGCATAGAGCATGTTGCGGAAGATCTCGGTCGTCATCACCACAATCGGGGCTTCCCGGTTGGCGGTCAGATCACCAGTCATCAGACCGACTTNCTCAGAGCCGAATTGCTCTCGGAAATCCCGCAGTTTCTGGTTGGAGAGAGCCTTGAGCGGGGTGGTGTAAAAAACACGCTGGCCGTGAGCCAAGGCCCGGTGAATGGCGTACTCACCGATCAGGGTTTTGCCCGACCCAGTGGGAGCACTCACCACCACCGAATGACCCTGGTTCAAAGCAGCGATGGCCTCCAACTGGAAGTCATCGAGTGGAAACGGAAACAGCACCGCTGTATCGAGACCTCCAGGGTCCGAGCGCTGCATTCCACCGTCAGCAGCTGCGGCGTCGGCGGTGGCGGATGTCATGGCTGAATCCTATGGGTGAATTGAGTCCGCATCGCCGGCGCCGCTTGCGCACGTTTGTGCCCCAGGGTGCCGGACTTCTAGCGGAAGAGCCCGCCTCAGCGCTGCTGGATCTAGCCAGCAACGACACCCTGGCGCTGAACAACCACCCGCTGCTCAAGCAGGCAGCCATCGACTGCATCGCGCGCAGCGGTGTAGGCAGCGGCGCCTCACGACTGGTGAGCGGCAGCCGGCCGGAACACCAGGCACTGGAAGAACAGCTGTCGGCCTGGCTGGGGCGCGAGCGCGTGCTGCTTTACCCAAGTGGCTTTCAGGCCAACATCGCAGCCCTGCAGCTACTCGGGGATCGTCACAGCCTGGTGCTGGCCGACCGGCGCATTCATCACTCACTGCTGGTCGGGGTGCGGGCCAGCGGAGCCCGGCTGCAGCGCTTTATGCACAACGACCTCAACGATCTGCAGCAACGACTGACACTTGAGCGGCGCAAACAACCCAAGCGCCGTCTAGTGGTGCTGAGCGAAAGCCTGTTTTCCATGGAGGGCAGCAGTCCAGATGTCAGCGCCCTGGGGGAACTATGCCGCCACCACAACGCGGCTCTGCTGCTGGATGAGGCCCATGCCCTTGGGGTACTGGGGCCTGGCGGCCGCGGGCTCGGCCATGGTCAGAGCGGAATCGACCTGGTGTGCGGCACTTTCGGTAAAGCCTTCGGAAGCGGTGGAGCCTTCCTGGCCTGCAATGAACCCCTCGGTGAGACCCTGCTGCAGAGCAGTGGCGCCTTCCGCTACACCACAGCACTAGCGCCTCCCCTGGCCGCTGCCGCTCTGGCGGCTTTGGAGTTAATCAACGGGCCAGAAGGAGAGCAACGTCGTAGACAGCTGCTGGCCACAGCACAGCACTGGCGCGCCTCGATCTCAGCGGCAGGGTGGCCGCGCCCGGTTGGTGAGGGTCCAGTACTCGCCATCAAGCTGGGCGATGACCGCCGAGCGAATGAGGCCGCTGCCGCTCTGGAACAACTTGGTCTATTGGTGGTTCCGATCCGCCCACCAACGGTGCCTGAGGGGGAGTCGATGCTGCGGCTCAGCCTGCGGCCACAGCTCCCGGATCAAGCCCTGGAGATGCTGCTGCAAACCCTGGAGCGCTTTGCCGAGCATCAATGATGGAAATTGCTGCAGCGGAGGCCATGACGACGCNCTGGCAATTGCTGACCATGCATGGCTGGGGCAGTGACCATCGGGCCTGGAATGGCTTTCGGCGCGGCTGCGAGCTACGGGGCTGGCCGCTCCGCTGCATAGAGCGGGGCTACGGCCGCTTCCCTGCGACGCAACCTCAATGGGACGGACCCAACCGCCGGGCCCTGCTGCTCAATTCCCTTGGAATGCATTTAGTCCCGCCGCAGATCCTGGCAACCGCTGAAGCCGTTGTGCTGCTGGCCAGTTTTGGACGATTCGTCCCCGCCGGTGGTGCCGGCCGTCCACTGTCCCAAGCTTTGCGCCGCATGGACGAACGCCTCGCCGACGGCGAACTGCAGCAGCTGTTCAATGACTTCCGTGCTCGTGTTGCCGAGCCACAACCAGTGGAGCTACTGCCTGCCGGCGTGGAAGACGGACCGTTGCAAGCGCAGGGCATCACTGATCTAAGGAAAGACCTGGAACTGCTAGCGAGCTGCAGCGGGCTGCCCCAAGCTTTCCCCCCCTCAGCCGCAGTGCTGCTGGTGGAAGCCGCCGAAGACAAGATCGTTCACCCCCTCAGCCGTAAGGCTCTGCGTCTGGCACTCCCTGATGCCACGGTGATGTCGCTCGATGGGATCGGACATGGGTTGATGGTGCCCTCCCTACCCGGCCAGGTGCTGCAGTGGATTGAGGAGTTGCGCTGAACCCGTGCCAAGCAGCGTCAACGCTTTCAGCCGAGGGGCCGCACGTTATGCCCGCGACGCCCTTCTGCAGCAGGCCGTGGCCTGGCGTCTCGCCCATCACTGCAGCGATCTGGGCCTGGGGCCAGGACCGGTACTCGATCTTGGGGCCGGCTCCGGCAATCTCAGCCGTGCGCTTGAGCAACAGCGCGTTGGCGTCCACCCGCTGCTGGTGGATAACTGCGCTGCCCTACTGGCAGAAGCGGGCTTTCCGCCGGAGCGAAAAAAACTATGGGATCTAAACCTTGGACTGCCTCCTGGCGGGGCTGGTGCCTCGCTTCTGTTGAGCAGCTTTGCGCTGCACTGGTTGCGCCAACCTGCTCAGCAGCTCCGCCATTGGGCTATGTCTCTGGCCCCTTATGGCTGGCTGGCAGTAGCCGTTCCTGTAGATGGCAGCCTATCGAGTTGGCATCAAGCCGCCACCGCAGCCGGCGTGCGATGCAGTGCACTCCTTCTTCCAAAAACGGAGGAGCTGCTTGCAGGAATCGCTGGCAAAACGAGCATTGAACGGCAACAACTGCTGAGCTTCAGCTGTCGCTACGAGAACCCTCTTGAATTTCTTAGAGAACTACGTCACCTGGGGGTGCATGGGGGGGCAAGACACCAGCCAAGCCCAGCGGAACTGAGACAACTGTTGCGCCATTGGCCACTGGCCGCCGATGGCAGCGCAGTATTGCGCTGGAAACTGTTGGTTGTGCTGGCCCGCCGCCGATGAACCCGTCCTGGATCCCTGCCGATGGTCGCCTCGTGGTGGTGGGTACTGACACGGATGTGGGCAAGACCGTGGTGAGCGCTCTGCTGGTCCAGGGGCTAGGAGCCAGCTATTGGAAACCGATTCAGTGCGGTGAGCTGGAAATGGGCGGCGACAGCGGCCGCGTGGCCGGCCTCATCGGATTAACAAGGCGCCTAACGCCGCCCTGCATCGTTCCGGAGGCTTACCAGCTGGCAGCACCGGCTTCTCCCAATCAAGCCGCTCAGGATGAAGGGATTGAAGTGGATCCAGAGCGATTGAATCTGCCTGGCATCAGTGGCCCACTGGTGGTGGAGACCGCAGGCGGGCTGCTGGTGCCACTGCGCGATGACCTGATGCAGATCGAACAGATCAAACGATGGGGCCTACCGGTGGTGCTGGTCGCCAGAAGCGGACTGGGCACGTTGAATCACACACTGCTGTCCCTTGAAGCGCTGAAAGCGCGCTCAATCAGAGTGCTTGGTCTGGTGCTCAACGGAGCACCTCACCAAGCCAACAGAACAACACTGGAGACCATCACCAAATTGCCGGTCCTGGCTGAACTGACGCCCCTGGAAGAGCTCAGCGCCGACAGCCTGCAAGCGGTCTGGCAAAGCAGTCCCCTCGGATCTGATTGAACCTCAGAGTCCAGGGCTGGACTGCATGATGCCGCCATCAGCAAAGATGCTGGTGGCGGTGATGTAGCTAGCGCCATCACTGGCCACAAAGGCAGCCACAGAAGCGATCTCCTGTGGTTCAGCCATACGGCCAAGCGGGATGGCTGCGTTGAGCTTGTCGAGCAGTGCCTTGTTACCCGCATAGGAGGCATTGATCGGGGTATTGACGGCACCAGGGCCGATGTTGACCATCGTGATGCCGTGGGGAGCAAGCTCAAGGCCAGCCGTTCGAGTCAGCATGCGGACGCCGCCTTTAGAAAGGCAGTAGGCAGTGTTGTTTGGCATGGGCCAGTCCTCGTGGACTGAGGAGATATTGATAATGCGTCCGCCCTCGCCCTGCTTGATCATCTGCTTAGCCGCAAACTGGGTGCCAAAGAAAGCACTTTTAAGGTTCACGTCGAGGACTCTGTCGTAATCCTCAGGGGTGGTGTCGAGAACAGAGGTGCGGGTCTCCAGACCGGCGTTATTGACCATAATGTCGAGCCGCCCGTAGGTGGAAACAGCTGTATCGACAACTTTCTGGAGATGATCGAGCTGGGTCACATCGGCCTGGGCGCCAATGGCCTCCCCACCTGCAGCATTAATCGCTTTGATGATCTCGTCGGTGCGCTCAGGGTGGGATCGGTAGTTGATCACCACCTTGGCACCACGCTTGGCCAGCTCTTCAGCAATTGACTTACCGATCCCGGTATTGGCACCGGTAACGATGGCAACTTTGCCCTCAAGAAAACGTTCAATCATGACGTTCAAGCCGCAAGTTATGACCAAGCCTGCAGCAGGTCGGCAATCAACAGGTTATCGATTGAGAGCAGACCACCACCAGCAAAGATCAACACCAAGCACATGACCACATACATGGCCGCTTTTTCCCAGCTGGGAGGCTCACCTACGCCCATGGGACCGGAGTAATCGCCCTCAGGGATCTGATAGGGATCCGGCGCAATGAAAGGGAAGCCGGCGCGAATCTCAAGCACTACGGCATATCCCATCGACACGAGGATTGCCAGTGCAGCAACAGGTGTTAGCAAACCAGGTAGCAGAGCAATGCCTGCAGACCACATGGAGAATGCCGAAAGAAAGCACAGCCAAACTGGAGTCTTCATCGCAGTAGACCATGTCTTGAGGTTGCGAAGCTTGGGCCAGCCATGGCGAATGAAACACAGCCCCATGAAAAGCCGCAGGATCAAAAGTGCTAGCTCAGTTGCAGGGGAAGGCCCCGAAGGCACCAGGAACTCGACGACCATCAGATCCATTACAGAAAGTGCCGATGTTCTTTAAATCTAGACATCACATTGTGATGGAGCCATGAAAGCTCAACCACACCATCACAACGACTTCTTTACCACTGGGCCTTAAACCAGTAAAGCATGAGCCGCATTCATGGATTCAGCCGAGAGTCCGGGAATTCCCTTCTGGCATGTATGGACTGACACAAACGGTGTAAGTCACCAAACACGCCAAACACTGCATGATTTCCAGATGCAAGTGATCTCGGCAGGTAACACGCCTCAATGGCTTTCCCCCCCTTGCAGAGGGGATTTCAGTGTGCTCTTTTCGGTTCTGCCTGCCGGCTGGAGTGGCCCATGGCACGAGAATCCAGCACCTCAGTGGGTGATACCCATCAGCGGCGCCTGGGGAGTGGAAACGATGGACGGCACACAGGTGGAGATGGGAATCGGTGAGCTCTCGTTTGGCGGTGATCAAAATACCCTCGAGCAGAACGGCAAATACGGCCATCTCTCCTGGGTAGTGGGTGATCAGCCCTGCCAACTCATGATCGTGCAACTCAGTCAGGGAATGGCTCGTCCACCTCAACCCGACTGGCCGTGACAAGTCACCCCTCCAGCTGCACCGAAAGCTATGACCAACGTTTTGAGGAGCTGGTGCTCTTCAACGCGGAGTTGGAATGCCTGGCCAGCGGCTTTCGATGGCTTGAAGGCCCAGTTTGGTTCGGCGATCACAATTGTCTGCTGTTTAACGATATTCCCAACAACAGCACTCTGCGCTGGAGCGCTCAACACGGCGTCAGCACGTTTATAAGCCCTTCAAACTACGCCAATGGTCAAACCCGGGACCGTCAAGGGCGCCTCATTCAGTGTCATCACAGCAGCCGATGTCTGACCCGCAGAGAGCTGGATGGAAGCGTGACAGTACTAGCAAGCAGAGCACGCGGCCATCGCCTTAACAGCCCGAATGATGTGATCGTCAAACAAGATGGATCGATCTGGTTTAGTGATCCTCTCTACGGATTACTGGGTGATTACGAAGGAGGGCGCCAGGAATCTGAACAAGGCCCTGCGCTGTATCGAATCGATCCCCTTGATGGCAGCATTGAACCGATGGCCACAGATTTTGACGGACCAAACGGGCTTGCATTCTCACCAGATGAGAGTCTCCTATATGTTGCTGAATCTGGAGCACCTGGGAGCAGCAAACCGCACCAATACATCCGTGTCTTTAAAGTATCCGAGGATGGAAAAAAGCTTAGTGGTGGTGAGTTCTTTCAGAAAATAACCTCTGGGTGGGCTGATGGATTCCGTGTGGATGAGCATGGGAATATCTGGTGCGGTGCAGCAGATGGCGTGCATTGCCTGGCGCCAGACGGTAGTTTGCTTGGCAAGGTCCTAGTACCAAAGCAGGTGTCCAACCTCTGCTTTGGTGATCGGCATAACTGCAGACTATTCATGTGCGCATCCAACGCTGTGTATTCCTTATTCACGAATACACGAGGGTTGCCGACTACTGACATCTGAAATCATGGCAGGCCAGCACCTTGAACAGATTCTCAGATTCAGAAGAATAAATCCGGGACGTCGTCAGCACTGCAGTGAATACCACTCACTCGACGAGGTGGCGACACTGGGGCTCAGTAATGGATTCAAGTTCAGTGGAATCGATGTAGTAAGACATCAAGCAGAAGCGACCCTATGACTATCTGCAAAGGAATTGGCGCCGGTTGCTGCTGGCATGGAACTACAGGGTCATCTATGGCTGATGAGGACTCTCTGGAGCTGATGCAAAGAGTTCATAGTCTGAGGCTTGCAGAATGCGAAGCCAATCCATCAGGAGTGGACGGAAGCAACGGCCAAAAGGGTCCGTGGTTGGGTCTCAATTGCACTGACAGATGCCGACGGAGATCATCTTCTCAAGCAGATAGCTGGAGCATATGGAGCCAGCTGCAAACTCGATATTGCCTAGACCCCAATAACAGCATCCTCTGGCAAGGCAATGGCAACTGTTGAAAAGAGGTCGACGCTACTTTCCTGCCATGCAGTCGTTGAGTGGGATGATTGGACGGCCAGCAGTCTCGATGGCAGGTGGAATCATCTGGTAGGTGCCGATCAATGCCTTGAAGCTATTGGGGTTGAGTGAATGAAACCAGAACTCGAGACAGCTGTTGCGAAAAGAGGGGCGCAAGCGTTTCTCATGTTGTTGTTATGAGCTGGCTCTCAATGGTCATCTCCAACCAAAACCAGCGCATGTTGATCGGGATCACGCAAAGCAAAACCCAAGTCAGCACCAAGGAACCTGTGAGGCAGAGAAACCAGGGGGCTGCATTGAGCTGACCAGGGTGACTGGTGCACCCGCACATGCAACTCTCGAATGTTTGGACTGTAAATCAATAGCTTGTCATCAACCTGATCTGTCCAGCGAGGATCACTGCGGGTTCGACCTCCATCGGGCTGTTGATAATCAAGAAACTCCACCCCCATATGGCCGGGCTGGGCTTTGAGAGCCGTAATCGCCACTCGAGCATCTACAAGACCATCCATTGCATCCTGCTCGGAACCATAATTAATTCCACTACCGACTTTGTCCATGCCAAGCAGTTGCGTATAGAAAGCCAGGCTGTCCTCGGTGCTTGCGATGGAAATCGCCGAATGGTCAATTCCCTTTGGCTTGCCAGTTAGATCTTTAGATAAATGCCAGCGTGAATCTCCTTTATCCGCTGGAAACTGCAGTAACTCCAGCGGATGGCCTTGAGGGTCGACAAACTTCACAGCCTGAATACCTGCCGCACCGGGATTCCAAACGGGCAGGCTCTGCGGAGCTAGCGAGATCGGGGTAGAAGCTTTTTGAATACTGCCGCCATAAACCGCCTGCAAAGCATCGCTAACGAGGCAGAGGTGCTGGAACCAGTGATCAATGCCCTGGGTGTCTGCTGGATAAGGGTGCATGTTGACACCGGGCCAAAACCACAGCTGTAAGACTTCTTGCCCGAGACGCAAACCAAAGGAATGCAATGATGCAGCATGACTACCTGGGAAAAGGACTGAGATCCAATCGCCCTGAAATTGCTGTTCAGACTCACAGGTGAAACCCAGATACTTGGTGTACCAGTTCTTCAATGTGGTGCCATCACCACAATTACGGATCAGACCCTTGAGAGTTAAACCCGTGGACATGGCAATCTCAGCGATTTGAACGTGGCTGCCCTGAGGAAGCGAAGCCTCAAGGGAGCACAACCATCCTTAGCAAGACCATGTGGAATAGACATATTGAAGGACACATGGGCAAGCCAAATCGCCTCAGCCCCAGGGGAAGCAAGAAGGCTGGGGCCTAGCGAACGATACGATCTGGGTAAGGCCCCCACGAAAGAGCCGATATGCGATCACACACAAGCACAGGAAATTATATTAATTAACTCTAAAGTAAGATGCGCACCGACAAGACCGATTAGCAACAAGAGTATCCAACAACTAGGGGTGACGGAATATCACTAAACTGAAGCCCAGAATCGTGCCAATCCCTTTCAATCTCAAAGGCGCCAACCACCTATCAGACAGGCAGTTTTCCCATAACCCCTAACTGATCTCAGCTCGCTGATCAGGACAGTCGCTCAATCAAGTGCTCAGAGACACGAATCGCATTAGCGATTGCTGTCAAAGAAGGATTCACAGCACTGATGCTCGGCATGAAGCTAGTGTCGACAACGTATAGATTGTCAAGGTCATGAGCTTTACAGTTCACATCTAGAACTGAAGTGCTGGGGTTATCGCCAAAGCGACAGGTACCAGATTGATGACCCACAGCTGCAATATTCATGGCTGAACCGTAGTAGATCTCACGCTCAGCAATATGAGTACCGGCATAGGCCTTATCAAGAACTGCCTCAAGGCGATGAGTCAGTTGCTCTGAGGCTTGGTCATTAGTAGGAGTATAGGAGAGAGTAATCTGACCACTACTATCAACACTGACGCGATTCTCACTTAGGGGGAGATCCTCAGTTTGTAGCCAGAAATCAAGGGCATGGGATGCAATTTTATCCATTGCCCAAGCGGGCGCCACAGCTGTCAGCTTCGGCTTATATCCTTTGATCATTGCTCCATTGGTCTTGCCCGTCATCTGCACATGACCCATGGGGTAATCAAAATCCTGATCACCAAAATACCAATCATTAATGGCAGGGGTCTTCTGAAAAACTGTGTGATTTGGCTCATGGGCAACAGCCACCACCACTTTGCAGTTGTGATACATGTAATTACGTCCCACCTGATCAGAGCTATTGGCAAGTCCACGGGGATGCCGATCATTAGCAGACATCAACAACAGCCGCGCTGAATTAGCCGCGCCGCAGCTCACCACCACAAGATCAGCACTGAAGCTGAGCAGCTCACCTGCATGCTCCACCTCAACCTGAGTGACGGTATGGCCACTGGAGTCAGTAATCAGCCGCTGGACTTGGGCATGGGTCAGCAATGTCAGCGACGTCGTCGCTGACAGAGCGGGGCGCACCCCCATCACCTCAGCATCGCCTTTCGCATGAATCAAACAGGGGAAGCCATCGCAGCGATTGCACTTCACGCAAGCACTGAATGGCAGGTTGTCCTCAACAAGGTTGACGCCAACAGGCATATGGAAAGGGTGTAGGCCCTGACTGCGGAAGTCATCGACCAGCTGCTGCATCCGCGGCTCATGGGCCACTGGGGGATGGGGATATGGGCTACTAGCCGGTGGTTCAGTTGGATCCTCTCCCCGCAAACCATGTACGTGATACATCAACTCAGCCTTGGCGTAGTAAGGCTCGAAATCGCTATATCGCAGAGGCCAAGCAGGTGATATGCCATCAATATGCGTCACTTCCTCAAAATCACGCTCGCGGAAACGGAAATGGGCCGCTCCATACATCTTCGTGGCACCACCCACAAAATAATGGCTACCTGGTTGAAAGCTATTGCCATTTTTGTCCTTCCAGATATCGGGAGAGACATAACGATTGGCCTGAAAAACCTCAGCAGAATCCCAATTCTGAGGCTCACGTGGCAGCCAGCCACCCCACTCAAGCAGCAGCACTTTGCGGCCAGCTTCTGCTAGACAGCGAGCCAGGGTGCCGCCACCGGCACCACTGCCAATGATCAGCACGTCGTAATGCGTGTCCATAGCGAACAGAGGTGAGGTGAGTAGGCCTGAGACCGCTACATCGGTTTGTAGCGCTGCAGTTGGGTGAGCATCTTCAGTACGATTGCAGTCCAGCCTGTCTGATGACTAGCACCGACGCCGGAACCGTTATCGCCATGAAAGTACTCATTAAATAGCAACAGATCCTTCCAGTGGGGATCATGCTGAAACAGGTCAACGGCGCCATTAAAAGGCCGACGACCGTCATCGCCGCGGCGGAATAATCCAACTAGTCTCTTTTCCAACTCCAGCGATGCATCCCATAGACTGATCCAGTTCCCAGAACGCGTGGGAAATTCCACTTTGAATGTATCTCCGTAATAATGACCGAACTTTTGCAGCGACTCGATCAGGAGATAGTTAAACGGCATCCACACCGGGCCACGCCAGTTTGAATTACCACCGAACATGGCCACAGGGCTATCGGCTGGGCTGTAAGCCAGCGTGCCGGTCTCTTCTCCCTCGCAAAAAGTGTATGGATTATCCTCATAGATCTTGGAGAGCGATCGAACACCATTTGGGGAAAGAAATTCATTCTCATCAAATACATATTCAAGAATTCTCCGCAAGTTAGCTTCTGGAACAATCGAAAACAGAGTGCGGTCATTATTCCAGCGGCCGAAGTGTTGACTGATCCAGGTGGGGCAAATGCGTTCGGCAAGGAATGGGCGCAGGATGGAGTTGACATCCAATGAGTCCACCCGATGCACCGTATCTACATCAAAACTAGCGACAGCAAGAAGGGGAATCAGCCCGGAGATAGAGCGCGACCTCAGGTAATCCCAGGAGCCATCCGGACGCTTAATAACGTCATAGTAAAAACCATCCTGCTCATCCCAACTTCTGTAACTACGCATAACCTTGGCCGTCTCATTAATCACCGCGTCAGTATTCAAGGTTGAGGCCAACTGAGCGAAGTCATAAACAAAGCGCTCAGCAAGATCCTTATATTCCGGCTCTTCTGCCGAGAGAATGACAGCAATCTCAAGCAGATTGAGGCTGAGCATCCCCATCCATGCTGTGCCATCGCACTGCTCAATCACACTGCCATCAGAGAGCGGGTAGCGACGGTCAAACACTCCAATATTGTCGAGGCCGAGGAAGCCTCCTTCAAATACATTGTCACCAGAACGATCATTACGATTGGCCCACCAGCCGTATTCAAGGATCAACTTTCGCATCGCCGCGCGCAAGTAGGGAAGATCGCCACTACCGCGATCATGGCGCTCAATCTGAAACACTCGCAGAGCCGCCCAGGCACCGATCGGGGGATTGGGATCTGAGAGTGCCCATTCATAAGCAGGGGTTTGTGCATTGGGTGCCGTATAGCGCGGACTGCGCAGCAACATGCTTTGAGTCTTGGCCGTGGCTGGGTCAATCGGAGCGAAGGAAACTGAGTGAAACATCAGATCCCACTGACAGAAATAGGGATACTCCCAACTATCTGGCATGGAAATCACATCATCGGCATAGAGACGTCTCCAGTAGGCATTTTCAGTCTTGAGCCTCTCGACCGGTGGAGCAGGATGGTTGGGATCACCACTAAGCCAACGAATAACGACCCAGCGGTAGAACTTCTTGCACCACAAAAGACCACTGGCAGCCGAGCGGTAGATCAACGCATCCTCCAAACTGAGGTTCGGTGCACAGGAATGGAAATACTCCAGACACTCCCTCTCACGTTCTTTGAAAGTCTGATCAAACTCAGCAGCAAAGGGTGCCGCCGGCATCTGACGAGCTAGGCGCAGGTCGACAACCCATTCGCCCCCGGCAGGGATGATCTGCTCAAGCAGTAGGGAAGCTTTTGTACCCTCTTGGGCAGGGTTCACAGTCGTCGTATCGCCATCGATCACATAACGGTGAAAAGCATCCTTGACATAGGGTTGCTCATTGGTCTTGCCGTAAAGACGTTCAGCATTAGTCTGATTTTCCGTAAACAACCAAGTCCCAGGCTCCCTGCATACCAGCTGGTAGGTGCCGAGGCCCTCAAGATCAGCAGTCTGAACACCTGACTGAATCCGACTTAGAGGATGGCGCTGACGCCAATCCTCGCTGTATCCCCAGTCCCAGGTATTGCGCATCCACAGAGTCGGAAGCAATGTTAGAGGAGCCGAATCAGGGCCGCGGTTAACGACATGAATACGGATTAGCAGATCTTCAGGACTGGCCTTGGCATACTCAACAACAACATCAAAGTAACGATTATCATTAAAGATGCCTGTTTCGACCAGCTCATATTCAGGCTGATCTCGCCCCCGCCGGCCGTTCTCTTCCACTAGATGCTGGTAGGGGAATTCACGCTGGGGATATTTATAAAGCCCACGCATGAAGCTGTGGGTTGGTGTATTCAGCAGATGGAAAAAGTAATCCTTGATATCCTCACCATGGTTGCCCTCTCCATTACCAAGACCAAAGGGACGTTCCTTAAGGATCGAATCCTTGCCATTCCACAACGCAATGCCGAAACAGAGAAAGCAACGCTCATCACAGATACCCAGCAGACCGTCCTCACCCCAGCGGTAGGTACGGGAACGGGCATGATCATGGGGGAAAGAGCTCCAGGCATCACCACTGGCGGAATAGTCCTCCCGAACAGTGCCCCACTGACGATCGCTGAGATAACTACCCCAGCGCATCCAGGGCACCTGCTTTTCATCACGCTCGGCCATGCGGCGATGTTCAGAGCTCAGCCCCACAGCTGGAGAAGAGGCGTCAGTGAATGACATCAGAACTCCGATTCAAGGTGCTGAGCAAGGCGCAGTGACAGCGCGATTGTCGTGAGGCCGGTACCAATGCTGGGACAACTGGGGAAGACACTGGCATCCGCGATGTAGAGATTGCGCAGCTCATGGCTACGTCCCTGCAGATCAACAACAGATGTAGCCGGATTACTGCCCATCCGACAGGTGCCGCAGGCATAACCCATCACACTTAACGGCGCCTCACCGCGGGGGTGCGTCGGGGCAGTTCGAACCACATGGGTGAGCGGATCAGCTTCCACTGCCTGAAGAGTGTCAATCCAGCGGTACACGAGTCGATCATGGGCTTCGAGGTTGTTGGCGATGTAGTTGATGCGGATCTGCTCGCCCTGCAGATAGACCTTGTTGTGTGAATCTGGCAGCACCTCACTCATGGCCCACCAGGCCACCGAGCGAGAGGCCAGCTCCTCAAGCCCAAAGTTCGGCATCAACTTGGCCACCAGAGACAACACTGGGGGCGATTCAGCAAAAAGGGCGTCCTGCAGCACACCGCCACAGCTCTGGATGTGGCCCAGAGGGAAGCTCACATTCTTATCTCCCCAGTAGTAGTCGTTGACTCCAAAGGAGCGCTGGTAACGGCCACTGTTGGGTGCTGCCGCCAGCTGCAGGATCGACGTGAGCTGGGGCTTCATCAGGTTGCGACCCACCTGATCAGAACCATTGGCCAAGCCGCGTGGATGGCTTTGATTGGTGGAACGGAGCAAGATCACCGGTGTGTTGATCGCACCAGCAGCAAGAACCACGACCTGAGACTGGAACAACCAGTCCTGACCCTCGATGCAGGCCTCCACACCGCGAACCTCAGTGCCGGTGGGGTTGACATGTAGACGACGGACAACGGCATCGGTACGCAACTGCACCTGCTGATCGGCAATCGCAGGGGCCACACCAAACAACTCGGCATCACCACTAGGGTCCTCTTGGTTATCCGACCAGCTCAATGGCAACTCATAAGGGTTGCAGCCCTGTCGCTCCAGCCCGCTGCGCAGTTCGTTGAGAAACGGCTCCACCGGTCGGGGTTCATGCTCGTAATCCTTCTGACGCGGAGGCTCGGTGGGATCAACACCAGCGCGTCCATGCACACGGAACAGGGCTTCGGCCTGGTCGTAGTAAGGGGCAAGGTCGCCATAGCTCATCTCCCAGTCAGGGGAGACACCCTCTTGAAGTGGCAACGGCCCGAAGTCTTTCTCACGCATGCGCTCGAGCACCGCACCCCAGATCTTGGTATTACCGCCCAGGGCATACATCGTCTGAGGCGCAAACGGATCGCCATCAGGGCCAAACCAACGCTCTTGGGGATGGAAGCGCTCCTTCATCCGCAGCAGCGCCACATCCGCCACGTTCTGGTCCCGCAAGGGCATCTGACGGCCACGCTCCAGCACCAGTACCCGATGCCCCTTACCAGCCAAAGCACCGGCGAGAGTGCCCCCAGCAGCACCACTACCGATGACGATGACGTCGTAAATCTGATCGTCGATAATCATGGTCGTCTCCTCAATAACGTTGCCAGACGTAAATCAGCACAAAAAGGATGATCCAGATCACATCCACAAAGTGCCAAAACAGGCTCACTGCCGTGACGCCCATATCGCCCTTGTCGTAATTACCAGGGCGAAAAGAGTGGTAAAGCATCAAACCCATCAGGCCGATACCGGTGATGACATGCAAGCCATGGAAGCCGGTAAGCAGATAGAAGGTGCCCCCAAACACGCCGCTACCCAGACCGAACTCAAGATTGGACCATTCCACGTACTGCCCATACACAAAGTAAGCGCCCATTAACATGGTGATCAGCCAGACGATGCGAAAGCCCCAGAGATTACCTTTGTGCAGATAGCGCTCAGCAAAGTAAGCCACAAAACTGGAGCTCACCAGCACAATGGTATTAATCAATGGCATCTTGATATCCAGCCCATCAACGCCGGGAGGCAACCACTCCGGCGAGGTCAGCTTGAAGATAGTGAAACCTGCAAAGAAAGCAAGGAAGATGATGCTCTCAGAGCACAGAAAAATCACAAATCCGGTAAGGTTGTGCCCGGAATGCTTGACGTGCCCGGGCGTGTGATTGAGCTGCAGTGAAGAATCTGAGCTGGTCATAATTCAGGCCTCCTGGGCGCGTCGGATGTAGAAGTCCTCATCGGCCACCTGAGGCTCACCTAAGCCGTAGCCGTATGGGTTGTTAATTACGGTGGGCACGTCGTCCTCAAAGTTCTCGGCTGGCGGTGGAGATGGAAGCAGCCACTCCAAGCCGATAGCACCCCAAGGATTAGGAGGTGACTTCGGTCCACGAGCCCAGGAACTCACCATGTTGAGAATAAAGGGAATCGCCGCCACACCAAGAATGAAGGCACCGATACTGGCGATCACATTCCAGATGGCGAATTCGGGGTCGTAAGAAGCCACACGGCGAGGCATACCAAGAAGTCCAGCCCAGTGCAGCGGCAGCCAGTTCAGGGTGCAACCGACGAAGGTGAGAACAAAATGCAATTTGCCCAGACCCTCGTAATACATATGACCGGTGAACTTAGGGAACCAGTGATAGACCGCCGCAAAAACCCCCAACACAATTGCGTTGAAAATCACATAGTGAAAATGAGCAACTACAAAATAGGTGTTGCCCACATGAATATCAATCGGCACAGTACCCAACATCACCCCTGTAATACCGGCAAAGATGAAGTTCAGAAGGCCACCCAGGCAGAACAGCATCGGCGTAGTAAGCCGCAACTTGCCCCCCCAAAGCGTTGCCACCCAAGCAAAAACCTTGACACCCGTGGGCACTGCGATCGTCATGGTGGTGAACATAAACAGGATTCGCATCCAGTTAGGCGTCCCGGTGTAAAACATATGGTGCACCCACACGATCAGCGAGAGAAACACAATCCCGAAGGATGCAAGGGCCACGAACTTGTAACCGAACAACGGCTTTCGGGCGTAGCAGGTGAACACCTCAGAGAAGATGCCGAACACCGGCAGAACCATCACATAGACGGCAGGATGAGAGTAGAACCAGAAAAAGTGCTGATAGAGAACCGGATCCCCACCACCTTCGGGACGAAAGAAACTAGTACCAAAGCTGAGATCGAACAGCAACATGATGGCGCCACCAGTTAAGGCAGGAAGACCAATCAACTGAATGGTCTGGGCACCCCATGCTGTCCAGCAGTAGAGCGGCATCTTGAAGAAGCCCATACCAGGGGCTCGCATGCGGACGATCGTGGTCACGAAATTGATCGCCCCAAAGATCGATGAAATCCCTGAAAGCGCCACCGCCAATAGCCAGAGCTGCTCACCATTGATGAAATGGCCCAAGGGGTTCTGGATACTCATTGGTGGATACGACCACCAACCCGCCTGCGCTGGACCGCCAGGAATAAAGAAACTAGCCATCAACAAGACCGCAAACACCGGCACCAGCCAGAAAGCGGCCGCATTAAGTCGAGGGAAGGCCATATCTGGCGCGCCGATCATGGTGGGGATCAGCAGGTTGTTTAGGCCGTTGAGAACCGGGAATAAAAACAGGAACAGCATCACTGTTCCATGCATCGTGTAGAGGCCGTTGTACACGGTGGGATCGACCAGATCTGCCGGCGGAGTAATCAGCTCACCGCGGACGATCATGGCCAATAGACCACCCACCAGCAGGAAGAGTAGCGAGGTGGCGATGTACTGAATACCGATAACCTTGGCATCAGTGTTGAAGCTCAAGAAGCGCTTCCAGTTATCAGGCGCCCCCGGAACCGGATGAGGCGCTTTGAGAATGCGAGGGTCGAAGTTAGTGCTAGTCATGATGCTCAGGCGTCGTGGGGGATGGAGGCATCACCGGGGTCGTTGACCATCGGCGCCGGAGCCGGTGGCACCGTGGCCCAGCCTTTATCGCCATTAGCGAGCCTCTTGGCATACAGGTCACTGCCGGGGCTCAGGCCCGGCTGCAGAGGTTTCTTGGCTGTGGCCTTGAGCCAGCTGCTGTAGGAATCGGACGATTCGACGATCACATCAGTTTGGTTGTGGGAGAAATAAGCGCCGCTGAACATGGCGTCCCGCAGTCGGAAGCGACCTTCTCGGGTGGGCGTGAGGCTGTAGGAGATGACACTGCCGGGGATGATGTCCTGTTTGAGGCGAAATGCCGGCACATAGAAGCTGTGGTTGACGTCCTCACTTATCAGACGGAAATTGACCCGTTGATTGATCGGCAGATGCAGCTCGGAACTGCGCACACCATCGGGATAGATGAACTCCCAGCTCCACTGCCGAGCGATCACATCGATGGGGCCTACCGTGGCGCGTGGATCAACAGCAGCGACCGCGACTGGATCACTACCGACGGCATATTTGTGCTTGGGTCCGAGAGCATCGAGCTTGTCATTAACCTGCATCGAATAGATGGCGATCGCAAAGACAATCACGGTGGGAATCACCGTCCAGGTGATCTCAAGACGGTTGTTGCCCTCGATTGGTTCGCCGTAACTCTCGTCGTACTTGGGAGCTCGATTGAACAGTAGGGTCCAGCCAATCACCCCAGTTAGACCAAACCAGAGGAAGGAGCCGATGCCGGTCTCCAAGGCGAAAAGATCATCGACGTAGGGAGCCGCACTGGAGGCCTGCGGCGGAAACCAGCTGTAGGACCAGCGCGCCATTTGAAAGGCAACCAGCAGGTTCAGTGCCACCGCCACTGAGATGATCAAAATGGCGCGGATGTTGGGACCCTTCTTGTTAGTTGTTGTCGTCATGGCAGCAACTCCTGAACATTGGCGCCAGCCGCAAGCAATTGGTCGGCGGTGATGTGAACACCAAACTCACTGGCCAGCCAGGCGCCGAGGCTGCCGTGAATCCCGAGCACCACGAGGATCAAGGCACCGACAAATAGGTAAAGCCAGCTCACCTGGCGGCCCATGTCCTTGCGCCAGATGAAACGTAGGTAGCCGCGCCAGATCGTCATGGCGACGATGATCAGCAGCAGGGCGACACCACCAACGGCATGCCAGAGCATCGTGGTGATGGCGCCCTGACCCAGCACGGTCTTGACCCCGGGCAGAGGCACAGCCAGCAGCATCTCGTAGAAGCCTGCCGCCACCGTGAAGAAGGTGACAATGCTGCAGGCCAGCACGTTGTACCAGCCGACGTCGTGAAAGCCAACGCGAGTCACCGGCAGAGCAAGGAAGCGGAACACCCTCTTTTCAAGGGGATAGAACGCACCGGCGTAGTCGAAAGCAATAGCAATCGAGAACAGACCGATGGTCAGGTGAACCAGATTCGGATGCACCGGAATGCTGTAGGGAAGATCGTTAGGACCGAGTGAGTCAACGATCTCGTTGATGGGGGAGACGATGGTGGCAAGAAGGCTCATGAGATCACTCCGTTGCGCAGGGCTTCCACCACAGGAACGGTGTGCAGTCCGTAGACCCAGACGAGCTTGTCGCCGAGGTACACCTGGGTGAACACCAGCGCGGCAAGGACGCCATCGATGAGAAGAAAGCCCGGCGGCAATGCCGCTGGGTCCTTCTGGCGAACGACATAACGCCAGCCCGTCAGCAGTGAGAGCACCCCAGCCAATGACCAGCCGAGGGTGCTGTGATAGTTGAGGATGTCGCGAGCACCGCCATAGGGGCCCGCCAGACCCGCCTCCACCTGACCAAAGATGATCGCCACGAAGATGGCGACGGTGGCTACCACCAGATTCCAGAAACTCACCTCAAAAAGGTTGGGTTTCCGGGTCATGACGCCGATCAGGTCGAACACCACGGTGATCAGCGCCATGGCGATCACGAAGTGCACCACGATCGGATGGAGGACATCCATCCACGGCAGATTTTTGTCGTTGAGAGGGGGGAGCAGGTTCTCCAGCATCTCCAGGCCCCAGAGCACACAGCTCAGTGGTAGAGATGAACGATTAAGAACTCGCTAGTCCTTTCCATTGCCTTATGGCTGATCAGCAGGGACCCACAAACGAGGCTTGGCGCGCCGAACAAGACAGCCTCGGTCAGGTGATGGTCCCCGCCGAGCATTACTGGGGCGCTCAGACCGAGCGAGCACGGCAACAGTTCCGCCTTGGTGATGATCCGGTGCCGCTGCCGCTGATTCATGCCATCGCCACCATCAAACGTGCGGCTGTGGCAGCCAACACAAGCCTGGGGCTGGTGGATCCTGAGCGTTGCAGCTGGATCACCGCTGCGGCAGCTGAAGTAGAAGGCGGTCAGCTGGATAAAGAATTTCCGCTGTCGAGCTGGCAGAGCGGCAGCGGCACCCAGACGAACATGAATGTCAATGAGGTAATTGCCAACCGAGCCTGCGAGTTGGCCGGTCAGCCCAGGGGCAGCAAGGCCTGCGTGCACCCCAATGACCACGTCAACCGCAGCCAGAGCACCAATGACGTCTTCCCCAGCGCCATTCACCTGGCCGCTGAACGTCAGCAGCGACTGAGACTGCTGCCCGCTGTGCAGCGACTGGTCAAGGCGCTCGAACAGAAGGCTGCCCTCTGGAGCGATGTGGTGAAGATCGGCCGCACCCACCTGCAGGATGCGGTGCCGCTCACCATTGGTCAGGAAGTGGGGGGTTGGGCCGCACAGCTGAATGCAGCGGGTGATCGCATCACTGAAGGCTTCAGCGAACTGCGCTGCATCCCTTTGGGCGGCACAGCGGTGGGCACAGGCTTAGGGGCGCCCAAGACGTTTGCCGATGAGGCCTGCCGCCTGCTCAGCACCTGGGAGGGGGTGAGCTGGAGCTGCGATGGCAACCGATTTGCGCTGATGGGCAGCCATGACGCGCTGGTTCAGCAGATGACGCGATTGAGGCTGCTGGCCGGGGCCCTGCACAAGATCGTCAATGACATCCGTTTGCTGGCCTGCGGTCCACGTGCTGGCCTGGGCGAACTGCAGCTGCCTGCCAATGAGCCCGGCAGCTCGATCATGCCGGGCAAGGTCAACCCCACCCAGTGCGAAGCCGTCGCCATGGCCACAGCCCAGGTCTTCGGGCTCGATCAAGCCGTCGCGATCGGTGGCAGCGGCGGCCATCTCCAAATGAATGTCTATAAACCTTTGCTGGGGCTGAACCTCCTGCGCAGCGGCCAGCTGCTGGCGGACTCCTGCCGCACCCTGGAAGAGCACTTAGTTGCAGGGATGGAGGTGAACCACTCCAAGGTGGAGCATTTCCGCGATCAGTCTCTGATGCTGGTCACCGCACTCGCACCAGTGATCGGCTACGACCGCGCCGCCAAGATCGCCCTTCATGCCCACGGAGAAGGGATCAGCCTCAAACAAGCGGCCCTCAGCCTCGATGCCATCAGCGCCGAAGCCTTTGATCAGGCCGTTGACTCCTCCCGCATGGCCCGGCCCCATGACTGAAGCAAGCAACAGCGGCTGGCATCAGCACCTCTGGCATCCCTTCACCCAGCCGGGCCGGGGCCCTGCCCCACTCCCGGTCAAGCGGGGCCAGGGGGTCTGGCTGGAACTGGAAGACGGCCGCAAGTTGATCGATGGCATCAGCAGCTGGTGGGTGACCCTGCATGGCCACAGCGAACCGAGCATTGCGGCCGCTATCGCCCGCCAGGCCGAGACCCTCGAGCAAGTGATCTTCGCCAACTTTCGCCACCAGCCCGCCTCGCAACTCTCCGAGCGTGTGTGTGCGCTCTGGCCCGGGCTGGAGCGCATGTTCTTCTCCGACAACGGCTCCACCGCTGTGGAGGTGGCTTTAAAGATGGCGCTGCAACACAGTTGGCGCCTGGGTGGTCAGCGACGCCAGGTGATCGCCTTCGATGGGGCATATCACGGCGACACCTTCGGGGCGATGGCGGTCGGTGAGCGCGGTCTGTTCAGCGCCCCCTTTGAACCGCTGCTGTTTGAGGTAGCCCGCTGCCCCTGGCCGGCCACCTGGTGGGGCGATGACGTCTGTGAGCAAAAAGAGAGCAATGCGCTGGTGCATCTCGAGCAACTGCTCGAAACACCAACGGCGGCAGTCATCCTCGAGCCATTGCTCCAGGGGGCAGGTGGCATGTCCATGGTGCGCCCGGAATTCCTCGTCGCAGTGCAGCAGCGGGTGCGTCAGGCCGGCGCCCTGCTCATCGCCGATGAGGTCCTAACCGGCTTTGGCCGGTGCGGAGAGCTGTTCGCCTCATTGCGAGCCGGCATCACGCCAGATCTGGTGGCTCTCTCCAAAGGCCTCACGGGTGGATTCCTGCCGATGGGGGTCACCCTGGCCAGCGAGGAGCTCTACCAGCAGTTCGTCGGTCCGGAGCCGGAGCGCACCTTCTTCCATGGCCACAGCTTCACGGCCAATCCGCTCGGTTGCGCCGCTGCACTGGCAAGTCTCGAGCTACTGCAGGCCAGGCCGGAGAGATATCACTCCATCGAAGCCAGGCATCAAATCCATCTCGAGCGCCTTGCTGCCCTGCCGCAGGTCAAGCGTCCGCGTCTGCTGGGCAGCATTGCCGCCTTTGAACTAGCTGGAGCAAGCGGCTATCTCGAGCCCATCGGACTGGAGGTGCAGCGCCATTGCCTCGCCGAGGGGTTATTTGTACGGCCNTTGGGTTCGGTGGTCTACNTGATGCCACCGCTNTGCATCAACGATCAAGAACTGGAACGTTGCTACAGCGTGCTGAGCGGGGTGCTGGAGCGTCTGCCGATTCAGAGCTAGGGGCCGGCAAGAATCGCACTTTCAAGATCAGCACGGGTCAGCCCATACGAGAAGCCCCGTTGGGTGCTGCGCCCATCAGCAATCCAGCTAATAACCAAACCATCGCTTTGAAGCAACAGCTCTGCTGTCCACTGCGGGCGCTCCAGGGTCCAGAGGCAAGGGTCAGCGTCCGACTGCNGAAAACCACTGGTCTGCAACCACTGCTCCAGGGCCGGCAGCGGATGGCTGTAAAGCGGGGTGTCGGAGCTGGGAAGCATTCAGAGTGAGCCGGCAGAAGCGGTTTCGGGGCAATCGGTTGGCTCCGCCGCTGGACTCTGCTCGTGATCCGCACCAGCTGCCGCCATCGGCAACGAAACCTCAACCGCAGCCTTGCCTCGATCCACCAGTTCGCTGAGGCGCTCCAGCGCCTGACCGCCCTGCACCACTTGAACGCCTCGCCACCAGGCAAGGCCAATGCCCAAGACCAGTGAAAAGCCAAGGGCCAAAGCCAGCAGCAACAAGGCAAACCATTCGCCACCGGAAAGGGGACGGCGGGCCGGTGGGTCGGTATTGGGGCGCCAAACAGTCACTTTTTGGCGCTGCTGCTGCTCGCGGTTGAGCGCCTGGGCGCGCAGCAAAGCGTCATAACGACGACGCTGCTCGGGATCACCAAGCACCGACATCGCCTCCTGCAACTGGCGAAAACGGGTAGCGGCCTCTGCTTCCGGCAGCTCAGTGGTGTCGGGATGAAAGCGTTTGCTGAGCAGACGAAACGCACTGCGCAACTGCTCGGTACTGGCCTCAGGCGGCACCTGCAACAGGCTGTAGAGGCTCGGGGGCGTGGCAGCCAAGGCAGCGGTGGGGACCGTGGCTTGCGATCCTAAAGAGGTTGCCCGGTGCCTTCTGACCACCTCCGCCCCCTGGGAGCTGCTGGGCTGGCAGCCCGCAGCCGCGCAGGTCGAGCAGTTCGAGCAACTGCAGCAACTGTTGCGCCACTGGAACAGCCGAGTCAATCTGACCCGGCTGGTGGAGGGGGATGACTACTGGATCAGTCAGATCTTTGACAGCCTCTGGCCGCTACAAGCCTGGCGTGACTCCAGGGCCCCGCTGCAGGTCATCGATGTCGGCACCGGCGGCGGCTTTCCAGGTTTAGCCATTGCCATAGCCCTGCCCCAAGCCCAACTCACATTGGTCGATTCAGTCGGCCGCAAGCTGCAGGCAGTGGAAGCAATGGCCAGTGATCTAGGTCTGCAGTCAAGGGTGCAGCTGCGCTGTGAGCGGGCCGAGAAAACAGGCCGCGATCCGGACTGCCGCGGCCACTTTGATCTGGCAGTGGCCCGTGCAGTAGCTGCAGCGCCCGTGGTAGCGGAATACCTGGTTCCTCTGCTCAACACCACAGGCAAGGCCCTGCTCTACCGGGGGCAGTGGCAGCAGGAGGACAGCCGCCAGCTGCAAAGGGCCGCCGCCCTGCTGAACGCCCGGATGGAGGAACCACAAGCAATGACACTGCCCGCAGAGCGAGGCCAACGCCATGTCATCACACTCACCCCCTCAGCCCCCTGCCCACGCTTTTATCCCCGGGCGATTGGGGTGCCAGGCAAGCAGCCACTGGTCTGATTTACGGGCCAAGGCGACGGACACTGGCACCGCCGAGACGCTGCTTGAGCTCGCGCAGGATGGCTGGGATCTCCTGTTTCCAGGGGCTGGAGGCAAGCACCTCATCGAGCTCCTCGGCGGTGACAGCAGCAGGGTCATCAGCGCTGGCCTCAAAACAGGCGGCATTGCGGCCAGGGAACCAGTGACTGCCATTGCCCAACAGGCCATAACGGGCCTTGGCATAACTCTCCAGATCCCAGCCCTTGAGCAGGGTGTGCAGCCAGAGCAACACCGGCAGATTGATGTCCCCGGGGGTATCTCGCCAGGCAGGCAGACCCTGCTGGGAGGTCTCGAGCCAGGCTTCTCCCAGCCGTTCCACCAGGGCAGCCTGCAGTCGTTCGGCCACAGCCGGCACTAGCTCAGGCGCATGCCCGAGCTGCGCCACCGCCTGCAGATGCAGATCCAAATCCGAAGGCCGGGCGGCTCCGACACTGATGGTGTGCACGCGAGGATCCATCAGGCAGAACAGATCGTTGAACACGATCGGATGCAGGGGATCACAGAGCTGCAGAAGTCGCTGAGAGGGTGAATGCAAATGGCCGCCTTTATCGGTGGGGCTGATCAGAAACACCCCCATGTCCCGATCGCGGGCGGCAGTCAAGGCAGGACCGTTGTCTTGGCGGATGTAATACCAATGCACATTGACGTAATCAAAGACATCGGTGGCGATGGCATCGAGGATCAGCTCAAGCGGACCATGGGTTGAGAAGCCAATATGCCCAATAGCGCCATCGGCCTGCCAGCGGCGCAACACCTCCAGGCAGCCGCCGGAGCGCACGGTTTGCTCAAGATGCTCATGCAGGTTGAGGCCATGGACCGCGAGCAGGTCCACGCGCGCAACTCCGAGCAGCTGAAAACTGCGTTCAAGCTCGGCTTCAAAAGCGGCGGGATCATCCCTCGGGGGGATCTTGGTCTGAAGGATGCGATTTGGGTCAGGGTGACGGGCCAGGGCAGGCCCCAATTGCAATTCCGAGGTGCCGTAATAACGGGCCGTCTCGACGTGATGAAACCCGGCAGACACCGCCGCGGCCAGGGTCGCCTCGAGATTGCGCTGACTCTCCGCCTCGATAGCGCTGGCCTCAAGATCGCTCCAGCTCTGCTGAAAGCGCATGCCCCCAAGGCTGAGCAAGGGCATCGGCAGCTCCGTACGCCCGAAGCGACGAGTAGGAATCACGACCGCGGCAGGATGCGCTTATGCCGCGTCGCAGATGGCAGTCCAAGCGGCAATAGCTCCTGACCGTCAAGGCGCTTGCGCAGCTCATCAAGCTGTTCGAAATCAACCCAGTGGATGCAATCCACAGGACAGGTATCGATGGCTTCCTGGATCCGCTCGGTGCTATCGCCGTCCTGGCGAATCACCCTGGAGCGACCGTAGTCGGGCTCCACGATGAAGGTGTTACAAGCCACATGAGCGCAATATCGGCATCCGATGCAAACAGTCTCATCAACCCAGACTGCTTTCTCCCTTAACTCGCCACCAAGCAGAGGCTCCCTGCCGGTGATCGCGGACTGCTCAGCCCCATGGGGCTGAGCTCCAAAGGCCAGGCCGGGATCGATCATGACCGTGAAAATGGAAGGGGCCTAGCTTTGCCAGCGGGTGACCACCAATTCAATTGAACCATCAGCGGACTGGCGTTGCTCGGAGACCTGGTAGCCCTCCTCTGCGGTGCTGGCGAGGATTGATTGCAGGGCGTAGCGCTGGGTGAGGAGGGCCAGGAAGCGCTCCACCGGAATGGGCTGACTCCAAAGATCCAGATCGGTGACCAGCTCATAACGCTGCTCGGCGCTGTTCCAACGAAAACCGATGTCAGCACCGCCGTCCTGCGTGCAGCAGAGATCAGCTGTAACAGTCTGGCCGCGGTAGCCACGCACAGGCTGCTCAACGCCGGAAGGCTCTTGGCCCATATCGCGCAGCGCAGCCACCAGGGCCTCGCGATCGCGGAGCTCAGTTTTGACCGTGCTGAAGTGCGACATGGTTGTCTTGTTGTATGGGTTGGGATGTGGTGGACTGCTGAAACTGCTCAGCCGTGGGTTGAACCGAGCTGACGGTGCCCAGGCGGGCTTCGATGGACCTGGTTAGGTCCTGACAGCCAGCTCCCTGAACGCCCTCGACAAGCTCCTCGACACGGCCATCAGACCGGATGCGAAAGCGGATGCTTTGTTGAGGCACAGAGAACCAGCGTGCTGGCGTCAGATGCTAGCCGCATTCACCAAAAACCGCTGCGCCTCAACCAATCAGGCCCTCGTCGACCAAGGTCTGCAGCCGGCCCAACACTTCACCATCATCGAGCTGCTCAAGTGCTGACCTGGCGTCCTGGCGCACACCGGTATCGCAGTCATGCAGGAGAGCCTGCAGCAGGCCTTCCTCAAGACTGAGCTGCTGCTCAGCTGAAAGCTGCGGGTGCAAGCGGCCCAGCCCCCAGGCGCAGTTGCTGCGGACCGCTGCCTCCCGATCCACCTGCAAGGTCAGCAGCAACTCGGTCGTGACCACATCAAGCTGATCGGGATGGGCCAAAGCAGCATCGACCAGCGAGCCAGCGGACCACAAGCGCACTGCAGCGTTATCGAAACGCAGGGCCTGCAGCAGATCACCTGTCACATCAGCATCGGCGTAATTCCCCAGCGTCCAAGCCAGCGCCTTGCGCACAAAGCTGTTGCTGTCGAGCTGGAATTGCTGCTGTAGCAGCGGTAGCGCAGCGCTGTAAGGGTTGCGACCAAGGGCATAGACAGCACTCATGCGCAGGATCGGGCAACTGCTCTGCAGCAGGGGCACCAACAGAGGGTGACAACGGGCATCACGGTGCTCGCAGAACAACTTGAGACCCTGCATGGTCTGGTCGTAATCGCCGCGGAGGTTCTCTAGGGCCTCGACGAGCTGCGCTTCGCTGATGCCCTGATCAGGACCTTCCGCATCGATCAGATCAAGCGGATCAGGTGCATTTTCCTCCTGCAGCTCGCCTTCCAGCAGCTCCAGTTCGAGGTTCAGATCGTTGCTCTGCGCCATGAATTCAACCGATCGGCGCCGGGGCCGCCATATCTCCAGGCAACCAGATCCTTGCGCTCACCGCGAAAAGGGCCAGGCCGAATACCAGCAGGATGGCTGCAGGCAGAAGTTTGGAGCGAAAGAAGGACAAAGTAAGCCCAGACCTTCAACCATTCTGGGGCCTTCTGTCCAGGCCGGATCGACGCCAGTCGCGGCGCAGGGGTTGGAGGCAGAGCACAGCCACAAGAAGGCTGATCCAGCCGGCCCGCTGCTGGTGCAGCAGAAACGCCCCAGTGGCCAGCAGTCCGCCAAAGAGCAGACCTGTACTGAGCAAAAAACGGCTGATGAGTCGGTCGAGACCCTCAAACGGTTCAATGCCCAGACGCTGGCGCACGTGCTGCCAGCCAGGACCCGGCGGATTAACTGCCTCGACAAAGCGATCGAGCACCTGAGGGGACTCTGGTGGCGTCAGCAGCAGCACACTGAGCCAGACCAGTGCGGACAGTCCTGTGGTCACCATCAAACGAATGCCGTAGTCATCAATCCGCAGCACAGGCACCACGGAGGTGGAAAAGCCCACAAGGAAGCCGCTGAGCATGGCAGCCAATTCAGCTGCGGCATTGACGCGCCACCAGAACCAGCGCAGCACCAGCACCACACCAGGGCCGGTTCCGATGGCGATCACGAGACGGAACACCGCACCGATGCTGTCGCTGATCAGAGCCGTCATCACTCCGAGCACCAGCAGCAGCACGCTTGTGAGCTGTCCAACCAACAGCAGTTCGCGCTGGCCGGCGCCGGGGCGACAGAAGCGTTGGTACAAATCATGGGTGAGATAGCTAGCTCCCCAGTTCACCGCCGTGCTGACGGTGCTCATAAAAGCCGCCACTAAAGAGACCACCACCAGCCCTAGAGCCACAGGTGGCAGCAGCGACACGGCCAGAGCCGGATACCCCAGCTCTAGGTCCTGCTGGGCAGGAAGCAGCACCAGCGCCGCCAGGGCCACCACCACCCAGAGCCAGCTCCGCACTAAATAATTGATGACCAGAAAAACCCAACCGGCCACCTGAGCCTGACGCTCATCACGAGTAGCCAGCATGCGCTGGATGAATTCACCACCCCCATCACTGCGGCGGAAGCTCCACCACTGAATGGCGAGATAGGCACTGAACATGCTGAGACTGATCCCGCTGCCTTCGATCCAACTCACCCCGTTGCCGTTCCACTGCCAGGGCAGCAAGGAGAGCAGCTCGGGGCGATCGAGCGCCTCCAACTGAACGATTAGCTGGTCCATACCGCCAACTGCCTGAAGCGCCACCACCGCCACCGCAAGCGCACCGCCCAGAGCCAGCAACAGCTGGATGCCATCGGTGACCACCACAGCCCAGAGTCCGCCGGCAACGGTGTAGATCAGCACCATGGCCGCTACAACCACCAGCAACCAGACCGTATCCGTCAGGCCGGCAAAGATCGGACGACCCTCAACGATGCCCAGAGCCTCGACCACCTTGCGCATGGCCAGAAAGGCGTAGCCGATGCCGATGCAATTCACCGGCAGCGCCAGCAGGAAAGCCTTGATGCCCCGCAGCCAAGCCGCTGCAGCGCCGCCATAGCGCAGCTCCGTGAAAGCTGCATCGGTCAGCACGCCGCTTCGGCGCCAGAGAGGAGCGAACACCACGGCCATGGCGACATGAGCCAACCCGAAGCTCCACCACTCCCAGTTACCCGCCAAACCCCGACTGCCCACTAGGCCAGCGACGTAGAGGGGGGTATCGATCGAAAAGGTGGTGGCGGCCATTGAGGCCCCCGACAACCAGCCGTTGAGGCTGCGACCCGCAACGAAATA
Source organism: Synechococcus sp. TMED19 (assembly GCA_002168155.1). Classification (GTDB taxonomy): domain Bacteria; phylum Cyanobacteriota; class Cyanobacteriia; order PCC-6307; family Cyanobiaceae; genus RCC307. The sequence goes on along the minus strand of NHBY01000005.1, from coordinate 24,972 downwards.
ATCCTCCTCGCTGCTATTGCGCCGCGCCAGCCACAAGCCCAGCACCAAAGTGAAGAGCAGATAAACCGCCAGCAGAATCCAGTCAATCGCTGCCATCAGACCAGCTTGCCGCGCTGACGTTGACGCCTCAGCTGACCGCAGGCCGCGTCCTGATCAAGCCCACGACTGGCCCGCACACTCACCGCGATGCCACGACTTTTCAGAACAGCGGCAAATGCTTCCACCTGACCGGGGGCTGGGCGCTGAAAGGTCTCCTCCTCGATTGGGTTGTAAGGGATCAGGTTGACGTGGGTCTGAAAACCACTGACCTTCTGTGCAAGCGCCTCAGCCTGCCGCGGACTGTCATTGAGTCCCCCCAGCAGGATGTATTCGAAGCTGACCCTACGGCCGCTGAGCTCGACGTAATGGCGGCAATCCTGAAGCAGCTGCTCATAGGGGTAGGCGCGGGCGGTGGGGATCAGCTCCTCGCGCAGTTCCTGATCGGGAGCATGGAGGCTGACCGCCAACGTGAACTGACAGCGACCCAGCTGCTCGAGAGCCTGCTCCGCCAGCCGCGGCAGGGTATTGGGGACTCCAACCGTACTAACGGTGATCTGACGCATAGCCATGCCCAGATCACGGCTGAAGCAATCAATAGCCGCGAGTACGTTCTCTGAATTAAGCAATGGCTCCCCCATACCCATGAAGACCACATGGGAGGGGCGGCGATCCATCACTTCCCGCACCGTGAGGACCTGATCCACGATTTCGTGAGTGTGCAGCGACCTCTGTAAGCCCTCCTTACCAGTGGCACAAAATCGACAGGCCATTGGGCAGCCCACCTGACTGCTGACGCAGACCGTGAGCCGATCTCGGGTCGGGATGCCAACGGTCTCCAGTGACAAACCATCGTCGGTGGAGAGCAGCAGCTTGGTGGTGCCATCCCTGGCAACGCTGCGCTGCAGCTCAGCCGAACGTCCAAGAGGAGCTGGAGCCTGATCGCGCAGGGCAGCGGGCAACACCGTGATGTCCTGCCATTGCCTCACGCCTTTGGCGTAGAGCCAATCGTGAAGCTGCCGTCCACGGAAGGAGGGCAGTCCCTGATCGACCGCCCAGGCTTCCAGCTGGGAGCAGCTCTGTCCGAGGAGTGCGCTCAGGGCCAAACCAGCAGGCCGTGACCGAGCCAATGCTCAGCGGCCAGCAAAGCAAAGAAGCCAAGCATGGCGGCCCTGCCATTGACCCGCTCGCAGTGGGTGTGAAACCCGAAGCGAGGGAGTCGCCGCTGCGGCACCAGCTTGGGCTGCAGCGGCTTGGTTGGGGTGGCGACGACCATGGCGATCAGTTGTCCTGACTGAGCAGACCCTCTTCCTGAAGACCCTCGAGGGCTCCAGGATCAGGAAGAAGCTCTTCCTTGAGGTCCTCACCAGTCTGTGGACGAGCGAAGGCTGCGAGGTTAGGCCGCTCATCATCGATGCCGTGACGGCTGCGGGTGGCCTCCAACTCGTCTTCAGAGGGGTCGTCCAGCACTGCAGCACTGGGCTGAGGCATGGGCATCTCCACCGTGTAATCGGGGCGCAGGTTGGTGGCGCGGCGGTAGCCGGCGTTCTCCTCGTCGAGGATGTCGGGGTGGGGCAGGGCCTCGGCCTTGAGCTGCTCTTCAAAGCCACTGAAGCCGGTGCCTGCGGGGATGAGGCGACCGATGATCACATTCTCCTTAAGGCCCCGCAGCCAGTCACTCTTGCCTTCGATCGCGGCTTCGGTCAGCACGCGGGTCGTCTCCTGGAAGGAGGCTGCAGAGATGAAGCTGTCGGTGTTGAGCGAGGCCTTGGTAATACCTAGGAGCACAGGCGTGAATTCGGCTGGAGCGCCGCCGGTGATCGCCATGGCCTGGTTGACCTGATCCACCTGACGCAACTCGATGAGCTCACCGGGCAACAAGGTGGTATCTCCGGCATCCTCCACCCGCACCTTGCTGGTCATCTGACGCACGATCACTTCGATGTGCTTGTCGTCGATGGTGACGCCCTGGGATTTGTAGACGTTCTGCACCTCCTGGACCAGCTTGGTCTGCAGGGCAGAGATGGCCTGATTGGCCGCATCCATCGAAGGGAGACGGCTGCGCAGGTCCTCGAAGATCACCTCCAACAACTCGTGGGGATTGATCGGACCGTCGGTGAGAAGATCACCGGCCACCACCTCCTGGCCGTCACTGACCATGACGGTGCGTCCGAGCAGGATCGGGTAATCAGTGCTCAGCTCCTCTCCCTCGGTAACCGACACCGTGGGATTGTCTTCGTCCTCAGCCTGCTCCACCTTGACGCTGCCGGGTTTACGGCAGAGCACCGCTGCCTCACGGGGACGCCGGGCCTCCAGCAGTTCCTCAATACGCGGCAGACCCTGAACGATGTCACCGGTCTTGGCGCGCTCGAAGACCAGCTGGGCCAAGGTGTCACCCCGCAGCACTAGGTCGCCGTCACGTACGTGCAGGATCGAATCGGGCGAGACCATATAGGGACGGCCGACGCGAAGGGTGAGCTTGCTTCCATCGATGCTCTCCACCTGACCGCTGTGGGGAGAGACGACTCCATCTCCAAGGGCTTCACCCTCGACAACTCGCTGACCAACCGTGAGCTCGACCTTGGTCGACCCCAAATCCAAGGGAATCGTGTCATCAGGCCGCTCGACGATCAGACGACGAATCGGCTCATCACCGCTGCTGTCAGGCAGCTGCACCACACCGTTCTCCTTGCAGAGAATCTGCACTGTGGCGACCACATCACCGCGCTTGATGCTGTCGCCGTCGGAGACCTTCACCTCAGTGTGGGTGGAGCCGTGGCTTGCATCAGAGAGCGTGTCGCGCCGCACTAAGTGCGTCTCGAGGATCGTCAGCTGCAGGCGTTCAATGGTCTTGGCGCGCTTGTCAGGCACAGCCTCAACATCCACCGTCATCTGCGGTGTGGTGTCAAAGCTCTCGAGCAGAAGCTGGGTCTTGAGCAGCTCGACTCCTTCGACAGACTTGACGAGTTCGCCATCTTTGTAAGCCAGGCGCTGCATCGACTTGAGGCCCATGGAAGGGCCGCCAGACTGCTTAACGGAGCTGAGCTCAGGCAGGTGAGCCGCATCGGGGATGGCGTATTCCTCAACGGGACGCAACAGCAGAGCACCACCTTCTGGGGTGTCAACAGCCTCGACCAAATGCATGGCCTCCGCGGTGAGTCCTGAGGCGATCTCCTCACCGGGATTAACCATCTTTCCGCCCTCGCCGTAGCGCGCCAACACCTTGCTATCGGAGACGAGGTGCAGCTGCCCTGAGCGGACGATGATCTCGCGAAGGATGTCGTTCTTCTGAGTGACGGTGACGATGCCAGCCGTCTGACTAAAGATGTCTTTGACGACCTCGGTGCCGGCCTCAATCCATTGACCGTCCTCGATCATCAGCAGGGAGATGTCCTTGTTGATCTCATGGGTTTCCTGCGGGATCCATAGCAGGGTTCCGCCCTTGTTGACCTCGTATCCGTTCTTGGCACTGCGGGCCTTCTTGATCGCCAACCCAGGCGCAAATTTCACCAGACCACCGGTCTGGGTGCGGAAGCGATCATCGGCCAGCTCAGCAATCACCTCACCGTTGGCGATCTTGGTGCCGGGCTCGGTATTAAGGCGATAACGGGTGCTGTCCTTGCCCTCCAAATGCCAGATCTGACCGCTATGGGTACTAGTTGCAATTAACTTGCAGTCCTTGAGCGTGATGCTGGCGGTAACGATCTCCACCTCACGGGAATCGCCCTGGGACTCGCACAAACGAACAGCCCCGCCGTACTCACTGATCTGACGACTTTCGGCAAGCACTTCACCGGAGGTGACATCAGCTCCTCTCTCCACCACAGGGAAGGCATTGGGGGGAAGGTTGTAGACATCACCGGCAAACACCCACATGCGGCCTAGACGTTGAGCCTTGAGGGTGATGTTGCCCTGGCGATCCGGCACCTCTTTGGGCTGGATCACATCCTCATAACGCACCTGGCCAGCCAGATCGCAGACCACGTCCTTGGTGGCCTTCTCCACGCTCTTCTTCACGGCCGAGCCGCTAGAGATCTGGGCCAGGATCGTGTCATTGGGGATGGCCCCCCCGCTGGCGACAAACAGAATCGAACCGGCCGTGACGTCCAGCTTCTGGGCCTTGCCCTTGCCTGAGGGCTTCACGGTCAGCACGAAATCTGTTTCTGCCAGCTGCGCCTCAACCCCGTGGGGGGTGCGGTGAGGACGCACCTTGGCCTTGCTGCCAAATTCCACGGTGCCCTCGACAACAGAGCGCACAACACCGGTTTCGGCAGTGGACACACCTCCGGTGTGGAAGGTGCGCATGGTGAGCTGAGTACCTGGCTCACCAATTGACTGAGCCGCAACGATACCGACGGCTTCACCCAAGTCCACCAGTTCGTTATGGGCCAAAGCCCAGCCGTAGCACTTGCGGCAGACCGAACGGGCCGCTTCACAGGTCAGCGGTGAACGCACCTGCACTTGCTTAATACCTGCTTTCTCAATTGCCTCGCTCAGCGGAGGATCAACCTCGGTGTTGCGGGTGGCGATCACGGTGCCATCGCCATCGACCACGTCCTCGGCAATAAGACGGCCCACCAGACGGGCTTTGTATTTGCCGCTGTCGTCCGCAGCAACAACGATGCTGCGGGTGGTGCCACAGTCATCCTCACGCACGATCACGTCCTGAGCGACGTCCACCAAACGCCTGGTGAGGTAGCCGGAGTCGGCGGTCCGCAATGCCGTATCCACCAGACCCTTTCGGGCGCCATAGGAGGAGATGACGTACTCGGTGACCGTCAGGCCCTCGCGGAAGTTGGTGCGAATCGGCAGGTCAATGATCTCCCCCTGCGGATTGGCCATCAGGCCACGCATGCCCACCAGCTGACGCACCTGGGACATGTTCCCCCGGGCGCCTGAGTTGGCCATCATCCACACCGAATTCAGTGGATCGTTCTCATTGAAGTTGCGTCGCACGGACTGCACCAGACGCTCATTGGTCTCAGTCCAGGTATCGATCACCTTGGTGTGACGTTCCACCTCGGTGATCTCACCGAGGCGATAACGCTCTTCGGTCTCAGTGATCTGATCCTCAGCCTGCTGCAGCAGTGAGACCTTGTCCCCAGGAACGCGCAGATCCTCAACCGAGATCGATACAGCAGCTTTGGTGGCGTACTTGAATCCCAGATCCTTAAGTTCATCGGCCATGGCCGCAGTGGCCGCCGTGCCGTGATGCTTATAAGCCCAGGCCACCAGCGCCCGCAAGCTCTTCTTGTCGATCACCTTGTTACGAAAGGGAGGCGCCTGACGTGACAGTTCGCTGTAGGCCGAACTGGACTCGGCGCTGGCTTCTGCAGCAGCAGCCGCAGCAGCTTTGGCGGCCTTGGACTTGGAGGTCTTCCGGGCGGCGGGCTTAGACGAGCTGGTCATGACCGGGGACAGAAAAAAGGGGAATGAAGGGAAGGAAGAAAGGCTGTCAGGAGCGCGTCACCGCGTCGTCACCGCGTCAATGATCGTTCGATTCATCACTACCCGGCCGGCAGTGGTGAGGACATAGCGGCTGATCAAGGCGCCATCCTCATCGCGTCGATCGCGGCGGTACTTCCACTGCTCAACGCTGGTTCCGTCACTGAGAGTGTCAGTGCTCACGGGCTCGGTGCCTTCGTCGTCATCCTCGACTTCGCCGTTGAAGCGAACCCAGAGCCAGTCGTGAAGGGTGAGGCGCTGCTCCTCGAAGGCATGGCAGACATCAGCGAGGTTGGCGAACGTGCGGCTGCGATCGCCGAATTCAGGCACCTCGCGCTCACGCCTAATGGCCGTCAAGTAATAGGTACCGAGCACCATGTCCTGCGAGGGCGTGATGATCGGCTGGCCAGTGGCTGGCGAGAGGATGTTGTTGCTGGCCAGCATGAGCATGCGCGCCTCGGTCTGGGCCTCGAGGGCCAGCGGCACGTGCACGGCCATCTGGTCACCATCGAAGTCAGCGTTGAAGGCTGGGCAGACCAGTGGGTGAAGCTGAATGGCCCGGCCATCGACAAGCTTGGGTTCAAAGGCCTGAATGCCGAGACGGTGCAGCGTGGGAGCACGGTTCAGCATGATCGGATGGCCGTCGATGACCTCCTGCAGCACCTGCATCACCTCATCATCGGCGCGCTGAATGAGCTTCTTGGCAGCCTTGATGTTGTTGACGATGTTCTGACGGATGAGGCGATGGATGACGAATGGCTGGAACAACTCGATCGCCATTTCCTTAGGCAGACCGCACTGGTGCATCTTTAGCTTTGGACCCACCACGATCACTGAACGACCGGAGTAGTCGACACGCTTGCCGAGCAGGTTCTGACGGAAGCGACCCTGTTTGCCTTCAATAATGTCGCTGAGTGACTTCAGCGGACGGTTATTAGCGCCCACAACGGTGCGGCCACGGCGACCGTTGTCGATCAGCGCATCGACGGCCTCCTGCAGCATCCGCTTCTCGTTACGGACAATGATCTCGGGAGCGAGAATCTCCTGGAGACGGGCCAGGCGGTTGTTGCGGTTGATGACCCTGCGGTAGAGGTCATTGAGATCACTGGTGGCAAAACGACCCCCATCGAGCTGCACCATCGGGCGCAGATCGGGCGGGATTACGGGGATTGCATCAAGCACCATCCACTCAGGGCGAGCACTGGTGGCGATGAAGTTGTCGATCACCCGCAGGCGCTTGATCAACTTGGCGCGCTTTTGACCCTTGCTGCCGCTGATTTCTTCGCGCAGATGTTCAGCGATTTCATTGAGTTCAAGATCTTCAAGAAGACTCTTGAGGGCTTCAGCTCCGATGCCAACTTCAGGCTCGGTCTCAATCTCAGAGTCTTCAGCATAGATTTCATCCTCAATCTCCAGCCACTCGTCCTCGGTGAGCAGCTGCTTGTACTTCAGGGTCTTGTGATCACCCGGATCAAGAACCACATAACAGTTGAAATAGACGATCTGCTCAACATCACGCAGAGGCATGTCCAGCAGGATCGCGACATAACTGGGGATGCCCTTGAGATACCAAACGTGGGAGACGGGTGCCGCCAGCTTGATGAAACCCATGCGGTGACGGCGCACCCGGCTCTCTGTCACCTCCACGCCGCAGCGTTCGCAAACAATGCCGCGGTGACGCACCCGCTTGTACTTACCGCAGTGACACTCCCAGTCTTTGGAAGGGCCAAAGATCTTCTCGCAAAACAGCCCGTCCATCTCGGGCTTGAGGGTGCGGTAGTTGATGGTTTCGGGCTTGGTGACCTCGCCAACCACCTGACCATTGGGCAGGGTGCGCTGGCCCCACTGCATGATCCGGTCGGGGGACGCCAGGGTGATCTTGACGTAATCGAAGTGGCTCTCAGTGCGAGTGTTGCTGTTGGTCATAGCCGGAGATCGATGGGTCGCAGGTGGTCTTCAGGGGGCGGACTTGGCCGCACGGAGGCTCAGTCCTCGTCGTAATCAGCCACGCCGAGGGATTCGTAGGTGGGCCGGCTGGGAGTGCTGCGGCGTGGATTGACGTCCTGCATGAGATCAACCTCAGCACCTTCATCGGTGTAGACGGCGATATCAAGACCAAGGGACTGCAACTCGCGCATCAGCACCTTGAAGGACTCAGGAGTACCGGGCCTGGGGATCGGCTTGCCTTTAACGATCGCGTTGAGCGCTTCATTGCGACCCTGCATATCGTCGGATTTCACCGTCAGCAGTTCTTGCAGGGTGTAGGCGGCGCCATAGGCCTCCAAAGCCCATACCTCCATCTCACCAAGGCGCTGACCACCCTGCTGCGCTTTACCACCGAGTGGCTGCTGCGTGACCAGGGAGTAGGGGCCTGTAGAGCGAGCATGGATCTTGTCGTCCACCAAGTGCACCAGCTTGAGGATGTAGGCACGACCCACGGTGACGGGCTGGTCGAACTTCTCACCGGTGCGGCCATCAGTGAGCTGAATCTTGCCGGGGTTCTCTGGGTCATAAACCCATTCGCGGCCGGGAGCTTTGGCCGCTTCCATCAGATAGTTCTGAACCGTCTCCTTGGACTTCTCCGCCCCGTGCATTTCATCGAAGGGCACGATCTTGAATCGGGAATCCAGGTTGTCGGCAGCCCAACCCATCAGGCACTCAAAGACCTGCCCCACGTTCATGCGGCTCGGCACGCCAAGAGGGTTGAGCACGATGTCGATGGGGGTGCCATCGGGCAGATATGGCATGTCCTCCAGCGGCAAGATGCGGCTGATGATGCCTTTGTTGCCGTGGCGGCCAGCCATCTTGTCGCCCACCTGGATCTTGCGGCGCTGTGCCACGTAGACCCTGACGACCATGTTCGCGCCGGGGGGAAGTTCATCACCTTGCTCGCGGGTGTAGATGCGCACATCCACCACACGCCCGCATTCGGTTTTGGGCACTCGCAGTGAGTTGTCCCGCACATCGCGGGCCTTTTCTCCGAAGATCGCTCGCAAAAGCTTCTCTTCAGGGGGCTGATCCGATTCACCCTTGGGTGTCACCTTGCCCACCAGGATGTCTCCGCTCTCGACGAAGGCTCCAATGCGGATGATGCCCATCTCATCGAGACTGCCGAGGCTTTCCTCTGCAACGTTGGGGATCTCTCGGGTGATCTCCTCAGGGCCGAGCTTGGTCTGACGGGCCTCGATCTCATATTTCTCGATGTGCACCGAGGTGTAGAGGTCATCGCGCACCAAGCGCTGACTGACGAGGATCGCGTCCTCGTAGTTGTATCCCTCCCAGGGCATGTAGGCGATCAACATGTTCTGGCCAAGGGCGATCTCACCTCCTTCACAGGCCGAACCATTGGCGAGGACCTGACCGGCAATGACCTGATCGCCCTGCTTGACGATCGGGCGCTGGTTCAGACAGGTGTCCTGGTTAGAGCGTTGGTACTTCTGCAGCAAGTGGTAATGATCCAGCCCCTCTGCATCGCGCACGATGATTTGAGTGGAATCCACGAAGACCACCTCGCCATTGACGCGGGTGATGGGGACCATTCCGGAATCCCTGGCGACCTGGGTTTCAAGTCCGGTACCGACTAGGGCACGCTCCGGGCGCAGCAGGGGCACAGCCTGACGCTGCATGTTTGAGCCCATCAGTGCACGGTTGGCATCGTCGTGCTCAAGGAAGGGAATCAGCGAGGCCGCCACCGAGATGACCTGCACCGGTGAAAGCTGCACATAATCGACCTGATTGGGAGGCACCGTCTCGAAATCGAGGCGATAGCGGACCGGAATCAGATCCGAGGTGATTCGACCTTCCTCATCGGTGGCGACATCACCTGGTGCAACGCGACACTCATCCTCCAGATCGGCAGACATGTAGATGGGATCGCCGGTCTTATCAACCACGCCGTTCTCAACCCTCCAGAAGGGGGTCTCGATGAAGCCGTACTCATTAACCCGGGCGTGGGTAGCCAACGAACCAATTAGTCCCGCATTGGGGCCCTCCGGCGTCTCAATCGGACAGATGCGGCCGTAGTGGGAGGGGTGAATATCGCGCACAGCAAAGCCAGCCCGCTCGCGGGTCAGACCACCTGGGCCGAGGGCACTGATGCGGCGCTTGTGGGTGAGCTCAGCCAGAGGGTTGGTCTGATCCATGAACTGGCTCAGCTGACTGGAGCCAAAGAACTCCTTGATCGCAGCCACCAACGGCTTTGGATTGACCAGCTGAGCGGGGGTGAGCGAATCAGTCTCGCCAACTGTCATGCGCTCTTTGATGATGCGCTCGAGGCGATTGAGACCAACGCGTACCTGGTTCTGCAGGAGTTCTCCAACGGAGCGCACGCGGCGGTTGCCCAGGTGGTCGATGTCATCGAGGCAGGCTCCGCCCACATCGAGCTCAAGATTGATCAGGTAATCAAGAGTGGAGAGCACGTCCTCAGGAGTGAGGGTGCGCACCGCATCAGGAATGGTGAGACGCAGTTTCTTGTTGATCTTGTAGCGACCCACCCGGCCGAGGTCGTAGCGCTTGGGATCAAAGAAGCGACTGTGGAGCAGCTGCTGACCACCACTGACTGAAGGAGGCTCGCCGGGTCGCAGCTTTTTGTAGAGCTCGAGCAGCGCCTGGTCTTCTGAGGAGATGCCCTCCTCATCAGCAGCATCAATCGACTTTTTGTAGTACTCAGGGTGCCTCAGCTTGTCGAGGACATCGTTGTCCGACAGACCAATGGCCCGCATCATCACGTGGGCGTTGATCTTGCGTGTCTTATCAACGCGGACGTGCAGGAGATCGTTCTTGTCGGTCTCGAACTTCAGCCAGGCCCCTCGGTTGGGGATCAGGCTGGCGTTGTAGGTGCGGCGGCCATTCTTGTCCTGCTCGTCTTTGAAATAGACACCGGGGCTGCGGACGATCTGGTTAACGATCACACGCTCGGCGCCATTGATGATGAACGTGCCGCGCTCGGTCATCAGGGGCAGCTCGCCGATGAAGACCTCCTGCTCCTTGATTTCACCGGTCTCCTTGTTGACCAGCCGGCAGGTCACGTACATCTGCGAGGCAAAGGTCGCGTCACGACGCTTGGCCTCTTCCACATCGTGGCGGGGGCGCTTGAGCCGGTACTCGCTACCGACAAAGTGCAGCTCGAGCTTGCCGGTGTAATCGGTGATAGGGGAGAAGCTTTCCAGCTCCTCAATCAGCCCTTTCTCCAGAAACCACTTAAAACTCCCCCGCTGAACCTCCACCAGATCGGGGAGGTAAGTAGCGGTCTTGGCGACCTGAATCGCGCTGCTCATTCGGAGACCTGGATGTGTAGAGGAGACTGCTGGCGGAGCACCGCGTCTGAACAAGCCGAGGGCCGCCCCCCACTGCAGCGGGGGGCGGCCCTGCTCAAGGCTCAGTCAGTGGCAAAAAACCAATGGATGCGCCGTCAACACTGCCCTAACTAGGGCAATAGCCAATCTTAGCCTTTTGAAACCCCCTTTTGTCAAGCTTGTTTGCTGAGCCCTGCTGCATCAGCTCAAGGCTGGTAGGGCAGATTGAACAAACGAGTGGCGTTGGCGCTGCTCTGCACGCAGACCTGCTCAAGAGTTTCTTCCCGCAGTTCAGCCACCCGTTCGGCGACGTGACGAACCATGGCAGGCTCATTTCGCTTGCCACGACGGGGGACCGGCGAGAGGAAAGGGCAATCGGTTTCCACCAGATAACGAGCCGCAGGGACTTGGCGGGCGCACTGATGGGTTTCGAGGGCTTTGGGGAATGTGACTGTGCCGCTGAAACTGATGTAGAGGCCGTAGTTCAAAAACGCCTCCATCTCGTCAGGAGTGCCACCCCAGCAGTGCATGACGCCTTTGATGGTCTGTCCGGACGAACGGCGTTCCTCTAGCAACGCCAGCATCGGCTGAGCCGCATCCCGGCAGTGGATGATGACCGGAAGATCAAGCTCTTCAGCAAGATCAAGCTGGGCAATCAAGATGCCAAGTTGCTCATCGAGATTGGTGGCTCGGTAGAGATCAAGACCCAGTTCACCGATGGCCACAACGCGCGAGTNGGCCTTAGCAGCAGCCCGCAGGACATCCACGGTGTCCGTGGCCCAGTGCTCGGTATCGAGGGGATGAACACCCACCCCGTAACGCATTTCCGGGAAACGATCTGCCAGAGCCCTGATCCCTGGGATCTCACTGGGCTCGACGCAGGCATGAAGCAAGGCTTGAACGCCGGCTTCACGCCAGCGAGTCGCCACCACCTCAAGATCGTCATCGAACTGCCGAAAGACGATGTGGCAGTGGCTGTCGATTAGAGGCAGAACAGCGCTGCTCATGACCTCAAGTGCTAATCGGATTCAGTCTGGCGGAATTTTCAGGCTTCAGCGGCGGCGGCTGGTGCAGCGGGTTCAATGGCCTGCTTAACCGCAGTGCTCAGGCGTGATTTCTGGTGGGCGCCCGCGTTGCGATGGATGGCCCCAACCTTGATCGCCTTATCGATCTTGCTGAAGGCAGCGCTCATGCTGGATTTCACGCTGGCTTTGGACTCATCACCAGGAGCACTGGTGTAGTCAGCGCAGGCGTTTAGACAACGCTTCATGAGCGTACGCATGGCTGCTTTGTAGCTGCGGTTGTGCAGCCTGTTGCGCTCAGCAATTTCGATGCGCTTCCGAGCAGACTTGTTATTAGCCACAGAGGTGTACGGGCCGCAAAACGACAAACAACCATCCTAACGGCACAGCGGGCCTAGAGCCTGATCTAGCGTCTTCATTGACCCTGACGGACCCCCATGGTTCAGGTGCTCACCGATCCCGGTGCCGCCATTGAGCGGCTGAGGCAGATCGAAGAACGCACCAGCTCAGCTGGAGTTGAAGCAGCTGAAGCCACCGTCAGCGATGTGATCGCTGCGATCCGTGAGCATGGTGATGCTGCAGTGCGNGAGTTCACNNCACGTTTTGATCGCGTNGAGCTNGCTGACNTNCGCGTNNCCCCNCAGCNNATNGNGTCGAGCTGGAAAGCTGCGCCNCAGGAGCTACGCGACGCCCTGCAGCTGGCCCACCGGCGCATCACCGCCTTTCACCGNGAACAACTGCCGCGGGANATTGAACGCACTGGNACCCACGGCGAATTACTGGGTCGCCGCTGGAGGGCCGTGCAGCGCGCCGGTCTCTATGTTCCCGGCGGCCGAGCCGCCTACCCAAGCACCGTCCTGATGAATGCCATCCCGGCGCAGGTAGCAGGTGTGAATCGCTTAGTGATGTGCACACCCCCAGGCCCTGATGGACAGGTAAACCCCGCCGTGCTTGCGGCAGCCAAGGTCGCTGGAATTAGTGAGATCTATAGCGTCGGTGGCGCTCAAGCCATCGCTGCCATGGCCTGGGGAACCGAGAGCATCCCTGCTGTCGATGTGATCACCGGTCCAGGCAATCTCTACGTCACCCTCGCCAAAAAAGCGGTTTACGGACGGGTTGGCATCGACTCCCTCGCCGGCCCCAGCGAAGTGCTGGTCATTGCCGATGACACGGCGGACGCAGAACTCATTGCTGCCGATCTACTGGCCCAAGCAGAGCATGACCCCATGGCGGCCGCCATCCTGCTGACCACAAGTGAGCGCCTGCTTCAAGAGGTACCGCAGCAACTAGAGCAACAACTGGTCGACCACCCTCGACGGGAGGTAACTGAAGCCTCCATCCGCGACTGGGGCCTGATCGTTCACTGCAGCGATCTTGATCAAGCCGCGGAGCTCTCCGATCGCTTTGCACCCGAGCACCTCGAGCTGCTCGTGGCCGATCCCCTCAGCCTGGCAGAAAGGATCCAGCAGGCAGGCGCCATCTTTATGGGTGCCCACAGCCCTGAAGCGGCAGGGGACTATCTGGCCGGGCCAAATCACACCCTGCCCACATCAGGTACAGCCCGCTTCAGCGGAGCCCTCAGCGTCGAGACCTTCATGCGTCATACCAGTCTGATCAACTTCAACCGTGAAGCACTTGAAGCCACGGGAGCGGCGATCATGACGCTTGCCGAAAGCGAAGGCCTGCACAGCCACAGGGAATCAGTGCGGAGACGTCTTCAGGGATAACCCCAAAACCGGTCCAATCACTAAGGAACAATCACCCAACGCTTTACAGGCTTTGAGGGCTCAAACAAAGCAATCTGATCTCCAACCAAGGGCAAACCCTCACGGCGCGCAACAATCCACTGATGCCCAGAGGGGGCGCTGCGGAGCAGATAAAACCGTTTTAGATCAAAACGTTTCTGAGCGCGCAATGTTTTCCGCGCATCTCCTTGCGAAAAACTCCCAACAACCTCGCCCAATGANATAGGGACTGCANGAGAGGAGCGAATCACTCTCCATCCATCATAAAATGGAACATCAATACATTTTGGCTAGACCGTGCCAGCCTCCACCTGATTACAGTGGTACCAAGTAATCCGACGGTCCTGCTCATTCCTGAGATATGAGACTTGACGGCTAAACGGAAGCTTCTTCAAGCCGACTCCAATTGACCAAGAGGACTTAATCCCCAACAACAAAACCAGCCAAAAGACGAGCGATCGAAAGCCCCAGAGCAGCAATGGGCCCGCCGCAAAAATTTCCACAAAAGCAGCAAAAGCCCCACCCCCAGCATCAGCGCAGGCGTGACGTAACCAGACCTCGAAAACAAGCCATCAGATATAGAAGACCTTGAAAGATGAACAGCGACCGCAAACAAAGCAGCGTAGGAGATTGGAATCGAGCAAATCAGAAGCTGCCTTGTATCGCTTGGCAACAGCCCAGGCCATGCTCGCAACAACCCAACCGCAACAACAATCACCGCAACAATCAGCCACCAGCCAGCATTAGGCCACCAAGCAGAAAGCAAGCGAGCCGAAAACACCCCACTGAAGCTATAGCCAGCCTGGGCCGAGTGCCCGCCCAACAACCGGTCAACCCCTAAAAAAGAAATAGCCGACGCCAAAAACAACCACCTTCTGCCATACAAAACCAGGCGAGGGAGGGCAACAGCAAGCAGAACACAAACCCCCTGCCCACCATTAAACAAGGCCAAGCCCGGCAACAAAAGATCAAACCAACACGGCAGGTGCTCAGACCTTGCCAACATCAAGAACACGGCAACAGCGACAAGAAATCCCTGCAAAAACCAATGCACATTGATATCCCATATCAGATTTTCGGCCTGCCATGGATTGAAAAGGACCAAAGCCATTGCAAGCACAACGGCAATTCAATCAAGCAAAGGCGCATCAAACCTGAGCCTCAGAAGCGACAACGCAAACATCAGCCAGGTAAGACCTAGTAAGGCCATGGAGACAAGAACGCTCCATTGGCCCAGTTGAAAGCCAAAACTGACTGGCAACACCGCTAAAGCCCGACTGACCACCAAGCGATGCTCATTGATAGGGTCAAGAAGCTGGAGCCATCCGTTCAGCCCCTCATGAAGAGGCGCCTGAGAAAGAAACACCGCAGAGTCTGCAATTACATGAGGCCAATGCAGCGAAACCTTCGCCATCTCAAACAACGCCGGAAAGACACGAATGAGATAACTGAGCTCAAACCAAATAAGGGCACCAGCTGTTAATGCCCCCCAACGCATTCGCGAAGACACAGATCATGCCCGAGGCAGGTCACGGACGCCGGCGACCCCGTCATTGATCTCGCCCACAAGCACCTGGTCTACAAGGTTGACGAATAGGCCGTTCTCAAGAACGCCAGGCAAGTTATTAACGCTGCGCTCTAATTCAACTGGATCTTCGATTCCACCTTCAAAGCGCACATCCAGCACAAGATTGCCCTGATCGGTCACCACAGGGCCAGCCTTGCGGGTCGCCATGCGCAGCTCAGCTGCACCCGCCATGGCCTGCAGCTGTTGCTGCACTTGACGCCAGGCGCCCGCCATAACCTCCACTGGCAGTAGGAATCCCAGGTTGAGGCGTTCCACCAGCTTGGTGCTGTCCACGACCACCACAAAACGATTGGCCCGACAGGCCACAAGCTTCTCTTGAACGTGGCAAGCGCCGCCGCCTTTGATCAGCTGAAAGGCAGGATCAACCTCATCGGCGCCGTCGATAGCCAGATCAATGCGGTCCACTGCGTTCAGAGACTGCAGCGGAATGCCCAGCTCGGCAGCCAGCACCTCACCCTGAAAGGAGGTGGTGACACCTGTGATGTCCTTGAGACGGCCGTCCTGCAGACGAGCCCCGAGCTCCTTGATCATCAGCGCGGCGGTGGAGCCGGAGCCGAGGCCGAGCACCATGCCATCGCGGATCTGATCGACTGCGGCCAGCGCCACGGCCTGCTTCATCTGGTTCTGCAGGTCAGACATGGGACTTGGTTTACTGCGGCCGGGAACCTAGCAATGGTCCTGCAGGCTTATCCAGCACTGCTGGCGGGAAGCGGGGCCGGGTGAATCGCAAGCTTCAGCAGATTTTCCCCGCGAAGCACCTCCAAGTTGAGGGGCTGGTTGAGGCTGGATCCCTCCACAACAGCCAGCAGATCGCCCGGGGCCTGCACCACTCGATCCCCGGCTCGGACTACCAGATCGCCGCGGCGCAACCCCGCCTTTACGGCCGGGCTGTCCTCGAGCACCTGCTGCACGAGGGCACCATCGTGCTCGGGTAGTTGCACCAGAGCATTGGGATCAGCATTGTGCTCACGGGCGCGGCGCACGGTGAGGGGTACCAGCTGCAGGCCTAGGTAGGGATGCACCACTCCGTTGCCACTAGCCAGTCGAGTCGCAACACCATTGGCCAGGTTGATCGGGATGGCAAAGCCAAGGCCTGCGCCTGGGCCTGCTCGCACCAAAGTATTGAGTCCGATCACCTCGCCAGCATCATTAATAAGCGGCCCGCCTGAATTGCCCGGATTGATGGCGGCATCGGTCTGGATGAGCTCCAGACGCTTGTCCGTGAATCCCAGGCTGCTGATGTTGCGATGCAGGCTGCTGACGATCCCCAAAGTCACCGTGCTGTCGAGTCCATAGGGATTGCCCAGGGCAATGGCCCAGTCACCGGGTTCCAGCGCATCGGAATCGCCCAGCGGCGCGGCCTTCAGACCGGCCGGAGCGTCCTCTAGCCGCACGACCGCCAGGTCGGTTACAGGATCAGAACCCACTACCGCTCCATCGAGCTGGCGACCGTCCGCCAGGCTCACTTGCACACGGTCGGCACCCTCAACCACGTGGGCGTTCGTGAGCACAAGCCCCTCGGCTTCGATCACAACACCGGATCCCTGACCGTTTTCGCGATGGCTGCTCGGCAGGTCTCCGAACAGCTCGCGGAGCAATGGGTCATCTAGACCGCTGCCCAGTCCAGGGCTGAAAACCTGGCGCTCGGTATCGATGCGCACCACGCTCGGAGCAACCCGTGCCACCGCCTTAGCCACGAAACCGTGGGCCGCCTGGGCAGCGGCGGGCGCCTGGAGCAGGAGCAGCAGGGCCGCGACAACGGTCGTCACCGCATGCAGAAGCCGCATCGAGGAGCTGTAAAGGTCGAGCCTAGGCAGCCCAGCGCAGTAGGAGGTCATCCCAACGACCGTCTGGATGGAGCTGCACCCAGCGCCCCCCAGGATCCTGCGGCCGACCTAGCGGGCACGACTGACGAGGTGGGAACTGCACCAGCGTCGAGGGGCAGCCGAGCAACTGAATGTCGCCGAGATGTTCATCACGGTGCTGATGGATATGACCCACCAAGACCAACCTCAAGCGGCCAGAGGCGGCCAGACGCTCCAACCAGGCACTGGCGGGACTGAAATCCTCAATCGGATGATGAACTGCCACGAGCACCGGACCGGCGCTTTCCCTGAGCATGGCTTCGGCCCAGCGAAGCTGGGACTGCTCCAAACGGCCAGGGATCTGACCCGCGCAATGACTGTCCAGCAATAACAACTGCCAATTACCCAAAGAGACAAGAGCTGGCGCGACGTGGGCTGATCGGCCCAGGCAACTGCGCAGTAGCTGGGGCTGGTCATGGTTACCCGGCAGTAGAGCCACCGGCTGGGGCAATTGCTGCAACAGATCTCGCAGGGCGACATACCCCAGCCAACTTTCGTCCTGGCAGAGATCGCCGCTGATCAACAGCAGATCCGGCGAGTTGGGGCACTGGCTGAAGCCCTCGCTCAGGGCCCGCTGCAACGCAGGCCGGGCAGCCACGTCGCAATGCCGGCCTTTGGGGTCAGCCAGCAAATGGGGATCACTCAGCTGAAGTAAGGAGACACTCATGGAGCGAACGACACCGACTGCAGATTGGCAATCGCCTTAGGTTCAGGCCAAATGCTTCTCATGCATGGAGTCCTCACCTCAGGTGTGCCCGATCTGCCAGGTGAGCATCAACCCAAGCGCAGACCCTGCAGAGGAAGTGCGCTTCAGCAGCGGCATGCAGGCCAGCCGCACGAAGCTCTGGGCACGGGTCTGCCAGTTCGCCAAAGGTGAAGGCTGCATCAACACCGACCCATCCCTTCTCAGCACACCTACCAAGACCGACTTCTTTGGAGAAGCCCCGAGTATTGAGATGGACGGCGACAGTCCAAAGGTGAACATCTAGGATTAACGAGTGCCCGGCGGGCATACTCCAAGCTGACTCCATTTTTGGATGGGGTCGCTGGGGGCAGTCGTTTCAAAAACGCGATTGCTGGGCCGGGCCGGCCCCCTGCTCCCATGAGCCTTGGCCCACCCTCAACTCGAACCACTTCAAGCCCTGGCATCATCGGTGTCTGCGCCGATTGGGTTTGCCATTGAAAGCGTTGTGCTGCACAGTCACCGATCACCTCAAGCCCTGATCGTCTCCGTGCGCCGTAGCGATGGCAGTGATGTCTCGCTAGATGACTGCGCTGCTTTCAGCAACTGCTTCGCTGAAGCCCTTGAAGAATCGGAGCTACTGCCCGGGTCTTATGTTCTTGAGATCACCAGTCCGGGCCTTGGGGATCTGCTCCAAGAGGATCGGGACTTCCGCAGTTTCCGGGGTTTTCCGGTCTGCGTGCGTCAACGCGATGGCCATGGCGGTGAACTCAGCCGTCAAGGTTCCCTGCTCGGCAGAGACACCGATGTAGTCGAGCTCAATCTGCGGGGACGCGTGGTGCGCATCCCCCGCGACGACGTACTTGAAGTGCGTCTGACCACCCCGGAGTCCTGAGGACAGCCCTCCCTCCTCTCCTTCGTCCTTATCTCTGCAGCAACTGTTCAACCATGGCTCTTGTAATGCTCCCGGGCCTCTCGACACTGATCGAGGACATCAGTGAAGAGAAGAAACTACCGGCAAATGTGGTTGAGGCTGCGCTGCGGGAAGCCTTACTCAAGGGATATGAGCGCTATCGACGGACTCTCTATATCGGCATTAGCGAAGACCCTTTCGACGAGGAATACTTCAGCAATTTTGATGTGGGACTCGACCTTGACGAGGAAGGATTTCGGGTCCTGGCCTCCAAGATCATCGTGGAGGATGTGGAGAGTGAGGACCACCAAATCGCCCTGACGGAAGTTCAGCAGGTGACCGATGACGCCCACCTCGGCGACACCGTCGTGCTGGATGTGACCCCAGAGAAGGATGAATTTGGCCGCATGGCTGCGACCGCTACCAAGCAAGTACTGGCACAGAAGCTGCGGGATAAGCAGCGCCAAATGATTCAGGAAGAGTTCGCCGATCTTGAAGATCCCGTACTCACCGCAAGGGTGATCCGTTTCGAGCGCCAGAGCGTGATTATGGCTGTGAGCTCGGGCCTAGGCCGGCCAGAGGTCGAGGCAGAGCTGCCACGCCGCGACCAGTTGCCCAATGACAACTATCGAGCCAACGCCACCTTCAAGGTGTTCCTTAAAGAGGTGTCGGAAATCGCACGCCGCGGCCCCCAGCTCTTCGTCAGCCGCGCGAATGCTGGTCTTGTTGTTTATCTCTTCGAGAACGAAGTGCCGGAGATCCAAGAGGGTTCCGTACGCATCGTCGCCGTCGCCCGCGAAGCCAACCCGCCATCCCGGGCCGTTGGACCTCGAACAAAGGTGGCCGTGGACAGCATCGAACGCGAGGTGGACCCTGTGGGGGCCTGCATCGGAGCCCGCGGTTCCCGCATTCAACAAGTGGTCAACGAGCTGCGTGGAGAAAAAATCGACGTGATCCGCTGGTCGCCTGACCCTGGTCAGTACATCGCCAACTCCCTAAGCCCAGCACGAGTGGACATGGTGCGTCTGGTCGATCCCGAAGGGCAACATGCCCATGTGCTGGTACCGCCTGATCAGCTCAGCCTGGCCATCGGCCGTGAAGGTCAAAACGTGCGGCTCGCTGCCCGGCTCACAGGCTGGAAGATCGACATCAAAAACACTGAGGAATACGACCAGGTCTCTGAAGACGACAAAGTCTCAGAGCTGATCGAAATGCGCCGAGAGGAAGAAGCCCTACAAGCTGAGGCTGAAGCAAGGCTTGAAGCCGAGCAGGCGACACGAGCGGAAGAGGATGCGCGTTTGCGTGAGCTCTACCCCCTCGAGGAGGATGAAGAGGAAACCGTTTACGAGGATGAAGTGGCAGCCATGGAAGCCACCCCTGAAGCCGATGCTGAGGTAGTGAGCGAGGCGGCCACCGAGCCAGAGGACGAAGTGATGAACCAGAGCGAGGGCGAATCTGGCCCTGAGGCACGGTGAACTCCAAAGCGACCCTGCGCCGCTGTGTGAGCTGCCGGCAACTCCACGATCGCTGCGAGTTGCTGCGGGTCATCCGGCTGCCCGGTGGTCAGGGGCTGGCTCTGGATGAAGGTATGGGCCGATCGGCCTATGTCTGCCCCCAGAACTGTTGCCTGGAGGACGCCCGCAAACGGCGGCGTCTGCAACGCGCCCTCAGGGTCCCGGTTGCAGACAGCGTCTATGACGCCCTAGCCGAACGGCTGAAACCTGAAGCTGAAAAGCCTCTCAGGCAAGATGAAGACTGTCTCTCCCCCGTGGAGTGACCGGTGGCACAACGTGCCCCGACTATTGGAGACCTGAATGACGAGCGGCGGCAAAGTCCGGATCTATGAGCTGTCCCGAGACCTCGGTCTCGATAATCGCGACGTGCTGAACGCCGCACAGTCGCTGGCGATTGCGGCCAAGAGCCACAGCAGCTCCATCAGCGACGCGGAAGCCGCCAAGATCCGGTCTCACCTTGCTGGCAAGGGAGCCAACGCAGCAGCCAAGGCGCCTTCCAAGCCGGCTGAGGGAGGTAACGCCATCCTTTCGGTAAAGAAAGCCCCATCAGGGCCTGAAAAACCGGCAGCGGCCCCTTCTGCAGCAAAACCCGCAGCTCCGGCCCCGGCAGCGCCCGCCCCGAGGCCTCAGGTTTCAGCACCTGCAGCAAAGCCCCAAGCGCCGCCGGCACGTCCGTCCCAGCCGGCCACACCAATAGGCAAGCCAGAGGCAGCTAAACCGGCGCCAGCCAAGCCAACTGCAGCGCCAAAACCAGCGATCGTCAGCAAAGCACCTGCACCGCCGGTGAACCGTCCGCCGACTGCCCCTGCAGCAAACCGACCACCGGCCCGGCCTGCACCACCGGCGACCGAGAACACCAACCGCCCACCGGCTCCGATCCGTCAGCAGCCCAACAACCGCCCACCGGCACCTGCTCGCAAGGAAACTGGCTCGCGCCCTCCCGCTCCAATCCGCCAGGAGAGCAACTCGCGACCTGCAGCAAAACCACCCACGAGCCCTGCCCCCAAACCAAAGCCGGTGGTGATGGCCAAACCGGTAACGCCACCTCCGGCCAGGCCACGGCAAGACCAGCCGCAATCGCGCCCACCAGTGCCGATGCGGCCCCCTGGACAGCAGCAACGTCCCCCGCAGCAACCCGGCCGGAACCGCGATCAAAACCGACCGGCGGTGCCCATGCGCCCGCCCAACCAGCAGCAGCGCCCGATACCCCAACGCGGAGCACCACCCCAGCGTCCTGGTGCGCCGCAACGTCCTGGTGCCCCACAACGCGGCGGCGCCCCCCAGCGCCCTGGAGCGCCACAACGTCCCGGTGCCCCCCAACGCAGTGGAGCGCCCATGGGTCGTGGCAGCGGCCCACCGCAGCAACGCCGCGGCGATGGTGGACGTCCCCCCTCCTCCCTTGAGCTGGTCGGCAAGCCAATTCGCCGCGAGCCCAACCCACCGCAGGGCCGCGGTCCTGGTGGTCCAGGTCGCCCCGGTGGACCAGGCGGGATGCGCAAACCGGTCTCTCCTGGCGAGCTCATGCAGCTGCAGAAGCCTGGAGCAAGGCCACCGCAGCAAGGTGACGGCCCAAGGCGTCCACCGACACGCCCTGGCGCTGATGCTCCTCGCAAGCCCGGGGAGGGACCGAACCGTCCCAACGCCCCTGCGGCGCCACCACGGCGGCCTGGCTACCGCCCAGCTGCAGCGCCTGGAACCGCTGGCAGGCCACGGCGACCGGATTGGGATGACAGCGCCAAGCTGGAGGCCCTACGCAGCCGCTCGCCTCAGAAGCAGCGACAGAAGGTTCACATCATTGGAGAGAACGATGATTCTCTCGCGGCCCAGACCGGCGGCTTTGCCGGTGGGCAAGACGCATTGGTGCTTCAGGCCAGCCTGGCCCGTCCGAGCAAGCCCAAAAACCTTCCTGGCAACAAAGGAGCGCGACCTGTCGCCCTTCGGCGCCGCAGGAAGGAGACCACCCGACAACGTCAGCGCCGTCGCGCCATGGAGCTGCGACAGGCCCGAGAGGCCAAGCAGGTGCGGCCCGAAATGCTCGTGGTTCCGGAAGGCAACCTCACCGTGCAGGAGCTGGCCGACAAGCTCGGCGTGGAGAGCTCGGAAATCATCAAATCCCTGTTCTTCAAAGGGATTATCGCGACGGTAACTCAAACCTTGGATCTGGAGACGATCGAGACCGTCTCCGATGAATTCGGCGTCCCCGTGCTTCAAGGCGACGTCGAAGAAGCCGCCAAGAAGACCGTCGAGATGATTGAGGAGAGTGACCTCGATCACCTCATGCGCCGCCCGCCGGTGGTGACGGTGATGGGCCACGTCGACCACGGCAAAACAAGCCTGTTGGACGCGATCCGCAAAACCCGCGTCGCTGCGGGGGAAGCAGGAGGCATCACCCAACACATCGGCGCCTACCAGGTCGATGTGGACCACAGCGGCCAAAGCAAGAAGGTCACCTTCCTCGACACCCCGGGCCACGAAGCCTTCACCGCCATGCGCGCCCGCGGCACCAAAGTGACCGACGTCGCCATCCTCGTGGTGGCGGCTGATGACGGCGTTCGGCCACAGACACTGGAAGCCATCAGCCACGCCCGCGCCGCTGAGGTTCCGATCCTGGTCGCCATCAACAAGATGGACAAAGAAGGCGCCCAGGTGGATCGGGTCAAACAGGAACTCTCCGAGCAGAGTCTCCTGCCGGAAGACTGGGGCGGCGACACCGTGATGGTGCCCGTCAGCGCTCTCAAGGGCGAAGGCCTCGACACCCTGCTGGAGATGATCCTGCTGGTCACGGATGTGGAGGACCTCAAGGCCAATCCCGAACGGATGGCCAAGGGCACCGTCATTGAGGCTCACCTTGATAAGGCCAAGGGCCCTGTGGCGACGCTTCTGGTGCAGAACGGCACCCTGCGCCCCGGCAACGTCGTGGCAGCAGGTCCCGTGCTGGGCAAGGTGCGGGCCATGGTGAACGACAACGGCCGTCGCGTGAAGGAAGCCGGCCCCTCCGCCGCTGTTGAAGTCCTTGGCTTTAGCGAAGTACCAGCCGCTGGCGATGAGTTCGAGGTCTACTCCGACGAGAAATCAGCACGGGCAGTGGTGGGTGATCGCGCCAGCGAAGCCCGGGCGACCCGCCTGGCTCAGCAAATGGCATCCCGCCGCGTCTCGCTGACCTCGATGTCAGGTCAGGCCAGCGAAGGCGAGCTCAAGGAGCTCAACATCATCCTCAAGGCTGATGTGCAGGGCAGCGTCGAAGCGATCCTCGGCTCACTCGAGCAGCTACCCCAGGGTGAAGTGCAGGTTCGGGTGCTGCTCTCAGCTCCCGGCGAGGTGACTGAAACGGACGTCGATCTGGCCTCAGCCTCCGGCGCCGTCATCGTCGGTTTCAACACCACGTTGGCCTCCGGTGCACGCCGCGCTGCAGAAGCCGCAGGGGTGGATGTCCGCGACTACGACGTCATCTACAAACTTCTAGAGGACATTCAGGCGGCCATGGAAGGCCTACTGGAACCCGAACTGGTGGAATCGCCTCTCGGCGAAGTCGAGGTGCGGGCGGTATTCAGCATCGGCAAGAGCGCTGTGGCTGGTTGCTATGTCACGTCCGGCAGCATTCAGCGCAACTGCAAGATCCGGGTACACCGCGGCAAGCAGGTGGTGTTCAGCGGCGATCTCGATTCGCTCAAGCGAATGAAGAACGACGTCAAGGAAGTCAACACCGGCTTCGAGTGCGGCATCGGCTGCGATCGCTTCGCCGACTGGCAAGAGGGTGATCGGATCGAGGCCTACACGATGGTCACCCAGAAGCGCACACTCATCACCTGAGATGAGGTCCTGGCTGCCCTGGCTCAGCCTGTTTCTGCTACCGCTGGAGCTGCTGCTACTTCAGCTCATGCTTGCTGGCGGAGACCCCGGTCCCGCCCCGTGGTTACAGATCGCTCTGCTCTGGTCTGTCGGCGTACTTCTCATCCAGTTGCGCCCGCCCTGGGTTCTGCCACTAGCCCTGGTGCGCCCGCTGCTGGCATTCCTGCAGCTGCCTGTTCTGCTGTGGCTCGATAGCCGTGCCGGCATGGCAGCAGGTATCAGTCCATTCGCAGGACAAAGCCGTGCTGCTGCATTGTTCTGGAGTCTGCTGATCCTGATGCTGATGCAGTGGCAGCTGCGTTCAGCTCTAGGAACGATTGCGATCAAACCAGAGCAGGCTGCCGCTAACGAGCAGAGCGAGGAACTGAATCCCCAGGTCGGAGAGGGGGACCAGCTCGCCACTGGAGACACGCAAAGCCATCGTGGCACCGCCAACAGCGGCCGAAGCAAAGAGAGCAACCCAAAGAGCACGACGTAAGCCCCGCCATGGCGTACGGGCCTCCTGCAGCAATCGTGCCCGCAAGTCAGGATCCAGGTTGGAGGCAGGATCAGGCATCAGGACGAAGCAGTTAATTTCACCTGGCGATGCTAATTTGTCAGTGATGCCGGTGTAGCTCAGGGGTAGAGCAACTGATTCGTAATCAGTAGGTCAGCGGTTCAATTCCGCTCACCGGCTTAGTCCCCGCAAGGCTTCTCAGGGAATACAAAGCCAGCTCTGCAGGCTTCCACACCATTCCTGCCCACTTCGTGCCCACTTTGGAGCTAGAAATGGGTCACTGAGCTACTGATCTCTTGCCCACCAAGCCGACGCCGAACTGGGTCCGACAGCTCCGCGCAGCCTGTCCACGCGGCTGGAGCGTCAAGGAGTCCTGCGGCAAAATCCGCCTCTCGGTTCGCACCGGTGCCGGCGGCAAGACCTGCTCAACGGTGACCCTGCCGCTGCCATGGGCCGCTGATGTCACCAGCGACGCCATCACCTTGATCCTTGAGCTGCAGAGCAAGCTTGCGGCTGGGGTGGA
>NHBY01000004.1 GCA_002168155.1 Synechococcus sp. TMED19 | reverse complement strand
AACAACAGTAACGAACGATCTGTCATCCACTTACCGCTGGAGGAAAGCCTCATTTGCCTACGAGGCCTGAGCCCCAAGCGCCTGCGTTTTGAGGTGGAGTACGCCCTGGAACGGGGCAGCTGCCACAACAGCTTTTTGTTCCCGAGCAGCAGCAGCGAGATTCCTGCTGTGCTGGTCCATCCGCCCGGTGCCACCTTCACCGAGCCCTTCCTCGACGCCCTTGCCGACCTAGTGCCACTGGAGCAGCCACTGCAAGTGGTACAGGGCAATGTGAATCCCAATCGGGTGGCCCTGCTGCATCTCCTTGTGCGTCAGCGCCCGCACCTGGAGCTGGTCTGCTCCAACGCCGGCGCCAAATTGCTGGAGGAACTCTGGAGCCGCCAGAAGCCCGGCAGCGAGGAACCAGCACCACCGGCAATGCCCAAGCTCAAAGTTGTGCGCCATGAGGCCGAACTGCCTGTTCCCTGTGGTGATGGCTTGCAGGTTCTGGCGGTACCAACCCCCCGCTGGCCAGGGGGGCTAGTGGCTTTTCTGCCTAGCAGTGGTCTGCTGATGAGCGGACGGTTCTTTGCCGCCCACCTCTGCACCGACAGCTACGCAGAAGCCAACCGCAGCAGCACCGAGGAAGATCGCCGCTACTTCTACGACTGCTTGATGGCGCCGATGGCCAGTCAGGTGGAAGCGGTGGTGAACCGCCTTGAAGAATTACCGATCCGCAGCATTGCCCCTGGCTACGGACCCGCCATTGATGACAGCTGGCGGAGTTTGCTAGCTGACTACAGCCGCTGGGGGGAAGCTCAGCAGCGCTCCAAGCTTGAGGTGGCCCTGCTCTATGCCAGTGCTTACGGCAACACCGCCTCCATCGCCGATGCCATCGGCCAAGGAGTTGCACGCACAGGCGTGCGAGTCAACAGCCTCAATTGCGAGTTCAGTGAGCCAGANACTTTGCTCAAGNCGATTCAGGAGTGCGATGCCCTACTGATCGGCTCCCCAACACTCGGCGGTCATGCCCCCACGCCGATTGTTTCAGCCCTCGGCACAGTCCTTGCCGAAGGCGACCGGCAAAAACCGGTCGGGGTCTTCGGCAGTTTCGGCTGGAGCGGAGAAGCCCTTGATCTGCTGGAAAGCAAGCTCACTGACGGCGGATTCAGCATGGCGTTTGAGCCGATCCGAGTGAAGTTCAGCCCAGATGCACCCACGCTCAAGCGCTGCGAGGAAACGGGCATGGCCCTGGCCAAGCGCCTGCAGCAGCAGCAGCGACGTCAACAGAAACGCAGTGCTGGTGGGCTCAGCGAAAGCCGCAGCGACCCGGGCGTGCTTGCCCTCGGTCGTGTGATCGGATCGCTGTGTGTACTGACCGCCAGCAAAGGGGAAGGAGAGCAGAGCATTAGCGGCGCCATGGTGGCNAGCTGGGTCAGTCAGGCCAGCTTCACCCCGCCTGGNGTGAGCGTGGCGGTGGCGCGGGACCGTGCGGTGGAAGCGCTACTGCACGTGGGCGACAGCTTTGCCCTCAACGTGCTCGCCGATGGCCGCGAGAACAAGCTGATGAAGCAGTTCCTCCAGCCCTTTAAGCCTGGCGATGACCGCTTCGCCGGAGTGGAGCTCGAACAGGGCCCCACGGGCCAACCCCTGCTGCCCGGAGCCCTTGCCTGGCTGGAGGCAACGGTGCGGCAGCGCATGGATGTGGGGGATCACTGGGTGATCTACGCCGAAGTTAGGGCTGGTGGACTATTTGACGACAGCGGAATGACGGCCTTACACCACCGCCGCAGCGGTGCCAACTACTAAGCGTCCAATTTGTGAAGACGCGGTCATGGAGCTGCAGGGCAAGGCAGGGATCGCTGTAATAGATCTCATATCGAGCGGTCATCCATCGGTGGAGTCCAGCATTCAGAGTTGCGTCTTGAGATATCGAGGTTTTGTACTCGTTCAAGAGCCGGACATGAGCTGGCAGGTACGTCCGGAGCGCAGCCCGATGCACGTNCTGCCGTTCCGGGCACCTGCTTGTTCTGTGGCTGATGTGAAGGCCCTGATCGATTGGCGCTTGGCTCGCCTAGGTCGCGATCGCCGCCCTCGNGTCGACCTGCTGCCAAGCCAACAAAACAGTAAAAGTGGTCATGAAGCCAGCCCCAGCGAACGGCGCCTGCAGTCAATAGACCGCCGCAGCGCCTGAAGCCTCGTAAGCAGATCAATAGCCAATAAAAAAGGGACCCCTTGAAGGGCCCCTTTTTTATTGGCTATGAAGAAGTGGAGCCGATGTGGATCAGGCGGCCTGCGGAGGAGGTGTGGGCTCGAAGCGCTGCAGGGGCAGCACCAGGGTGTGCCAATTCTCAGGACGCTGAGGGCGCTCGCGGCGGCTCTGACGGACACCAAAAGGAACACGAACAACGTTCGTGCCATCCACCGTTACGGTCTCTCCGCGGGCCAAGCGGTCCTGGAAGGGCAGATGGGGTCCGCTGTATCGAGAGCCCTGATCGTTGCCGTTGCTCATGCTCCCCACCGGATAACGGAACTGGAAGCAAATGCTTCCGACCGCAGTTGCAACAGATAATGGCGGACAGGCAAGACCTAAATCAAGAAGAAAATCTAAACTTTAATCTTGTAACGGCTTATTTCGCGGTGGCCATCTCCTCCACCGAGGGGCAGGTACAGACCAAGTTGCGATCACCGAAGGCGTTATCGATCCGTGCCACCGCCGGCCAAAACTTGTCACGGCGCAAGCCCTCCACCGGGTAGGCCGCTTGCTCACGGCTGTAAGGCCGATCCCACTCATTGGCGGTAACCGTCGCCAGGGTGTGGGGGGCCCGCCGCAGTGGATTGTTCTCGGGGTCGCTGAGGCCAGCCTCGATTGCAGCAGCTTCGGCGCGGATGGCCATCATTGCCTCGACAAACCGGTCCAGTTCAGACAAGCCTTCACTCTCGGTCGGTTCCACCATCACGGTGCCGGCCACCGGCCAGCTGACTGTGGGGGCATGGAAGCCGTAATCCATCAGGCGCTTGGCCAGATCATCGACCTCAAGGCCGGAACTGCGCTTGAGCGGCCGCAGATCAAGGATGCACTCATGGGCCACGCGGCCGTTGGCACCTCTGTAAAGCACCGGAAAATGGGGCTCTAGGCGCTCGGCAAGATCATTGGCGGCAAGCAGCGCCACGGCTGTGGCCTGACGCAGGCCCTCGCCGCCCATCATGCGGATGTACATCCAGCTGATCGGCAGGATGCTGGCGCTGCCCCAAGGAGCCGCTGAGACCGGCCCGATGGCTTGAGGACCGCCACAAGACACCAATGGGTGACCAGGCAAGAAGGGAGCCAGATGACTGGCAACGGCGATGGGACCTACCCCGGGGCCGCCACCGCCATGGGGAATGCAGAAGGTCTTGTGCAGGTTGAGGTGGCAGACGTCAGCCCCGAACCGACCGGGCTGGCAAACCCCAACCTGGGCATTGAGATTGGCACCATCGAGGTAGACCTGACCGCCGTGGCGGTGGACCACGGCACAGATATCACTGATGCCCTGTTCAAAAACCCCATGAGTAGAGGGGTAAGTAACCATCAGCGCAGCCAGGTTTTGACTGTGCTGCTCAGCTTTGGCGGCAAGATCAGCCTGATCGATATTGCCGTCGCTGTCGCATTGAATCGCCACCACCTGCATACCCGCCATCACGGCGCTGGCCGGATTAGTGCCGTGGGCGCTTGTAGGGATCAAGCAGATATTGCGGTGAGCTTCCCCGCGCTGACGGTGGTAAGCGCGGATCACCAACAGGCCGGCGTACTCGCCCTGGGAACCAGCATTGGGCTGCAGTGACACCGCAGCAAATCCAGTAATCGTGGCCAGCCAAGCTTCAAGCTCGGCGATCAGCTGGTCGTAACCCAGGCGCTGGGCAGGAGGCACGAAGGGGTGCAGACGGCTGAACGCTGCCCAGCTCACCGGCTGCAGCTCGGCAGCTGCATTGAGCTTCATGGTGCAGCTACCCAGCGGAATCATGCCGTGGACCAAGGAGAAATCCTTGGCCACTAGGCGCTGGATGTAGCGCAATAGCTCAGTCTCACTGCGGTAACGCTCAAACACCTCCTGCTCCAGCCAGGGCTGCTGCCGCAACGCCAGGGCGCCCACATGCTGAGAAGGAGACAGGGCAGCCAGGAGGGCACTGGCATCGGGAGCAGCAACCTTGCAGCCCTCGGCAAAACAGTTGAGCAGCGACTGAAGCTCCTGCTCGTCACTACATTCATCAAGGCTGATGCCAACCCCATCGCTCTGGGGAAGCAGATTGAAACCGGCGGCCTCAGCGCGGGCGAGCCAAGCCTCAGGCGAATCCAGCCGCAGACGCAGCGTGTCAAATGCAGGCGTAGCCACCAGCTCCAGACCAAGCTGCTCCAGACCGTTGGCCAGAGCCGCAGCAAGTCGCTGCACACGCAAAGCGATGGCCGTGAGTCCATCGCGACCGTGGTGCACCGCATAGAAGCCGGCAATCACCGCCAGCAACACCTGGGCCGTGCAGATATTGCTGGTGGCCTTGTCACGGCGGATGTGCTGCTCACGGGTCTGCAAGGCCAGCCGCAGCGCCGGCTGGCCGTCGCTATCGCGTGAGAGACCCACAAGACGACCGGGGATCTGGCGCTTGTAGGCCTCCACAGTGGCGAAGAAGGCGGCATGCGGTCCTCCAAAGCCGAGGGGCACGCCGAAACGCTGGGCGCTACCGATAGCGATCTGGACTCCCAGCTCCGCCACTGGCGGCATCAGCACCTGAGCAAGCGGATCCACCACCGCAATGGCCAGAGCACCAGCCGTGCGGGCGCGTTCGATCACAGCGCGTGGATCGCAGCAAGTGCCGCTTGCTGCAGGGAGCTGCAGCAGCAGACCAAAGCTGGTGGAATCAAAGACCATCGACTCGGGGTCCTGCACCACCAGCTCGATACCCAGGGGTTCCGCGCGGGTCTCCAGGACCGCCATGGTCTGGGGGAAAAGGTCAGCCTGGACATGGAAACGCTTGGCCTCTGTTCGGCGGCAGGCGCCGTAAGCCAGGGTCATGGCCTCGGCAGCGGCAGTGGCCTCGTCCAGCAACGAGGCGTTAGCAATCGGCAGACCGGTGAGCTCGCTAATCAGGGTCTGGAAATTGAGCAGTGCCTCAAGGCGACCCTGGGAAATCTCCGCCTGATACGGGGTGTAAGCGGTGTACCAAGCGGGGTTTTCAAAAACATGACGTTGCACCAGCGCCGGAGTGGCGGTGTCGTAGTAACCCAGGCCGATGAGGCTGCGACGCACCGTGTTGGCTTCTGCCCGCTGCTCCAGCTCCCGCAGCGCTTGGCGCTCCTCACATCCCTGGGGCAGATCTCTGGCCGCCTCAGTCGCCTTCAGCAGGATCTCAGCCGGCACACATTGCTCAAGAAGATGCTCCAGATCGCGGCAGCCCAGCCGCTCAAGCATCTGCTGCTGTTCCGCCGGGGAAGGCCCCAGGTGACGCTGCGCGAAACCGCTCATCAAGACCCACCCTCGACCTTGGCGGCATAAGTACCGGAATCCATCAGCTGCTCCATCTGGCCTGGATCGCTGGGCGTGACCTGCAGCAGCCAGCCCTCGCCATAGGGATCTTTCTGAAGCAGTTCCGGTGTGTCGATCACCGCCTGATTGCAGGCCACGACGGTGCCTGAGACCGGGGCATACATCTCTTCCACAGCCTTGACCGACTCAACGGTGCCGAAGCTGGTGCCGCGCTCAATCGTGGAACCCACCTCTGGAAGCTCGACAAAAACGATGTCTCCAAGCTGGTCGACAGCAAAAGCACTGATGCCCACCTTGACGCCGCTATCGGCAGGGCCTGCGTACTCGTGACTGTCGGCGTAACGCAGCTCGGCCGGAAAGGAGAGAGCCATCAGCGGGGGCTGGAGGAATGGGCTCAGTCTGTCGGACCGCCCTCCAGCCTCGTGAGTGCCGCGGCCAGAGCCAAGGCCGCATGGCTGCGGTGGGTCCCGCCCTGGCTGTAGAGCACATAGGGCTCCCGCAAAGGCCCATCGGCTGAGAACTCACTGGTGCTGCCATCGATGAAAGTGCCACCAGCCATCACCAGATCACTGGCATAGCCAGGCATCGGTGCCGGCACCGGATCGACATAAGCGCCAATGGGGGAACAGGCCTGAAAAGCGCGGCAGACCTCCTGCAGCGGTTCGGGCGCGCCAAAGCGCACAGCCTGGATGACATCGCTGCGATCGGCACCGGGCAGCGGCTGCACCGCCTGGCCTCGGGCGGCAAATACCGCCGCCACCAGATCGGCACAAATGAGGGCTTCGGCGACCATCTGCGGCGCCAGAAACAGGCCTTGAAAAAGGAGACGATTGAGATCAAATCCAGTGCCACCCTCAGCGCCGATACCAGGCGCCGTCAAACGGCAGCAGGCCTGCTCCACGAGCTCAGCCCGACCGGCCACATACCCACCCGTTGGCGCAATGGTGCCACCAAGGTTCTTGATCAAGGAGCCAGCGATCAGATCGGCCCCGACATCGGTCGGCTCCTGGGGCTCCACCAATTCGCCATAGCAGTTATCAACAAAGACCAAACTGCCGGGGCAGAGGGAGTGGATCTGCTCGCACAAGCGAGCGATCTGCCCCACCGGCAGGGACGGACGCCAGCTGTAGCCGCAGCTGCGCTGGATCAACACCATGCGAGTGGGCACGCTGAGGGCATCCGCCAAAGCCACCTCGTCAACCGCCCCAGATGGAGTCAGGGCCAACTCGTCGTAGTGAATGCCGAATTCAGCCAGCGAGCCTTGGCCGCTGCCCCGCAGACCGATGACCTCCTCAAGCGTGTCGTAGGGCCGGCCTGTGATCGAGAGCAGGCGATCGCCAGGCCGGAGCACCCCGAACAGAGCGGCCGTGATGGCATGAGTGCCGCTAACGAACTGCAGCCGCACCGCCGCCTGCTCAGCACCGAGAACCCGAGCAAAGACACGATCGAGGGTGTCACGGCCCAAATCGTTATGGCCGTAACCACTAACTGACGAGAAGTGATGAGTGCCGACGCGCTCAGCCTGGAAGGCAGCCAAAACCTTGGCCAACTGGGGCTGCACCGCCTGACTGCGAACCTCAATCATTGGCGCCAGCTGTGCCTGGGCCTGGGCGACAGCCTCCCAGGCCTGAGGCGAGGCGACGGGCCAGGTAGGCATCAAAACGGCTTTGGCAACAGGATTCCAGCCTGCAGCAGAGCGGATTGACTCTCGCGGCAGCTAAGTTCATCCAGCTCATGTGTCGCACATGCGACATCAAAAGCTTCCCCTGAGCCGCTCTGCCGGCTTGATCCCCCGGAGACTCGTTTGGTCGCTGCCACTCCAACTTCCGCTACAGCCAGCCTCTCTGAGGAGGCACTACAGCAACGGCTGTACGGGCGACGGCCACCGCTCCCGGCGAGCCAACGCAAAATAAAATCAGGCACCACCGGCTTCATGCTGGCGATGCACGTGGGTGCAGTCTTTGCGCTGCTACCGCGGTTCTGGAGCTGGCAGGCCGTGGTGGCCTTCGCAGTTCTCTATTGGGTCACCGTGATCGGTGTCACCCTCGGGCTGCACCGCCTGGTAGCGCATCGCAGCTTTGAAGCTCCCCGCTGGCTGGAGCGGCTACTGGTGGTGATG
Organism: Synechococcus sp. TMED19; assembly: GCA_002168155.1. GTDB lineage: Bacteria > Cyanobacteriota > Cyanobacteriia > PCC-6307 > Cyanobiaceae > RCC307. The sequence continues at coordinate 21,870 of NHBY01000004.1, read as the reverse complement.
GGCACCCTGGCCTGCCAGAGCAGCCCGATCGAATGGGTCGGACTGCACCGCCACCATCACAAATTCTCCGACCAACCCAACGACCACCACGACGCCGGTCGTGGCCTCTGGTGGGCCCACAGCGAATGGATGCTGCATAAGATCCCGGCCCTCGATCACCTCGATCGCTTTGCCGGTGACATGCGCCGCGACCCCCTTTATCACTGGCTGGACCGGTGGTTCCTGCTGCTGCAACTGCCGCTCGGGGCATTGCTCTACTGGATCGGCGAAGCAGGCCAGGTGCACGGCGGCGGACTGGGGATGGTGCTCTGGGGTATCCCGCTTCGCCTGACGGTTGTGTATCACGTGACCTGGCTGGTTAATTCCGCCACCCACGTGTTCGGCTACCGCAACTTCGACTGCCCCGACCGCTCCACCAACTGCTGGTGGGTCGCCATCCTCAGCTTCGGCGAGGGCTGGCACAACAACCACCACGCCCATCCTCATTCAGCCCGTCACGGCCTGCGCTGGTTCGAATTCGACATCACCTGGCTTCACATCAAGTGCCTCAAAGCCTTAGGCCTGGCCCGCAGGGTCCGCCTGGCCCACTACCGAGGTTGACGCAAGCGCTCCAGCAGGGCCTCGGGACCAGCAGCCACCAGCTCCTGATCGATGCCCAGCACCTGGAGCGTCAGCAATAGATCAGGCAGCTCGGCATCCAGTTCAGCGGCTCCGTAATCGCGCAACCCGGCCATTACCTCAGCAAAACGCTCCCGCCGCTGCTTTTTCTGGGCGGGATAGGCCTGCATCACCGCCTCCCGGCACTGGCGCCAGGGCTGCCCGCCACTAAGCAGATCCGCCATCGCCCCACTGAGATCCGCTGCTTCTGCTTCACCGATGCGCCAATCAAATCCAGGAGGCAGGGGCTGTAGCCCGACAAAAATCTCCAGCAGATCCCCGGCTCCGAGAGGAGCGCCGCCCCCGGACAGCAGAGCCAGCCCAGAGCCCTCCAGGGCCTGCAGCAGTTCCCCTTGGTCCTGGAGTTGCTCGCGAGCTGCCGGTGTGAGCTCGCCTTGCTGGCGGGCCTCTGCCAGCCAGGCATTACAGCCCCCCAGAGACAAAAAGACCTCAGGACCGGGGGAAGACAGCTTGCGGTTCCGCAGGTTGGAGAGCTGGGAACTATGCAGCCGGCCGAAGTCAAGCTGCTCAGCCAGAGCTGGCAGCACGCGATGAGACCAGCCATTGCGCTCATGCCAAGCCTTCAAAAGGGCGGCGAACGCGCTATGACCGCTCTCCAGCTGCTCCCGGTAGCCCAAAACTGATCTGATCAGCGACCAACCCAGCCTAGGGCGGTCATTGCGAATGATCACCTTGCAGCGATGCGGATTCGTATCGTTATGATTAACCCATCAATACGGATTCATCTCATGACCGTCGCACTGCCCGCGGCAACGATTTCACCGCCGCGGCGCTCATCTCAGCTGCTGCAACCTCGGCCCGGCGAACAGCATCGCCGTGATGATCCCGGTCGACGCTGGGGCACGGTCGGCTTCATGCTGGGCATTCACGTGCTGGCCCTCGTCGCACTGCTCCCTGGCTTTTGGAGCTGGCAGGCTGTCAGCACACTGCTCATCCTCTATTGGGTCACGGCCTGCCTTGGGGTGACCATCGGCTATCACCGTTTGCTGTGCCATCGCGCCTTCCGTGTCCCCCAATGGCTGGAGCGCTTCTTCGCCACCTGTGGAGCCCTGAGCTGCCAGCACGGACCGATTGACTGGGTGGGGCTGCACCGCCACCATCACAAGTTCTCCGATACGGATGCGGATCATCACAACAGCAATCGCGGCTTCTGGTGGAGCCACATGGGCTGGATGTTCGAGGAGATTCCAGCCATGGCCGCTGTGCCGCGCCTGAGCGGTGACCTGGCCCACGACCCCTACTACCGCTGGCTCAATAACAACTTCCTGCTACTGCAGCTACCGCTGGCTGGGCTGCTGTTCTGGATCGGCACGGTCACAGGTGCCGGTGGCTGGTCCCTTGTGCTCTGGGGTCTGCCGCTGCGGTTGGTGCTCGTCTATCACGTCACCTGGCTGGTGAACTCCGCCACCCACTGCTGGGGCGAAGCCGTGCACGAGAGCGGTGACAGCTCACGCAACAACCCCTGGGTGGCAGCCCTGACCTTCGGCGAGGGCTGGCACAACAACCACCACGCCTTCCCCCACTCGGCCAAGCACGGTCTGCAAGCCGGGCAGATCGATCTGACCTGGCAGCACATCCGCCTGATGCAGCGACTGGGCCTGGCTACCCGAGTGCGACTGCCAGCCGGCTGAGCAAACCTCTATCCAGTAAATTTGTGGATTGGCCTTCAGGCAGTCGTAAGGATCCGGTTCCCATGGCGAAGCGCGTACAGGTGGTTCTCAGCGAAGACATGCTGAGCCTTGGCAAGAACGGTGATCTNGTGGAGGTGGCTCCNGGTTACGCCCGGAACTTCCTCCTTCCCACCGGCAAGGCCCTGCCTGTGACGCCAGCGGTGCTCAAACAGGTGGAGCACCGCCGNGCCAAAGAAGCCGAGCGCCAAGCGGCCCTCAAGCAGGAAGCGGTTGACTTCCGCACCGCCCTCGACACCATCGGTCGTTTCACCGTCAAGAAACAGACCGGTGGTGATGACGTGCTGTTCGGCACAGTCACCAACGTCGATGTGGCCGAGGCCATCGAATCAGCCACCAAGAAACTGGTGGACAAGCGTGACATCACGGTTCCCGAGGTGCATCGCACCGGTAACTACAAGGTGCACGTCAAGCTGCACCCTGAAGTAGTGGCTGAAATCAATCTGGAAGTCATCAGCCACTGAGCCACATCAGGCTGAAGGAGGCACCATGGAACTTCTAACGGCCGACGCGCGATGGTCTCTGTACCCCTGAGCGGCCCAGAACGGGAGCGTCCCCAGCGCGAGGGAACGGACCTATTCGAGGCCACTCCGGAACAGATCCCCCCCCAGAACCTGGAGGCCGAGGAAATGATCCTCGGCGGAATCCTGCTGGACCCTGATGCCATGGGCAGGGTGGCTGATGTGCTGCAGCCCGAGGCTTTCTACCTGGGGGCACACCGCGAGATCTTCCGCACCGCCCTGATGCTGCANAGCCAGGGCAAGCCAACCGANCTGACTGCGATGGTGGCCTGGCTCGCCGACACCGGCCAGCTGGAGAAAGTCGGGGGGAGCAGCCGTCTCAGCGAGCTGGTGGATCGCACCCTCAGCACCGCCTCAATTGAGGAAGTGGCTCGGCTGGTGATGGATAAGCACCTGCGGAGGCAGCTGATCCGCTCCGGCAACCAGGTGATCCGTCTGGGATTTGATCAAGGCAAACCGATGGATCAGGTGCTCGACGAGGCCGAGCAGGAGATCTTTGCCATCAGTCAGGCCAAACCCACCGCCGGACTGACCCCCACCGCCGAGATCCTCACCCGCACATTCGAGGAGATCGAGAGCCGCTCACTGGGCACCGCTGTGGCCGGAATCCCGGTCAACTTCTACGACCTCGATGCCATGACCCAGGGACTGCAGCGCAGTGACCTGATCATCGTGGCGGGGCGCCCGGCCATGGGTAAGACCTCAATCGTGCTCAACATCGCCAAGAACGTGGCCCAGCTGCACGACCTGCCGATCTGCATGTTCAGCCTGGAGATGAGCAAAGAACAGCTCACCTACCGCCTGCTGTCGATGGAGGTGGGCATCGAGAGCGGCCGCCTACGCACCGGCCGGCTCAATCAGGAGGAGTGGCCATTACTCGGGCAAGGCATCAGCAACCTGGGACGGCTGCCGATCTTCATCGATGACAAACCCAATGCCGGCGTGCTCGAGATGCGCTCCCTCTGCCGCCGATTGATGGCTGAGCAAGGCAAGGAACTGGGGCTGGTGGTGATCGACTACCTGCAGCTGATGGAAGGGTCGAGTCCAGATAATCGTGTGCANGAGATTTCNCGCATCACCCGTGGCCTCAAACAAATGGCACGGGAACTGAACGTGCCGGTGATTGCACTCTCCCAGCTCAGCCGCGGCGTCGAAAGCCGCACCAACAAGCGGCCGATGCTCAGCGACCTGAGGGAATCCGGCTCGATCGAGCAGGACGCAGACATCGTGATGATGATTTACCGAGATGAGTACTACAACCCGGAAACCCCGGATCGCGGTATCACCGAAGTGATCGTCACCAAGCACCGCAATGGCCCGGTAGGCACCGTGAAGCTGCTGTTCGAATCCCANTTCACCCGCTTCCGCAACCTGGCAGCCCCCGGCGGCGGTTGAGCACAGCAGCTGGGCGGCATCATGAAGAGATGGGCGATTTCGAGCAGGTCACCGAAAGCTTTGAACTGATCGTGGTCGGCGGCGGCCATGCCGGCTGCGAGGCAGCGATCACAGCAGCTCGCCTAGGAATTCAAACGGCCCTGTTCAGNCTCAATCTCGATCGCATCGCCTGGCAGCCCTGCAACCCGGCCGTCGGGGGTCCTGCCAAGAGCCAGCTGGTGCATGAAGTCGATGCACTCGGAGGAGTCATCGGCCGCCTCGCTGATGCCACGGCACTGCAGAAGCGAGTACTGAATGCCAGCCGCGGCCCCGCGGTCTGGGCCCTACGCGCCCAGACCGACAAGCGCCAGTACGCCCGCCAGATGCTGCAGCTGTTGCAACACACCCCNAACCTGGCCCTGCGCGAGGCCATGGTCACGGGCCTGTTATGCGAAGGCAGCGCCGAATGCGGTGATCAACGCATCACCGGCGTGCGTACCTACTTCGGAAGCTGCTACCGAGCTCAGGCCGTGGTGCTCACCACCGGCACCTTCCTGGGGGGACGCATCTGGGTCGGGAATCAATCGATGCCAGCCGGCCGAGCTGGCGAGCAGCCCGCGGAAGGNCTAACTGAAGCCCTCCAGGAGCTGGGCTTCAGCACCGATCGCCTCAAGACCGGCACCCCGGCGCGGGTGGATCGCCGCAGCGTGGCGCTCGAACGATTGGAAGAGCAGCCCAGTGATGCCCATGACCGCTGGTTCTCATTTGACCCNGAGGCCTGGGTCAATGGTGAGGCCATGAGCTGCCACATCACTCGTACCACCGCAGCCACCCACCAACTGATCAGGGACAACCTGCACCTCACCCCCATCTACGGCGGATTTATTGACAGCAAGGGGCCGCGTTACTGCCCCTCCATCGAAGACAAGATCGTTCGCTTCGCCGACAAGGACAGCCACCAGATNTTCCTGGAGCCTGAAGGACGGGACACCCCGGAGCTTTACATCCAGGGGTTCTCCACCGGACTGCCTGAACGACTGCAGCTGCAACTGCTGCGCACCCTGCCCGGACTGGAGCAATGCGTGATGCTCAGNCCCGCCTACAACGTCGAATACGACTACNTGCCCGCCACCCAATTGCTGCCATCGCTGCAGACCAAACGTGTAGCGGGCTTGTTCAGCGCCGGACAACTCAACGGCACCACCGGTTATGAGGAGGCCGCAGCCCAGGGACTGGTGGCAGGACTTAATGCGGCGCGCTTAATCCGCGGCCAGGCGCCGGTGCACTTCCCCCGGGAAGGCAGCTACATCGGCACCCTGATCGATGACCTGGTCACCAAGGACCTGCGTGAGCCCTACCGGGTGCTCACCAGTCGCAGCGAATATCGCTTGGTCCTGCGNGGCGACAACGCCGATCGACGTCTGACGCCACTGGGGCACGAACTGGGGCTAATCGATGCAAGGCGCTGGCAGCTGTACGAGCGCAAGCTGGGCGCGATTGAAAACGAAACCCGACGACTTCAAACTATCCGTCTCAAGGCCAGCGATTCGGCTGCTCCTGCAGTGGTGGAGCAGACCGGCGCTGCCATCAAAGGTTCGATCACCCTGGCGGATCTACTGCGCCGACCCGGCTTCCACGCCACCGATCTGGTGCGCCATGGACTCGCCGATGGAGCGTTACCCCGCGATGTACTCGAGGCAGCAGAAATCGATGTGAANTACAGCGGCTATCTGGCGCGTCAGAGCCAACAGATCGAGCGGGTGCAGCGCCAAGGCCAGCGGCCGATTCCGCCTGACACTGATTTCAGCGCCATCACAACGCTCTCAAGAGANGCGCGCGAGCGGCTCAACGCCGCCCAACCCCTCAATCTGGGCCAGGCCTCAAGGCTCCCCGGCGTCAGCCCAGCTGACGTCACCGCGCTGCTGTTATGGCTGGAGCTTCAGGAGCGCAGCACGGAAAGCCAGCCCCTCGCCAGCAGCGGAGTCGATCGATAGTTTGGGGCGTTCGCGCCCAGACTCCTGTCATCCTCGTCTGTCACTGATCTGCACGCGCGGCACCAACGCAGCCGGGCCTACTGGGAGCTGCGCGCCGAGGAGGTGATGGATCGGGTCTTTGAGCCAATGCACCCGGCAGTTGCCGTTGCTGGGCCAATCACTCCTCAGCAGGAGACATTTTCTCCTGAACAACAGTGGCGCCCCAATGCGGTCCTGGGCGTTGTCATGGCCAGCACGGTGGCCATCAGCCTGGCTGCTCTGGTGGCCCTGCTGATGTGGCGTCAGTGGATGAATGCCCGCCAGGAACTNCAACAGCAACGCCAGTTACAACTGCTTGAGCGCCTTCAATCGCTACCGCCGCAAAAGTCCGCCCCACAGAGCGAACCGGCAGCACCGCCAGCATGGACTGAGCCCCTGCCACCAATCCGGGTAGCCATCCCCGACAGGCTGNCGGCTGTGGCAGCACCGCCGCCAGCGAACGTTTCCGAGGCCCCGGGAAGAGAAGGCGATGCCCTGAGCTCANCGACAAGACCTTCTGAGCTACCGGAACTACTTGGTGTCGTACGGGTTCCCGGCAGCGAGGGATCAGCGATCTTCAGCACAGCCAGTGGCTCGGTGAGCACGGCTGTGGGAGAANCGATTGGCGCCAGCGGCTGGAGGCTNNAGNAGGTATCCAGTGATCAGGTGGAGATCGAACGGGATGGCGAGCGTCAGCAACTGAGCCTGGGGGGCCGTTAGCGTCCGCACACATGATTGAGCCCTATTGAGCTCAGATCCAACCAGCGGAGTGCTGCAGGCATCCCCCCGGGTGCTCTGGAGTGATCCCACCCTTCAAGGCTCTTTACTGCAGGGGCCCTGGCAGTTGATGTTGCTGGGCGATGGCAGCCCCACCCGACATCTGCAGCTGCTGACGGGTCATGCGGTGGTGGTGGAAGTCGCGGCGATGGCAGCCGACACCGGCAGCGACCAGCACACACCAGCCGAGGTACAGGAGCTGCAGCCACCGCTGCTACGACGTCAGGTNTGGCTGCGTTGCAACGGTGAAACCCTGGCCTGGGCTGAGAGCTGGTGGAACCAACAGCAAGCCGAACAACATCTGCAAGACAGGGAACTCCCGATCTGGCGCAGCCTCACCGCCAACCGAGCCGAACTATTCCGCGAGGTGGATGGTTTAGCCCTCGTGCAGGCCCAGTGGTTGCAGCAGAGGCTGCAGGGGCAAGGGCCTTACTGGAGTCGTCACTATCGCTTCTTCCGTCAGGGGGAACCACTGACGGTGATCCGTGAAGTCTTCTCACCCGCGCTAGAGCGCTGGCTAGGACCAACCGTCGACGCAGAAAATAATGAACTTTTGCTAAAAGTGTGCGGGAATGCTGCAATACCTGGTTGACAGGTTGCGCGACTTTTATACAGCGCCAGCATTGGTTCAATTCGCGGGAGGTCCATGGACACGCAGAACCTCTGGCTCACCCTGACTGACCTTGGTCGCAGATTCGGCATTTCTGCCGTGGCCTGCGGCAAGTTGCTCTCTGATGCCGGCATGCGCGACGAGAACGGCTTACCCAACGATGTAGCCATCGATGGTGGCTACGCCTACCGCCGGCCTGATCAGAACGCCAACCGCTCCACCCTCTGGCATCTCGAACGCTGCACTGAACTGCTCCAAGGCCTTGGGCTTCATGCAGTCGATGATCAGCAACTGGTGGTGCAATGGGCCGACCTGCTGGCCGCCCTTGACGAGGGTTCACCCTCGATCAATGCCTCTCCAGCCCAGATGGCTGAAGAGATGCCCAACCACCTGGTGTCAGCTGTGAATGCCCGCCTGCAACTGCTAGGCAGCGGCTTTCAGGTCAGTCCGCTCAGAACAGAGGCACAGGGCAGCTCTGGAAGCCGTACTGCTGCATCGTGAACGAGCCGTAGTTATGCACGTAAGGGGTGCCGTCATTACAGGGGTTGGCCACTGTGATCACCTCTTCCTGCATCACTACCGTCTCCTTGGCCATAGCCATCTCTGAAGGAGGGACAGCAGCCGGGGCGGTAAGACCCAAGGCCAGCAGACCGACAACAGCAGGTTCCATTGCTCGTGGGCGAATTGCCCCTTCCCTAGCCAAAAGTTCCGCTCAGTATCTGCAGCTGCCAAGAAAACACCGATTTGAACGCTTCTAGAATTGAGCTAGAGAAATTCCCAATCCATGGCCCTGCAACGCCGGCAGTTCCTGCTGCTGCTGGGGGCCGGNGTCGGTGGAGTAGCAATCGCGGGCACTCGCGAGCAGTGGCAACCAACTCGCGGCGGAGTGCCCTTCCGTCCATTGCGCACAACACTGCCGCTACCCAGTGATGGGCTGAACCCCGCGCAGCAGCGCCAGGCCTATCGGATGGTGCGGGTGCGCGACGTCCTTGAGCTGCCGCCTGGCTATCAGCAGAGCCTCCTGGCCAGCTGGGGCGAACCGGTGGGCTCCAGCCGCTTTGGCTACAACAACGACTACCTCGCCTTGTTGCCCCAGGGTGGTGAGCGTGCCCTGCTGACGGTCAACTTCGAGTACATCAGCGCTCTGCCCTGGCGTCAGGGATTCGCTGAGGTCGTCGGCCGGCCTCTGCCCTACGAGGCCGTGGTGGCTGGCCTCAAAGCCAGCGGCAGTAGCTGGGATGTCTGGTCTCAGCCACTGGAAGGGCCGCTGGCCAAAGACGTGGAGCTGCTCACCCGGGAAGCACTCACCGATCAGGGGATAGGAGTGATCCGGCTGAAACGCAATGCGGAAGGCCGCTGGCAACGAGACCCTGGCCAGGAGGATCGCCGCATCAGCGGTCTGGCAGGTTTAGATGACCCCGCTCAACAGCTGCACTGCACAGGTCCAGCGGCTGCGGTCTTCCGCCTGTCCCAGCGCCGCGGCTACGACGATGGCCTGGGAGACCGCATCATCGGCACCTTTGCCAACTGTGCCGGTGGAACCACTCCCTGGGGCACGGTGCTCAGCGCCGAGGAGAACTTCCAGAGCCAGGTGCCTGAGGCAGTGCACGCTGATGGCAGCGCCTTTCCGCCCTCCGCACGGCCGTTCCATTGCAGCAAGCGCCGCATCCGCGGCCTGGGCAACCCCTTTGGGCTAGCNGGCAACAAGTACGGCTGGATGGTGGAGGTAGATCCAGCTAATCCCAACGATCCAGGCACCAAACACACCGCTCTGGGTCGCTTTCGCCATGAAGCGGTGGCGGTGGCCGCTCAAGCAGGACAACCACTGGTGGTCTATTCGGGCTGCGACCGCCGCGGCGGTCATCTCTACCGATTCGTCAGCGACGGCACCATCACTGATCCCAAGGACCCAGCCAACAGCCGGCTGCTGGCCGGCGGCACTCTCTACGGGGCCGTGTTCCTCCCCGATGGCAGCGGCAGCTGGCGGGCGCTTCGGGCGGAGACAGCGGTAGACCCACTGCCGGCCCCGGCGCCGTTGCCCCACAGCAACCGCGAACTAGGCGGCGCCGAGCAGCTCAGCAGCGAAGCCCAACGCAAGGCCTACCGCCAGCGCTACCGCACCCTTGGTGATCTCTATGTCGGTGAAGGCGAGGCCCAGCTCGGAGCCTTACTGATCGATGCACACCTGGCCGCCAATGCCGCCGGCATCACCCCCACGGCCAGGCCGGAGGACACCGTGATCGACCCCCTCAGCGGTGATCTGCTGGTGACCTTCACCTCAGGGCTACCCGGCAGCAATGGGACACCGGATATGGCGATCTTTAAGGGGCCCCAAGGCCAGACCCCCTGGAACGAGGGCTGGATCATGCGTCTGACACCAGGCTCTGGCGATCAGTTCCGCTGGCAGATGGTGGCCACAGGCGGCAAACCCCAGGACGGCGGCCTNGGGTTTGCCAACCCCGACAACCTGGCCGTAGATCCCGGCGGAGACCTCTGGATGGTGACCGACATCGGCACCAGCACCCAGAACAGCGACAAGAACGGCGGCAGCTTTGGCAACAACAACTGCTGGGTCATCCCCACCAGCGGACCTCAGGCCGGAAANGCGTTGTGCTTTGCCACCGGCCCGGTGGAATGCGAACTCACCGGCCTGGCTCTAACCCCCAGTGGCGACAACCTCTTCCTGGCCGTTCAGCACCCCGGCGAGCGCCATGGCGCCCGCGCTGCCGACGCNACAGAAGCCCGCACCTTCAACTTGCAACTCAGCAACGGGGAACCTCTCGAGCAGTTGCGCTGGGTACCGCTGGGCTCCAACTGGCCCAGCAGCAAAGCCGGTGCGGTGCCGCGGCCAGGGGTGGTGGTGATCAGCCGCAGCGATCAAAAGCCGCTGNTGGCACCCCTCAGTTGAGCCGCAAAGCCTCGGCCTGCTGGCTGGCTTTCTCCAGCAGCTCCTTGAGCTGATCCTCATCGGTGTGGCTGAGGTTGGTCTGCAGCAAGCGCGCATGCGGGGCATGACGGCGCAGCTTCTCCACCACCCGATCCTCGGTGGCTTCCTTGACCAGCAAGCAGAGGGCTGCTGTGCCGCTCTTGAGGGTCTCGCCCACCTCTTTCAAGAAACCGTCATTAATACCCAGGTCAGTGAGGGCACCGGAGGTGGCACCGACCCCAGCTCCTACGGCGGCCCCCAACAGCGGGTTGAGGAAAAGCAAACCCACCAAGGTGCCCCAGAACCCACCACTAACCGCTCCAGCTGCGGTGAGGTTGTAGGCCTGACGCAGCTCCACCTTGCCGTCGTTGTGGTGCACCACCACAACAGCGTCCTCCAGGGCGATCAGGTGGTCCTGCTGCAGCTCCACCAGCTCACGGCGAACCTCCTCGGCTTCGCTTGGGGCATCAAAACCCAGAACGATTAACTGACTCATGAGACAGCAACGGCTGCCCTGGAGGGTTCGCTCAAGGCATTAAGCCGCGGTAATCAGACCTGGGAGCGGCGGCGGCTGGAGCGGGGCAAGGGCCGCTGCGGCGAACGCTCCTCCCGGCGAGGCGGAGTGCTGTTGAGGGGATCCGGTGGGGCAGGCCGGGAGGGCTCTGGCCGCTGCCAGCGGGGCAGGTTGAACAATTCGTCGTCAGGCCAACCATCGTCATCGCCACCCCAGCCGGGAACCGCTTCAGCAGCCTGCTGGCCGCGGCGGGAAACCGCCTCTAGGNGGCGACGGCGCCGGGGACCACCAGCACGGGGGCCAGCCACATCGTTCACCAGATCGCGACCAAACTCGCGGCCACGATCAATCCAGCCTTCGATGCGCTCTTCAAAACCACCCTCGAAGAAGCGCTCAGCCATCTGACTTCAATGCCTTGAATTCACCCTAGGCAGCTTCGTGCGCAGGGCAGCCTCCCGGCCCATGCCCAGCAGGCTGATCACCCAGCCACTCACCACCACACCCGCAAGAAATTCAGCCACTGGAGGCCTCCGGTGCCCGCACAAAGCTGAGGGCAAAGCGCTGATCCCAACGGCCACCGTTGTGGGCCTCACAGCAAGGGCGACAGGCCAAGCCCTGACGACGGCGCCGGTAGGAGGCCGTACGACCACAGGACGGACAGACCGCAATCCACCCGGCCACCACTGCCGGCAGGGGATAGCGATGCCGCAGGCTCACCTCAAACTGCTGCTGAGCACGATTGATGCGCTGCATAGAGGCGCGGAAGTTGGGGCCATGGGCCTCCCGAACCCTCAAAACACGATCCACCCAGGCATGGATCATTTCGTGACAAAGGGTGCTGAGGGTGGCCTCCAGCGGCAGGGGCACCAACAGCGGGCGCGACAGCACGATCTCGCTGAGCCCAGGTCCACGGCGATAGAGCCCTGCCGTACGGGTCATGCGGCCATCACTCCAGCGGATGCGCAGCTCAGGCTGGTGCAGCCCAGCGAGCTGCCCTTCGAAATGCTCCCGGTCCAGCCGATGGAACAACGGAGGCAGGGGATGCAGGGGCATGGGACAGATTGTGCGACCGATGCGGGCCTCCGTCCTGCAGACTCGTGCCAGAGCGCACGATGCCCGCCCCTGCCCATGGATCTGGATTGGTCACTGGTTCGCAGTCTCGGCACCAAGCTGCTGCTGGCCGGTGCTGGTGCCCTGCTCCTCTACTGGACCATCAGTGCGGTGCGACTGGTGATCAGCGCCCGAGGCATCAATCCACTGATCAAGCAGTTCTTCACCAAGATCGCCTCCGGCCAGGTGGACGCTGCCTACCTGCTGACCACCAAGAGCTATCGCCAGCACGTCAACCGAGCGCAATTCATCCGCTTCCTAGCCGGCCTCAAGCTCAACAAGTACCGGAATCTGCGCTCGGGTCGCCCCCGCATCCAAGAGGGCATGATCATGCTCAGCGTCAAGCTCAAAAGCGAAGGTGGTGAGGAGCTGCCGCTGGATTTCACCTTCACCAAGGTGGATGACAACTGGCGGGTTGAGCGAATCGCCCTAGTGAATAGCTGAAGCCGCACCCATGCCTGCCTTGCCCGACGCCGCTGCCCTGGCACGCGCAGGGGAGCTTCGCCAACTGCTGAACCAGGCAGCCCACGCTTACTACGTACTCGATGCACCCGAGATGGAGGACGCGGTCTATGACCGCCTCTACAGGGAACTGCTGGAGCTTGAGCAGAGCGATCCCCAACTGGCCACCCCCGACAGTCCGACCCAGCGGGTCGGTGGAGCACCGGCTGCAGGCTTCAGCAGCGTTGAGCACCGCATTGGACTACTCAGCCTTGATAACGCTTTCAACCCAGAAGAACTGCAAGCCTGGGATGAACGGCTGGCACGCCAGCTGGAAGACAGCAAGGAGCAGAGCAGGGAATTTGTCTGCGAGCTCAAGATCGACGGCAATGCCCTGGCCCTGAGCTACCAAGAGGGCTTGCTGGTGCGTGCCGCCACCCGCGGCGATGGACGCCGCGGTGAGGAAATCACGGCCAATGTGCGCACGATCCAGAGCGTGCCGCTGCGATTGCGCCTGGACCAGCCACCGGCCTGGGTGGAGGTGCGCGGCGAAGCCTTTATTCCCGATGACACCTTTGCTGCCATCAACACCGAGCGTGAAGGTCGCGGTGAAGCCCTCTTTGCCAATCCCCGNAATGCCTGCGCCGGCACCCTGCGCCAGCTCGATCCCAAGGTGGTGGCCTCGCGGCGGCTCGATTTCTTCGCCTACACCCTTCACTTGCCAGCGGAAGTGGANGGACCGGCCANTCAGTGGGAGGCACTGCAATGGCTTGAATCCGCGGGCTTTCGCGTCAATCCCCACCGTGAACGCGCCAGCGGGGCAGCGGGGGTGATCGACTTTTACCAGCGCTGGGAGGAGAAGCGTCACCAGCTGCCTTACGCCACTGACGGCGTAGTGGTGAAGCTCGACTCGCTGGAGCGCCAGCAGCTNGCGGGATTCACGCAAAAAGCACCGCGCTGGGCNATCGCCCTGAAATACGCCGCTGAGGAGGCACCAAGCCGGCTGCTNCGCTTGGTGGCCCAGGTTGGGCGCACNGGCAAGGTGACGCCGGTAGCGGAATTCGAGCCGGTGGCCCTGGCCGGCACCAGCGTCAGCCGCGCCACGCTGCACAACGCTGATCGGCTGCAGGAGCTTGATCTGCATACCGGCGACACCGTCGTCGTNCGCAAGGCCGGCGAGATCATTCCTGAAGTAGTCCGNGTTCTAAGCGAGCTGCGCTCTGCTGAGGCCGAACGCCTGGAACTCCCCCGCCACTGCCCAGAATGCGGCTCGCTACTGGTGCGGGAGGCCGGAGAGGCCGCNACNCGCTGCGTCAACAGCAGCTGCCCGGCGATTCTGCGCGGCGCTCTGCGCCACTGGGTCAGCCGTGATGCCATGGACGTCGACGGCNTGGGCGGCAAGTTGATTGAGCAGCTGGTGGATCGGGGCCTGGTGGGCTCGATCGCCGACCTCTACCGCCTCGATGCCGCACTNCTGGCCAGCCTTGAGCGCATGGGTGAGCAGTCCGCCACCAACTTGATGGCCGCACTGGAGGCCTCGCGACAGCGGCCCTGGCACCGATTGCTCTACGCCCTGGGAATTCANCACGTTGGCAGTGTCAACGCCAAGACCCTGGCTGCTGCCTTCCCCAGCTGGACAACCCTGCAGGCCGCTGATGAAGAGAGCCTCAACGGGCTGTACGGCATCGGCCCGGAGATCAGCCAGTCGCTGCAGCAGTGGTGCAGCACATCCGCCAACCAGGACCTGATGGCACAGCTAACGGACTTGAGCCTGCCGCTTGCGGCCATCGACGACGGCAACGCAAGCGATGGCCCCGGACCCCTGACCGGCAAAACATTTGTCTTGACCGGAACGCTGCCAACACTGAGCCGCAGTGAGGCCCAGGGGCTCATCGAAGCGGCCGGGGGGAAGGTCACCAGCTCGGTCAGTAAAAAGACCAGCTGTGTAGTGGCAGGAGCAGAAGCGGGCAGCAAGCTGGAAAAAGCCACCAAGCTCGGCATCAGCGTGATCGATGAAACAGGGCTACAGCAACTGCTGAAACCATGAACGAACCTCTCATCAACCGCTGGATCAAGACCGACTGCGGCCGGGCCAAGTTCGCCGAGCTGGCCACCAGAGAGGGGATGCTCGCCAAGGTGCGCCTTGGCTGGTTTGTGGTCATCGCAGCAGTGCGCGACTGGCGTCTGCCGAGTTCTTAAGCCTCCTCGCTCGCCTCGGCTAGAGCTTGCTGGGCTGCTCGTCCGACCAGCCAAACCACAGCCAGGGTTGCGATCACCCCCACCGCCCGCAGCGCCCAAGTCTGGAAGTCGGCTTCACCGGCCAACACGGCACCGAAACGCGCCACATCTCCAGCGAGAGCACCAAGACCGCAGAACAGCACGGTGCCCGGGATGATTCCAATCAAACCGATGCTGTAGTCACGCAGGGACACAGCACTGAGGCCATAGGCCAGGTTCAGCAAACTGAAGGGAAACGCCGGAGAAAGGCGCGTCAACAACACCAACCGCAGCCCTTCGCGACTGACGGCCTGCTCCACGGCCTGCAGCTTGGGCAGGGCCTGCAAGCGCCGCTTGGCCCAATCACGCCACCAATGGCGACCCAGCAGGAAAGCCGCCTCAGCCCCAAGACTGGCCCCAAGAAACACAACAAGACTGCCGCCCCAGGCCCCATAAAGGACACCAGCCAGCATCGAAGCCCACACCCCAGGCAGCAGAAGCGTCACCCAAAGGGCATAGAGCGGCACAAAGAGCACCGCTCCCCAGGGAGTGCGCAAAGCATTGAGAGCCGCCTCAAGCCAGGGCATGGAATCAAGCATGGCCTTGAGGCTTGGCGAACGAGCACCATCGTGGCGGGAATCAATGGAAGCCGAGCGCAAGGTCAAATGAACAAAGACAAACCAGGCGAAATAGCTGATCTCTATAAAATCTGGGGTAACCGTTGACCGACGTCTTGCCGCAATTACTAATGACAAAACATCCGCTATTCAGCGGACTAAGTTATTTCCAAACCAATCCTGGCGTCGCAGCAGGGACCATCAGCCTTGTAGCCCTTTGGATCGTTCTCTCTTTTATTTCCATGCGCAGTCGGCACATCGGTGCTCGACTCGTTCACGCTTTGCGACTGCCCTTGATGCTGGGCCTAAGCACGGCGCTCTATCTCGGCTGGTTGGCACGTTTACTCGCAAGCCGTGGAGATCGATTTGATGGATCTCTAAGCCTTCAGGTTTCAGCAAGCCTGACAATTATCGCCATTGGCTGGGCATTCATCAGGGTAGGGAATGTTGTATTTAGATCAAAGCGATTTGAGAACTGGCTTCAGATCGAAGACCCAAAAGATGAGATCATGCTCATCAGGCTACTGGAAAGNATTTTCACAATTTTAATCATCATTCTCACTGGCGCTGCACTCATGGTGACCTTTGGAGTCTCCTCAACAGCAGTCGCAACATTGCTGGGCGGCGCAGGAATTGGCATTGGCTTTGGCACCCAACAGATCTCACAAAATTTCCTCTCTGGCTTCATGCTGTTTTTCAATCGCCCGTTCAAAGAAGGCGACTGGATCAGCACCAATGGNATGGAAGGAACAGTGGAAAGCATCGGCTGGTATCACACACGTCTTCGCACCTTTGACCGCCGACCTCTTTATATTCCCAATGCAATCTTTGCCACCAATCCAATTGAGAATCCTGGCCAGATGTACAATCGGCGCATCAAAGTAGATATTGGCCTGCGCTACGAAGATATCTCGAGAATTGACCTCATCTGCAAAGACATACGGCAACTTCTCGAAAACCATCATTCGATCGACCAAGACCAAACCATCTTGGTCAACTTCAACCAGTGGGATTCATCCTCGATCAACTTAATGGTCTATTGCTTCACCAAGACGACGGTATGGAGCGACTGGCTTGATCAACAGCAAGAGATCTTTCTACTAATTGCCAACATCGTGAAATCTCATGATGCTGACTTTGCCTTCCCATCCATGACCCTTTATCCAACTCCAGGAATAACAACCAGCCCTTCCACAAGCTCCTAAACAAGCCTCAGCTGATCAGCCGAGATCATCCAGTCGCCGGCGAGCCAGCTCGGCCTGCGTTTCAGCTTCCGCCAGCTTGGCGCGGCACTCTTCCACGACCTCCGGCGGCGCCTTGCCAGCAAAATTGGGATTACCGAGCCGCTTCTGCAGACCACTGATCTCCTTCTCAGCCTTGGCCAAGTCTTTGGAGAGGCGACCTTTGAGGGCCTCAAGATCGACAAGACCGTCAATCGGCAGCAACACCTGCAGCTCACCGCTAACTCCGGCGAGGGCACGGCCCACTGGCGCTTCGCTGAGCACCTCCACTCGTTCGGCACGCGTTAGCGCTGCAATGTCAGCGCTGGCTCGCTCCAGCGACGCCGCCAGCTCAGGCCGAGCTGTAATAAAGAGGACAGGTGCAGCCTGAGATGGCTTGAGGCCAGCCACAGCGCGCAGATTACGCACCACGCGAATCGCCTCGAACAACTCGTTGAAGGAACGCTCGAGCTCGTCATCCAGAGCNGCCGCATCCAGTTCGGGCCAGCGCTGCAAGGCCAAATAGGTGGCCTCATCGGCACCGGTCAGGGCATGCCAGAGCTCCTCGCTGAGGTGGGGCATCAACGGATGCAACATCAGCTGCAACTGCTCCATCACCTGAGCCAGCACCTGTCGGGCCGTGCGCTGATCAGCAATGGCTTCTGGGGTTGGATTTTCGCCGGGATTGAGGCGCCGCTTGCTCAACTCCAGATACCAGTCGCAGACCTCGTTCCAAGCAAACTCATACAACCCCTTGGCCGCTTCCCCGAGGCCATAGCTGCCATAGCGCTCGGCGCTATCGCGATTCACCCTGGCCAGACGCGAAAGGATCCAACGGTCGGCCAGCTGCAGAGACGACGGATCGGGCGCACCAAGACTGGCGGGGGTTTCACCACCAAGGTTCATCAGCGCAAAACGCGTGGCGTTCCAGAGCTTGTTGGCGAAGTTGCGCGAGGACTCCACCGTGGCGGAGGTCTCACTCTTGCGGTCGTAGTCCAGGCGGATGTCCTGACCAGCACCAGCCACCTCGCGTACCAGCGCAAAGCGGAGCGCATCGGCTCCATAGCGATCAATCAACAGCAACGGATCAATGCCATTGCCTGCTGATTTGCTCATCTTGCGGTTGTTTTCATCGCGCACCAGCCCGTGGATATAGACATCGGCAAACGGCGTCTTTGCGGTGAAGGCGCCGGCCATCATCGTCATCCGGGCCACCCAGAAAAAGATGATGTCAAAGCCCGTGACCAGCACGCTGGTGGGGTACCAGCGCTGTAGATCAGCGGCGTCCTGCTCAGGCCAGCCCAGGGTGGAAAAGGGCCACAGACCGCTGGAGAACCAGGTGTCCAACGCATCCTCGTCCTGCTCAATCTCGGCGTCCGCGCCGTACTGGGCCCGGGCTTTCTCCAATGCCTCGACTTCATTGCGAGCCACCACATAGGGAGTGCCGTCGGTGTAGCGGCCGCCGCTTTCACTGATCACAAACCAGGCTGGGATGCGGTGCCCCCACCACAGCTGACGGCTAATGCACCAGTCGCGAATGTCGGTCAGCCAGTCGCGGTACACCTTGCTCCAGCGCTCGGGCACGAACTGGGGCTTGGACTGATCGAGAGCCTCGCGACAACGGGCAGCCAGCGGCTCCGCCTTGACGAACCACTGGGTGGAGAGCAAGGGCTCCACCGGAACTTTGCCGCGATCGGAATAGGGAACGCTGTGCCGGTGGTCCTCCACTTTCACCAGGAAACCCTGCGCATCCATGGCGGCCACCACGGCCTTACGGGCTTCAAAGCGATCGAGTCCACAGAACTCACCGGCCTCGGCGTTCATCGAACCGTTCTTCGCCATCACCGTGATCAATGGCAGGCCGTGGCGCTGACCAATCGCGAAGTCGTTGGGATCATGGGCTGGCGTCACCTTGACGCAGCCGGTGCCGAACTCAGCATCCACATGCTCATCGGCCACGATCGGAATCTCGCGACCCACCAGAGGCAGCGTCAAGGTCTGACCCACCAGGGAGCTGTAACGCTCATCAGAGGGATTGACCGCCACGCCGGTGTCACCAAGGAGCGTCTCCGGGCGGGTGGTCGCCACCTCCAGATGACCGCTGCCATCACTGAGGGGATAACGGAAATGCCAAAGGTGGCCGTCCACCTCCTTCATCTCGACCTCTAGATCACTGACGGCCGAGCCGGAGGCGGGGCACCAGTTCACCAGATATTCACCGCGGTAGATCAGCCCCTGCTCGTGCAGGCTCACGAAAGCTTCGATGACCGCTTCGCTGCAACCGGAATCGAGGGTGAAGCGCTCTCGCTGCCAGTCAACGGAATAGCCCAGCCGGCGCAACTGGCCGACGATGCGGCCGCCGCTTTCCGCCTTCCAGTCCCAGCAACGCTCAAGGAAAACCTCACGACCCAGCTCCTCTTTGCTGCTGCCCTCAGCCTTGAGCTGCTTTTCGAGGATCGTCTGCACAGCAATCGAGGCGTGATCCGTGCCGGGCAGGCAGAGCACGTTCTTCCCCTGCAGGCGCTGGAAGCGCACGATCGTGTCGATCAGGGCCGTATTGAAGGCATGGCCCATATGCAGGCTGCCGGTCACGTTCGGCGGGGGGATCACCACCGAGAAGGGCTCGCCAGGAGCCTTGGGGTCCGGGTGAAAAGCACCGGAGTTCTCCCAGCCCTGCTGCCAGCGCGCCTCCGTGGCCTGGGGGTCATAGGTCTTGGCCAAGTCAGTCACTGCTGCGGCGCGGCGCGAAGGAGCCATGCTCGCAAAAGAGAGGGCAAGACCTAAGGCCGAGCTGGCGTCGCTCTGATGCAATACGAGCTATGCGCCTCTCAAATTGCGGCCCAAAAGACGAATCGTGCGATCCAATGACAGTGCGGCCATCAAAATCATCGCCACATTAATGAGCCAGCCAACAACAAACAAAGTGCCTGTCAAGAGACCTCCTGCTGCGACAGGTGCCGTCACGATCGAATGAATCAACTCATCGAGTGCAGCATCAGACACCGCAAGCACCGACGCAAAGAACATCTGCAGACTGCAGGACTTGAGCTTGAGAGCAAGGGCATCATCACGCCCAGCCTGGTGATAACGCGCAATGCTGAGTTGATAATTTGCCAACAAAAAGAACAACGCAAATTGCGTTAATTGCGTGATCTGCTGCAGCTGAAACACCTCACGCGTCTCAGACGCAAGAAAACCAATGGCGATGAACCAGATCAGACAGCGGCAAATCCATACCCAACCCCGTGACTTCAGCAAACGCTCATCCAGCGAAGCCATTCCCACCCCTACTGCTGCTGAACATGATGCTCACTGCACTAGTACTCACCAAAGAGGCAACGCAAGCTTCAACTCGGTTGCCAAGGAATCGCCACCAGCGCCTCGAGCTGCTGCCAGCGACTTGCATCCATCAGGACCAGGGGCTTGAGCTGGACCTGCTCCAATGCAGCCAGCACCTCAGCCTCGGGCAACGCCCGAGGCGGCCCTAAGGGCATCACCAGCACCTGGTCTTCAGCCGGATCTGCCATCAGCTTGAGGTCGAGGTCCCCCAGCTCCCGCTCAAAAAACAACCGCCGCAAGCGGCCAGTGAGCACCGGACCAAGGGCATGGGCAAACGCCTCGAGCTCGTCATGGCTCACTCCAACGCCGCACTGAAGCGAGAGCCAGATCAAGAATTTGGCCCAGCTCTCACGGGTCCAAAGCGGCTCAAATGCCTGGCGCTCACGGCGCACGAGTTCCTCAACAGCGAAATGGAGCAACGCCCCCTGCAGGTCCTGAGCTGACGAGGTGCCCATCGGGCCTTACCGGATCACAATCTCCCTCTCCTACCAGCAAAGCAGCACCTCTCCCGCCATGGACCTCACTCCCTCACTAGCGGTGGTGGAAGCGAGACGCCGGCAAGGGGAGGCCCTGCTACAGAACCGGCGACTGGTGCTTTGCAGCAGCAGCTGGCCCCTGCTGGTGAGCCAGGTGTGTGTGCTGCAGCACGGACCCAAGCTGCTGGGAGCCTGCACCACAGAAGAGGAAGGGCTGAGTCTGGTGCTGCGTCACCGGCCGGAGCTACTGATCTGCCAGGACAGGCTTGATGAGGGCAATGGCATCAACTTGATCAGGCGATGCAAGGCAGAACAGCCCAACCTGCGCACGCTGCTGATCGTGCGGGAAGCTCAGCGCTTTGCCTGGAAACAAGTTCTGCATCTGGGAATCGATGCCGCCTGCAGTGGCAAGCAACTGGGCCGCGGTGTGGTGCTGAAGGCCCTGGAGAACCTGGAGCACGGTGGCTGCTTCATTGATCCGGCTCTGCGCAGCGATGATTCGCTAACCCAGCCCCAGCTGACAGGCAGGGAGCAGCAAGTGCTGGAAGGGCTGCAGCACTATGAATCCAGCAAGCAACAAGCACGGCGGCTGGGGCTGCAGCTGAGCACCGTGAAGGGGTATCAGAGGCAGCTTTACAGCAAGCTCGGAGCCCACTGCTCCACCCAGGCTGTCCTGATTGGCCTGCAGAACGGACTTCTGCAGGCAGACTAGAAACGTTGCAAGCGCCGGCATGGCCCTCGATCTCAACGATCCCGATCTCGAACTGTCCGATCTGGTGTACGCCTACCAGAGTTGGGTTCTGGCTGTTCTCAATGACGAAAAGCTCAATCCAGAAGGCGAAAAGCTGGCCAGCGAGGAAATCGCAGAGGACGCCATGAACTCCCTGCGCTTCCTGCCTGCCGAGGTCACTTCCACGGTGGAGAGCACTCTGGCCCGCGCCTATGACGTCGATGCCGAGGAACTAGCCGAACTGCTCTTCCCCGAAAGCTAAAACGTGACAAATCAGCAGCCCAAGACGCCTGAAACTCAGGCCACTGGCATACAGCCCTAGGCAGTGGGTCTAAATCGAAAAATTGACATCAATGGTGATGAATCAATTGATCACTCAATAATGATGATTTGATCGTTGGCTGCCTTGGCAGTCTCAATGACATCTACCTTGACAGTGAGGGCTGCAACTGCATCACCTCCCTGTCCGCCACCACCGACGACATCAACGTCAATCTCATGCTCGGCACCGCCTCCGGCACTGATGAACTCAGCGGCATCAAAGATGTGGAAGCTGGTCAACGTGATGATGTGATCACCGGTGATGACAAGGACAACCAGATCGAGGGCGGGCGCAGCAA
>NHBY01000056.1 GCA_002168155.1 Synechococcus sp. TMED19 | reverse complement strand
GAACGGAGAGGGAGGGATTCGAACCCTCGATAGAGTTGCCCCTATACAGCATTTCCAGTGCTGCGCCTTCGACCACTCGGCCACCTCTCCCCGGCACAGTCCTGCTGTGCAGCTGGCAACCTAGCAGTCCAACTTCGCCGCAATCCATGAGTGTGCGACACACGGTCACTGTCCACGACCGGCAACACGGCACGGTGCTTCAGGCCGAGCTCGAGGAGGGCCGCTACGTGCTCGAGGGCTTTGAAGCCGCAGGCAAGCCATTGCCCTTCAGCTGCCGAAATGGATGCTGCACCACCTGTGCAGTGCGCGTGTTGAGCGGAGAACTTGATCAGCGTGAAGCCCTTGGCCTATCTCATGAGCTGCGCAGCCAAGGCTACGGATTGCTCTGCGTCGCCAGGGTGAAGGGCCCCCTGACGGTGGAGACCCAAGACGAAGATGAGGTCTACATGCTGCAATTTGGCAATGCCTTTGGCAAAGGTCAGGTTCGGCGGGCTATCCCCCTGGAAGAGGAATGAGCATGGACTGGCAGCAGCTGCTGGAGGTGGCCAGCGAAGCGGCCGATGCTGGAGGGAACGTGCTCTCTGCGCATTGGCGATCCCTCAACCAGATCCGCAGCAAGGGGCGCCCCGGTGATCTGGTCACCGAGGCCGACCTGGCCGCAGAGGCGGCAGTGCTGCAGGTACTCGCCGAGAGAACACCAGACATCGGTGTGCTGGCAGAGGAAAGCGGTCTATCCCAAGGCAGCAGCGAGGAACTGCAGTGGTGCGTCGACCCACTCGATGGCACCACCAACTACGCCCACGGTTTTCCGTTCTTTGCCTGCTCAGTTGGATTACTGCATCTCGGCAGGCCAATACTTGGCTCTGTGGTGGCTCCAGGGGTGCAGCAGCACTACCGCGGCGGTCGCGGGCTGGGAGCCACATGCAACGGTGAACCTCTTCAAGTCTCAAGCTGCAGTGCACTGAGCGATGCCCTGCTGGTGACGGGATTCGCCTATGACCGCCGTGAAGTTGTGGATAACAACTACAGCGAGTTTTGCCATTTCTCCCACATCACCCATGGAGTCCGCCGTGGGGGTGCTGCCTCACTCGATCTGGCCTTCGTCGCGGCAGGCAGCCTTGATGGCTACTGGGAGCGGGGGCTTCAGCCGTGGGATCTCGCAGCCGGTGTGGCGTTGGTGGAAGCCGCTGGTGGTGTGGTTTGCGACTACAGCGGCCAACCACTCGATCTGAGCAACGGCCGTGTGCTGGCCTGTCCTGAAGCTCTGCAGAGTGCCTTGATCGACGGACTGGCCCAGTGCAAGCCACTACCGCCCGAGCTTTACAACGCCTCCATCCCGCCTGCAACAAGTTGAGACGGCCCACCGGTCCATAGGATCTGGCCGCAGCTACAGCGATCCAATGGCCCTTCAGCCCGCCAGTGGTGCCCAGGACCTGCTCCCCCGTGATGTCGGAGCCAACCGCTGGATCTGTGAACAACTGGCTGCCGTTTACAACCGCTGGGGCTATGCGGAGGTGATGCCTCCGAGCCTTGAGCGTCTTGACACCCTTGAAGCGGGTGGGGCGATTGAATCCAGCCAGGTGCTCCAGGTGGTGGCTGATGAGCCACTTGGCCTGAGGCCGGAAATGACGGCCAGCATCGCCAGGGCAGCCTGTACCCGTCTGGCTGCAATGCCTCGTCCGCTGAGGCTGCACTACCGCGGAACAACCTTCAAGGCTGAACGGATTGAAGATCAGGGCATCCGAATCGCCGAGGACCTGCAGAGCGGCGTCGAACTCATGGGTGCCCCTGGACTGGCGGGGGACAGCGAATTGCTCCGCCTGCTACTTGATGCGGCAAGAGGGCTTCCTTTCAGTGCGGACCAGTCCCCGACGCTGCTGATCGGCCACCAGGGCCTGCTTGACCTGCTGCTCAGTGGTGCTCCCGAAGCTCTGCAACCTGCTTTGCGTCATGTGCTTTGCGGACTTGATCGGGTCAGCCTTAAAGCGATGGATCTGGAACAGGGATTGGCGCAGCGCTATCTCGCGGTGATGGACCTACGCGGTGAACCTCACACCGTGCTGGCGCAGCTCGAACAGATGGTGGGCACTTCAACGCTGCTGCATGAGATCTCCCAACTGGTCAATGCCGTTCAGCGGCAGGCAGTGGAGCAGGGAATCCGCCTGCAGCTCGACCCCACCTTCCACCCCGACTTCGCGCTCTATGACGGCTTAATGGTGAAACTCGTCTGTCAAGGGGACCATGCTCCGATGGCCATCGCCAGCGGTGGTCGCTACGACCGGCTGGTGCAGCGCTTCACCCCTGGTGATGATCAGGCCACAGGCGTCGGTTTCAGCTTTGCGGTCGAGGGCCTGCGCCAGTTGCTGCAAAGCCGCAGTGCCCTGCCCGGCAGTGACGGTGAAGCGGTGCAACTGGTGGCATTTAGCCGCGGAGATCAGCTTCAGGCAGCGCTGGACCGGCTGCAGGAGATCCATAGTCAGGGGCGAAGAGCCGAGCTCTGGCCTGACCCATGCCCCAGCCAGATGGACGCTGAGCAGATCGCTGCAGTGCGCGGGGGCCAGCTGGTTTGGCTGGGCTGATCTTTAAGATCAGCAGGCATCGAAGTCGATCTAGTGGCCCACACCATCGTCACCAATGTGTGCGAGGGCATTGCTGATTGCGTCGACGCCTGCCCAGTGGCCTGCATTCACCCGGGTCAGGGAGCCAACAGCAAGGGCACCGGCTTCTATTGGATTGACTTCCAGACCTGCATTGACTGCGGCATCTGCCTTCAGGTCTGCCCTGTGGAGGGAGCGATCGTGCCCGAAGAGCGTCCAGATCTGCAAACCACCAACTGAGCGACGGACAGTTCGGGCTTCTCTCCATCAAAGCCATTGAGTCAGGCCCGGGCACTCCCTAGGTTCAGGGTTCAGTAACTACGCAGCTCATGTCGGTGCTCGAGCAGGGCCAGATCCAGATCCATACCGAGAACATCTTCCCGATCATCAAAAAGGCCGTTTACAGCGGCCATGAGGTGTTTCTTCGGGAGCTGGTCAGCAACGGCACCGATGCCATCAACAAGCGCCGCATGGCGGCCATGGCCGGTGACTGCAGCGAAGGGCCTGAAGGACTGATCAGTATCCGCATCGATCGTGAGGCCAAGACGCTCACCATCAGCGACAACGGCATCGGCATGACCGCCGATGAAGTCAAGCGATACATCAACCAAGTTGCATTCAGCAGCGCCGAAGAATTCCTGGAGAAGTACAAGAGCGAAGGCGACGCGATCATCGGCCACTTCGGACTTGGCTTCTACTCCAGTTTCATGGTGGCCAGCCAGGTGGAACTGGTGAGCCTCAGCGCTAGATCGGATGCTGAGGCGGTGCGATGGAGCTGCGACGGCTCCCCGAATTTCAGTCTCGAGGCCGCTGAGCGTAGTGAGCCCGGCACCGATGTGATCCTGCATCTGCAGGAAGAAGAGATTGAGTACATCGAACCTTCCCGCATCCGCACCCTGATCAGCACTTACTGCGACTTCATGCCAGTGGAGGTGCAACTGGAAGGGGAGGCGGTGAATAAGCGGGAGGCTCCATGGCGCAAAAGCCCCAGAGAGATGAGCGACGAGGACTACATCGAGCTCTACCGCTACCTGTACCCCTTCCAAGGCGATCCACTGCTGTGGGTGCACCTCAACACGGACTATCCCTACAACCTCCAGGGCATTCTCTATTTCCCTAAATCCACCGGCCGCGCCGACTGGGAAAAAGGGGAGATCAAGCTTTACTGCAACCAGGTGTTTGTCAGCGACTCCATTAAAGAGGTGGTACCCAAGTACCTCCTGCCGTTGCGCGGTGTCATTGATTCACCGGATATTCCCCTGAATGTGAGCCGTTCAGCGCTGCAGACCGACCGTCGTGTGCGCTCAATCGGCGGTTTTGTTGCCAAGAAGGTGGGCGATCGTCTCAAGCAACTGCACCGCGACGATCCCAAGCGCTACGCCGAGAGCTGGGAGTCATTGGCACCCTTCATCAAGATCGGTGCCATGGAGGATGAGAAATTTGCCGATCAAGTCGCCGAGCTGGTCCTCTACGGCACCACTGCTTCCAGCGGAGTCGGTGAAAACCCAGATCCAGTGGAAGCCGAAGGAGGCAAGCGCTTCACCACCCTGGCCGGGTACCGCTCACGCCTGAGCACCGACAACGACAAGCGCATCCTTTACTGCACCGATGAGGCCGGACAGGCTGGTGCCTTGGCCCTATGGCAAGGCCAGGGAGCTGAGGTGCTGCTGGCAGACACCTTTATCGACACCCAGTTCATCCCCTGGCTTGAATACCGCCATGAGGAACTGACCTTCCAGCGGGTCGATGCCGAGCTTGACGAATCCCTGCAGGAGAAGGACAGCAGCCTCAGCGACGCCGAGGGGAAAGACAGCAGCGAGAGCCTGCGGGATCTCTTCAAGACTTCGTTGGGCAATGAGAAGGTCACCATTCAGGTTCAGGCGCTCAAGGGGGACAACGCACCGGCGGCTCTGATCCTCCTGCCTGAGCAGATGCGACGGATGAATGACATGGGAGCCCTAATGGAGCAGCGGCTACCAGGACTGCCCGATCACCATGTACTGCTAGTTAATCGCCGCCATCGTTTAGTGGAAGGCTTGCAGAAGCTCAGCGCTGGAGCTTTGGTCACCGGGGCTGGCAGCTCACCAACTCAGGAGTTGGCAGAGAAGCTCAGCAGGCACCTGTACGAGATGGCCAAATTGTCAGTCGGTGGATTGGAGCCCAATGAACTCGCTGGCTTCCAACAGCGCAGCAGTGATTTGATGGGTCAGCTGATGGAGCGAGGTCTCTGAGCGCAGCAAAATCACCACCAGCAAGGTCATGGTTGAGGTCAGCCATGGCCTTAATCCTGGCCTTCTGGATTATCTGTGCCTCCCCGGCCTGGGCTGCTGAAACAGTTGACGTCAGCATTCTGATGCCAGCACCCTTTGCCGTTGCAACGGAAGAACTTGTAGCGGATTACAACAACAGACAAAGCCACATCAGGCTCAAAGTTGAACGGGGACCACTCAATACCGAAGCAATTTCAGATTTAGCGATTAGCAGTCTGCTCTTAGGGGACACTCCCTATGACTTACTTTTAATGGATGTCACCTGGACACCCAAATATGTTGCCGCTAATTGGTTGCTACCACTGGAACCATTGCTTGGGGAAAAGGCCTTAGACCCACTACTTCCAGGAGCTCAGATCGGGAATACTTTTGGCGGGCATCTCTGGAGGATGCCACTACTGGCAAACACCGGTTTACTTTTCTACCGGAAAGACCTCCTAGAGCAACCGCCGCGAGATACCAAAGATCTTGTTCAACAGTCCCGGCGACTGCAACAACAAGGGCGAATCCGCTGGGGCTACGTGTGGCAGGGTCGTCAATACGAAGGGCTCAGCTGTGTCTTCCTTGAGGTCTTGCATGGTTTTGGTGGAGGTTGGATCCAAGGAGCTGAACCAGGGATTCCCGCTTTAGATGATCCAGCGGCAAAACAGGCCGCCTCGTGGCTTAAAGGATTGATCATCGACGGAATCAGCCCTCGAGCGGTGGTCAACATGAGCGAATCGGAGACTTTGCAAAGCTTTGCTGCAGGAGATGCGTTGTTTATGCGCAACTGGCCTTACGCCTCGGCAGAGCTGGAGAAACCAGGTAGTCGATTAGCGGGGAAGGTTGGTGTGACCCTGCCCGTAGCTGCACCTGGACACCAGGCCGCTGCGACGCAGGGAAGCTGGGGGCTGAGTTTGCTCAAAGGCAGCAAACATCCCGAGGAAGCTGCTGAGGTGATTAGGTGGCTGACTTCGGCAGATGTGCAAAAGACGCTTTTCTTGAGCAATGGCTACCCACCGACATTGAGCGAGCTTTATGAAGATGAGACGCTGATCTCTGCACAACCCTTGCTGCCGCTGTTGCACGAGGCTCTGGATCATGCAGTACTGAGACCAGAGACACCGCTCTATGCGCAGTTAAGTGATTTACTACAGAGACGGCTCAGCAACCTATTCACAACCAACGAAACAGTCGATGAGGCCATGACGGGCCTTCAGCAACAAAGCAAACTGTTAATGCAAGCAGCCGCTGGCAATGAGGATTAGACCGCCGCTGATCGGCTTGCTAGATACCAGTCGATCATCGATGGATATTGGAGCTGAAAGCCAAGACGCTTAATGGACTGGTTTGAGACAGCTGCATGGAGGACCCGCTGCTCACGCTCGGAGCCCATCCATTCCACCTGCGGCAAACCAATGGCTGCACAAAGGTGATCTGTAATGGTCTGCTTGCTGAGCTGAAGGTCATCAACGACGTTGTAAAGACCACTCAAATTCAAGGCAGCAATTAGATCTACAGCCTCAACTACATCATCGCGATGAATCCAACACGGCACATGGTGGCCGCAACGCTCAACTTGCTGGCCTGCAGCAGCAAGCAACCAATCCGGTATTTCACGGCCAGGGCCATAAATCCCTCCAAGCCTCAGGGTTGTCACACTGACGTGATCGCTGCGCAACTCCTGCAGCTTGGATTCTGATCCCGCAAGAAGAGCATTAATGGGATGGAGCAAGTCAATCCGTGACTGCTCACAAGTCAGCGCCCCACCATGATCGCCATACAAACCACAGCTGCTGAGCTGAATCACGGTCAATGGAGAGGAAGATTGGCGAGCTGCAATTGCAGAGCAAATCTGATCGATGCCTCGACTAAATACCGAGCGGTAAGTATCAAGGTCGACGTACTGTTGCCCGGTGGGAGCCAACGCCACCACCAAACAATCAACAGTGTTAATGAAACTCAGATCATTTTTGCTGGATTCAGAGTCAAAGAGGATTGCCTCATCAACCCACTGAGAAAGGGATTCAAGCCGTGACGCCCGCCGCGTGGTTCCAGTCACCGCATGACCCTGAGCACGCCACTGCCTTGCCAGTGTCTGCCCTACATACCCACAGCCAAGAACTGCCCTTTGCTCTCCAGAAGGCAGGACCGGGCGATCACGGGAGCCAAGAAGTTGATAAAGCGCTGAGAGGTCGGTCTCCATCTTGATTTAGTTTTGTGAATTTTATAAGCCATTTCCAGGGTCAGCCGTTCGCCACGAACAAAGTCGAGAGTTATTCAAGAGGTAAAAGCCTGTCGCTGCTGCTCCTGGCACCGGCCTTAGCACTGCTTGCAATCGTCTTCGTTTGGCCGCTGCTCCGCTACGGCTGGCTGAGCTTTCATGCCGATTCGGTCATCACTGGCCTGGTTGCCATCCCAAATGGTGGAGCCAATTGGATCCGACTCCTCAGCGACGGCCGCTTCTGGCAAGACGCTCTGCAAACCCTGCGGTTCGCCGGCGTATCGGTGGGACTGGAGTTGGTGTTGGGATTAGCTCTGGCGCTGGCATTGCATCAACGGGGGCCAGGCAGAGGCGTCTTGAGGGTCCTGTGCCTGCTGCCGTGGGCGTTACCCACAACGGTGATGGCGTTGGGCTGGCGCTGGATTTTCAATGACCCCCATGGGCCAATCAATGCACTGCTGCTGCAGCTAGGCCTACCCAGTCAGGGTTTTCTCTCTACCCCCTCCACGACATGGCTTGTCAGCGTTCTGGCGGATGTCTGGAAAACCACGCCATTCGTCGCACTGCTGTTGCTAGCCGGACTTCAGTCGATCCCGACTGATCTTGAAGAGGCCATGCGCCTAGAGGGAGCCAGCCCCTGGCAACGTCTTCGACGACTGACACTGCCTCTACTGATCCCTTACCTCGGCCTCTGCTGCCTGTTCCGTGTTGCCCAAGCCATGGGGGTATTTGATCTGATTCAAGTGCTCACCGATGGGGGCCCGGCCGGGAGCACGGAAAGCCTCGCGCTGTATGCCTATCTCAATGCCATGCGCTTCCTGGACTTTGGGTACAGCGCTTCGGTGATGCTTGGGATGTTTTTGTTGCTGCTGGTATTGAGCGCACTGGTGCTGGTGGTTCAGCGGAGGTTTCAACAGCAGCAGGAGCTGACATGAACCTGCGTCGGCCAATCATTGTTGCTGGACTTCTTCTATGGAGCTTGCTCCCGCTGATTTGGCAGCTTCAGACCTCCTTCCGAACCCCTGATGCGCTGGTGGGAGGCAGTCTGACCAGTGGTTGGACGTTGGAGAACTACCGCACTGTTCTGCAGGGGTCACCTTCTTTCTGGCGATACATGGTCAATAGCGCTCTGGTGGGGACAGCTACGACAGGCTTGACCCTCAGCCTGGCTGTGCCAGCGGCCTATGGCTTACGCCAACAGGCGGCCACATTGAAGCGCGGGCTCTTGCTTTTGTTGGTGGCAGCAGCGGTCTTTCCCTATGTCCTGCTGTTCCTGGCATTGCTGGAGCTGGCCCGTCAGCTGGGCTGGGGTAACCAGTTGCTTGCCCTGGCAATCCCGTACAGCGGACTATCCCTGCCTCTGGCCGTCCTCCTGCTCCAGGCCGGCATTGCTGATCTCCCCAACGAGATCGAGGACGCTGCAAGGCTTGAGGGTCTAAACCTTTGGCAACGTCTGCACCGAATCGTTCTGCCGCTGCTGGCTCCGACACTTTCCAGTACGGCGATTCTGGTGTTCCTCTTCAGCTGGAATGAGTACCCCATCGCACTCACATGGATCAGCCGCAGTGAGCTGCTGACCCTGCCGACGGCCATGGCCCGCATCGCAGGCTCTTCGATTTATGCCGTGCCCTACGGCGCTTTTGCCGCTGCCACGGTCCTGGGCAGTCTCCCCCTACTGCTGCTTGTACTGCTTTTCCAGAGAGCCATTGTTTCCGGCCTCACCCAGGGAGCCGTTAAGGGATGAGCAGTGGCGGCCTACAGCTCGAGAACATCAGCAGACGATTAGGGGCGCGATCTCTTCTGCACGAGATCAGCCTGGAGGTTCCAGCAGGAGAGTGCCTGGCCTTGCTCGGCCCAAGTGGTTGCGGCAAGACCACCACCCTGCGGGTGGTGGCAGGACTGGACCCTGTCAGCAGCGGCAGGATCTGGCTACAAGGAAGGGACATCACCCGACTGGATCCAGGGCGCCGACAGGTCGGGATGGTGTTCCAGAGCTATGCGCTGTACCCCCACCTCAGCGTTGAGGGAAACCTTGAGCTGGGGCTTGAGATCAGGAGGGTGACTGCAGCGGAAAGGCACAGACGCATCAGCACGATTCTTGAGCTGCTGCAACTGGTGGAACTTCGCCACCGCCGACCAGCACAACTCTCAGGCGGACAGCGTCAACGAGTGGCCCTAGCTAGGGCACTCCTACGGCAACCAGACATCGTTCTGCTGGACGAACCGATGAGCAATCTTGATGCACAACTGCGAGACAATTTGAGACCTGAACTCCGTCGTTTGCTTTGCGGCGGCCGACATCCAGTCCTTTACGTCACCCATGACCAGCAGGAAGCCATGGGTATTGCAGATCGAATCGCTGTCATGAGCAACGGCTTCATCCAACAGCTTGGAACGGCTCGTGATCTCTATGACCAACCGGTCAATCGCTTTGTCGCTGAATTTCTTGGCCGTCCAGCGATCAACCTGCTACTCCCTCAACAGGGACATCAACTGGGCCTGCGCCCCGAACACATCCGCAGCGTCAACACCGGCGGGCTTGAAGCGAAACTGACCGGTCGAGAGTGGCTGGGGAACCAGCAACTGCTCAACCTCGAGACCAAGCGCGGTCAGTTGAAGATGCTGACCTCAGCCGATTGGACACCACCAACAGAGCTGCGTGTGAGCTGGGACCAAGGGCGGGAGCTCTGGTTTGAAGAACAAAGCGGAGAGCGTTTGAAGTGACCAGAGGTTGGTAGGATGGCTGCTTGGGCAAATGTCCAAATTCAGTTCGTCAGAAGTTGAAGTCATGTCTCGGGTCTGCCAACTCACCGGCAAGCGCGCCAACAACGGCATGGCTGTCAGCCACTCGCACGTGCGCACCAAGAAGCTGCAGCAGGTGAATCTCCAGGAGCGTCGCCTGTGGTGGGCTGAGGGCAAGCGCTGGGTGAGGCTGCGCGTTTCCACTTCAGCTCTGCGCACCATCCAGAAGAAAGGCCTTGGTGCCTATGCCAAGCAATTAGGCGTCGATCTCTCCAAGTTCTGAAGTCTGCGCTCTGCACCCAGAGCTCGTTAAGGTCTCAGCGCATCTGAGCCGCGCATGAAGCGTTCCGAGTTATTGCGGTTAATGGTCGGAACCCTGCTTGTCGCTGGCTCCCAGCTGCTACCGAAGAAGGCACATGCTCTGGGTGGAACACTCCCCGATCTTGATACGCAAGCCCCAGATTTTGATCTGGAAGCGGCTGGACAGGATGGGGCTCTCGGGCAACGGCTAAGCCTCGATTCATTTCGCGGCAGCTGGCTGGTTCTTTACTTCTATCCCCGTGATTTCACCAGCGGCTGCACCCTAGAGGCCCAAGGCTTTCAAAGGGACCTCGACGCTTTCAAGTCGATCAATGCGGCAGTGGTCGGTGTCAGCGCTGATGGCAGCGAAAAACACGCCAGTTTTTGCAGCAGCGAAGGACTGGCTTACCCCCTGCTCTCCGATCCAGGCGGCAGCGTGAGCAAGCGCTACGGCTCCTGGATTCCGCCCTTCAGCCAGCGGCATACCTTCATCGTTGATCCTGATGGCATCCTGCGGGCCCGTTTTGTGGGCGTAAATCCAGGCCCTCACAGCAGTGAATGCCTCAGCACCCTCAAGGAGCTACAGCAGCTCTGAGCAGCCGCCGATGCACGGCGGCTGCTTGAGCCAGGCTGCGCAGATGCTGAGGATCTGGCGGGACATCAAGCACCTCATGCCAGATGTCGGCCAGCTCAGCAGCCTCAGGCAATGGTTGGTTCAGAGCCAGGCAGGGGCAAGCCAGACCGGCTGCAGCGGCGGCCACCTTGGGGTCGTAGCTCAAGGCAGCGACAGGAGCACCGGCAAGAGCTCCCAGGATCAAGGCATGCAGGCGCATAGCCAACACCAGACCGGCGCTGCTGAAGACAGCCATGGCCTCGGTGACACTGCCGCACTCCACCACTTCAGAGCGCTGCTTCAAGGCCGCTGGCATTAGATCTGCGCGCTCCAGTTTTCCAAACAGATCCACGTCCTGGCCTGCATGGAATGGCAACCAGATCACGGCACGGTCGCTGCTCTTGGCCAACGCGCTCAGTGCACCCAGTAGCAGGCGCCACTGCCCCTCCTTCAGCAATGGGGTGGTGCGCCAGGAGACCACGATTGCGCCCCCCATTCCGCGCCACTGCTGAGGCGGCAGCCCCCAAACCGGATCGCTGCCCACTCCATCAGTGGTGCGAGGCCTGCGGCCAAGCCTTCCTGCCAATGCAGCGGAATCAGGGTCCCGCCAGCAGGCGCCGGTCACCAAAGGAAGCAGCCCTCGCACCAGCAAGCGGCTACGACGACGGTGCAGAGGACCCAAGCCCTGTCCCCAAAGCAGCACCGGCTTGCCCTGCAGCCGAGCGGTAAGGATCAAAGCGGCGTAATACAGCAGGCTGCGAAAGCTGGTGCTGTCCTGCAGCAAACTGCCGCCCCCAAAAACCAGCGCATCGCAACGGCCCAAGGCTGCAAGCACAGCAAGCAAGCTGTGACGATTGCAGCTGCGTAGCTGAAAACGCTTCTCCACCAAGGCCTGATCGGCTGCGGTCACCCATGGCTGAACACCAGCCGGCAGCTGCAACAGCAGCGCCTCAAGTAACGCGTCATCCCCCAGGTTGTGTTCGCCGTAGTAGCCGCACAGAAGCGGCTGAGCCCAGGTACTGCC
Source organism: Synechococcus sp. TMED19 (assembly GCA_002168155.1). Classification (GTDB taxonomy): domain Bacteria; phylum Cyanobacteriota; class Cyanobacteriia; order PCC-6307; family Cyanobiaceae; genus RCC307. The sequence continues at coordinate 18,458 of NHBY01000056.1, read as the reverse complement.
CACTGCCGAATGCCGATGGCCCGTACATTACGGATCTTCGCTGGGCCGAATGCACGCCCTCTCATTCCACACCTGGGTGATTCACATCAGCTCGGTGCTGGAGTGGATGCTGGCCATGGCAGCAGTGGTGGCCTGGGGCGAGCGGCGCCAGGAGCCTGAATGGCGCTGGCTTGCCCTGGCGATGTTGCCAGCTTTGACCAGTGCCTTGTGCGCCTGCACCTGGCACGTGTTTGACAATGCGCCCGGGCTGCACTGGCTCGTCACCCTGCAGGCGGCTCTCACACTGGTGGGCAACTGCACCCTGGCCCTGGCAGCCTGGAATCTCTTCCGTCGGAGGCAGGAGGCCCGGCTCTGATGGATCAAGCCATGATCAGCGATCCGGCAGCTCCTCTGTTCGCCCTGTCGCTGGCGCCCTATCTGCTGTTTCTTTGGTGGGCTTGGCGCAGCAAGCGCCTTCCCTTCCTAGCCCTGCTGGGCTTTGCCCTGACTCTGTTGTTCGTGCTGGTCACGATCGTGGCAGCCGTCATCGCCCAGGTCCGCTACGACGCGGAGTTAGCCAATGTGGACTGGTTGCATGGCGGAGCGGAAGCCTTCCTGAGCCTGAGCAATCTGATCCTGCTTCTTGGCTTCGGGGGTGAACAACTCTTACGGGTAAACCCGGAATCGCCACAAACGACAGATGATTAAGCGGGTCTGAAATCGTGACCCGGACGTCCGGAACTGTCGATCGCCACAACCATGACTCTCCTCCCCACTCTGTTCAGCCCTGTGCTGGCCGTGGTCCCCGCCTCTGTTGCCTGGAGCCCCAAAGTGGGCCTGGTGATGATCATCTGCAACGTGATGGCAATCGCCCTCGGCAAAGCCACCATCAAGTACCCCAGCGAGGGTGGTGCACTTCCCAACTCCTCGTTCTTCGGTGGAATGGGCCTTGGTGCTCTGCTGGGCACCACCAGCCTTGGTCACGTGATCGGTATTGCTTCGATCCAGGGCTTAGCCGCCACAGGTGTGCTCTGAGTCCAATCTGCTCAACTCACCGCCTCAGGCCGAGCAGGTAGGGCAAGGCCTTGAGGCCGAACCGCTCAAAGCGGTAATTGAACAGCAGTGCTGAGAGATCCTCAGCACTGCTTTTTTCAAGTACCGTCAGCCATTTTTCCAGGCGGCGATCGGAACACTCATCCTTAAGGCCAAGCCAGGTGCGTCGTCCAAGACGACCGCTCAGCTTCCAGCGCCAGCCAAGTTTTTGGCGCAAGTATTTCTTGTATTGAATTTGCACGGCCCGCTCAGCAGTTGCTGAAGCCGACCCTTGCAGCTCAAGCAACACATCCGCCAGTACCTCGGCGCTGTCGATGGCATGGCGAATACCCTCACCGCCAAGAAGGTTGGCAGTGCTTACCGCATCTCCCAAGGCAATTAGCCTGCCTCGTAGGTGGGGATCACTGCGGCTGACACGGCTACGAATCACACCCCCATGGCGATCCAGCACCGCGACTTGCTTGAGCCCAGTTAGCTCAAGCAGGTGACTCTGCAGGCTGCTCAATGAAGGCTGGGACCTCCTTGAGTCACGCAGTCGGCATACCCCGATTTTCAACAGGCCTGGCTGCATCGGGAAGACCCAGCCATAGCCCTGCGGCACAACCTCACTGCCAAGCAGGAAGCTCAGGCGTCCAGCCCAGCGTTGCCACTGGACATCAGTCACCTTGAGCAACCACTCCAGGCCGACACCAGAGACCATCGGATCAGCCTTAATCACAGGCTCCCCGATCAAGGCGCGGCTCTGGCCAGTGGCATCAACAACCCATTCACTAGCAATCTCGATCAGCTCGCCGTGAGCATTACGAAAGCTGGTGCGCATGGATCCATCTGGGAGATGGGTGCTGCCCAGAGCCGTCCAGCCGAGCAACACATGCCCGCCGAGCTGCTGCACCTGATCGGCCAACCACTGGCGCAGGGAAGCGAAATCAAGCACCAAGCCAAGGCAACTTGGGCTGCTCCAGCTGCGCCAGTGCTGTGCCGGCCCCAGTAGCTGCCAACAGCTCCAGCGTGAGCCAATCACCTCAGCGGGCAGGTTGAGTCGACGGAAATCAGCCAATGGCAGGGCAGCGCTGCTAAAGGCCGCATCACTCAGGGATGCCAGGCGATCCACCAGGATCACGGCAACACCTGCAAGGGCAAGTCTGCGGGCCAGAGAGGCTCCTGCGGGCCCGGAACCGACAACCAGAACAGTGGTGCGCTGCAGACTCAGACGCTGATGGGGTGGCGGGTGGCGCTGGAAGACAGCGAGGAGCCAAAGCGATCGAGGATGTTCTCCACCATCTGCCGGGGAGTTAGCCCCAGTGTCTCCTTGGACTGGTCAGGGCTGGCGTGATCAACCATCACATCACCAATCCCTAGGCGCAGTACCGGGACCAAAACATCATTGTCCTGCAGTGCTTCCAATACCGCTGCGCCGAAACCGCCGGCAAGACATCCCTCCTCCATGGTCACCACGCGGCCAATGCGTCTGGCCATAGGAACCAGCAAGGTCTCATCGAGGGGACGCAGGAAGCGGGCATTGATAACGCTGGCGCGAATTCCATGCTCCTGCAGCAGTCCAGCGGTGGCCATCGCTGGTGCCACCATCGAGCCGTAGGCCACGATCATCAGGTCCTCACCCTCAGCAAGCTGCTCGGCGCGACCGATCTCAAGCGGTTCCCAGCCTTCCTCCAGCAGGGGTACTCCTTCACCGGATCCCCGAGGGATGCGCAGAGCTATAGGGCCTTGGTGCCCCAGGCTGGTGACCAGCATGCGCTGCAGCTCCGCTTCATCCTTTGGCGCCATCACTGTGAAATTGGGCACACAGCGCAGGTAAGAAATGTCGTACTGGCCCTGGTGGGTGGGGCCGTCAGCGCCGACGATGCCAGCACGGTCAAGCACGAAGGTGACCGGGAGCTTCTGAATACCCACATCGTGGATCAGCTGGTCGTAGGCCCGCTGCAAGAAGGTGCTGTAGATGGCAACCACTGGACGCAGGCCATCACAAGCCATACCAGCGGCCAGCGTCACGGCATGCTGCTCGGCAATACCGACATCGATGTACTGGTCAGGTAGAGCTTTCTGGAGCAGATCGAGTCCTGTCCCCGTGGCCATGGCCGCAGTAATCCCGACGATGCGCGGATCCTGCTCGCAGAGCTTGACCAGGGTCTGGCCGAAGACCTTGCTGTAACTCGGGGGCTTGGGTTTCTTGGCCGGATGGGACTTGCCGGTTGTGAGATCAAAGGCGGACTGGGCGTGATACCCAACCTGATCGGCTTCTGCGTAGCGATAGCCCTTGCCCTTGGTGGTGGCGACGTGCACAAGCACAGGGCCCTCGCTGCGATGGGCTTCCTGGAACGTGCGCACCAACTCACCGATGTCATGACCATCGACCGGGCCCATGTACGTGAAACCAAGTTCTTCGAACACTGCGCCCACCTTGGGCACCGCTAGCCGCTTCATTCCTTCCTTGAGTCGATTCAGCTCAGAAGGAAGCTGACCCTGCATGAAGGGCAGGTGACGCACCGCCTCTTCAGCGCTGCCTGTAAGGAACTGCATCGGCGGACTGAGCCGCATGCGATTGAGATGATTCGAGAGCGCGCCCACTGGTGGTGAGATCGACATGTCGTTGTCGTTCAGCACCACCAGCAGACGGGTGTTTGGCATATGACCGGCATGGTTGATGGCCTCCAAGGCCATGCCTCCAGTCAGAGCGCCATCCCCGATGACTGCGACACATTTATGGTTCTGGCCCTGGTTGTCTCGCGCTAGGGCCATCCCCAGGGCAGCCGAGATGCTGGTGGAGGCATGGCCTGCACCAAAGTGGTCGAACCGACTCTCACTGCGCTTGAGATAACCGGCCACACCACCCTTCTGACGGAGCGTGTGGAAATTGACGTAGCGACCGGTGATCAGCTTGTGGGGATAAGCCTGGTGGCCCACGTCCCACACGACCCGGTCCTGATCCAGATCAAGGGTCTGGTAGAGCGCCAAGGTGAGCTCAACAACCCCAAGGCCAGGCCCAAGATGACCACCACTGGTGGAAACAGTTTCCAGATGCTTTTCACGGATCTGCCTGGCAACGGCTTCCAGCTCCGTCACACTCAGCCCATGCAGCTGATTGGGATGAGTCAGCTCGCTGAGATGCATCCTGCAGCCGTCCCGTAAGCGTCAAATCTAGAACCTGCAGCCCAGGGCTGATGACGCAACCACCAGCTTCAGCAGAGGATGGAGAGAAAAGCAAAGGCGGGGATGGAGGGATATCTGCAGCGAATCCTGCGGGCCCGGGTGTACGAGGTGGCTCATGAGACGCCCTTAGAACCTGCACGCCGTCTCTCAGAACGGCTGGGCCAGAACGTCCTGCTCAAGCGGGAAGATCTGCAGCCGGTGTTCTCGTTCAAGCTCCGGGGAGCGTTCAACCGCATGGCCCAGCTGCCGGCAGATCAGCTCCAGCGAGGCGTCATCGCCGCCAGCGCGGGCAATCATGCACAGGGTGTCGCCCTCTCAGCGCGGCAGCTGGGCTGCACCGCCGTAATCGTGATGCCGCTCACCACCCCCAGCACGAAAGTGGAGGCGGTGAGGCACCTGGGCGCCGAAGTGGTGCTTCATGGCGACACCTTTGATGAGGCTCAGGCCAGAGCTCAGCTCCTCGAGCAGGAGCGAAACCTCTGCTTCATCCACCCTTTCGATGATCCGGAGGTCATCGCCGGTCAGGGGACCATTGGACTGGAGATCCTGCGCCAATGCAGCGAACCCCCTGAGGCCATTTACATGGCAGTGGGTGGTGGCGGACTGATCAGCGGCGTTGGTGCCTACGTGAAGTCCCTGTGGCCAGCAGTGCAGATCATTGGCGTAGAACCTGTTGATGCTGATGCGATGACGCGCTCTTTGGCAGCAGGCGAGCGGGTGAAATTGGAGCAGGTGGGCCTTTTTGCCGATGGTGTGGCCGTGCGTCAGGTGGGTCAAGAGACCTTTCGGCTGGCCCAGCAGGTGGTGGATCGCATGGTGACGGTGGACAGCGATGCCATCTGCGCCGCCATTAAGGACGTCTTCGAGGACACCCGCTCGATCCTGGAGCCAGCAGGAGCCCTTGCTGTGGCAGGACTCAAAGCCGATACAGCGAATTGGCCGAGCGGAAGCCAACTGGTGGCCGTGGCCTGCGGGGCAAACATGAACTTTGAGCGGCTGCGTTTTGTTGCCGAGCGAGCTGCGCTTGGAGAAGAACGCGAGGCGATGCTCGCCGTGGAAATCCCTGAAGAGCCCGGAAGCCTGCGTCGCTTCTGCCGTCTTCTGGGCTCACACAATTTGACGGAATTCAGCTACCGCATGGCCAGCGGCGGCGGGGGTGCCCACATCTTCGTGGGTGTGGCGATCAGCGACCGGGCTGATGCAGGCAAGCTGATGGCAGATCTGGAAGCTGGTGGTTTTCCCTGTGTCGATCTTGTTGGAAATGAGCTGGCCAAGCTGCATTTACGCCACATGGTCGGAGGTCGGCTACCGCAGAACGCCAGGACCGATGAGCACTGCGAAGAAAAGCTCTACCGCTTTGAGTTCCCCGAACGGCCCGGCGCCCTGATGGCCTTTGTTGATGCCTTAGATCCCGGCTGGAGCATCAGCATCTTTCACTACCGAAACCAAGGCTCAGATGTCGGCCGGATTGTGGTGGGAGTCCAAGTGCCTCAGCATGAAATGCAGCAGTGGCAGGAGTTCCTCGAACAGCTCCCATTCCCCAGCTGGGACGAAAGCGACAACCCGGCCTACCGCTTGTTCCTGGCCTGAACAGAAAGCGAACGCTACGGTGCGCCAGATCACATCGTCCGGTCCCAAGAGGCCCGGTGTGAGCCATGACCACCCTTTCCGCCATCTCCCTGCCGGCACGGCTAGAGGCAATCCTTTATTTGAAGGGTCGTTGCCTGAGCCTCGCCGAACTCAGTGAATTGTCTGCTGTTCCGCGCGACGAGGTAGAGCTTGCCTTGATCACCTTGATGGCGGACTACGCGCATCGCGACACCGCCCTAGAGATCCGACAGGAACCAGGTGGTTACAGCCTGCAGCTGCGGACTGATCTCGCTGCACTCGTGCAGGAGCTGGTTCCTGTCGACCTCAGCACTGCCAGCCTGAGGACCTTGGCGACGGTGGCCCTCAAGAAGCGCATCCTTCAATCTGATCTTGTTGAGCTCCGGGGCAGCGGTGCCTACGACCACATCAAAGAGCTGATCGAGCGTGGCTTCATCGAGCGCAAACGCCAGAGCGATGGTCGCTCTTTCTGGATCAGCCTCACTGACAAGTTCCATCGCACATTTGCCTTGAATTCAGGCGAGAGCGAAGAACCCACTGCGGCTTGATCCAGCGTCCACTTCCCTTCGCTTAAACCAGAAAACCGCTATCACGATTTAAATCAGGGTTTGACGACAATCCAGGCTCAAAGAACGGGAGATCTACATAAATCCCTGCATCAATTAACACTCCATTGAAATTTACATTTTTCAACATAAAGATATCCGCGAGTCCCTGAACTTTTATGTAGCAGTTATGAAGGAATAGCCGATAAGAGTATTTTTAATTGGTTGATTCTTACATCAGCATGACCAGAGCTTCCAGGCAAGTGGAAGGTTCAGGTGTACTTATTTCGCGATAACCACCAAGCATTGCCATCAACTGATGTACAACTCACTCTCTCCGAAGATGGATTTTGGCGCCATTGCCAAAACCAGTGGAGTTTCCTACAGCAATCAAGCCAATCAGAGCCATGATGCAGCTCTGACCAACGCTGACTTCCAACGGTCGTCCTGCGCAAAGATGCAGCTCGGAATTGGGCCCAGGGATCATCAGGAATGCCCCCATCGCGTCACCTTTGATTTCTACGCCCCCTCCGACAGCTCTGCTCTCGAGATTGCAATTCTCGCTGCATATCGCCAGCTGCATGGCAATTGCTATGTGATGTCCAATGAGCGGGCAACCGAACTGGAAGCACAGCTCGGCAATGGCAGGATCAGCATGCGCGAGTTCGTGCGTGGGCTTGTCAAGCGCGACTTCTACAAAGATCGTTTCCTCAATTCAGTGGCTCCCCAGCGAGGCATCGAAATGTCCTTTAAGCATCTGCTGGGCAGGCCTCCGCTGAGCCAGCAGGAAGTTGCTGGAGCGATTGCAATTCAGGCACAGCATGGTTACGAGGCCATGGTGGATAGCCTCGTTGACTCGGCCGAATACACCGAAGTGTTTGGGAGTGACACCGTCCCCTACGGCCGGGCCTGGACCTCCGCTAGCGGCATGCCGATGATCAACTTCGTGCGGATGGCAGCGCTGGAGCAGAACTTCGTAACCAGCGACAGCACCAATGGCTCATCTTCGATCCTTCTCAGCAATCTGACCAAAGGCACTCCCTTGCCAATCAAGGTCACTGCCAAGGTCAGCTACGTCGGAGTCTCCGCGGCATGGGGAAGTGGCAAGCCCCCAGCCAATTTCGAGAAGCTCTGGCGCGGGCTCGCCCTTGTTGGTGCTGCCCACCTGGCTGGCATGACGATCAACGTGATGTGTCAGATCGCAGGATTCAACGGGCTTGATCGCATTCCGGCCCTATTCCTCGGCAAGTGATCCCAGTCGCCTTAGTAGGGGATGCACCAAGGGTGCATCCCTTTTCATTTCAACGTTGAGCTCGTTGGGAGACGGATCTGGTTAGCAACCTTTGCAGCATTACGTCGATAGATTGGTCGTAAACAGTTGGTTCATGGATTTCAGCTTCCTGCTCGGCGTACTGGCCCAAACCCTCAGCATCTACACCGTTGTGCTGATCGTGCGCGTGCTGCTCAGCTGGTTTCCCAACCTTGATTGGAGCAATCCGATCCTGAGTGCCGTTAGCTCGATCACTGATCCCTATCTCAATATCTTCCGGGGTCTGATCCCTCCTCTCGGAGGACTCGATCTCTCAGCGATCATCGCCTTTATCGCCTTAAACCTGGTTCAACAGCTTCTGCTGAGTGCCAGCGTTTCCATGTACAGCGGCTTCAACTACTGAGGTCCTGCTCCAGCGGCAGCAGCTCATCATCTTTGCCTGCACGCGTACGCACTGGGGATGAAAACCCGCGTGCGCGTGCCTTACGCACGCTGAAAGGTCCAGGAGTCCCCGCTGGGATGGACAACCTCAGAGCGAATGGGAACTCCCCGGGTGGCACATCACCGATGGACCCCACCCTGGCGCGGTTTGCCAGTGCCGGCTCGCCACTGCCGTCAATGATTTGGGCAAAGACATCGGTATCCACGATCGCCCTCTTGCTGGGGTTGGTGACAACTCCTCGCAGTGCATAACAACTGGCGCCAACAGGTCGCTTGAGGTCAGCCTGCGCCGCTGCATCATCAAGGGGGCAGGGCTCAACCACTGGATCGCTCACCACGAGATCCGTGGCTAACGCACTGGCAGGGAACAGAAGCATCAGAGCCAAAAAGGCCACAATCAATCGCCTCATCGCTGGTCACCACTACCGGAGATCACCTGACGTTCAGCTCGACTAGCCAGCTTGTCGAGGTTGGCCTGGGCCACCTTCTCAAGGCTGTAGCCCAGCTCATGCGCCAGCTGTGACACGTACCAGAGCACATCGCCAAGCTCTAGGGCAATCGCCTCTCGAGACTGATCACTGAACTGCCCTTGGTGGTCACGAATCACCTTTTTGATCTTGTCGGCGACCTCTCCGGCCTCACCGCAGAGGCCAAGCGCGGGATAGATCGGATTGGCGCCACGACCTGGATAAAGGGCCGTAAGGCCAGCCTGATGTTGATACGTGTTGAGATCCATGGGAACGATCCGGTGATAGCTTCCGCAACGCTTTAGGCCCGGTTCATGCCCATGCCCGATCATCAGCGACGCACAAAGATCGTCGCCACCATCGGGCCGGCCACCGAGTCAGCCGCAAGCATTCGAGCCCTGATTCTTGCGGGTGCAACCACCTTTCGGTTGAACTTCTCCCACGGGAACCACGACGAACACGCTCAGCGGGCTGCAACGATTCGCCAGGTGGCCCATGAGCTGGGTGTCAATGTCGGCATCCTGCAAGACCTGCAAGGTCCCAAGATCCGTTTGGGCCGTTTTGAAGACGGCCCCATCACGCTGGCCAAGGGAGATCCCTTTGCGTTGACTGCGCGCTCTGTTCCCTGTGACCAACAGATCGCGACGGTCACCTACGACAAGTTGGCTCATGAGGTGGAGCCTGGCAGCCGCATCCTTCTCGATGACGGCAAGGTGGAAATGCAGGTCGACTGGATTGACCAGGCTGAAGAAACCCTTCATTGCAAGGTCACCGTGGGTGGCAAGCTCTCCAACAACAAGGGAGTGAATTTCCCCGACTGTCTCCTCTCGGTACGTGCCCTAACGGCCAAAGACCGTCAGGACCTGGCTTTCGGTCTGCAGCTTGGCGTTGATTGGGTAGCGCTGAGCTTCGTACGCAATCCCTCCGATATGCAGGAGATCAGGGAGCTGATCAATTCCCTGGGCTTCTCCACTCCGGTAGTCGCCAAGATCGAAAAGTTTGAGGCCATCGATCAAATTGACATGATCCTGCCCCTCTGTGATGGGGTGATGGTGGCGCGCGGAGACCTGGGCGTTGAGATGGCAGCTGAGGAGGTGCCTTTATTGCAGAAGGAGCTGATCCGTAAGGCCAACTCCATGGGGATACCAATCATCACGGCCACCCAGATGCTGGACAGCATGGTGAGTAATGCCCGTCCGACTCGCGCCGAGGTGTCTGATGTCGCCAACGCGATCCTCGACGGAACTGACGCAGTGATGCTTTCCAATGAAACCGCCGTCGGTGACTACGCCATCGAAGCGGTCGAAACCATGGCGCGAATTGCCCGACGCATCGAGCAGGACTATCCCAACCGCCAGCCTGATACGCAGCTAACCAGCACGATCCCCAACGCCATCAGCATGGCGGTAAGCACGATCGCAACACAGCTTGATGCCGCAGCGATCCTGCCGCTGACCAAGAGCGGTGCCACAGCCCGCAATGTCAGCAAATTTCGACCAGCCACACCGATCCTGGCCATCACCAGCGACGTGAAGGTGGCCCGGCAACTGCAGCTGGTCTGGGGTGTCAATCCTCTGGTGATTGGAAACCAGGCATCGACCAGCCGAACCTTCAGCATGGCGATGGGGGTCGCGCAGGAACAAGACCTGCTGCAGGAAGGGGATCTGGTCATCCAGACCGCCGGCACGCTGGCAGGGGTGAGCGGATCCACCGATCTCGTCAAAGTCGGCATCGTTTCCGCCGTGCTGGGAAGGGGCAGCGGCTATGGCAATCACTCCGTCAGCGGGCAGGTGCGTGTGGCCAACACCCCTGCTGAGGCCGCTCGAATCGAAAGCGGTGAAATCCTTGTTGTGCCAAGCACGAGCGCAGAATATCTCGATGCAATCCGCCGCTCAGGCGGTGTGATCACCGAGGAAGATGGCAGTCAGAGTCATGCAGCTGTAATCGGTCAGCGCCTCGGCATTACCGTCATCACTGGCGTTCAGAACGCCACCCGTGACGTGCGTCAGGGTGAAGTGGTTACCCTCGATGTGAGGCACGGCGTGGTGCACCGCGGAACCCACGTTCATGATCACAGCAGCGCCGACACGATCGGCTAGCCCTCAGGCAATCGCCGCCCGACTGCCCCTAGGTGAAACCGTCCGCATGGCACTGGGTGCCCTGTCGGCCAATCGCCTGCGCTCGGCCCTGACGATGCTCGGCATCGTGATTGGCAATGCCTCGGTAATCACCCTCGTGGGGGTCGGCAAGGGCGCCCAGAACCTGGCAGAGGGACAACTGAGCAGCCTCGGGGCCAATGTGCTGTTCGTTGTGCCCGGCAACAACGACACCCGACGTCGCGGCATTGCCAACCCACGCACCCTCGTGCTTGAAGACGCCGAGGCCATTGCCGAGCAGGTGCCGAGCGTGGCCCGGGTGGCACCGCAGATCACCAGCAGCGAAACGATGCGTGCGGGAAACCGCAGCGCCACGGTGACCGTCTCAGGCATCACACCGGCCTTCCTCGCGGTGCGTCGCTTCGAAATGGGCCAGGGTCGCTTCTTCTCCGAACAGGACCTCAACTCAGCGCGCAATGTGACGGTGTTAGGGCCGGATCTGGCAGTCCGTCTGCTGCCTGGGGGGGCACCCATCGGTAAGCAGGTGCGGATCAAGAACCAGACATTCCAGGTGATCGGCGTGATGGCCCCCAAAGGGGCCTTCCTGGGCCAGAACCAGGACGATGCTGCCTATGTACCGCTGTCGACGATGGTCTCCCGCCTCAGCGGCCGTGATCCCACGTACGGGACATCACTCACCTTCATCAGCGTCGAAGCGCGCAATCCGGCCTCAATCAGCGCCGCGAAATTCCAGATCACGAATCTTCTGCGTCAACGCCACAGAATCCTGCGTGAAGACGATTTTGCTGTGCGCTCTCAGAAAGATGCACTCTCAATCGTTGGCACCATCACCGGCGGACTCACCTTGATGTTGGGAGCCATCGGAGCCATTTCCCTTCTGGTGGGAGGGATCGGCATCATGAACATCATGCTGGTCTCGGTCAGCGAACGCACTCAAGAGATCGGCCTACGTAAAGCGGTGGGTGCCCGCAGCGGCGATGTCCTGCTGCAGTTTCTGGTGGAAGCCCTAGTCGTATCAAGCCTTGGCGGCCTGTTAGGCAGCGGCCTGGGCGTGGGTGCAGTGATGGCGGTAGCCGCCTTCACGCCACTGCCGGCCAGCATCAATGCCGGCGGGGTCATCGGCACGGTNGTGCTCTCCGGCTCGATTGGATTGTTCTTTGGGGTGGTTCCAGCGCGGCGGGCGTCCAAGCTGGATCCGATCGTGGCTTTGCGGCGACTGTGATNGAGGTCGCCCTGGCGATGCTCGAGCGCGANGGCCGCTGGCTACTCCAGCTGCGCGATGACATCGATGGCATCGTGCATCCAGGCACCTGGGCACTGTTCGGCGGNCATCTTGATCCTGGAGAGACTGCTGAGCAAGCGCTCGTNCGGGAACTCAAAGAGGAGATNGACTGGGATTCACCGCCGCTACCGGCCTGGTTCGTTCACCGCAATAGCGTTCGCATTGCCCACTTCTTTCGAGGAAAGCTGACTTCGCCACTGGAGCAGCTGCAGCTTTTGGAGGGGCAGGACATGGTGCTGGCACCGCTGGAAGAGATCCGCACCGGACAGGTTTGGAGTCCACGACGACAGACGTTCCGCAGCCTGTCTCCCTCGTTGCAGCGGGCTNTGCAGGAGCTGGAACTCGAGCACAGGCTGCACTGAGAAACCTGAAGACNGGCCGCAGAGTGACCCCATTGTCTTTACAATCGTGAAACAATTTTTTGTCATCGGCGGGATCGGGCTCTATGAACAACCGTTGGCGGCTGATCGCTTTGTGGGCCCTGCCCATCGGTCTGGTGCTTTTCTTTGCGTTCCAGGTATTCCGAGGTGGCAATCCGGCGCAGGTGGCNAACGGTCCAACNGTCGCCCCCCGCAACAGCGCCGTGGCCCGCATCGCCTACGGCCGATTCCTGACTTATCTCGACTCCGGCCGTATCACTGCAGTTGATATTTATGACGGTGGCCGCACCGCGGTCATAGAAGCGGTCGACCCTTATATCGANAACAGGGTGCAGCGCCTGCGTGTTGACCTTCCCGGTCTGGCGCCTGAACTAATCAGCAAGATTGATGAGCAGGGCATCAGTTTTGATGTGCACCCACCGCGCTCTACNCCCCCGGTTCTTGGAATTCTTGGCAACCTGCTTTTCCCGCTGCTGTTAATCGGCTCGCTGATTTTCCTNGCACGCCGCTCCAACAACATGCCTGGAGGCCCCGGTCAGGCCATGCAGTTCGGCAAGAGCAAAGCCCGCTTCCAGATGGAAGCTGAAACCGGCGTCAAATTCGACGACGTAGCNGGGGTTGAGGAAGCCAAGCAAGACCTTGAGGAAGTGGTGACCTTCCTCAAACAGCCCGAGCGCTTCTCCGCCCTTGGTGCTTCCATCCCCCGGGGTGTACTGCTGGTTGGCCCCCCAGGAACAGGTAAAACCCTGCTAGCCAAGGCGATCGCTGGTGAGGCCGACGTCCCCTTCTTCTCACTGTCGGGCTCTGAATTCGTCGAGATGTTTGTGGGCGTTGGCGCCAGTCGCGTTCGTGACCTGTTCAAGCGCGCGAAGGAAAACGCTCCCTGCTTGATTTTCATCGATGAAATCGACGCTGTTGGCCGTCAGCGAGGTGCAGGAATCGGTGGAGGGAATGACGAACGCGAGCAGACCCTCAACCAGCTGCTTACAGAAATGGACGGCTTTGAAGGCAACAGCGGCATCATCATCTTGGCNGCTACAAACCGTCCNGACGTNCTGGATTCAGCCCTGATGCGTCCGGGCCGTTTTGANCGCCAAGTCACCGTCGATGCCCCTGACATCAAAGGCCGCCTCTCGATTCTTGAAGTGCACTCNCGCAACAAGAAGCTNGCCGATGACGTCAGCCTGGAGGTCATTGCTCGTCGGACTCCTGGCTTCACTGGTGCCGATCTAGCAAACCTTCTCAATGAAGCTGCCATCCTCACNGCNNGNCGCCGCAAAGAAGCCACCAGCCTCGCTGAGATCGACGATGCGGTGGATCGCGTCATTGCCGGCATGGAAGGTCNGCCCCTGACCGATGGCCGCAGCAANCGNTTGATCGCNTACCACGAAGTTGGTCATGCCCTCGTGGGAACCCTGGTGAAAGACCACGATCCAGTCCAAAAAGTCACCCTGATTCCTCGAGGTCAGGCCCAGGGCCTCACCTGGTTCGCCCCCGACGAGGANCANATGTTGGTAAGTCGTGCTCAGCTGCGCGCCCGCATCATGGGAGCCCTAGGTGGTCGTGCAGCTGAAGACATCGTCTTTGGTCATGCNGAGGTGACCACTGGCGCCGGGGGTGACATTCAGCAAGTTGCTGGTATGGCCCGTCAGATGGTGACTCGCTTCGGAATGAGTGATCTTGGCCCCCTGTCTCTTGAGGCCGGCAATCAGGAAGTCTTTCTCGGTCGGGATCTAATGACTCGTAGCGATGTTTCGGATTCGATCACGACCCGCATCGATGAGCAGGTGCGACTCATCGTCGAAAGCTGCTACAGCGAGACCTTAAAGCTGCTTGCCGCCCAACGACCATGCATGGATCGTCTGGTGGAACAATTGATCGAGAAGGAAACTCTCGATGGGGATGATTTCCGCAAGGAAGTTGAAACATTCACGATTATTCCTGAAAAAGAACGTTTCACTCCCTTGCTGCCCGTAGCGTCCTAAACTTCTCAGCAAGTCGCTCGGTTCATTCGAATAATGAGCCGAGCTCAACAAATACCTCACCAAGGTCTCATCAACCAAATACGCTTGCTTAATCAGCTAATCAAGCAAGTTTTATTAATCGGTTCAGACAAGCAATCATTATCGATTCAAAAGAATCTAAGCTTATCCAATTCAGAGCCTTGAATTCGGCAGCAGCTAGATAGAGCCAATCAAGAGAGTTACATCTACAAATTAACTGAACTCAGATCGCGTGAATAGGCCGCTGATCAATCACTTTATCAATCAATCCATATTCAACAGCCTCATGAGGTGACATAAAGAAGTCACGATCAGTGTCCTGTTGCACACGATCTAGGGGCTGGCCGCTGCGCTGAGCCAGCTCTTCATTGAGCCGCTTCTTCAAAAAGAGAATTTCATCGGCCTGAATACGAATATCACTGGCCTGGCCACGTGCACCACCCAAGGGCTGGTGAATCATGATCCGAGAATGCTGCAGACTGCTGCGCTTGCCTTGGGCACCGGCGCAGAGCAGAAAGGCCCCCATGCTGGCTGCAAGGCCAACACAAACGGTCTGCACATCGGGCTTGACATGTTGCATGGTGTCAAAAATGCCCAGTCCGTCGTAAACAGAGCCTCCAGGCGAGTTGATATACAGGAAAATGTCTTTCTCAGGGTCCTCAGCCTCAAGGAACAGCAGCTGAGCGACGATGCGATTGGCTGACTCAGCCGTCACAGGCTCCCCCATAAAAATGATTCGCTCACGCAATAAGCGTGAATAGATATCAAACGCGCGCTCACCCCGACCTGAATCCTCAATAACGATGGGAATCATGGGGTCAGTTCATCTTCGAGAATCTTACTGACGCCAGCCCTGTCGTTGAGCGCTAGGGTCGCCTTCCTTGAATCAGGGTCGTGGGCGATCGTCAGACAGTGGCGGACAGCAAGCGCCGCTTCTACAGCGCATACCCCCGGGTGATTCCCGGTCTCTACCGCCGCATCGTCGATGAGTTGCTGGTGGAACTTCACCTGCTCTCAGGTCAGGCTGGCTTCAACGCCGATGCACTCTTTGCCCTGGGTCTGACCCAGGTCTTCGACAACTTCATGCTGGGCCTGCAACCCGAAGAGCGGCGTGGTGAGCTTTTCACAGCACTATGCGGTGCCAACGATCTTGATGCCGCCTCGCTGAGGGAAGCGGCAAACCATCTGCGAGAGAGCCTCACTCCTCATGGAGAAGCTGAGATCCAAAGCTGGATCAAACAGCAGGGGGAAGGTGCCCCTGAGGTGCTCAGGCAGGTGCTGCAGCATGCAGCCCGCAGCGATTTCCATTACTCCAGGCTCCATGCCGTTGGCGTGATGGGTCTGCTGCAGGACCTGGGAGGTGGCGATGATCAGGACCCTGAGGCCCTGCAGAAAAGAGCAAGGGAGATGGGCTCAGGCCTGGGGCTCCAGGGGGACAAGCTCGAAAAGGACATGGGGCTCTACGCCAGCAACCTCGAGAAGATGTCCCAGGCTGTCGAGCTACTGGAAGAAACAGTCGCCGCAGAGCGCCGCAAGCGTGAACAGCGTCAAGGAGCCAGCAGCGCTTCCAGCTGAGCCACGCCATCTCCGGACGCAGGAGCATTCCAGCGAGCGCTGAGTACATTGCTTTGCTGCAATGCAGCAGGCAGTGCTGGCGGCAGCAGTCCTGCCTGCTGCAACGCCTTCGGTCTGGCCAGCAGCTTCAGCTGAGTGCCTCCATTACGACTAATTTTTAGCGGCTGCCAATCCTTCAGAGACGGGGACGGGACACCGCCCAGAGTCACCAGAAACTGACCAGACTCCAAGCGGCGCCAGCCTGCTCGCACGACACTGTCGACACCAAAGCTGGGACTGGGCCCCAGGGCTCGCTCAAGTGCTTTTTCGAGCTGCTTGGCCTGCTCAACAGATGAGTTGAAGCGAAGCACCAATGTTGCCTTGAAGGAGCTTTGCGGAGGATTGGTCAGCACCTGAAGCACAAATGGCATGGCCAGCAGCTTGGCCTGCAGCTGACGTCCCAGGCCATGAGCCTGTAGAAGAGACAACTGCATTGGCCCCTGGCTCAGAAGACCTCCCAACAAGGGCTGCAGAGACGTTCCCTCTAGTTGGAGCAAGACATCGGATGGCAGCTCTGTGGCGGAAGGTGGCTCCAGGCCCTTGTTGAAGGACCTTGGGATCCCATCCAGGCGCCCGACAATGCCACTCCAGCGCTGACCTGAACGGCGAAGGCAACCTTGCCTTAATGGCAGCAACAATGGTGTCCACGCACCAGCCATGGCCTGCAGAGCATCAGCACGCCAGAGGACACTGCCGGGGCGTCTAATCAAGGCGGGGCAGTGCGGTTGCTGAGACGCCGTCACTGAGATGCTTAGACGCCGTTTCAGCTCCTGCAAGGCCAAGGCATTGGCAGCAATCAGGCGATAGGGTCCGACCTTGAAACTCAATGGCAGGTCAGCAAGCTCTTGATGATCGGGTAAGAGCAGGGCAGCGTCGGAACCAGCATGGCTCCCCCAAAGCTGCCACCAGAGCCCACCGCTGCGATGCCAGAGCAGCTGTGCAAGGCCAGGAGGCAGTCGCTGTCGCCATAGACCTGGCATTGGTCTGCTTGGCTCAACCGCAAAGGCCTGAATCAAACTGAGCTGCGGCAGTAGTCCTCTTATGGCAGGGGCGCTGCGTTGCGGGGCCGTAAACCAAAGCCATGCTGCAGCTGACAAAGGGAGCGCTCCGGCCAGCAGAGAAGCCCGGAACGGACATCGGAGCCAGCTCATGGGAACCGGATTCAGCGGCGGGATTTGGTCTTAACCGGAACGTCAGAATTTCCACGACGACGACGATCACGCCATTCAATGACGGAGAGGTACACGACCCCTCCTGTCACCAACAGCAGCAGAACTGAGGCCACAGTGGCCAGCAGAGTGGTTGTGGTCAGCTCCAAAGGTGCCGCTACAGATCAGAAATTGATGGATCCGTCGCCGTTTCGGCCCCACACCACCATGGCGATCGAGAAGGTGAACGTGGCAGCCAGGGCGGCCCAACCCAGGGTGATCAGCACGGGACGGTGTATCGAGTTGCCCGACTGTACCGAAACCATCCCAGCTTGATGCGCAGAATGGGCGGCAACCGCGTCGTGGCCGTGACCAGTTCCACACCCCTACGCGAAACAGCCGGCAGTGCCGTGCTGGAGCGGAGCCCCTACCCCAACTACAAGGTGGTGGTGCTCAACGATGAGGTGAACACCTTCCAACATGTCGTGGATTGCCTTGTGAAGTACATCCCCGGCATGACTCCCGACAAAGCCTGGTCGCTGGCCCACGAGGTAGACAGTGAGGGACAAGCTGTGGTGTGGGTCGGGCCCCAGGAGCAAGCTGAGCTTTATCACATGCAACTCGGCGCTGAAGGTCTCACCATGGCTCCGCTCGAGCGAGCCTGAAGCCATGGGACGGGTGGTCATCACCCACAGCACCTATCTCGAGGGGCTGATCCCCCTGCTGAGGTCTCTAGCGGGAGATCCCCAGATCAATACGGTCACACCGGCTGTGATCTCAAGGGTCCGAGGCCGATGTGAGGGATTGAGGTTGCGAATCTCCACACGGATCACAGGCGGATACAAACTGATGGCCCGACGCGGCAGCAGCGCTCAGGAAGTCTTCGTGATCACGGGCCTGAACCGCGAAGCACTCGCGCAACGCCTCCAGAAACTAGAAGCCTCAGCCTGATCTACTCGGCTGTTACTTCATCAATGGAGACCACCGCATGCAATCGAAAGTCCAGACAGAACTCCAGACCAAATCGGAACGCTTCATGGCGATCTCGACACCAGAGGGTGAGGCTGTCTTGCTCCCCATTGGCATCAGTGATGATCAGGGCAAAACGCTTCATGGGTTCACCCTGCTGAAGAGGTGACCGGCCGACATCCCCCGATCGAGGGATTCACCAAAGAAATGCGGGCAGGAGCACGGTGGGCAGGATGCCGCGCAGCTCTATCAAAAATGGGTGGACCACCGTGCCGTGATGCCCCCGAGTTCGACCTGGAAGAACCAGAAGGGGGGGAAAAGCGGGGCTTCGTTTCCAGCTACGGGGCCGGCCTACGTCACCGTCGCGACATCCCCCCCGAGTCGAAAAGGGAGTCAGATCAGAACACTGGGCAG
>NHBY01000055.1 GCA_002168155.1 Synechococcus sp. TMED19 | reverse complement strand
GCTCTGATGCGGATGGCGAGACTTGAACTCGCAAGACCGAAGTCACACGCCCCTCAAACGTGCGTGTCTACCAATTCCACCACATCCGCGTGGCCTGCCTTACAGGCAGAAATGCAGCGTACCAGTCGATCCGGAAGCCTCTGGGACCCTTCTATTGGCGCTGATAAAATCGCCTGCTGCAGGGGTCCCTCATGGGCATTGGCAAGCTTCTGATCGCCAACCGGGGCGAGATCGCCCTGAGGATCATCCGCACCTGCCGGGAGCTCGGGATTCAGACGGTGGCTGTCTACAGCACCGTGGATCAAAACGCGTTGCATGTGCAGCTGGCCGATGAGGCCGTCTGTGTGGGGGATCCCCCCAGCGGCCGCAGCTATCTCAATATCCCGAACATCATCGCGGCGGCCACCTCCCGCGGCGCCGATGCGATCCACCCTGGCTATGGCTTTCTGGCGGAGAACGATCGCTTTGCCGAGATCTGTAGTGCCCACGGCCTGATTTTTGTGGGGCCATCGCCGGAATCGATTCGGGCAATGGGGGACAAGTCCACCGCCAAGGCGACGATGCAGCGGGTCGGTGTGCCGACCATTCCTGGCAGCGAAGGGCTGCTGGAGAGTGTTGAGGAGGCTGCGTCTCTGGCCGGCGCAATGGGCTACCCGGTAATGATCAAAGCCACTGCCGGCGGCGGTGGCCGCGGCATGCGACTGGTGCAAAGCGCCGATGAGCTGGAGGGTCTGTTCAAGGCGGCCCAGGGAGAGGCGGAGGCGGCCTTTGGCAACCCTGGCCTCTACATGGAAAAGTTCATTGATCGGCCCCGTCACGTCGAGGTGCAGATCCTGGCGGACCGTTTCGGCAAGGTCGTGCATCTCGGTGAGCGCGACTGCTCGATTCAGCGCCGTCATCAGAAGTTGCTGGAAGAAGCCCCTAGCCCGGGGCTGGACCCTGAAACCCGTCGACGCATGGGGGAGGCGGCTGTCGCGGCGGCCGAATCCATTGGTTACGAGGGGGCCGGCACCGTGGAGTTCCTGTTGGATGCCAGGGGCGGCTTCTATTTCATGGAAATGAATACCCGGATCCAGGTGGAGCATCCGGTCACAGAGGTGGTGACCGGCGTCGATCTGATCGCGCAGCAGCTCACCATTGCTGCCGGTGAGCCTCTGGCCCTGCAGCAGGAGCAGATTCAGCTGCGCGGCCATGCGATTGAGTGCCGGATCAACGCGGAAGACCCGCGCCATGGCTTCCGCCCCTCCCCAGGCACCATCTCAGGCTGGCTACCTCCAGGCGGTCCTGGGGTGCGTATCGACAGCCACGTGTACACCGGGTACGACATCCCTCCTTTCTATGACTCGTTGATTGGCAAGTTGATCATCTGGGCAGAGGATCGCCCCTCGGCGCTGCTGAGGATGCGCCGGGCCCTATCGGAGTGCGCAGTAATCGGCGTGCCCACAACTATCGATTTCCACCTGGCCTTGCTGGATCGCCCGGAGTTTCAGAACGCCAGGGTTCATACGAAGTTCGTTGAGCAGGAGATGCTGAAAGCCGATCTCTAACGCTCAGGCCATAGAAGCCGCGCTGATCAGCAGTTGAGTGACTAACCCCTGCTGACCAACGAGCAGCTCCCGCAACAGGCTGACCAGTCCCACCCAGATCACTGGCGTTACATCCACCCCGCCGATGGGGGGAATGAGACGACGTGTGGGGGCCAGCAGAGGTTCAGTCGGGACCACCACCAGAGCCACCAAAGGGTTGTCACTGCTCAGCTGGGGGTACCAGGTGAGGACAATGCGAAACAGGAACAGCAATGTCCAGGCTGCAAGGAGCAGCCCGATTACCCAGCTGCTGATGCTCAGCAGCGGAAATGGCAGTGCTGTCACAAACTTCTACGGGCTGGGCCGCGCATCCTAGGGACCGAATTACTGCTTCTAGGATGTCGCGACCATTGGTGGCCCTATGACCCCCTCCCTCGCGAATTTCCTCAACAGTCTCGTGGCGGGTGCCGTGATCGTCGTGGTGCCCATCACCATCGCCATCATCTTCATCAGCCAGACCGACCAGGTCGATCGCAAGCTCTGATCGCTGCCGCNTACCCCTTGAGCCGCCCGTAAACTGCANGAAACAGAACGNGTCTGCGTTCTATCGGGCCGGGGAGGCCGCGAATGGTTAATGCCAGTCTGAATTGGGCCAGCATCGTTGGCATTGTCCTCGCCGTTGGAGGGACGATGCTCTACTTCTTGCGCACCTTTAAGCCAGGCCTGGCAAGGGATTACGACGTCTTTTTTGCAGCGGTNGGTTTGCTGTGCGGCGGCATCCTCTTTTTCCAGGGCTGGCGTCTTGATCCGATCTTGCAGTTTGGTCAGTTCCTCCTGGCATCGACGACGGTCTTCTTTGCNTATGAATCGGTGCGGCTGAGAAGCGTCACCACCGAACAGGCAAGGCGATCGGCGTATTTCGATGACGATGAACCGCTGCCTGCCAAGCCGCGCATGGGCCGCAGTGAATGGGGTGGGGAGGATCGTTTTGATGATCCCCAGCCCCTCCGCCGCCGCATCCGCTCCCGGGCTGATGAGGAGCTGGATGAGCCAGGTGATGAAGAGGACTTTTATCGNCCCCGCCGTCCTGAGCGCCGCGCCATTCCTGAACGGGCCCAGAGCCGTTTCAGTGGCCGTGATGCCGATGTTGATGAGCGCAGCTCTCGCCCTGATCCCGCAGAGCGCGGAAGGGCTAGTCGTTACAGCACCCCCCGTGAGCCAAGCCCTGAGTTNGGTGCCCGCCGTCGTGAGCGTGATGCCCGTCCNGCCCGANCAGGATCTAGACCTGTNGCGACAGCTGATGATCTGCCTCGCTCCAGTCGTCGNCCCGGTACCAGTGAGCGTCCATCAGAACGCCCTTCTCCTCGCTCTGAGCAGGGCTCTTCCATGCCCCAGGGGGCACCGATCAGCGATGCGGACTTCAGCCCCATGGCTCGNCGCTCAGGAGCTTCCTCACCGGTCCAATCACGACCCACGACTGATCNCCCAGGGCCTGAAACCAGAGGCTCTAACCCGGATAACAGCTCCCGTTTCGACGACTGATTACAGCGGTGCCGCGGTTGCGCTGTCTCTTCCCCTGCCTGCTGGTGTTGTTGATCAGNGGCTGTGCTCAGCGCTTTGAGGCCCCTGGTATTGGTGACCAGGAAGATCCAGCCCTCAGCGGCAATGGGCGCATCCTCGCCAGCGTGGTCGAGCGAGGCGGTCGTCGTTTTGTACGACTGGTGGAGCGCTCCAGCGGCCGGGAATTGCCGCTNCGTGGTCTGCGGCGGCATACGCCCCATCTNTCGCCCTCACTGAGTTGGACCGGTCGCTACCTGGCGCTGATCCGTCAGCGTGGTCAACATCGCGAGGTTGTTCTGCTCGATCGGCTCAATGGCAGTCTGCGCCCGATTCCGCTGCCNGGTGATCGTGTACCNGAGCGCCTNAGCCTGGCTCCAGACGGCCAGCGATTGGCCCTGCAGGTGCTNCGTCAAGGTCAGCTGGATGTGGAACTCTTCCGCCTGCCCGGGCTGGAAGCCGATCTCCCNGCAGGGGCNCCNNTGCCATGAGAACAGCNGCGNTNGCNNTAATTCTCATCCTGCTTAGCGGCTGTGAAGCCCTACGGCCCCAGCCNGAGATGGGGATCAATCCGCGTATTGCTGCACGCGGTGATCAACGCTCACCCAGCCTGGCCCGCAATGGCCTGGTCTGGATTGCCCCAGCCCCTTCCGGCTCGGGACAATTGCAGGTGAGATGGTTTGATCTCAGGCGCGGTATGGGTGCGCCGCTNCCGGGTCTCAATCGCCCTGATGCCCGGCCTATCAGCGTCAGCAGCGATGCCCGNGGTCAGCGGATTGCTTTGGTNAGAAGCGTNGAGGGGCGCACCGAGCTCTTGCTTTACGAGCGCACGTTGATGACTCTCAGGCCGTTGCGGCTGATGCCCCCAGGAGTGCCNGCGCGGGTGNCTCTCAGCGCCGATGGGCGCAGTCTGGCGGTGCAGGTGAGCCGTCAGGGGCGCTGGCAGGTGGAGGTGCTGCAGCTGCCTTAGCGCAGCCCGGCCCACTGCAGGAAAGGTGTGCCGCTGAGGGCTTCAATCAGCANGATNGCCACAAAACCCACCATNGCGAANCGGCCATTGATGCGCTCGGCNTAGCTGCTCCAGCCAAAGGAGGGAATGTCGCTGGTTGTGGCGCTCGGCTTTTGCTCGGCGGCTGGTGTGGTTTCTGGGTCGCTGGCCATAGCTGGCTCGGGGGTGCACAGCGTCATAGCTGGTCAGAGGCAGGCGGCGCTAGCGAGTTCACCTGGAATCCACCAGATCCTCTCGCTGCTCTCTCAGCGTTTAGTCAGATATGTCTCCCAAGCAGCTGTGAGGTTGGAGACATCGAGACCGGTGAACTCCATGACTCGCAACATCCTTATTGCCGCAGCTGCTCTGACTGGTGTGATCGCATTGATGGCTGCCCCCCGGCCTGCTCAGGGGGCCACCGATTTCCCCAATCCCCTCAATGTCAATGCGCTGGCCGACACCTTGGCTCCTGAGGCCCAGCCCGATCACTGGTGGGTGAATGGTCCGAGGTTGCCTGATGGCATGCCGAATGAAGCAATGACTCACGCTGCACCTCCACGCTGATGATCTGGACAGCTTCTGGGTCCTAGAGGTCCAGCTCGATCACTTGCGATTGAAGGGCGTGGAGGTCCGCTGAGCTTCAGACTGTCTCAGGGTTGTAGGAGCCGGCTGGAATTAGTCGCCAGTCGCCATCGCCCTGCAGCTCAAGCACATTGTTGTGGAACTGCTTGAGCGAGGGTCGGTGACCAACGCTGATGAAGGAGAGATCACGGCTGACCAGCAGGTCATAGAGATGCTTCTCGGTTGTTACATCTAGGGCGCTGGTGGCTTCATCAAGCACGACAAAGCGGGGTGAATTCAGCAGCAGTCGCCCGAAGGCCAGGCGCTGCTGCTCCCCAAGCGAGAGGATCCGCGGCCAGTCCTGCTTGATGTCCAGATCGGGATAGCGGCTGACAAGTTTGCTGAGGTTCACCTGCTCAAGCACGCTGCGCAGCTGCTCGTCGCTGAATCGCTCTTCTTCAGTCGGATAGCAGAGCTGCTCACGCAGAGAGCCCAGCAGCATGTATGGCTTCTGGGGGATGAAGAGGAGATCGCCTGTTTCGGGTCGCTCAACGCTGCCGCTGCTGGGATCCCATAGACCACTGATCATGCGCAGTAGTGAGGTTTTGCCGCATCCGGAGGGGCCGACCACCAGCAATTTGTCGTGATCCCCAACGCTCAAGGTGAGGTCCTTGATGACGGGCTTGCTGCCTTTGGGTGTGTAGAGATCGGCTGATTGAATGACGATGGCGTCGCTGCCAGGCAGTACACGGCTCTTAACGTTGCTAGGGGCCGCTTGATTGACCTGCTCCACTTTGGTCTGGAAGCCCTCAAGGCGGCTGATGCCGGCGGTGAACTGGGCCAGCTCCTCGATTTGATTAACAACGAAGAACAGTGATCCCTCAACCATGTTGAAGGCGAAGTTGGCCTGTACAAAACCGCCGTAGTCGATCTCCCCGGCGAAGTAGGCCGGTGCCATCAGTAGGTAGGGGAAGAAGATTCCGGCGTAGCCGATCGTGCGGCGCATCACATCGATGATCACCCGCCAGATGATCAGCAGGTTGAAGTTCCGCACCACTGATCCCAGTCGGCGTTCGGTCTCCTGCTGTTCAGGAACTTCACCGGAATAGAACGCAATGGATTCGGCGTTGTCACGCACGTGCACCAAGCCATAGCGGAAGTCGGCCTCGTAGCGCAGCTGATCAAAGTTGATGCGAACCAGGTTGCGGCCACTCACCACCAGCACGGTTGTCGCAAAGGCCGCGTAGCCGAAGAGGCTCAGCGTCAGTGTGCGGCTGATGCTCCAGAGAATCAGGATGTTGAGTGAGAAGGTGAGGAAGGCATCAAAGATGCCCAGAGTGAAACTCAGGCTCTGAGCCGTAAAGGATCGGGTGTCCTCAGTAATGCGTTGGTCTGGGTTATCAACATCTGTAGCGGCTTCATCATTGGGGTTGAGGACGTAGTAAGCCCGATTGCTCATGTAGTCCCCGATGAGGGACCTCGAGAGCCAGTTGCGCCAGATGATTCCGAGCTTGTAGGTGAAGAAGATCTGTGAGACGCGGATCGGCAGCGCCACCACAAAGCAGGCGCCGTAGACGA
Source organism: Synechococcus sp. TMED19 (assembly GCA_002168155.1). Lineage (GTDB taxonomy): Bacteria > Cyanobacteriota > Cyanobacteriia > PCC-6307 > Cyanobiaceae > RCC307. Next base: position 10,361 of record NHBY01000055.1, on the reverse strand, counting down.
TCAAGATCCGGTAGAAGCCATCCTCTTGCTTTGACACAAGGGCATTGGTGAGATCGCGGGCGATAAAGCCGATGCCGGCATTGATGCCATTCACTGCCAGCAGCATCAGCACGATGGCTGCCAGCAGAAGCCAATGCAGCCAGCGCCGGCCCCGCAACTGCTGGCGGAAGCTGATGAAGCTCCCGACCCCAATCAGGAACAAAGCCATAAAGGCGATGCCCCACCACCCCGACCAGATCGTTGTGATGGTGCTGGCTACCCCACCGAAGTACTTCTCGGTCAGTTCCGGCTGCAGCTTCTCGAAGCTGCGGATCAGCACGGTCACCACCGCCAGCACGATTCCGCCGACGCAGAACAGCAGCGACACCAGCAGTCCGATGAACTGCCAGCCGCTGGCCTGATCCAGGGGCAGGAAAAACGGTTGCGCCAGGTGCCGCAGCTTGCGGAGTTGATGGCGCAGGTTCTGCAGTGCTCCGGGGCCTGCGGTAGTGGTCGCTGTCATGCCGGCCATTCTTGCTGGCGGAGCCCTTATCCGGGAGGCCAGGCCAGGGGACGCCCACCGATTACATGCACATGCAGGTGAAACACGGTCTGTCCGGCCGCGGCGCCGGTGTTAATCACGGTCCGCCAGTCCTCAAGTCCCTCTTGCCGGGCCAACTGAGCTGCCACCAGCAGCAGATGGCCCAGCAGCGCTTCATGTTCTGGCTGGGCTTCCTTGAGGCTGGGGATGTGCTCCCGCGGAATGACCAGTAAGTGAACCGGTGCCTGGGGGGCCACATCTCTGAAGGCAATGCAGCGTTCGTCCTCGTGCACCCGATCGGAGGGGATTTCGCCGCGCAGGATGCGCCCGAAGATCGTGTCGTTGCCGTCGCTCATGGATCTGTTGGGGGTTGCGTTCTGCTGTTTCTAGGCTGAATCCAGAGCCTTGCTGCCGTCTATGGCCATCTGCTTGCTGCCGCTGGTGTCAGCGGCTGCTGCCGCCTCCACGGCCGTTTGTGGGGCTGTTGCACCGGTCTGCTCTGACGCACCTATTGCCCCCCAGCCTTGCCCCCAGGCCCAGGAGATGCCAGCCAGCACGGCACCAGCACCTGCTTTGCTGCCGCCCGGGGTCTGAGCTCAAGGGCTGGGACCGGTTTATAAATCAGCACCGATTTCCTCAGGCGCTGCTAAGCGCTTGAATATGAAACGGAATATCTATCTGTTTGGCTTCGGTCCATGCTGCATCTGCAGTTTCTCGATGAACTGGCTCAGCGCCGGCGCGGTCCGATTCGCAAGCGCCTTGATCCTGGTTGGCAAGACGCTGGCCTGGAACTGCTCCACGCCGTGAATCGTCTGGCTGATCTGATGGATCAGCAGGAGCAGAGCTTGGATGCCCGCAGCCGCTCAGAGCTGCATGACTACACCGAGGCCTCGATTCGCCGGCTTGAGCGTCTTCGTTATCGCCTGCAGCAGCGCCGTCTCGGCTGATCAGGTCGCTTCTGTCGTTCCCTGCAGGGGGAGGCTAAATCAGTCGTTGTTTCCGTTCACCAGGGTTTCGACCCAGGCCTGACCTTGCGGGCGGGTGTCACAGGTGATTGAGCCGTCACTGCCTCTCTGGCAGTCGCCGACCTCAAGTCGGTTCTGGGGATCCCAAGGGTCCTGGTCATAGATCACCCGCTGTTCAAGCACATCAGCGTGAACGGGAGCCGCCATCGAGCCAAAGCAAAGGCCCATGGTCAGAGCCACAGGCCAGAGGAGAAGGGAGCCGATTAGTGACCGTCCTTGTGGGGATGGTGACGGAATGGCTGCACACCGACGAGAGGCGGCAAATGCGCTTTTTCTTCTCGGGGATTGCCGAAGGCATGGGCCATCGCTTCTCCCCACCAGGCGCGTGCCGAGTTCAACAGGTTGGCCATAGGGACCTCCTGACTGGGACACTTTCATTGTGTGATCCTCAACACAAAAGAGGCGCCACCGGTGCGGCAGCGCCATGAAACTTTTTTCCCTTAGCCAGGGGATGCTGAATGGAATCAGCGACGACGACGACGCTGCTGTGCTTTGCGCTTGTACTTCTCAACCGGGGTCTCGTGGTGACGCAGACGCTTGAGATCGGCGAAGATCCCGGCCTTGGAGACCTGGCGCTTGAAACGGCGCAAGGCCGATTCAATCCCTTCGTTTTCACCGACGGTCACCTGGGTCATGAGAACCGGAATTGCTGATGCACAACTGAACAATCAATCTTACCAACTGTCCCCTCTAGAACCTCAATCCTCTTCCTCGCCGGGGGGTTCGGGCATGGTGTCGCGGTGCACGTAGATGTGCCCTAGGGCCCTCTCGCCATAGTGGCGGCGCTTCAGGGTCCAGCCCGGTTCAAGCTTGAGCTCGAGAAAGCCATCGGCCATTCCAGCTGTGCGGGCAAGCACCACGGTGCTGCCGTCGCGGCTGGTGCCCATGAGCAGCAGGTCGTTGTCATCGGGAACCACGGACATGCGCATGCCGGAGCCAAAGTCCTGAGCGCCTACCCGAACCGAGTAGCCGTTGCTGTCCATGTAGCGGCCGCAGATTCCGGTGAAGTCAAAGGTGGCCAGCAGTGGTTTCACAACCGTGGGGCCATCCCCCTCGCGGCTGTAGCAGGGACGTGTGTCCTTTTTTTGCTCGTAGATGTTCAGCTGCGCGCTGCCGCCGCCGCCGATGGGCGCTGCCACAAGGATGAACTTGCTGCCATCCACGTCTTTTGCCAGAAAGAGGCTGCCGGCAGCCGGCAGAGGGGCCAGACCGATCCCGGCGGACAGAAGTCCCGCCGCAGCGGCGGTGATGGGGCGCAATGCAGACACGTCGCATCTCCATGGAGCGCTGATCGTAGAAGTCACAACAGCTCTCGCCCAGGGGTTCAGGCCGGTGAATTAAGACGAATCGCAACCACAAGCGCCACGGCTGTACCTGGTAAGGAGCCGATCAAAATGGCGCGGGTCAGGCCCACACCCAGATCTGGCTCGCCGTAGGCCAGTTCAAAAACACAACCTGTGGCTGCGATGCCCAGTACGCAGGCAATGGCGAGGAACAGTCCCGCCAGGGGTTTCATCGGCATGGCTTTAGCTCACCGTGTGCACGTCGTTGCGATTGAAGCCCAGCCGCTGCAGCTCGCCGTTGAGGCTGAGCTCATCGGTGACTCGATCCACAAAAAGCACCCCGTTGAGGTGGTCCATTTCATGCAGGATGCAGCGGGCCATCAGACCGTCGGCCTTGCGTCGCAGGGGACGGCCCAGTTCATCGCGGTACTTGATGTCCACCTGGCTGGGGCGCACAACATTGAGGTAGACCCCGGGAATGCTGAGGCAGCCTTCTTCATAGGTGTCCAGTTCACCGCTGGTGGCCACCACCTCTGGGTTGATCAGGACTAGTGGTGGGTTGGCGGCTTCTTCAGGATCGAGGTCGATCACAAGCAATTGCTGATGGACCCCCACCTGGGGAGCGGCTAGACCGATGCCCTGCGCGCTGTACATGCTGCGCAGCATCTCGCGGGCCAGTTCACGCACCGATTCATTGACTTTGCTGATCCGCTTGGCCGGCTGACGCAGCTCGCTGGCGCCGAGGGTGTGGATCCGGGGACTCTCCGGCTGCTCCTGGCCCTTGGGCACCATCACGGTGGAGGACTGGCGCTCTGACTGGCGTGCCATTGCAGCAAAATTCAGAGACAAGGCCCGCAAACCGGAGAGACTTCATCTTAGGCAGCTGTCTTGGGGGGATTTGATGGCCGCAGTCACCGTGCCGCCGGGGCCTCTGAGCATTGATCTGGTGATGGGGCGCGAGCGCTCCTGTCGTGAGCCGCTCCTGGTGGGTGAGCAGCTCCTTTGGGCTGAGCAGCGTCCCGATGAGGGAGGGCGCACCACCTTGATGCTGCAACAGCGTCCTGGAGAAGCCCCGCAGGATCTGACACCGGGAGGTTGGAGTCTGCGTACCAGGGTGCATGAGTTCGGTGGCGGCCTTTTCTGTGCCGATCCGACGATGGCGGTCTTCATCGATGGCCGCAGTGGTGTGCCCCACAGCGTTCGCTTGCAGTCACCTGCTGCGCCTCAGCCGCTGATGGCTCCTGTCCTCGATCGCCAGATTCGGTTTGCTGACGGCTTGATCGACACGCAGCGGCAGCGCTGGATCGGTGTCATGGAAAGCGATGAGGGTGATTCTCTGATCAGCCTGCCTCTGGCGGGAGGCACCCCACAGGTGCTGCGTTCGCATCTGGATTTCTGTGGCTATGCCGCCCTGTCCCCCAGCGGCGATCAGCTGGCCTGGCTGGAGTGGTCCTTGCCTTGGATGCCATGGGAGCGCACTGAACTTTGGTGGTCCTGGTTGGGAGAGGACGGTGAGTTGCTCGGCCCCCAGCGTCTGGCGGGAGGGGATGACGATCCCCAGTCCCTGTTCCAGCCCCTCTGGAGCGCTAGTGATCAGTTGCTGGTGGCTAGCGATCGCATGGGCTTCTGGACTCCCCAGCGCTGGTGCCCGGGATCTCAGCAGGTTTGGGAGTCCCTGCCCTTGCCACCCGGGTGCGAGTGCGGCATGCCCCAGTGGGTCTACGGGATGCGCACTCTCGCGGCTTGCGGTGAACGGTTGCTGGCGCTCGCCTGCCGTGAGGGGGCCTGGTCCCTTTGGCAGCGCTCTTTGAAAGCTGCTGCCGCTGAGCCCTGGCAGAAGATGCCTCTTCCCTTCTGCGAGCTCAGCGCCCTCACGGCTTCCAGCAGCAGNGCTGTTTGCCTCGCCGCTGGAGTGACCCAGCCGACCACCTTGCTGGAGATTGGTGTGGCGCCTGGGCAATGGCAGGCCTGGGAGCGTTTCGGGACTTCGCCGTTGCCCGCAGCCAGTGTCAGCGTCCCCCGTTCGCTCTGGGTGAAGGGAGGTGATGGACANTCGAGCCAGGCCTGGTTCTATCCCCCGGCTCCTGATCAGCCACGCCCTGCTCCCCTGCTGGTCAGAGGCCACAGCGGCCCGACTGGCATGGCGCGTACTGGNCTNAGCCTTGCTTATCAGTACTGGATTAGCCGTGGCTGGGCGGTGGTGGATGTCAACTACGGCGGCTCCACNGGCTTTGGCCGGGCGTACCGCGAACGGCTTGATGGGCGCTGGGGGGAGCTGGATGTGGCCGACTGCGCTGCGGCCGTGCACCAACTCATCGCTGCAGGTGAGGTGGATCCTGAGCGGGTGGCCATCGAGGGGGGGAGTGCCGGAGGTTTCACCACCCTGGCCGCCCTGATCCAAGAGCCGGTTTTCAAAGCCGGGGTCTGCCGTTATCCCGTCTGCGACCTGGCATCGCTGCAGCAGGACACCCATCGTTTTGAGTCGGGTTATTTCGATCGCCTGATCGGTCCCTGGCCCCAGCAGCAGGCGAGATATCACCAGCGATCACCGCTGCAGCAGAAGCACCGCCTGGGGCGTCCGGTCCTGTTCATCCAGGGATTGCAGGACAAGGTGGTGCCGCCTGAACAGACCGAGTTGATGGTGGAGGCCTTGCGCCACAGGGGCCTCAGCGTGGAGTTGATCCTTCTCGAGGCTGAAGCGCACGGTTTTCGCAGTGGTGCTGTCCAGCGTCAGGTACTTGAGGCCACCGAACGGTTCTTTGAGCGAGTCCTGCCTCCCCGCTGATCTCAGTTCTGTAGTACTGCCTGAAGGGCATCCACCCAGNTGGGCTGTGCTGGCAGATGCTCCCTCCGGGTGAGGCTGGTAGCGATTCCTTTTTCCTGATAAGCGGCCTCGTTGCTGAACACGGTGTGCACCGGTCCCTCCGGGTCGCCAGCGAAGGTGATCNTNGTNCCGTCTGCNTGCTGGAANAGNGGNTCACCGGCTGGCAGTTCTTGCCAGTCGCCGCNCAACCGCTGCGGATGCAGACANGCGCNGGGCAGGCCGCTGCTGTCNCGTGGCAGATCAACGCTGCCGAGGTGACGGTGAATCTGCAGATGCCGCCGCAGGTTCAATTGGCCGGCGGCAGCCTTTTCGAGTACATCCAGCAGCACTGCCAGTCCCAATTCGCTTTGGCGGCAGATTTGAGGGCTAAGCACCCCCTGGGCGACTGGCCCCACCTCCAGGGCCAGACCGCAGGGCCAGGCTTGGGCCATAAAGCCGGTCTGCCTGGGATCACTTTCGTGNAGGTAGACCGGTAGNCCAAGTTCCTCCTGGCAGCCTGCTGCCAGGGCCAGATCGGCCGGCCTGCGGCCATATAGAACCAGGCAGTTGCCCATGGCGGCGGTGGTGCTGTGCAGATCGATCAGCACCTGNGNTGGCATCTGTCCTGTCGGGCCATGGCTGGCCAGTAGTTGCTGGGCCCGCTGCCCTTCCANGCAGGAAATGCCTGGATCTTCNAGCAGTTCATCGATGAAACTACGGTTCAGATCCTTGTCGATGTAGCGGCGGCCAGCCTGCAGCGCTGCCGGATTGCCAATTTCGGTGCGTACAGAAAGACCCCGACGCTGCAGCTGTTGGGGTTCTGGGCCCCAATGCTGCAGCAGCCAGGGGCCGTTGCATTCGTTGCCATGGGTGCCGCCGACGATGAGAACCGAAGCGGCCATGGCTTGAGGTTGACTTAGCCCACTTTGGCTGGCGCTTTGCCGACTCCGAGCTCCCGCAGCTCAGCAGCCAGAGAGGTCAGTACTTTTTTGGCATCGCCGAACACCATGGAGGTGTTGGGGCGCTCGAACAGGCTGTTCTTGATGCCGGCGTAGCCAGCGCTAAGGCCCCGCTTGACCACGAACACCGTGGTGGCCTCTTCCACATTGAGCACCGGCATTCCATAGAGCGGACTGGATGAGTCGTTGCGGGCCTGAGGGTTCACCACGTCATTCGCGCCGAGCACGATGACCACGTCAGTGCGTGGGAACTCCGGGTTGATCGCCTCCATCTCGATCAGTTGCTCGTAGGGAACATCAGCCTCGGCCAGCAGGACGTTCATGTGGCCGGGCATGCGCCCAGCGACGGGGTGGATTGCATAGGACACCTCTGCTCCTGCGGCCTCAAGTAGCTCGGCCACCTCGCGCACAATGTGTTGAGCCTGGGCCACGGCCAGGCCGTAACCCGGCACGAACACCACGCGCTGGGCGGTCTCCAGAGTGAGGGCACACTCTTCAGGGCTGCAGGACGTGATGCCCTGATACTCACCCTGATCAGTTTTTCCAGCACTGACCCCGAGTGCGCCGCCGAAAAGCACGTTGGTCAGCGAGCGGTTCATCGCATTGCACATCACCTGGGTGAGGATCAGGCCCGCGGCACCAACCATGGCGCCCGCGACGATCAGTAGCTGNCTGCCTACGACGAAGCCTGCGGCTGCAGCCGCCACACCTGAATAGGAATTGAGCAGTGAGATCACCACCGGCATATCAGCCCCACCAATTGAGAGGGTGACGCCGATGCCCAGCAGGCTGCTGGCGATCACCAGCAACCAGAGGCCGTTCCCACCGCTCACCAGGGCGATTGCGGCCACCAGTGAGATCACCGCCAGGCCGATATTGAGGGCATGGCGCGCTTTGCTTTGCATCCAGGCCGGTGTGTCTAGCCAGCCCTGCAGCTTGCCCATCGCCACGATTGAGCCGCTGAAGGTGATCGCACCGACGAACACCGACACCACGATCGAAATTGTCTCCACCNTCGCGCCGGCGCCTTCACCGTTGCTGCCCATGGCGGGGTAGAGGGCCACGCCGAGAGCGACCAGCAGTGAGGACATGCCGCCGCAGCCGTTGAATAGGGCCACGGTTTCCGGCATCGAGGTCATCGGCACCCGCTGAGATGTGATGGCGCCCAGCAGGCCGCCCACGATGGTGCCGAGGATGATCCAGGTCCNGGCAGCGCTGTCGATCCCGCCGGCGCNGAGAAAGTTCACCAGCACACCAAGGACGGCTAGCGCCATGGCAGCGGCGGCTAACTGGTTGGCGCTTCTGGCCGAACGCACCTTGGAGAGGCCCTTGATGCCGAGAGCCAGCAGCAGCACCGCCACCAGTTCGATGGCGTATTTGACGACAATTGCGGTGGTCATCAGTTCTTCTCCTGACGGCGGGCGGGCTTGCGGCCAAACATGGCCAGCATGCGGTCGGTGACGAGGAAGCCGCCGATCACGTTGAAGAGGGCAAAGCCCAGCGAGATCGAGCCGAGCACCATCAAAGTCGTGTTGCCTGAAGGCCCGGCCTTGATAATGAGAGTCAGTGCTGCCAGCACGGTGATCCCGCTAATGGCNTTGGCACCACTCATCAGTGGTGTGTGCAGGGTGGGAGGCACTTTGCCGATCAGCTCGAGACCCAGCAGGCTCCCGAGCAACAGCACCCAGAGGGCGTCATTCAGGCTGAGAGCGTCGGTCATTGGGTCACCTCGTGTTGGGGGGCGGCGCGATCAGGTACTAAGTCAGTGCGGCGCAGGGTGCCGTTGAGGCTGATCAGGCTTGGGGCCAGAAGATCGTCTTCGGCATCGAGCGTGAGCTGGCCATCCTGATCGACCAGGACCTCCAGCAGGGACTGCAGGTTTCGCGCGTAGAGCGAACTGGCATGAAAGGCAACGCTGCCGGGGAGGCGATCAGCTCCGATCACCTGGACACCGCCATGGCTGACCGTGGTGCCGGCCTGGCTCACCTCGCAGTTGCCGCCTTGCAGCACAGCCAGATCAACGATCACGGCACCTGGTCGCATGGCCTCCACCATGGCGGTGGTGATCAATAGAGGAGCAGGACGCCCGGGCACCTGGGCGGTGCAGATCACCACGTCGGCCTGATTGAGGTGTTCTGCCAACCCTTCGCGCTGCTGCTCCAGAAAGGATTTGGTGGCCTGCTTGGCATAGCCGCCGGTCTCTCCAGGCACACCCTGTTCAGGCGGGGCGATGAAGCGTGCTCCAAGTGATTCCACCTGTTCTTGCGCAGCAGCTCGTACATCACTGACGCTCACCAAAGCGCCCAGGCGGCGAGCGGTGGCGACCGCCTGGAGGCCGGCCACACCAGCACCGATTACCACCACCTTGGCTGGTTGGACCGTGCCGGCTGCGGTCATCAGCATTGGCATGAATCGGTTCAGGGAGGCTGCCGCCAGCAGCACAGCCTTGTAGCCCGCGATATTGGCCTGGGAGGAGAGCACGTCCATCGCCTGGGCCCTGCTNATCCGTGGCAGCAGCTCCATGGAGATGGCCGAGAGCTGAGCCTGTGCAAGGCGGTCGAGCAGGTCCCCNTTGTTATGAGGCGCTAGTTGACCGATCAGCAGAGCGCCGGGCTTGAGGGCCGNGGCTTGATCACTGAGGGGACCGACACTGAGCACAACATCGCTTTCCCCCCAAATGACTGGGTCGGAGGCGTTGACGAGTTCAGCGCCAGCGTCGGCAAAATCAGCATCACTGAAGCCCGAGGCCACACCAGCGCCTTGTTCGACGCGGCAGATCAGTTTGCGGCTTGCGAGGCGACGGATGACATCCGGGCTGCTCGCCACCCGCTGTTCATTGGGATCCCATTCCCGTGGAATTAAGACCTTCAGCATGCGTGCAGGGACCGCTTGAATCCACACAATTGTGCGACCTTGCCCGACAGGCCTTTCTGATCGCGCTGATGTGTGGACATGCGCACAACGTTGATGAAGCTTGTCCGAGCAACCGGCTGGTGCACCTTGTCACCGTGGATAGCCTTGGTTCTGAGCTTGATTGTTGAGCCATGAAGTCCATCGACGAGCACATCGCTAAGGACGAGTCGGAAATCAAGAGCGCCAAGGCCGAGGGCAACCAAGCCATGGTGCGTCACCTCGAGGGGGAGCTCAAAGGACTCAAAGAGTTCAAGGAGCATCACCCCGAAGATGATCACGACCCCACCTCCTTGGAGATGTATTGCGAGAACAATCCGGATGCCGCTGAGTGCCGCGTCTATGACGACTGATCGATTGAATCAGTACTCGTCGTTGTAGGCCCCNACGGAAACAGGCGCGTCGGTCAGNCGNCAGACCACCGATTCCTCGGGGCCCATCTCCACTACCTTCACCACCGGCCGGCCCAGGCGGCGAAGTACCTCTACGTCGGCCATGGTCTGGCAGCGGGCCAGCAGGGTGCCCTCGCCGTCGTAGCAGCAGAAGAATTTCACGGACATCCGATGAAGACATTCCTGTTATGGCGATGGCAGTNCAGCAGGGCCATGCTCCATTTCTTTAGTTTCCACTTCCCCGCCGGCTGTTTGGTCTGATCAGCTGTCCTCGGCAAGGCGCCTCATCAACAGCAGGTCGCTGTGNGGGTCATTTGGGCAGAGCCACTCTCTGTATTNCTCAAATAGACGTTGTCCAGCGCGATGCTCGCCGCCTAGCTCAGTGCTCGATTCCTTTGGTTTCCGTGCCAGCTGTTTGGTCTGATCAGCTGTCCTCGGCAAGGCGCCTCATCAACAGCAGGTCGCTGTG
>NHBY01000054.1 GCA_002168155.1 Synechococcus sp. TMED19 | reverse complement strand
TGCTGCTGCGCCCGCAGCGCTATGGGCCCTGGCCAAAGCGCGGTGTGGTGGTCTTTCTCGGTGGCGATCAGTTCTGGACGGTGCTGCTTTCCGCACGACTGGGCTACCGCCACCTGACCTATGCCGAATGGGTTGCCCGCTGGCCGCGGTGGAACGATCGGATTGCTGCCATGGGAGCGGCCGCCAGCGACCGGTTAGCGCCGCGCTGGCAAGGCCGCTGCGCCGTAGTAGGCGATCTGATGGCTGATCTCTCCGAGTCAGCCCGCAGCGACACACCGCTGCCAACAGGAGAATGGGTAGCCCTGCTGCCTGGCTCCAAGCGAGCGAAACTGCAAGTGGGCGTGCCGTTTCTGCTGCGCTGCGCCGATGAACTTCAGCAGCTCCGACCCGATACCCGGTTTCTACTGGCCGTGGCACCAACCACCAGCGTGGAGGAGCTGCAGCTCTTCAGCAGCAGCGCCAATCCGCTGCAGCGTCACTACGGCATCGCCCCCCCTCAGCTGATCGAAGAGGACGGGGAGCGCTGGCTGCTGAGCAGCGGAGGCAGCCGCATCCTGCTGATCGAGCAACATCCGGCCCATGGCCCCTTGAGCCAATGCGCTCTGGCCCTCACGACCGTGGGAGCGAACACTGCCGAGCTGGGGGCCCTGGGGGTGCCCATGCTCGTGTTGCTGCCAACCCAGCATCTGCATGTAATGCAGGCCTGGGACGGCTGGGTTGGCCTGGTCGCCAGGCTGCCCCTCCTGCGCTGGTTGATCGGTGTAGCCATCACTGCATGGCGGCTCAACCGCCGCGGCTTCCTCGCCTGGCCCAACATCAGCGCGGGCCGAGCAGTGGTACCAGAACGGGTCGGAGCGATCACCCCAGCCTCCATCGCAGAGGAAGCCAACCAATGGCTGGAGCACCCTGAGCGGCTCGCAGGCATGCGCGATGACCTGCGCAGCCTGCGAGGGCAGCCTGGGGCGGTGGCAGCACTGGCTGCTTTGGTCCAGGAGCTGCTCCCGGCAACCGATGACGCTGCGTAGCGTGATGTTTTAAAGCCAAGAGATCCATGGTTGATCCCAGCGCCAAAGTGGAGCGCTCAGACGAACAGTGGCGCGAGCAGCTCAGTCCAGAACAGTTCCAGGTGGCCCGAGAAGGCGGCACCGAGCGGGCCTTCACTGGCATCTACTGGAACCACAAGGGCCAAGGGACCTACCAGTGCGTCTGCTGCGGCGCTGATCTGTTCAGCTCAGACACCAAGTTTGATTCGGGCTCCGGTTGGCCCAGCTTCTGGGATGGTGCGGCCCGTGATGCCATCACCACGCACCGTGATGTGACTCATGGCATGGTGCGTACCGAGATCCGCTGTGCCCGCTGCGATGCGCACCTCGGCCATGTCTTCGAGGATGGGCCCACACCGACCGGGCTGCGCTACTGCGTGAATTCCGCCTCCCTGAATTTCAAGGACAACAACTAATTAAGACTGCTCAGGCCCAGGGATCGTCCTCCGCTGGACTCTGCTGAGGGGGCGACTGTTCGGGCCGCTCACGACGCGGGTTGTAGGGCTCAGCCAGGGGTTCAGCGTCCACGTCCATTGGATCGCTGTAGCGGGGCGCGCGCCTGGGAGCATCACTGCGGTCGTCGTAACGCCCAGGTTCTCCGTAGGGATCACGGGGGCGCTGGCGCTCGCGATAGGGATCACTGTCGCGCTCATCCTCGAGATACATCCGCTGTGGCTCTCTGGCACGGTTGCGCTGCTCAAGCTCGACGTATTCGAGCTCTTCATCACGCTGAGGCAGGAAGCGTTCCTCCTGGGCGGCGCTCAGCCTGCGCTGCTCGATTTCACTCGCCTGGCCGGCCGGCAGTTGGTTCTCGACCGGCACCATATTGAGCCGGTAGCGCTCCCGCTCCTCACGCTCAAGGCTTCCGCCTCCAATGCCGAGCTTCTCCAGCAGGCCACTGTTGAGCTGCTTGAGCTTCTCTTCGGCACCCTCGTAAACAATGATGCGATCAGGACCTGAGCTGACGATCTCATCGACCGGTAGCTCCCAAGTGCTGAGGATGCCCTCACCGAGCAGGGGTACGCCAAGCGCGCCCACGACGACGGTCACAAGCTCGCCAGTTTCGATGTCAAAGCTGAACCCCAGCACCCGGCCCAGCTGCTCGCCGGCTTCCGAGACCACCTGACAGTTGATCACCCGGTTGTAGCGATCCGGGTTGAAGGCTTCGGAGAGCGAATCGAGCGAATCGACCAGAATCACATCGCCTACCTGACGGATCTGCTCGAGGGTCATCCAACGAGGCAGTCCGGGCAGGAAGCGGGTGAGGGGGTTGTCGCGCAGACCAAGGGCCACCACCTCGCGGCGATCGATATCGACCAAGACCTCACCGACTACACCAAGGCGACGACCGGTGTCAGTGGTGATGACCTGGGTGCCCATCAGCTCCGAGCGCAACCAGAGGCGATCGGACGGTGCCGGCGATGCATCTTGGGGGGTTGGCGCCTGCAAGGCCTCAGTTCACAATCGAGCCATTGTGTCGCAGAAAGGCCATTCAGGCAGCAGCCTTTGCGGCAGCAGGTAATCCCACCACCTGGGTGTGGGCGCCCCGGGCCTGGGTCACACCGATGGTGCGGGTGCTGGCCGCGATCATGGGCCGACGGTGGCTGACCACCAGGAACTGGGCCTCATCCGCCTGAGCGGCGATCAGTCCAGCAAGCCGCTCCACATTGACCCCATCGAGGAAGCTGTCGACCTCATCGAGTGCATAGAACGGCGAGGGCCGGAAGCGCTGCAGCGCGAAGAGGAAACTCAGGGCCGTGAGCGACTTCTCACCACCTGACATGGAGGCCAGGCGCCGCACGGCTTTGCCCTTGGGGTGAGCCACCAGGGTCAACCCCCCCTCAAGCGGATCATCAGGGTTATCGAGCGCCAGCTCACCCTCCCCATCGGAGAGGCCGGCAAAAATCGTGCGGAAGTGTCCGTCAACAGCGCGATAGGCCTCCATAAAGGCTTCTTGGCGCAGGGTGGCAACGGTCGCAACGCGCAGCAGCAGCTCTTGCCGTTCACTGGCGAGAACCTCAAGTCGCTCACGCAGCTCCAACAGGCGGGTCTCGAGCTGCTCAAGCTCATCGAGAGCGAGCATGTTCACCGGCTCCAGCGCTTCCATGCGCTGCTGGATTAACCGCAACTGCTCCTGCAGCGTTTCCAGGCCCGCCTGCCTGAGCTCATCGCTGATCTCCGGCAGGGGATCGGGGAGGTCCTGCTCCTGGCGCTGAAGCTGTTCAGCCAAAGCGCGGCACTCATCGGCAAGAGAGGTGAGCTGCTCGGCCAGCCGCTCAAGGTCCCATTGACGCTGCTGCTGCTGCTGACGCAGCTGTGCCAGGCGGGCTTCTGCCGCATCGCGAGCACGGCGCTGCTCGCCAAAACGCGCGCTGAGCTCCTGCTGCTGTTGCTCGAGCTGTTCGCGCTGCTGCCGATCAGCCAGCTGTTCAGCGCGCAGCTCCTGCACCTCAGTGGTCAGGGCAGCTGTAGCCCCCTGCAGCCGCTCTTCCTCAGCAGTAATGGCATCGAGCTGGCTGCTCAGGCGAGCCAGCATCAGATCCCGTTCGCGCTGGGCCGCTTCGAGGACATCACGGCGCTCACGGGCGGTGCTGAGATTGGCATCTGCGCTCTCAAGTTGCTGCTGCAGAGCTGACCAGCGAGCCGCATCTCCCTGATCAGCGCAGGCGGCCTCGGACTGCTCCAACGCTTGAAGTTCCTGCTGCATCGGGCCCAGGCCGTTCTCCAGCTCTAGAAGCCGCTGCTGATCGAGCTGTAGGGCTTGCTGCAACTGCTCGAGGCGCCCTCCCAGTTCGTTCTGGCGCTTGAGCTGGGGGCCATGGGCACGCTGGGCCGCAGCAAGCTCGGCCTCGAGCGCAGCTTGAGTTGAGCGGCTGGCGCTCAACTCAGCCTGGGCCGCTTCCAGCTGCTGGCTCAACTCCGATTCACGGCGGCGACTGGCCAGCAGGGTCTCACCGAGCTCCAACAACCGACGACGCAATGGTTCGGCCTCATCCCCATCAGTGGCACGGCCAAAACTGAGGCCATTGCTGCGCTGCAGCAGGCTGCCACCGGTCATCGCGCCGCTGCGCTCAAGCAACTCGCCTTCAAGGGTGACGATGCGGCTGCGGCCTAGCTCGCGGCGCGCCGTCTCCAGATCGCCATAAACCAAGGTGTCACCAAAGACATGGCGGAAGACCTCGGCATAGATGGGTTCAAAGCGCAGCAGCTCCACAGCGCGACCCACACAGCCGCTGCCACCCGGTGAGCTACCGCGCTGCAGTGCGTCTGAGCCTGAGCGACCGCCCCCGCGGATCTTGTTAAGCGGCAGGAAAGTGAGACGGCCGGCACGACGCTGCTTGAGCAGGGCGATGGCCCGGGCCGCAATGCGGTCGTCATCAACCACCACCTGGCTGAGGCGCCCGCCGGCAGCCACTTCCAGCGCCAACCTGAAGCGATCCTCCACCTCTGCCAGCTGGGCCACGGGTCCGTGGATTCCCTCCATGCCTGCCTCAAGCAGCATGCGCAGGGCACCGGTGCCGCGGCTCTCCTGCAGGGTCTCCCGGCGACTGTCGTGGCGAGCAATATCGCGCTCCAGCTGCTGCTGCTCCTGCTCCAGGCGGGTTCGGGTGCGCTGCTGCAGGGCCAAGCCTTCAGCCAGCTCCTGGATCACCTCGCGGCGACCGGCCAGTTCATTAAGCACCTTCTGTTGCTCACCCTGAAGCCGCTGGAGCTGCTCCGATGCCGTGCCACTGCCCTGCTGCTGCTGGGCCAGTTCCTCCTGCAGTTCAAGCAACCGTTCCTGCTCCTGTCGCAGGCGCTCAGAGAGCTGCAGAGCCTCTGACTGCTGCGGCCCCAACTGAGCCTGCAACTCTTGGCGCCGTCGGCTGCGTTCCTGCTGCTGCTCCAGCCAACTACCAGAGCGCCCCGCCACCTCAGCCAAGCGGCGGCGAGAGAGTTCAACGGCTGCTTCAGCGCTGCTGCAGGCCTCAGCAGCCTGAGCAAGCTCCGTGCTGTCATCGCCGCGCTCAAGCTGCTGCACCTGCTGCTGCAGCTCTGAGCGCAGCTGCTGCTGGCGCTGGCGTTCCTGCTGAAGTTCAGCCGCCTGTTGCTGGTGTCGCTCAGCTCGGCGCTGCAGCTCGCGGCCTGCTGCCTCGAGTCGTCCCAACTCGCTCTGCACCGCAATCAGCTGATCTTCCCCGAGGCTCTTGACGGCAGCCTGGAGCTCCTCAAGTGCCGTTGCGGCTTCTTGCAAGCCCTGCTCACCAGCAGCCAGAACCTCTCGCTGCTCCTGCTGAAGAGCCGTGAGCTGCTGCTGCTGCTGCTCAAGTTGCTGGATCTGCTGACGACTGCGCTCCACCAGCAGCACCTGCTCCTGCTGGCGTCCCAGCTGCACCTTCTGGCGCAGCTCCTGGTAGAGACGAGCCCGCTGGCAGTCCCGCTCCAGGCGAGTACGGGAGCTCTCCAGCTCACCTTCAACGATGCGGCAGCGCTCCTCACGCTCTTGCACCTCATCAAGCTTGCGGCGCGCTTGCTCGATGCGACTGTCAAACAGGGCGACGCCGGCCAACTCGTCGATGATCTCGCGACGGTCACGGGCACTCATCGAAACGATGCGGGTGACATCGCCCTGCATCACCACATTGCTGCCATCGGGGTCCAACCGCAGCCGGCGCAGCTGAGTTTGCAGTTGCTGCAGATTGCAGGGGATCCCATCGGCGCTGTAGCTGCTGCTGTAGGTGCCGCCCGGTGCCACCCGCAATCGACGGGTGACAGTCCATTCGCTCTGACCGGCCTTGATCCAGGGACCCTCCTCTGCAGCCTCCAGTCCGTCTTCTGCTGCATCCGGCTGCCAGCCGGTGAGGTCAAAGCGAACTGAGACTGAAGTTTCAGCGGCCTTGCCCTGCTTGAGGACGTTGTTATTAATCAGATCGGGCAGGCGCTCGGCCCGCATGCCACGGCTGCTGGCCAGGCCCAAACAAAAAAGGATGCCGTCAAGAATGTTGCTTTTGCCTGAGCCATTGGGCCCAGTGACCACCGTGAAGTTGGGCTCAAGCGGAATCGTGACGCTGCCCCCAAAGGACTTGAAGTGAGAGAAGCTGACCTGATTGATGAAAACCAACAGGGCAGCGGCCTCAGGCCAAGGGGGACGACTCGCGGAAGGTAGCGGAGCTGATCCAGCCGGCAAGCGCTTAGGGGCCGCGCTGCCAACCGCCCGGAGTGTCGATAGGTTGCGGCTAGAAACCCGGTGGGGCGATGGCGAGCTCAGGGCTGACCCAGGCGGGGGAGCGCTTCCGCGAACAATTTGTGGAACTACTGCCGGCGATCCGAGAGGAATGGCCCCATGTGGCCCTTGAGGCGCTGGAGAACACCCGCGGCAGCCTCGATGAGGTGGTCGCCGTGATTGCCGACCAGAGCGGCCGCACCGCTTCGGTGGTTCGCGAGCAACTGTTGGAGTTTGCCGATGTTGCTGGCGAGCAAACCCGCAAGCTCGGTGACAGTCTCCAACCACTAGAGGAGCAGCTGGAGCAGCTGCTGGANGACCTCAACGCCAATCTCAGGCCNCGCATTGAGACCCCTGTACGACAACGCCCCCTACTGGCGGTGGGCATCGCCGCCGGTGTCGGCCTACTCGCCGGACTGATCCTGAGCGGTGGCCGCCGCCGCTGACCCTATGGACTCTCAACCGCGCCGCGGCGCCACCGGAAAACTCGCTTCGCTGGTGGTGTCGGTCATGGACCTACACGTGCGTATCGCCTTGGAGGAGGTGGACAGTGAAAAGCGCCGCCTGATCGTCGGCGGCCTGCTGATGGGCACGGCCATGGTGCTGCTCACCGGTGCACTGCTCGTCGGGCATGCCGCCCTGGTGATCTGGATGGTGGAGGCCTTGGACCTCACCTGGCTGGGGGCTCTGCTGGTGGTGGCCGTCATTGATGTTGTACTAGCGGGCGTCCTGCTGCGCATCGGCGGGCAGCTTCTCAAAGGCCCCTACCTACCCAAGACCACTGCCGGCATCACCAGCACCACCCGCACCCTGCTGGGTCGCTAACGAATCTCGTAACGCAGCCAGCGGCAATCGATGCCNCCATTGCTCACCGGCACGCGCCGGCTGGCCTTCATNCCAAGCGATCGGGTCAGCTCCGGGTTGCCGCTCAATAGCCATAGGGTCCAGCCGCTGCAGCGTTGCTTGAGCTGCTGACCCAGCTGGAAGTAGAGCTCAGCCAGCTCCTCCTGCTCACCCAGACGGGCGCCATAGGGGGGATTGCAAACCACGATCCCGGGCTGATNNGGTGGCTCCAGATCGCGGCCATCCCCTTGGTGCAAGGCAATCCAAGGCTCCAGATCAGCAGCCTGGACGTTGCTCCTGGCTTGCTCGAGCACCTCAGCATCGAGCTCCCAGCCAATCACGGGCGCCATCGGCTGGCCAGCAGCAGCAACAGCCATCTCGGCAGCAGCGACCACTTCGGCGCGCCAGAGGCCCAGATCAGCCCCGGGCCAGTCCAGACAACTGAACTGGCGGGCCTGGGCGTGATGGGCCGGCTCCAGAGAGCCGGGCAACACCCCCGGTGGGCGCTGCAGAACTCGACCGACCGCTTCGATCAAGAGGGTGCCGGAGCCGCAGAAGGGGTCCAGCAGCGGCACGCTGCCGTCCCAGCCGGTGTGATCGATCAGACCGGCTGCCAGGTTTTCCTTGAGCGGAGCCAGTCCCATCGCCGCGCGGTAGCCGCGGCGATGCAAGCTGTCGGCACTGCCGGCCATGCAAAGGGTGGCCATGGGCCCGCGGCTGCCGTGGCCCAAGTGGAGATGCAGCACCCGATCAGGCTGCTCCAGCTCGACATCTGAGCGTGCGCCCAGCTCCTGACGCTGCCAATCCACCAGGGCGTTCTTCACCTCAAGGGCCGAGTAGTGGCTGTGATTCAGGCCCGGCACGCTGCCNCTGNCCTCNACNCGAAAGCTGCAGCTGGGNGGCANCCAGCGGTTCCAGTCCACCGCCNGTTGCACCNCCGCATACAGCTGCTGACGGCTGTTGCAGCCAAAGCTGGCNAGCACCTGCAGCAGACGAAACGGCAAACGGCAGCGCAGATGGGCTCTGTAGAACCCGGCCTGATCAAGCCGGCAGCGCACCGCCCGCCGCAGAGGCTGAACATCCAAAGCTCCGACGGACTCCAGTTCGACTGCCGCTTGTGATTCCAGACCCGGCGGAACCACGGCAATCACCGCTTGGTCGGCACTGCCTTGCTGCAGTTCGG
>NHBY01000053.1 GCA_002168155.1 Synechococcus sp. TMED19 | reverse complement strand
TCTCGAATAAGCCCTCAGGTGTTGATTCGTTCATTGAGCTTCCAGACCCTTTCCAGGAACATCTGACGCCTGACAAGCTTTCGCCTTTGCTTACTGTTTCGGCCTTGCAGATCCCTTCTGACTCTTAATGACTACTGCATCGTCCTTTGTTCTTTGACTGCCCTTTGAAGTCATGGTTTTATTGCGGCTTTCGGTTTGCTTATTGCACCTTTCTGTTTGGCCTTCAAAATGAAAAGAGTCCATCGTTGATCCGTGAGTAATTCACCCGCTCATTCCGCTGCCGCAGATCATCCGCACGACTTTGATGCCCAAAAAGAGGTGCACCAGAAGATTCGCAATGATTCCGATTACGATGATTGGGAGTATGGAACTGAACCCCTCCCTCATGAGGCCTGGAATGGTGAGCCTCTCAAGGGTTCTCCTGATGAGTCGATCTCCTGAGGCGCTATCGAGATTGCCAGCAGGCTCAGCCCTGCCAGTACGAGCCAAAGCCCAACGCCATGCTGTTCTGCGTCCAACGCCCAGCCGGCCAATGGTGGCAGCGCTATTCCGCTGATTGCCCAGCTCTGTGAGTAAAGGCCTAGTGCGAGTCCCTGATGTTCGGGTTCTACGGCTTCAATCACAGCTTCTGTAATCGTTGGCAAGAACGATGCGATCGCTATTGCGAGCAATGGCTGGGCGAGCAGTAACAGCAGTAGACCTCCGCTATGTAGTGCCGATAAGGCCAACAAACTTGTTGCCGCCGCAAAACATCTCAAGCTCAGCCGCAGCCCAAATCCCACCGGTTTGCTCCCCAGCCAGTGGCCGATTGGCCACTGCAGGATCAGCAGTAAGCCCAGCTGCAGACCGAGTAGCAATCCCCCGCCCACTTCTGCCAGTCCTTCCCTCGCCAGTCCTCCCCTGGCTAGGTCGAGGGGAAGGGCGCTCTGCTGCAGGATGATCAGGCCAGTACACAGCAGTGCCAGCACCAGTAGGGGCCCCAGTGGTTTTAGCCAGCTCCGGACGGAGACCCACTGATTCCCTTTTTCTGCTGACCTCAGACTTACTGCCTGGATTGGCTCAAGCCTCGGTAGGCGTCCCACCAGCTTGAGCAGCATCACCATGCAGCCCAAATCAACCGCATAGACCAGTCGCAGTTGATCGGCTCCAAGCAATGCAGCCATCACTGTTCCCAGTAGTGCCCCACTGGCCACTCCCAGAGCGTCAGCGGTTCTCGCCAGTGCAAAGCCCTCACTGGATGGCAACGGCGCGCTGAGCTTGGCAGAGGCCAGCTCCGCAGCTGGCCAGTAGCTACCCATTCCAAGTCCCATCAACACTTGTCCGCTGATGTACCCGCCTGCTCCATTGGCTTGGAGCAATGTGAGGTCCGCTGCAATCGACAGTGCTGCGCCTACCCGTAGCGGCACTGCCAGACCTACGCCCTGGTCCAGGACATAGCCACTGAGAAAGCGCGAGATCAGTCCCACCACGCTTGCCACCGCTAATCCCTGACCGATCAGCACCCCATCAAGCCCCAGCCGGTTGAACACCAGGGGTCCTAAAAACAGAATTCCGCCAGCTCCAAGGGCCGCTAGAGCACGAACTTCCGCCACAAGACGAAGTTTTCGGGGAAACTGGTGCCACCACTCAGACAGTTGCACCGTTGTCGCGCTCGCAGATCCTGCGAACTCTGACCCATGGCCTTCTTGCAGCCCTGCTGAGCGGTGCTGCTTTGCCTTTGCTGGCAGCGGATCGGTTGCTCGTACGTTTTAGCGGGCTGGAGCTGCCACTCGATCTTGAGCATCTCGAGGCATGGGCAGTCCAGCCCAGGGTGAACTCTGAGCTCGGACCCTGGCTCAATTTGTTGGATCCCCAGACGCGCAGTGACCTGCAGCAGATCCTGCGCCAGCCCCTTGATCTTCAGGGCACCACAATTCCTTTGTTGCTTGAGAGCTGGGCCGGGCGCCAACTGATCCTCCAGCTCGGCACGTTGCTGCGCAGCGCAGAGGGTGAAGGTGGTCCGATCCTGTTGGACCTCCTGCAGGATCAAGGCCGGCCCACCGTGGTCAGTTTGTTGCGCAAAGCCCCCAGCGCGCGCCTGGAATTGGATCTTGATGCTCTCTCGGCGCTGGGCGTTGAGCTGCGCGGCAAGCTCGAGCGCCAGAAAGCGATGCTGCAGCAGTTGCGCGGTCTGGACCTTCCACCTCTGTCCTCCGACCAGACCCCTCTGCGCGCAGTGGGACACCGCCGGCAATCGCTGCAGGTGCCCCATCGGCGTCAAGCCTTGGAGCTTCAGCAATGGTGGCCTGAGTCAGGAACCATCCGTCGCCAGTGGATCCTGCTCAGTCACGGCCTTGGGGGCTCTAGCGCCCAGATGGCTTGGCTGGCAAAGGGACTTGCGGCTGCCGGTTGGCCTGTCCTTGCCGTGCAGCACCCGGGTAGTGATGACGGTGCGGTCCAAGCGCTGCTCGAGGGCCGTCAGACCCTGCCTGGCTTGGAAACCTTGCCTGCACGGCTAGCCGACTTCAACTCCATTGAAGTGGCTGTAACCACAGGTCAACTGCGTTTTGGCACGGCGAGCACCCCGCAGCGATTGGTGCTTGTGGGCCATTCCCTCGGCGGTTTGGCTGCCCTCCTCTGGGCCGGTGCCAGCGTTGAAGATGGCTTGGCTCAGCGTTGCACAGCTGGCCTGCGCAGCATCCCCGTTCTTGACAGCTCTTTTCTGCTGCAGTGNCAGCTCACNGAGCTGGANCTNCCTCAACTCANNAGNCCCTCNTCNCTCGATGCGGTCNTGGTGATGAATAGCTTTGGCAGCTTGCTGTGGGGCGAGAACGGTCTTGCTGATATTGCGGTGCCTGTGCTCTCGATCGGCGGCAGCCTTGATCTGATTACTCCACCGGTCACNGAGCAACTGTTGCCCTTCCGTCAGTTCCGCGATCGTCGTAGTCGTTTGGCTGTCGTGGAAGGTGGAAGCCACTTCTCGCCAGTGGGCATTAGCCGAGATCAGGCCTTGATGCAGCTTGGTTCGGACCTGGTGGGCCGCAACCCTGCTCAAGTCCAGCAGGCNTTGATTCAGCTGCAAGTTCAATTCCTGACCAGCATTGAGCAGGGGGGCATCCCTGCCAATGGTCTGCTCTTCGATGGAGACGTGCCGACCTATGTGCTCGAGCCCGCTGCTGCTGCTGAACTCAGAACTTGAGCCGCGGATCCAGCAGGGCCACCACCACATCCACCACCAGGTTNACCAGCACCACGAGCGCTGCAATCACGACAACGATGCCTTGCACAAGCGGGTAGTCCCTTTGGGCAATGGCTTCCTGTAGCCGGTAGGCGATACCCGGCCAGGAGAAGATCAGCTCGATTAGCAAGGCCCCTCCGATCAGGGAGGCCACGGTGATGCCGGCAATCGTCAGTACTGGCAGTAAGGCATTAGGCAGGGCATGACGCAGCACCACCCGCGCTTCGCTGATGCCCCGGCTCCGAGCAGCTTCCACATAGTCAGAGCGCAGCGCCCGCCGCAGGTTCAGACGCAGGGCCCGCTCAAAGATGCCGCTCAGCAGCAACCCGAGCGTCAGCGCTGGCAGGGCGAGGTGCTCCAGCGTGGCGCGGATCACCTGCCAATCCCAGGCCAGTAGGCCATCGAGTAGGTAGTAACCGCTGCCTTGAGGGGGAACCAGCGTGGGCGGATAGCGTCCCCCAACAGGAAACCAGCCCAGGCCGACGGCAAAGATCAACTGCAGCACCATGGCGGCCCAGAACACCGGCAGGGCATAGGTGCCGATGCCATATAGCCGTCCACTCAGATCAAGTTTCCCCTCGGGCCGTGCCACTCCGCTGAAGCCCACGGCCAGNCCAAGGACCACCGCAATCAGTAAAGCCGTGACGCCNAGTTCGACGCTNGCTGGCAGCGCTGAGCTGACGATTTCGCGCACGGACTGGCTGTTGCGCAGTGAGCTTCCAAGATCCCCGTGCAGCAGATCGGCAAGNAACTGGCCGTACTGGGCCAGCAGGGGCTGATCGAGACCCAGNTGGGCCCTTAGCTGTTCGCGCGCCAGCGCGCTGGCCCGGTTGCCCAGCAAGGCGTCAACCGGATCACCNGGNGCCACCCGCAACAGCAGGAACACCAACGTGGCGATCAGCCACAGCATCACTGGTGCNAGCAGCAGGCGGCTGCCGATGTAGCGGGTCAGGGCCTGACGCCTGCTCATGGCTGTTCCTGGCGCTGGAGTGCACCAAATACCAGTCGCCCGGAGCCGTCAAATTCGGGGGCTGAGACGCTGTTGAGTGCCCAGGCGCGCGGGCGTACCAGCCATAGGGGCAGATAGGGGGAGCCATTGGCGGCTTCGCGTTGCACCTGATCGAGTAAGTCCAGACGCTTGTCCCCGCGGACCTCATTGCTCTCCAACAGGGTCTGCTGCAGCCCTGGAGCGGTCCAGAAGCTGCCGCTGGCGACGCTGTCGCCCTCTAAGCAGCGGTTGCCTTGACTGCGGCTGCATTCCAGCAATGGTGTCAGGTAGTTGTCGGCATCNGGGTAGTCCCCCATCCAGTCCAGCAGGATCAGCTGGAAGGCCCCATCGCCCAGCTGTCGGTAGGCNGTGGTGGATTCCATCCCCTTGAGATCCAGCGCTATGCAGTCCCCCAGGCGGCTGCGCAGCAGCTCCTGCCAGCTCAGGGCCAGCAGCCGGTCGGTGGGCACGTTGGAGCGGTAGGTGAGCTGCAGCTGGAGCACNTTGCCCTTGCAGTAACCCTCCTCGCTGAGAAGTTGGCGCGAGCGNGATAGGTCAGCCTTAGGCCATGCGGCCAGCGCGCCGGGAATCCCTGGTGGCACCAGCCCCCGCAGTGGTGGCCTGAGGCCATCGCTGATCCGCTTGGTGAGCAGCTCGCGATCCAGGCTGTAAGCGAGGGCNCGGCGCAGCTTGAGGCGATCAAGCGGTGGTCGGTCACTGAGCAGAGTCACATAACCGATCTCAAGTGCCGGTCCAGCTCCTTCCCGCAGCTTTCCTGCATTGGCGCGGCGGTGCAGGGCGCTTTGTTGCTCCGGTTCCAAGCTGGTGGAGAGCAGGACATCGACGCTGCCACCACGGATGGCGCCATACAGGCTGGTGGAGGTGCTCATGCCCACCAGGGCGATGCCGCTGTTGCTGGGCGGCTTGCCCCAGTAGTCCTCAAAGGGCTCAAGCCGCTGCAACTGGGGGCTGTGAAAACTCAGCTTGTAGGGGCCGGTGCCCACAAAGCCACCGGCGCGAAACCCCTCGGTGTATTGCGCATAGGCGGTTGGGGAGACTGGCGTCAGGCTGGCAAAGCTCAGCAACGCCTCCAGCGGACTGAAGGGCTGACGCAGTTCCAGTTCAAGGCGGTGGGATCCCAGCACCTTGACGGCCTTGATGCGGTTGCCCACCACGTAGCTGAGCTTGCCGATCGCGAGGAATCTCCTCAGGCTGAAGGCCATGGCTTCGGCATCAAAGGGGGTGCCGTCGTGAAAACGCACACCACGCCGCAGCGGGACCACCGCCCGAAGGCCATCGCTACTCAGCTGCGGTGGACCGCTGGCCAACTTCGGTTCGATCCGGCCATCGGTATCGATGGCATAGAGCGGATCGCCCAGGGCGCTGATGAGCTGTAGGGCAATAACTGTGGTGGCCTGGGCCGGATCAACGGTCTGGATGGAGCCATAGGCCGCTACCACCAACGGACCATCGACTTGACGACGGCTCTGGCGGCAGGAGGTCAGCGCCACCAGGCCCACCAGAACCAGCAAGGGGGCAAGCAAGCTTCTGTGCCATCTGCTGCTGCCGTGCACCCCGCCGCCGTTTGCTGTTGCTGATGAACCTATGCGGCCGGCTGCGGTTGCCCGCTGAAGAGAATGCTGCCGAGGGACACCTCAAACACCGGTGAGCCTTGGCGTTGCAGTGGCCAGCTGCGCACCCAGCAGCGATCGTGACGATCGTCGATGGCGATCACCTGGTAGGTGCCGTTGTCACAGCTGAGGTGAACACAATCGCCCTGATGCAAACGCATGCTGGAGCTGCTGTTGGATGCATGGTTCCGCAGGCTGGGGGAAAGGCAATGTTCAGAGCGAACAGCCTGCCCCTTTGTCAGCGAACCACCCCAACAACCTAGACCTTCAAGTTTTCTTTCGGTCGGTGGTCGCTCAGAGGGTGCGCATGCAGCAGGTGACCGCTTGCACCTCCGGATGCTTCAGGATCGCTGTCAGCGCCCGGCGGAAACGGGTCTCTTCTACGGCGTGGGTAATCACCACGATCTCGGCACCGGCACCTTCGGTTTCGAACTGCACGATTGACTGCAGGCTGACGTCTTCGGCCCCGAAGCAGCCGCCGATGTGGCCGATCACCCCAGGCCGGTCCGTGCTCTGGAAGCGCACGTAGTTGCGATGGCAGGTGCTGCCGGCATCCACCAAGCGGCACTTGCGCCAGCTGCTGGCGGCCAACAGCGGGTCCTGGCCAGCAGCCGGGCCGCTGGCGACCTGGTTGATGGCTGCGATGTTGAGGATGTCAGCCACCACAGCGCTAGCGGTGGGCCCCGCGCCGGCACCAGGGCCGTAGAACATCACCCGCCCGACGGGGTCGCCTTCGACCAGGATCGCGTTGTTGACCCCGTTCACCCCAGCCAGCGGGTGGTCCTTGGCCAGCAAGGTGGGGTGAACCCGCACATCGAGCACCTCGGTGCCATCACTNTCACTGCCATGGCGTTCGGCCACNGCTANCAGCTTCACCACAAAGCCCAAATCGCGGGCGTAGTCGATGTCGCGGGTGTCGAGCTGATCGATGCCTTCTGTGGGGATCGCCTCCCTCGGCACNAGNCCGCCGTAGGCCAGGCCGGTGAGGATNGCGATNTTGTCNGCGGCATCNCCNCCCTCCACATCGGCGGCAGGGTCGGCTTCTGCGTAGCCGAGGGCCTGNGCATCAGCCAGCACGCTGGCGTAGCTGGCCCCNTCCTCCGCCATGCGCGTGAGGATGTAGTTGGTGGTGCCATTGATGATGCCGCTCACNCGTTCGATGCGGTTCCCGCCGAGGGACTGNTTGAGCGGTTCNAGGATCGGGATGCCGCCNCCGACGGCCGCTTCCATCAGCACATANACNCCCTTGGCAGCGGCTGCNGCGGCGATTTCNGCNCCNTGGCGGGCAATCACGGCTTTGTTGGCTGTGACCACGGCNTTGCCNGCCTCGATCGCCGCCAGGATCAGGCTGCGGGCNGGCTCNAGNCCACCCATCACCTCCACCACCAGATCCACCGCCGGGTTGGNGACCACCNCNGAAGGGTCNGTGGTCAGCAGCTCTGCGGCTAGCTCNACCGGCCGCGCTCGCTCCAGGTTGCGCACAGCCACNTNGCGCAACTCAAGCTCCTTNACCAGAGGATGACGGCCATCAGGCGTCTGCAGGATCTGNGCNACTCCGGCACCCACNGTNCCGAGGCCCAACAGACCGATTCCAATGGCCATCAGGCCTGTGCAACAGACCCTGATCCTAGAAATCAANCGGATGAGGNCAATGCGGAAGCCTGAGCCTGCATATGACGCAGGATGTTGAGGAAGCCATTNGCCCTTGATGGGGTCAGGCTCGCCTGCAGGCCGGTTTCGGCGATAAAGCTCGGATCGACTGCTACGACTTGTTCTGGGCTCAGTCCATCGAGACCTTGGATGAGCAAGGCCAGCAGCCCTTTGGTGATCTGAGCATCGGAATCGCCCTGCCAGTGCAGTTGGCCGTCCTCCAGGGTGGGCGCAACGAACACTTGGGAAACGCAGCCGCGAACTCGGTTGGCATCGCAGTTCAGATCTGCTGGTGCCGCTGGCAGTTTCTTGGCCAGCCAGAGCACGTATTCGTAGCGGCGTTTGGGATCGTTACTGCCTTTGAGCTTGGTGACGATGCTGTCAAGGGCGGCGCTGCCGCTGGACATGGCTGATGCTGCCGGTCAGTGCCAGTGTGGCGCCCAGCATCCCGCTGACGGCGAGCCATAACTGCTGCAAGCCGCTGCGGCTGATTTCCACCTCCTCATCAAGGCCCAGGTAATCGCGATGTCCGATGCCGCCGTCAATCACCACATCCCAGGACTGCGAGTCCAGTTCAGGCAAGGTGGCGGCGAAATGGCCATCACCATCGGTGGCGCCCAGTGGAATGCTTTGGCTGCCGTCATGGGATTCCAGGCGCACTTCAGCGTCCGCTAGGGGTTCACCGCTCGAGAATCTGCTGTTCAGCTCAAGCAAACCTCCGCTGATCAGGCCGCTATAGCGCGTTTCCACTGCATGGCTATGGGCTGGAAGGGGCAGTGTCAGCAGCGCTGCTGCTATGAGCCAGCGCACTGATGCTGCCTTCAAGCGATTCATGGCGCGACTCTGATCTTGCCGCAAAGTAAGGGCGCTCAGCGCTAGAGACCAGGTCCCTGATTTCTTTTCAGTTGTTGCTTTGGCAGCTGCGGCCGGCCTGGACCATGCCGACCATCGATCCGATCATCAGCTCAAGGGCCTGGGCCGGCCGCTGGCCGGAGGCAGCAGGCTTGCTCTGAATCGGACGGGGCTGGGAGGAAGGGATGGGCACCTGAGCGGTTATCTCAACGGGAGCATCCTTGCAAAGAAAAATCAGTGGCTGGGGGACTCGATAACCTTGCTTAACACTGGAGCTGCTTGCCCCGCTCCGTAATCCAGCCATCAAAGGGCACATCCCAGGGGGCAACGACCAGCTCGGCGCAGCTGCAGCATTGCGGCATCACCATCAACGCCGGCACAACACGCCAATCCGGTTGGGCCCTGAAGCGGTCGTACCAGCCGCCGCCGCTGCCTAAGCGAATCCCGCTGCTGCTGCCGGCCAGTGCTGGCACCAGCAGCAGCGCCAGCTGCCCAGGCCCAAGCGGCGCTCCTGTGGGTGCAGGAATGCCGCAGACATCCTCTGCCAGGTCATCACCGGGCTGCCAGGGGGCATAAATCAGCCCGCTAGCTTCTGCTCGCGGCAGCGCCAGTCCGCCCGGCCAGTGCGGTGGAGGATCGATCAGCTTGGCCTCAGCACCCAGAGGCCAGAACAGCCCTAGTCGCCCTGGTCGCTGCAGTTCGGTTAGGGCGTGATGCACTGCTGCGGTTAGCGCATCAGCCATATGAACCATCGCCAGTTGGCGCTGCTGACGCCAGTGGCGTCGCTGCTCCTTTTTGCTCTGCGCGTATGCGTTCATCGCTGATACCAGGCCGTCAGCCCAACCGCGAGGGCATCGGCAGCGTCGTCGGGCTTGGGACGTTCGCTGAGCCGAAGCTCTCGCATCACCGCATCCTGCACATCGCCTTTGTCCGCATGGCCTGAGCCCGCTAGGGCCAGCTTGATCTGCATCGGTGGGTATTCCACCGTCGGGATGCGAAAGCGAGCCAGGGTCATCATCAGCACCCCGCGGGCTTGCACCACAGCAATGGTGTTGGAGGAGCGGTAAAAGAAAAATTTCTCCACTGCTGCTTGCTGGGGGCGGTGCAGCCGCAGCAACTGGCGTAGATCGCGGGCGATCTCAACCAGTCGCTCCCCCTCCGGACGCCCTGCGCCGGTGCTGATGATGCCGCAATCCACCATCACAGGCGGATCACGGCGGCGTTCAGGGTTGACATCGATCACGCCGTAGCCAACCCGTGCCAGACCTGGATCGATGCCCAGGATGCGCATCGCTTCAGGCCGTGAGCGCCAGCTGGAAGGCGTCGCGGTCATCGGGGTTGAGCCCGAACACCTGGCAGAAGACTTTCACCACGCGGTCACCGGAATCCACCGCCTCCAGTGGGTCCTTACGCAGGCGGTGACGCAGGCAGCAGGCCATAACCCGGGCCACGTCCTCGTCATTGACCTCGCTGCGACCCTCAAAAGCAGCCAAGGCGCGTGCAGCTCGGTTGGTGACGATGTCACCCCGCAGACCATCGACTTCCAGCTGACCGCACACCTCTGAAATTTTCAGGCGCAGGTCAGGATCCATCGCGACTGAGCCCAGCCGCTCCTGGGCAGCCACGACCTGCTGCTGCAATGTCTCCTGGGGCTCTGTGAACTGTCCGAGGAAACGGTCAGGGTCGCTGTCGAAGTCGCTGCGCTGCTCCACCACCTGTACCCGCTGCTCGGGGTCGCGCACGGTGCGCACCTCGACGCTCATGCCGAAGCGATCCAGCAGTTGGGGCCGCAGCTCACCTTCTTCCGGGTTGCCTGAGCCGATCAGCACAAAGCGGGCTGGGTGGCGCACGCTCACGCCTTCCCGCTCCACGGTGTTCCAGCCGGAAGCGGCCGAATCGAGCAGCACGTCCACCAGGTGGTCGTCGAGCAGGTTCACCTCATCGACGTAGAGGAGGCCACGATTGGCTTTGGCCAGTAATCCGGGTTCAAAGGCCCGCACGCCCTCGCTGAGAGCCTTTTCGATGTCGATCGTGCCGCAGAGCCGGTCTTCTGTAGCTCCCAATGGCAGATCCACCATCGGTACCTGGCAGCTTCCCTTCTGCAGGACTTCGCCCTGGCTGACCCGATGGCGCACCTCTGCGCTCTGCAGGTCGGGGTCGCTGGGGGAGCTGTTGTAGGGATCGCCTTCCACCACCGGGATCTCCGGCAGCAAATCAGCTAGGGCGCGGATCGTGGTGGATTTGCCGGTGCCTCGATCTCCCATGATCATCACGCCGCCGATGCGCGGGTCGATCACGTTCAGCAGTAGGGCCAGCTTCATCTCCGCCTGACCGACGATGGCGGTGAAGGGAAACACCCGGCTTTTCAGAGCCTCAGACACTGGCAACAGGCAAGGGGTCGCAGACGGAGTGCCGTCTTCAGGATTCGGATTGTTTCACAGGCACCACGGTGAGCACTTGCACAGGGGTGATGTCAGCCGGAACAATCAGGCGCACACGGGCCATGCGCTGCTCTCCTGGGTCCAGTGTGATCGTGCCCAGGCTCTGGCCGGGATCCCCCTTGCGCAGCACCAAGTGCAGGTAGCGGCGGCCGGGACTTTCGTCGCTGCCGCGCACCTCCACCGTGCCGCGAAAGAAAATCGGTCCCTTCGCTGGGCTGATGAATTTGAGGCCGCCTTGCTTGCGATCAGTTTTCAGCGGTGACTCAAGTCGCAGGTCGTAGCTGCAGCGCCGGTTGGTGCTGTTCTTGAAGGGCAGCTTGAGGTCGTATTCGACGCCGTAGTTGCCGTGAGCCTCCCAGGAGGTTCCCGGATAGAAGGCCTGCAGCTGGGCGCTCTGCACCTGGCCAGTGCCGAGGCTGCCGCGCTGCAGGCTGGCAATCGGCCACGAGATGGGCTGATCAGCCAGTTTCAGCGTTTGGCTGCCTGGATCACTGAGTTGGCCACTCCAGCGGCTGCCGATCTGCACGCCGCTGACACGGGAGTAGATGATCGAGCCCGGTGCCCCTTTGGTGCTGGCGCGGTGCTCCTTAGAGCTGAGGTCACCATCCAGCAGGGCCAGCAGGGCTGAGGCCTCTGGTGCGTTGTCGCTGATCAGCCCTACCGTCGCTAACGAGACCGGTCCATCGCTCAACAGGCGTAAGTGCAGCGTGCGCCCATTGAGCAGGGGATCAAGCCCTTTGACAGGCAGTGGCAGGGTCAATAGCACCTCGCTGGCCCCTGGGGACAGGGTGATCTGTTCCAGCAGCTCTGCTGGCCGCGGTGCACGGGCAATCAGATCACCGGCGGTGCGGCTGCCGGGGCCGGCGTAGACACTCAGCCCGTCATGCTCCATCCGCGGCGGCATCGGCAGGAACGGTGCTCCCGGCTGGGAGAGGTAGGTGGCTCCGCTGGGCACCCGCACGGTCACCTCCTGGTCGCTGCGGTTGCCCAGGATCACCCCTAGCCAGAGGGTGCTCTCGGTTGCCCCCTTGGCTCCGGCATAGACGTGGTGGCTGAAGAGATCAAAGGCCCCCTGCAACGGCACGTTCAAATGAGCCGATGGCACCTCGCGGGCGCTGCCATCAAAGGTGGAAAGCAAGATGCCGTCTTCGGTGACCACCTCCGGGTTGTTGTCATTGACCAGCAGTCGCTGATCCAGTCCGCCAGGCAGCGGCCTCACCTCTCCGCTACGCAGCTCCTGGCTGCTCACAGGTAGGGATGGCATGCCCAGCAGGGTGGCGCCCAGCAGGGCGGGCAGGAGCAGAAGTCGCATCACTTGAAGGCAGCGGCAGTGGCGCCACTGAGGGCACGAATCATGTTGGTGCTGCGGGGGCTGTTGAAGGGCCCCCGCACCATGTAGGAGGCCACAGCGCGTCGCCCGTCGGGTAGTTCGATCAGGGCCGAATCCACGTAGGCGATGCCGATGTCTCCGGTTTTGTTGTAGGCGCGAACACCGCGCCTGAGTAGGGCCCCGTTGACATCACCACCACCGCCCCCAAGGCCTTGCAGCCAGCCGCGGGGGATCAGGGTGTCGGTGCGGGAGGTGCCGAGGGTTTGGCGGAACAGGTCGCGGCTGCGGGGCGAGAGGACTTCGGCTGTCTCCACGAGGGCGATGCTGCGGGCCTGATCGCGGGCCGTGGTGGTGTTGGTGCCCTCGAGATCTGGCAACCAGTTGTTAATCACGGTGCCCTCAAGTCCCAGTTCCTGAAAACGAGCATTGAGAGCGGTCTTGCCACCCAGGCGCTGGATCAGCAGGTTGGTGGCGGTGTTGTCGCTCACCCGGATCATCTCGGTGGCCACTTCCAACACGGTGAATTGGCTGCCTAGGGGCTGCCCACCCATCCAGCCCGAACCGCCACCGACAATGGTCTTGTTGAGGCTCAGCAGTTCATCGAGCTTGAGCTTGCCGGCATCGAGTGCCTCGAGGGTGACCAGCAGGATTGGAGTCTTGATCGAGCTGGCCGCCGGCAGCACCAGATCGGGATTGAACTGGGCATAGCTGCCGTCATCGAGCACCAGAGCAAAGGCCCCGATCTTCAAGTCCTTTTGCGTTGCCGCTAGCTGGGCCAGCTTGGTGCTGAGAGCCTTGTTCTCCTTGCGCGGCTCAAAACGGCCGAGCCCCTCGTTGCTGCTCTCCTGCAGCTGGGGCAGCAAGGGGGCTCGCTCAGGAGTGCCGGCCCCCAGGCGAGGGGCCATGAATTTCAAGGCGGTGCCGGTGAGGACACCAAGACCGGCGCCGAGGATGAGCAGCCGCACCAGCAGCAGGAGCGGCTGGGTCCAGCCAGCATCCTGCTGGCGCCTGCTGATTCGACTCTGAGGGGGACGCAGACTCACGGCCTGGGGCGGAGCGGTTTCAAATTACCGGCCCTCTTCTGGCTTGCCATGGCGGCTGGCCCAGCGCAGCTGACGCACCATCCCCCGCAGCAGAGCAACCTCCGCTTCCTGGGGTTCGGCNCGCAGGAGNAGNTGACGCAGCTTGGCCATGCGGGCGGCGGCGGTATGGGGATACAGAAATCCAACCTCCAGCAGCAGGGCCTCAGCATCCTTGAGCGTNGCCTCCAGCGCTCCNTGCGNTGGTAAGGGCTCTGCCTCNAGCGCTGCNGGGAGGCTTTCCAGCTGTTGCAGCGCCGCNAGGCAGACNGCTACGGCATGGGAGAGGTTCATCGAGCTGTAGCNACCTGCNGTTGGAATTCGCAGCAGTCGNCCGGCCAGCTGCAGCTCGCTGTTGTGCAGCCCATGGTCTTCGCGCCCGAACACCAGGGCCACCCGCTNGGGACCGGGAACCTCTTGCATCAGCCATTGCAGGGCCGGCGATGGGGTCAGGTGATCCCGCTCACGGGCTTCAATGCGGCCTGAGCAGGCCANGACACGGCGGCAGTCAGCCACNGCACTTTCCAGGGTCGGGTACTGCTTGCACTGATCCAGNCGTTCACCGGCATGGACGGCCATCAGCCTTGCTTGCTCGCCGGTGGCATCGCAGCGGGGNGCAACCAAGCGCAGAGGGCCTGTGGCGAAGTTGGCGCACAGCCTGGCCACGCTGCCGATATTGAGCGGGCCGCTGGGCTCGACCAGCACCACCACCAGCTCGGGGTTCACGTCAGCTCATGCAGGTAGGCCAGCAGGTCGGCCATNGACTGTGGATCGGGTTGAAAGCTCGGCATCGGAGGGGTCTTGCCGCTGATGACTTGCCGGATCAGGGCAGGATCGTGCTTCCGCTGGCTGACGCCATGCAGGTTGGGGCCAACAACGCCTTGGGCCGCGATGCCNTGNCAGCCGGCGCAGTTGATCAGAAACANCTTGCTGCCATGGTCCTGATCACCACGCAGGGCAAGACTGCTGCGCACATACGGATCGCGCTGGCTNGCGCCAGCTACCACNGTGATCAGCACGATGCCGGCGGCGAGGGCAAGGGCCACCAAGGCGGTGATCAACCCGTGTCTGCGGGGTGATTCCTCAATGGCTTCGCTGCGCGTCAAACCGTTTCACTAGGGATCAATGCAACCCAGGTTGGCGCGTCGANCCCTAGATTGCGAAGAAATTAGATCCAAACGGACCGGCCCGATGATCGAACCCCTGCTCTGCGGCATCGTTCTTGGCCTGATTCCCGTCACTCTCCTGGGTCTNTTTGTCGCTGCTTGGAACCAGTACCGCCGCGGCAGCGCTCTCGGTGGCTGATGCCTCCAGTTGCCAGCGCAACAGCAGAGTGCGCCCATAGCGCCTGCAGCGATCTTCTCTCCACCCTTTNGGNGGCACAGGNCGNTGATCTGTNGAGCACTCCAGNAGTAATGATCCGCNTNGATTAAGCCAGCCTTGGTTGCGAATCCGTTCTGCNATCGGGCCATGAAGTCCTGCCTGNTAAGGCGGATCGGCGTAGATCAGGTCAAAGGGTTCAGTGCCGCTCTGCAGCAACCAGTTCTCAAGGGCAGTNCTGCTGAGCTGCCATCGAGANCGAAAGCGCTCTCCAAGGTCCTGCAGATTGCGCCGCGCNACTGCAGCGATNCGTCGATCTCGCTCAANCGCCTGCACCCAGCTGGCGCCATGNAGAAGGGCTTCACAAGCCATGGCACCGCTACCGCTGCATAGATCCAGCCAGCGGCAGTCAGGTAACTCATTGGCGAGCATATTCATCACCGCCTGACGCACCATCGCNGTGGTGGGCCGGGCAATCAGTCCCTCAGGGCTGTGCAGCTTCCGGCCGCTGCTGAGCCGCAGCACCATGCTTCAGTCCAGGCTGCTCAGCCAGCGCTGCAGCAATTCAAGGCCGCAGCGNCCTGATTTTTCGGGGTGGAACTGGGTGGCTTGCAGCGGTCCGCGGCCAACGGCTGCCACCACTTCAGCGCTGCCNTAGGGGGCNGTGGCTGTGATGCAGTTGGCATCAGTGGGCACGGCGGCGAAGGAGTGCACGAAATACATCCAGCTNGCTGGTTCCTGGGCGCTGAGTAGGGGACTGCTGCTGGCCGGTCGCAGTGGTGCCCAGCCCATGTGAGGGCAGCGCTCCTNATCCTGTGGTGGCAAAGGCTCAACACGACCATGAAGCAGCCCCAACCCCGGGCGCGAGCCCTCTGCGCTGGAGTCAAAGAGAAGCTGCAGTCCTAGGCAGATCCCCAGCAAAGGCCTCTNGGACCTGGTCCAGGCTTGCAGGGCTGCGCTCCAGCNCAAGCTGTCNAGTCGCTCCATTGCTGGATCAAAAGCCCCCACACCCGGAAGCAGTAGGGCGGTGATGTCTGNATCCATGGCCGCGCTGCTNAGNCNGCGGCATGGTGCTTCAAGCAATTGGAGGGCTTTCTCCACCGAGTGGAGATTGCCCATGCCGTAATCGATGACGCCGATCACGCTGCTTGCCCGAGGCGGTGGCCTGGGGGCTCCAGTGATGTCTCCGGTGAGAGGGAGAGATTATTGAGGTGGGCGATCAGGGCATACAGCCGCCCCACCTTGGTCTGGTCGAACCAGAGCTCAAGACAGTCGCGGCAGGCACCAGCCTCATCCTGGCAACGGCGGCTGCTGATGTGGCCCCCCAGTAAGAGGTCCGAGAAGTGCTCGTTGATCAGTGCCAGCTCTTGCTCGGGCAGCTCGCAGTGCAGCAGCAGTTGCAGCTGATCACCTCGAAAGCGGCTGGCGTGGAATACCCGGTAAAAGTGGCGGATTTGCTCGAGTGCTTCTGCTGCAGTGGCGGCAGTGGTGTAGAGGCCCACATCCTCAGCAGAGATCAGACCGCGATCGAGCAGAGCGCGGTTGACATAGTCATTCCAGCGTTGCCAGTAATCGTCGCCCTCCGGGCAGAGCAGCACGATCGGCACTGGAGGGTTCTTGGAGGTCTGAATCAAGGTCAGACCTTCAAACAGTTCATCGAGAGTGCCAAAGCCACCGGGCATCACCACCACCGCGTCGGTCTCTCTCAGGAAGAACAGCTTGCGAG
Source organism: Synechococcus sp. TMED19 (assembly GCA_002168155.1). Lineage (GTDB taxonomy): Bacteria > Cyanobacteriota > Cyanobacteriia > PCC-6307 > Cyanobiaceae > RCC307. The sequence continues at coordinate 31,403 of NHBY01000053.1, read as the reverse complement.
TGTGGAAATACCGAAAGGTGAGGAGCTTTTTGTCGCCTTCGATATAGGGGTTGGCCGACTGCTCGAAGGGCAGCTGAACGTTGAGACCGAATGAATGTCCACTGCCGGCACCACGGTTGGCAGCTTCCATCACGCCGGGGCCAGCACCCGTCATGACTTCAAAGCCGCAGCGGACGGCTTGCTCGGCTACCTCAACGGTGAGCTCGTAGAGGGGGTCGTCCTCAGGGGTGCGGGCTGAGCCAAACACCGCCACTTTTCGGGTCTGGCGGTGCGGATGGAAAACGCGAAAAGCCTCGGCCATGTCGCCGAGGGTGCCAGCAATCACTTCCCAGTCCGAGGCATCGGCCTGGGACTGGCTGATGGCATGGAGGTGGGTGAGTACCTCGCTGGCGAATGTGCCGTGGGCATGATCGTCAAGCTCCTGGGCCAGGGCCGCAAGCTTTTGTCGAATCGCCTCAGGAACCGAACCTGTCACTCAGAGGTACTTGGAAATGGTGCCAGCGAGGGTGGTCTTGGGCACAGCACCGACAACGGTGTCGACTTTCTGGCCGCCTTTGAACACCATCAAAGTGGGGATGCTGCGGATGCCGTACTGACTAGCGACGTTGGGGTTTTCATCGGTGTTCAACTTGACCACCTTGATGCGGCCCTCGAACTCTTTGGCGATCTCATCAACGATGGGTGCCACCATCCGGCAGGGACCACACCAGGGAGCCCAGAAATCCACCAGCACAGGAACCTCGCTTTGAAGCACGTCCTGATCGAAGGAGGCATCCGTGACGGCAGCGGCGCTCGACATCAGCGTTGAGAGAGTGACGCGGAATCTAGCAATGGTGAGCGTGGGCAACTTGCCCGTGCTGCCGATGTGTAAGACGAAAGCCCGGACGCGCCGGGCGGGGTGGTGTGAGGAGTGTGAGGCCGAAGCCACACAAATCCAGGCTAGCGCCCGCGACAATTTGGACCCAGGGCGAGACGGGTTTATTCGTTTTTCACTTGCCCATGCCTAATTGCTGGGCCTTCTGGTAAACCTTGCCCTCCGTCAGCAGTGACGGCGCTACCACCACTTCCACTTGCTGCATCTCTCGGAGTGTGCGCGCTCCCAGGGTGCCCATCGATGTGCGGATGCAGCCAAGCAGGTTCTGGGTGCCGTCATCAAGGCTGGCCGGACCGCGCAGGATTTTCTCCAACGGCCCTGTGGTGCCTACCTGAATGCGAGTTCCACGGGGCAGTACCGGGCTGGGGGTGGCCATGCCCCAGTGAAAGCCGCGCCCGGGGGCTTCAGCCGAGCGAGCGATTGGGGAGCCGATCATCACCGCATCGGCGCCGCAGGCCAGGCACTTGCAGATGTCTCCACCGGTGACGATGCCGCCGTCGGCGACCACTGGCACGTACTGACCGGTGGTGTGGAAGTGGTCATCGCGGGCCGCGGCGCAGTCCGCTACTGCTGTGGCCTGAGGAATGCCGATCCCCAGCACCCCGCGTGAGGTGCAGGCGGCCCCGGGACCAATGCCCACCATGACGCCGGCGGCGCCGGCTCGCATGAGCTGCAGGGCGACGTCATAGGTGACGCAGTTGCCGATCACGACCGGCAAGCCCATTTCACGGCAGAGGGTCTCCAGATTCAGGGTCTGCTGGCCCTCAGGGCCAATGTGTTCGGTGCTGACCACCGTGGCCTGCACAAAGAACAGATCAGCTCCTGCCTCTGCGATGGCCGCACCGAAGCGCAGAGCTGCGGCGGGTGTTGCGCTGACTGCTGCAATTCCCCCTTTCTCTTTGATCTCCGCAATGCGGCGCCGGATTAGGTCCTCACGCACTGGCTGGCTGTAGAGCTCCTGCATCAGGGGCACAAACTCTTCTTTGCCCACCGAGGCGATGCGATCGAGGGCCGGGTTGGGGTCTTCGTAACGGCACTGCACCCCTTCCAGGTTCAGAACCCCCATGGCCCCCTGCTTAGCCAGCTCAATGCACATGCCGACATCGACAACGCCGTCCATGGCGCTGGCGATGATCGGGATTTCGCGGCTGATCCCTCCAATGGACCAGCTGCTGTCGGTCACCGCCGGATCGACGGTCCGTCCACCGGGCACCAGGGCGATCTCATCAATGCCGTAGGCCCGACGAACCGTGCGGGAGCGCCCCAGCTGAATGTCCACCGACAACTCATCGCGTACAGAAGAAGAAAACTAACAATCAGCCTTCCCTTCTCACGGTGTTCTGGACTCAACCCTTACCGGTGATGTCCTGCCAGGTGCTGCTGACGGTGTCGATCATTTTCTTGCGCTCATCACTGCGCACAAGTCTCTGACTGACGAACAGGCTCAGCCAGATCAGGCCCACCAGTTGCAGCAGACGCGGCAGCATCGGGATGTGATCCAGGGTTCCGAGCACAGCGCCCAGCAGCTGCAGCGACAGGATCAGGAGCAGTGCCAGACCGACAAGCTTGAGCGGTTGCTTGCTCTGCTCCCAGATCTTCCCAAGATCCATACCGCCCAGCTGTTCATTGAGCTTGGCCAGCAGCAACTGAAATTCGCCGCCTTCGCTATCGGTGGCGCCAGGGTCTGCGGGCACATTGACGGTGCTTGAGATGGCACTTGGCTTGGGAGCTTCAGCTTGTACAGGCTCCGGTTCGGGAGATGCAGCAGCAGGAACCGGCTCGGGAGCTTCCTCTTGGACAGGAGCTGGCTCGGGAGCTTCAGCAATCGGTTGAGCAGCAGGGGCCTCGATCACAAAGGCTGGCTCAGCAGCTGCTGGGGTGGACGGCGTTGCATCCGATGTTTCAGGGTTGGGCGTCTCTTCAGGCTGCGGTGAGGCGGCGGGACCCGGGGTGACTTCCATCGCAGGGCATGAGATCAGCGGAAGAATTTTATCTTCGACTGCTGGATTTAGCCCTCAAGAGGGTGAAGCCTGCCTTGTTGGCTCAAGGGGGTGATCTGTGCCGGTAACGGGAAGCGCCCGTCCCGCAGTTGTTCGGCCAACAGTTCGGTAAGGCTGTCGCCAAGGCTGAGGCTGCAGGCTGGTGCCGCTGGGATCTGCTGGCCATCGACCTGGATGCGGCCAGCCAGTAGTTCGCGATAGCTCACCGTCCCAAAGCCCGGACGGATGCGGCGCGGAATTGAGAAATCGAGCACTGGTGCTTCCAGGGCGTTGTCGGGCACCGCCGCCTGCACCGCCTGCCGTTCCCCAAGAAGCAGCACCGGTGCTGCTACGGCCACCAGTAATGCAGCACCATGGCCCTCAAACCAGCAGGGGCGAATCCATTGGCGTTGCAGGCTTGCCAGCTCGACGCTGAGCGCCACTGCTGCTCCCGGGGCGCGGGCATGGCCTGAGGGTTGACGTCGGGTCTGTGGTTGATGGCCGCTGCCTGGACCGAGCACATGGCCGATAGCACCAGCCACCAGCACTGCAGAACCGGCTCCAAGCTGATGTAGTCCGGGCATGGTCATGCCGATGCTGCGCGCGCCGCTGCCGTTGAACAGGGCATTGCCAAAAGGCCCCAGCAGTCCGCCGAAGGGACTGGCCAGCAGCCCCTCGCTACTGCTCACCGCCACTACTCCGTTTTCGCTGATCCCTCGGGCCAGCAGCAGCCTTGCCTGGTTCAGTCGCTCCAGCTGGATTGTGGTCTGAAGCTCACGGCGGGGATGCAGGTTTGTGCCTTCCCCTTGCAGCTCTAGGGGGACTTCTTCACCGGCTAGCAGTGCATCAAGTACCTGTGCGCCACCGAGCCGGCGTTGACCGCTGGCTCTCCCGCCAATTGGCAGGCAGAGCTCGCCGGCCCCGAAACCGCCGATGGTGCTGACTGCCCCAAGACGGGCCTGGCGCAGCCTCAGAGGCGGGTCGCTTGGCCCGAGGCTGAGCCACAGCTGTCCCTGATCGGTGAACGAGCAGCTGCCGGCGGCGAGGACATCCGTGTCGGCATAGGCCTGCTCAAGCCCGCCGGCTTCGACGCGGCTGCGGAAGTCCAGGGCGGTGCAGACCCGCAGGTCCCCCTGCTCTTGCCGCTGCAACAGCTCCGCGCAGCTTCGCGGTGCGAAAACCATGCCAGGTCCCCGGACATCAGTAATGTTGGGTTCTCAAGTGGCTTAGCGCAGCAGGCAGCGGCATGGCGGATCCCACCGGACCCACAAACCCCGGCGGAGCCACCGAACGGATTATCCAAACCGACTTACGCAACGAGATGTCGCGCTCCTATATGGAGTACGCGATGAGCGTGATCGTGGGCCGGGCTTTGCCTGATGCCCGCGATGGACTCAAGCCGGTGCACCGGCGCATCCTCTACGCGATGTACGAATTGGGGCTCACGGCAGAACGCCCCTACCGCAAATGCGCTCGCGTGGTGGGTGAGGTCCTTGGTAAATACCACCCCCATGGCGACACCGCGGTGTACGACGCCCTGGTGCGCATGGCCCAGGACTTCTCGATGCGCGCCCCGCTCATTGACGGTCATGGCAACTTCGGCTCGGTCGATAACGACCCTCCGGCCGCCATGCGATACACCGAGTCGCGGTTGCAGTCGCTGACCACCGACAGCTTGCTTGAGGACATCGAAAGCGAGACCGTCGATTTCAGCGACAACTTCGATGGTTCTCAGCAGGAACCGACCGTGCTTCCGGCGCGGTTGCCTCAACTGCTGCTGAACGGCTCAGCTGGTATTGCCGTCGGCATGGCGACCAATATTCCGCCCCACAACCTCGGCGAGCTGATTGATGGCGTGTTGGCCTTGATCGCCAACCCCGAGGTCGACGATCGTGAGCTGCGCAGGATCATTCCCGGGCCCGATTTCCCGACCGGTGGTCAAATTCTGGGGCGCAAGGGAATCCGTGAGACCTACGAAGGTGGCCGCGGCTCGATCACGATGCGAGGTGTCGCCTCGATTGAAACGATCGAGGTCAAAGGGCGCCCTGACCGTGATGCGGTGATCATCACTGAATTGCCTTATCAGACCAACAAGGCGTCGCTGATTGAGCGCATTGCTGAGCTGGTCAATGACAAGAAGCTCGAAGGTATTGCTGACATTCGCGACGAGAGCGACCGCGACGGCATGCGGGTCGTGATCGAACTGCGGCGTGACGCCTACCCCCAGGTGGTGCTCAACAACCTCTTCAAACTCACGCCGCTGCAGAACAACTTCAGTGCCTACATGCTGGCGCTGGTTAAAGGTGAGCCGGTGCTGCTCAACCTCAGGCGCATGCTTGAGGTGTTCCTCGATTTCCGCATCGAGACGATCGAGCGGCGAACCCGCTTCTTGCTGCGCAAAGCCGAAGAGCGCGATCACATTTTGCAGGGCCTGCTGGTGGCCCTCAATGATCTCGACGCCATCATCCAGTTGATCCGCAACGCCGCTGATGCGGCAACCGCTAGGCAAGAGCTGATGGCCGGCCATGGACTCACGGAGATCCAGGCTGACGCCATTTTGCAGATGCAGTTGCGCCGTCTCACGGCGTTGGAGGCCGACAAGATCCGCCTGGAGCACGAGGATCTGCTGGCCAAAATTACTGATTACAAAGACATCCTGGCTCATCGTGAGCGGGTGCTCGCCATCATCGAAGACGAGCTGCGTCAGCTCAAGGAACGCCACGACACACCCCGTCGCACTGAGATCCTTGATCTCGAAGGTGGCCTCGATGACATCGACCTGATCGCGAATGAGCGTTCGGTCGTGCTGCTGACCGAGAACGGCTACCTCAAGCGGATGCCGGTCAGTGAGTTCGAGTCCACCAGCCGAGGCACTCGCGGTAAGGCAGGTACGCGCAGCCAGGGGGAGGAGGCGGTGCGCCTCTTTATCAGCTGCAACGACCACGACTCACTGCTGTTGTTCTCTGATCGCGGGGTCGTCTACTCCGTTCCGGCCTATCGGGTGCCGATCGCAAGTCGTGCAGCCAAGGGGACCCCTGTTGTTCAGCTGTTGCCGATTCCACGTGAGGAGCAGATCACCTCGGTGCTGGCAGTCAGTGCCTTTGAAGACGATGTACAGCTGGTGATGCTCACCAGCGGTGGATTCATTAAGCGCACGCCGCTTTCCGCCTTCGCCAACATCCGCGCCAACGGCTTGATCGCCATCAGCCTTGAGGACGCCGATGCCTTGCGCTGGGTGCGATTGGCCCGCTCGGGAGACAGCGCCCTGATCGGCTCGCTTAAGGGCATGACGATCCACTTCCGCATCAGTGATCAGGAGCTCCGTCCCCTCGGCCGTACAGCTCGCGGTGTGCGCGCCATGGCTCTGCGGGATGGCGACAGCCTCGTGAGCATGGATGTCTTGCCTGCAGAGCTGGCCGATCGAGTCGCAGCTGCCGGAGAGGACAGCTCTGATGAGGGTGATGAAGCCGCCAGCAGTGAAGGCCCCTGGGTGCTAGTGGCCACCGCCAGTGGCCTGGGTAAGCGGGTCCCGGTCGATCAGTTCCGGCTGCAAAAGCGTGCGGGGATGGGTCTGCGAGGGATCAAGTTCCGTAGTGACAGCGATTCCCTCGTCGGATTGAGGGTGATGGGACCCGATGAGGAGTTGTTGCTTGTCAGTGAACGCGGTGTGATCGTGCGCCTGCAGTCTGCTGCGATCCCTCAACAGTCCCGCGCTGCCACCGGCGTTCGGCTGCAACGCATCGACAAGGGTGATCGCCTCACTGAGGTGGTGTTGGTGCCTCCTGCTGCGGAGGAAGGCGACGCTTCCGGTGCTGAGGGCGGAGCTGAAGACACCGCTGATTCTGAAGCCGCCACTAACGCCGCGCCTGCAGCACAGAGCAACGACGCCGAGGCGTGAGCGGTTCGGCGGGCGTTGATGCCCTTGTTCTGGGTGGCGGCCCTGCCGCACTTTGTATCTCTGCGGAACTTGGGGCTCAGGGCCTGGATGTGGCTCTAATGAGCCTGCGTGATCCCCGAGCGCCTTGGCAGAACACCTTTGGGATCTGGGGCGAGGAGGTGGATCAGTTGGGACTTCAGCATCTGTTGGGGCACCGCTGGAGCAACACCGTCAGCTGGTTTGGCTCCGGTCGCGTCGGTGATGAGGGCCGGCTTGGCCACGGCCGCGACTACGGCCTGTTTGATAAAGCGGCCTTGCAACAGCATTGGCTGGATGCGATTACTCGTGATGGTGCCTGTTGTATCGAGGCTCAGGCCCAGTCGCTTAGTCATGACTCAGATGGCAGCACCATCACAACGAGTGATGGTGCTGCTCATCACGCCCGGATTGTCATTGATGCCACCGGCCACGAACCGGTGTTCCTTCAGCGTCCCAGCGATGGACTTGTTGCCGGGCAGGCGGCCTACGGGGTGGTCGGGCGCTTCAGCCAAGAACCGGTGGAACAAGGCCAGTTTGTGCTGATGGATTATCGCTGTGATCACCTCAGCGAGGAGCAGCGCCAGGGGCCGCCAACGTTCCTTTACGCCATGGATCTTGGCGGTGGGCGTTTTTTTGTCGAGGAGACCTCACTAGCCCTCGCGCCAGCGTTGCCCTACGGCGAACTGGAGCGGAGGCTGCATCAACGCCTGAATCATCGCGGCATTGCGATTGAGGCGGTGGAGCATGTCGAGTACTGCTTGTTCCCAATGAACCCTGCCCTGCCCGAGCTCAGCCAACAGCTGCTGGGCTTCGGCGGGTCGGCCTCGATGGTGCACCCTGCCAGCGGTTACATGGTGGGCAGCCTGCTGCGGCGTGGTCCGCTCCTTGCTGCCGCGTTGGCTGAGGCCATCAATGATGGTCAGCGCGGGAGAGATCTTGCGCAGGCTGGCTGGGGAAATCTCTGGCCTGCGGAGCTGCGCCGACGCCACGGGCTTTACCGCTTTGGCCTGGAAAAGCTGATGCGGTTTGACGAAGCTCAGCTGCGGGCCTTCTTTTCAGCATTCTTCTCCCTTCCCAACGAGCGTTGGTTCGGCTTTTTGGCCAACACCTTGCCGACCCCAGAGTTGCTCAACACGATGCTGCAGTTGTTCGGCGGGTCTTCCAATCCCGTGCGCTGGGGGCTGATGCAACCGAGGGGTCGCGAGCTCAGCTTGATGGCGAAGATGCTGCAGTGGTGACCGTGGCACCGCCGCAACTGCTTCCCTGTCCAGCGGTACAGCCAAAGCAGTGGTTGGCGGTGATGATGCCTCGCCCTTGCAGGTCCCCTGAAGTGACGCTGCTGAGCTCAAGTTCCAAGGGCAGCTCCAGCATCTGATTGAAGTCGCAGTCAAAAAGCTGTCCCTTGGCACTCACCGAAAGCGTGCTGCGGCACATCAGCCCCATGACGCTGCAGGGGTTGTAAGACGCTCTGAGCGCCTTGAGGTACGTGCCGATCCGGCCCTGCTGCTCTAGATCCTCCAAGAAGCGGGCAATCGGCATGTTGTTGAGACCGATCAGGTCGTTAAAGACCACACCGTGCTCGGCCAGCACTGAACGCCAGCGTGCGGTGTCGCACGGCGTCAGCTGCTGCAGCTTCTCTCCATCAGGATTGCTCATCAAGTTGAGCTGCAGGCCACTGCCCTCGCGGCCATAGCCGAGGGCATTGAGGCGGCGCAGGGCCTCCATCGAGGCGTCCCAAGTCCCAGATCCTCGCTGCCGGTCGGTTTCCAGAGCCTCGGGCCCCGGAAGGCTGGCGACAATTTCCACGCTTTGCTCAGCAAGGAAGTTGGCTAGATCAGCAAGAGCGGGCAGCAGCAGAACGGTGAGGTTGCAGCGATCAATCACGCGGCAGCCCAGTTGCCGCGCATGCAGCACCAGTTGGCGGAAGCTCTGGTGGAGCTCGGGAGCACCGCCGGTGAGGTCTACCACCTGCGGCTGCAGTCGCTCCATGGCCTCCAGGCACTGTTCAACCACCTCCTGGCCCATTTGGGTGTGGCCCTGGTCCGGCCCTGCGGCTACATGGCAGTGGCTACATCGCATGTTGCAGAGCCGCCCCAAATTGAGTTGCAGCACGTCGAGCTGGTCGCTGCGCTCAAGCCGAGCGCTGAATTGCTCGCTCTGGGGCAGGGCCTGATTCAGTCGCTGCCGTTGTTCTGTGGCGTTTAGCTGCGCCAATCGCTTGGGTCAATCGTGGGGAAGAGTGCATCTTCCGCTTCCACGGCACTGAGCCACTGCTGATCCACCTGGGCCCCCGGTTTTAGTCCCTCTAGAAGGCGCCAGAAGCGCTCAAGGTGGCGGCGGATGCGCTCGCGCGCCAGTTCGGTGGTGGTGCCGGCCCGCAGGATGAAGCTCCAGTCCGAGGACTGGGCTAGGAGCAGTTCGCGGGCTGCTTGCTTCAGCATCCGCTGCTGCTGGTTACTACGGCGCTGCGGATCCTGCACCGCCTGCACCATGGCAAGACAAGCTCGGTGCCAGTCCGGAACCACCCAGGCGTTGCTGGAGCTGAGCCAGTAGGAGTGATAGCCGCCCTGGCCCCAGCTTGAGGGGGAGGGACGGCAGACCTGCAGCTGGGGCTGGTTGCTGAGGTGATCGCGCAATGTGCTGAAGCTCAGTCCTGCTGCCTGACCCTGGACAAAAACTTGCTCCAGGAACTGGGGGCCTTCAAACCACCAGTGCCCGAAGAGTTCGGCATCAAATGGAGCCACCACAAGCGGGGGGCGGTCCATCACCCCGTTGAGCTCCTGCAGTTGCCGCAGGCGCTCATTGACATAGCTGAGGGCATGCTCTTGGGCCTTGCGCGTCGCTGCCGCCGGCTCATAGGGCAGCTTGCCGTTAAGGGGGCAGTCGCCACCGCTGACGCGGCGCAATTTCAGCCCAAGTGGTCGGCTGCTGAGTATGCCGGCGGCCTGGAGCTCCTCCTCCGGCAGTTCCCAGCCGATATCGCGGTGGAATTCGCGGTAGGCGGCATTCCCCGGGTAGCCGTCGCTGGCGGACCAGACCGGCAGGGTGGCTTCACTGTCACGGCCAAAGAACGCCACCGAGGCCGATGAGCAGATTGGCGCGTAGACCCCGTATCGCGGGCGCGGCAAGCCGTGGAGCAGGCCGTGGGCATCCAGCACGGCGTAACGCAGACCGGCCTGTGCCAGCTCGGCGTCAAGTCCTTCATAGAAGGCGCATTCCGGCAGCCAGATGCCGCGTGGTGTCACCCCCAACAAGCGTTCGTGCTCGCGCACCGCGGTGCGCAGTTGGCCTTGCACTGCCTGGGGGGGATCACGTAGCAGCGGCAAATAGCCGTGGGTGGCGCTGCAGGTGATCAGATCGAGCACTCCAGCTTGAAGGAGTTCCTGGAAGCCCCGCAGCACATGGCCCTGATGCCGGCGGAAGCCATCGAGTTGACGCTGGAAATGGGCGTGGAGCTCGGCCGCGGCGTTCTGCTCATCCGGGGCGCAGCGCTCCAGCAGCTGGCAGCGCTGCTCAATCCAAGGTTCAAACCGCTCTTGCAGCACCGGGTCGCTGAGCAGCGACAGCAGGGTGGGCGAAAGGCTCATGGTGAGCCGTGGTCTGGCCCCCTGCCTGAGGCAGCGGTTAAGCGACTCCAGCAGGGGCAAATAGCTCTCACTGAGGGCCTGGAAATACCAGTCCTCCTCCAGTGAGCCGGGGTTGCGGCTGCGGACGTAAGGCAGATGGCCGTGGAGCACGAGTGCCAGAGCGCCGGCGACCATGAATCCCTTCCGATCGCGGCACTTTACGGCCAGCAACTTGCGTTTGGGCGGGAAGGATTAGAATGGGGTTAACTCATAGTCAGTCCGCATAAGGGGTATGGCGCGCGACCCGGGTCGGGTTTTGATCTTCGACACCACCCTCAGAGACGGGGAGCAATCGCCCGGAGCCAGCCTCAACCTGGACGAAAAGCTCGCGATCGCTCAGCAGCTTGCCCGTCTTGGCGTCGACATCATCGAGGCTGGATTTCCCTTTGCCAGCCCTGGCGATTTTGAAGCCGTGCAGCGCATTGCTGCATCCGTCGGTACGCCTGATGGTCCGGTGATCTGCGGCCTGGCACGCGCCACCAAAGGCGACATCAAGGCCTGTGCTGATGCTGTGGCCCCTGCCGCCAATCGCAGGATTCACACCTTTTTGGCCACCAGCGACATCCACCTAGAGCACAAGTTGCGCAAGAGCCGCGCGGAGGTGCTTCAGATCGTGCCGGAGATGGTGGCCTATGCCCGCTCTCTGGTGGAGGACGTCGAGTTCTCCTGTGAGGACGCTGGCCGCAGCGATCCAGAGTTCATGCATCAGGTGATCGAGGCGGCCATTGCCGCTGGCGCCACCACCATCAACATCCCTGACACCGTCGGCTACACCACTCCTGGTGAGTTCGGTGCCTTGATCGCTGACATCAATAGCGAGGTGCCCAANATTGATCAGGCGGTGATTTCAGTCCACGGNCACAACGATCTGGGTCTGGCGGTGGCGAATTTCCTCGAAGCCGTTAAGAGCGGTGCTCGCCAGCTGGAGTGCACCATCAACGGCATNGGCGAGCGGGCCGGCAATGCCTCGCTGGAGGAGTTGGTGATGGCGCTGCATGTGCGCCGCAGCTACTTCAATCCCTTTCTCGGCCGAGCGGAGGAGAGCATCGAGCCCNTCACCGCGATCCGAACCGAGGAGATCTACAAATCCTCACGTCTGGTCTCGAACCTCACTGGNATGGCAGTNCAGCCGAATAAGGCGATTGTCGGTGCGAACGCTTTTGCTCATGAGTCTGGTATTCACCAGGACGGGGTGCTCAAGAATCGGCTCACCTACGAAATCATCGATGCCCGCACGATCGGACTGACCGATAACCGCATCAGCCTGGGCAAGCTCAGCGGCCGCAGCGCCGTGCGCGCCCGCTTGGAAGAGCTTGGCTATCAGCTTGAGGGTGAGGACCTNAATGACGCCTTTGCNCGTTTCAAGGAGCTGGCTGATCGCAAGCGGGAGATCACTGACCGTGACCTTGAGGCCATCGTCAGAGACCACACTCAGCAGCTGGAAACGCACTACCAGCTGGTCGGTGTGCAGGTGAGCTGTGGCAGCGAGCTGCGTCCCACGGCCACTGTGACCTTGCGCACCACGGCTGGGGATGAGTGCTCCCAGGCCGCGATTGGNACNGGNCCGGTTGATGCGGTCTGNCAGGCCCTTAACCGTCTGGTGATGGTGCCGAATGAGTTGGTNGAGTTCAGCGTCAAATCGGTNACGGAGGGCATCGATGCGATGGGGGAGGTGACGATCCGCCTGCGTCAGGACGGCCGCCTCTACTCGGGTCATGCCGCCGATACCGATGTAGTGGTGGCAGCGGCTCAGGCNTTCGTNAATGCCNTGAACCGACTGGTGAGCGGNCAGCAGCGGCAGCCTCTGCACCCCCAGCAGACGCCGCTGCCGGCCACCAGTCCCGAACCATTGGAAGCACCGGCGCTGTGAGCAGCCGCCGATTGCCCCTGTGGTCGCTGCTGCTCCAGCTGNTGCTGTTGCTGGTCGTGGCGTTGGTGGTGTTGATTCCGTTGTTGTGGCTGTTGAGCACCTCGCTNAAGGGGCCAGCGGAGGACATCTTTGTCTCTCCACCCAGCTTGCTGCCCTCCCAGCCGAGCCTGCAGGCCTACGGCACNCTGTTCAGCCAAAGCCCCATGGGCCGTTATCTGCTCAACAGCACAGTGGTCAGCGCCTTTGCGGTGATGGCCAACCTGCTGTTCTGCTCGTTGGCTGCTTTCCCTCTGGCGCGTATGCGCTTCCGCGGCCGCGGCATCGTCCTGGCCGTGGTGGTGGCCACGATCCTGATTCCCTTTCAGGTGGTGATGATCCCCTTGTATCTGCTNATGGTGCAACTGGGCCTGCGTAACTCCCTGATCGCTCTGATCCTGCCCAATGCGGCCACGGCCTTTGGCATCTATCTANTGCGACAGAGCTTTTTGGCGGTGCCNAAGGAGTTGGAAGAAGCTGCGCGTATGGATGGCTGCAGTGCGCTGGGGGAGTGGTGGAACGTGCTGATCCCAGCAGCGAGGGCGGATCTGATCACCCTGGCGATGTTTGTGTTCATCGGTACCTGGAGCGATTTCCTCTGGCCNCTTGTGATTCTCGATGACCCCCAGCTCTACACGCTGCCCCTGGGATTGCAGCAGCTTTCCAGTTCCTTCTCGCTGGACTGGCGNCTGGTCGCTGCTGGAGCGGTGGTATCCATCCTNCCNGTGCTGGCCCTNTTTGTGTTCCTGCAGCGCTANATCCTGCCCAGCGCCAGTGGTGATGCNGTGAAGGGCTGATTAGGCGCTGAAGGCTTTTCTCGCAGGAANCGGGTAGGGAATGCGGCGGTGGCGCATGCGCTTCCAGACCTGGACAAACCCGCGCACCAATAGCTCAATCTCCGCAGGGCCAAGGCCACTGTCATCGAGCTGCCCGTCATGGCGGCGGGCGTGGATGATGCGGCGCACGCTGTCGCAGGCCTGCTCTTCACTGGTTTCTGGGGGCATTGAGCGCAGGGCCGCCTCACAGCCGTCAGCCAGCATCAGCACCGCGCTCTCCTTGGATTGGGGGCGAGGTCCTCGGTAGCGGAAGGGCCGGTCGCTGGCGTTGGGGTTTTGTTCACGCGCCCTGTGCAGGAAGTACCCCATGCGCAGTGTGCCCTGGTGTTCGGGGATGAAGTCGGCCACCGGCGCGGGGAGGCCGTAGCGACGAGCCATCTTCAGGCCTTCGTCGACGTGTGCCTGCAGAATTTCAGCGCTGCGCCAGGGATCATCGAGGTGGTCGTGGGGGTTGTCGCCGCTCTGGTTCTCGATGAACCACTGAGGCGCGTGAAGCTTGCCGACATCGTGATAAAGCGCACCGGTGCGGACCAGGTCAACATCACCGCCGATGGCGCGAACACCTTCCTCGGCCAGGCCGCAGATCATCAAGGTGTGTTCAAAAGTGCCCGGTGCCTCCGATGAGAGTCGCCGCAGCAGCGGGCGCTGCAGATCACAAAGCTCCAGCAGCCGCGAGCGGGTGATCATTCCGAAAACCTTTTCGACCATCGGCGACAGCAGCAGGCCCAGCAGCAGCAGGCCACCCATCAGCACGCCCTCACTGAGCAGCTCGCCTCCGACCGCGCCACCCATGATTTGAATCAGGGCCGCCTCTACCAAAAGTGCAGCCACGGTCAGCAGCACTGCGCTCTGCAGTGTCTCGGCGCGCGAGCGCTGGCGGCCCGCCAGCAATACCCCGACCACGGCCACACCGGCAGCCACCAGAAGCCTGGCGGTACCAATGTTGTTGAGCGGGATCGGCCACAGCAGGGTGGCCAGGGCCAGCCAGCTCAGGCCGCAGGCTGAGCCCAGGCCTTCAGCGAGCAGCAGACTTGGGGGAACCAGCACCGCCAGGGCACTGACCGAGACGCCGAACCAGAGCTTGCAGCCCTGAACTGCCGCCAGCGTGCCCAGCAGCAGCAGGGCCTGCGGCACGTTGAGATCGTTTTTCCAGCGTCGGCAGATCATCAGCATCAGTGCTGAGCCGATGCTGGCCTCCATCCAGCGCACCAAGAACAGGCCGGTGGCGGGGCTGCGGCTGATCAGGCCAAAGCTATCGAGCACGTCGTAGGCCCTTTGGCTGATCACCTCCCCTTTGACGGTGATGACCTCTCCAGCCTGAACGGGGATCTTGGGCACACCGTTCTGCTGGATCAGGTCATTGAGCAACAGCTGGGTCAGGCCGTTGTCGGTCCGCAGGTTGGTGCTCCCTTGAAGCGAGCGGGTGATCAATTTGGCCCCAAGCTTGCGCCCTGGCTCCGGAATGTCATCGAGCTGCAGCGAAGCGGCCTCCAGCAGCTGGCCTTCCGCAAGGGTGCTGACGACCCCCTGGGCCAGCATGCGGTTCTGGGCCCGCTCGACAGACTCGGGCCACTGCCACAGCTGCTCACCTTCCTCGGTGAGGGTGGTGATGAAGGCTTCCTCCTCAGGAGTAAGGCTGATCGGCCGCAGGCGTGCCCCTCCACCGTCACTACTCGTGATCAGTTCGTTCAGCAGCCGTTTGAGGCGTTGCTGCAGCTGACGGGTGGCATCTTTATCTGTGATCTGTACCTGGATGCGAGGGCCCAGCTGGGAGCGGCGCTGAGCGAGGGCCTCGGTATCCACCACCGAAGCGTCCTGGGGTGCGCGGATTTCAAATGGTGCAGGAATACCCGGCCGCAGGGAGGGCTGAACCAGCCAGGGCCAGGCCGAGATCACGCCCACCCCGAAGCAGGCCAGTAGCACCAGCAGCCCATCGCGGGCATTCCAGCGAACGCTCAGGCGTCGGGGTTGCTCATGGCGCAGCCAGTGGCGCCAGCGCCGCTGTAGCCGCCGTCTGATGTTCCGTTGCCAGTGGTGGAAGACGGAAAGCAAGCGCAGGTCTGAGGTCAGACTGACGCTAGCTCCCGATTCCTTGATGCCTGCCCAGCGTCTCGATGGCCGCACTCTTGCCGCCCGGCTTGAGGCTGTGCTGGCCCAGGCGATCCGTGATGGCCTGCCCCTGGCTGGCAGGCCCCCGGGGTTGGCGGTGCTGCGGGTGGGGGATGACCCAGCCAGCGGTGTCTATGTGGCGAACAAGGAAAAGGCCTGCTCCAGAGTCGGATTAGCCAGTCATGGAGCCCATCTCAGTGGTGACACACCGCAGCAGGAGCTGGAGGCCGCCCTGCAGCAGCTCAATGACAACTCCGCTGTGGACGGCATCCTGGTGCAGCTGCCGGTGCCGGATGGCATCGATGATCAGGCCCTGTTGCAGGTGCTGGATCCAGACAAGGATGCTGACGGCCTTCATCCCCTGAACCTTGGGCGGCTGGTGCGCTCTGAACCCGGCCCGCGCAGTTGTACGCCGGCCGGCGTCATGGCTCTGCTCCGGGAAGCGCAGGTGGAACTCAGCGGTGCCCGCGCTGTGGTGATTGGCCGCAGCACCCTGGTGGGGCAGCCAATGGCGCTGATGCTTCAAAAAGCCGATGCGACCGTCACCGTGGCCCACTCCCGCACGCGCGATCTTGAGGCTTTAACGCGAGAAGCCGACGTGTTGGTGGTGGCGGCGGGTCGGCCCGGACTGATCGGTGCCGAGCACGTCAGTCCCGGGACTGTGGTCGTGGATGTGGGCATTCACCGCAAGCCCGAGGGAGGTCTCTGTGGTGATGTGCGATCGGCTGAGGTGTCGGAGATTGCAGCAGCGCTGACCCCGGTACCAGGAGGGGTGGGCCCGATGACGGTGACGATGTTGCTCGTCAATGCCGTTCGGGCCTGGACGCGCCGCTACGGGTTGCCGGATCCCTGCCCAGGCCTCTGACTGGAAGAAAGACCCCTCAAGCGGTTAAGGTTTTCTTTAGCTTCTTTCCTGTGGGTTCCTTCGTGGCCTTCACGCTGCCGACATCCGATGGTTCTCCTTCCGAGGAGCAGCTGCGGACCATGAGCGGCCTCGATCTGCTCCGCACTCTTGAGTGCTGTCATGGAGAGTTGGCCTGGTCCCGGCCGGAAGTCAATGAATTCGCAGCTACCACCTTGGTGGTGGAGTTACCCCAGGCGCTGCTCACGTTGTTGCAACAGGTGATCGCCCGGACGCCGTTGGGAGAGAATCCCCCCACCTGAGGCGTTGATGCCTGCCATGACAGCTGTGGTCGCGAGCGGCTTCGACTTCTCTGAATTTCTTGAGGCCGGTCGCCGCAAGGTTGAGGAAGCCCTCGATGGGTCCCTCGGGCCCGAGCGCCCCGAATCGTTGAGGGAGGCCATGCGTTACTCCCTGTTGGCCGGTGGAAAGCGGTTGCGACCCATCCTTTGTCTTGCCAGCTGCGAGCTTGCCGGTGGGGATGTTGCTTTAGCTCTGCCCACGGCGACGGCGTTGGAGATGATCCACACCATGTCGCTCATCCATGACGACCTTCCGGCCATGGATGACGATGACCTGCGCCGTGGCAGGCCCACCAATCACAAGGTTTTCGGCGAAGCCACAGCGATCCTGGCCGGTGATGCTTTGCTCACTAGGGCCTTTGAGATGGTGGCTCTGCGCAGCCCAGGGGTGCCTGCCGAGCGGCTGCTCAAGGTGATTGGTGAGCTCTCCTTGGCGGCTGGTGCTCCTGGTCTGGTGGGCGGTCAGATCGTTGATCTAGCCAGTGAGGGAGTGGAAGTAGACCTCGACACCCTCGAATACATCCACCTGCATAAGACAGGCGCCTTGCTGCAGGCGTCGGTGCTCACCGGTGCACTGATCGCAGGCGCCGATGAGGACCTGATTGGCGCATTGCGAACCTATTCGCGCGCCATCGGGCTCGCCTTCCAGATCATTGATGACATCCTCGATGTCACCGCTAGCAGTGAAGTGCTGGGCAAAACAGCAGGTAAGGATCTCACCGCCGATAAGACCACCTATCCCAAGCTGCTTGGCCTTGAAGAATCCAAGGCCCGTGCCGAGGCCCTCGTGGAGCAGGCCTGCGAGGTGCTCAGTCCCTGGGCTGAGAAGGCCCAGCCGCTGCTGGCCCTGGCCAGCTACATCACTTCTCGCGATCGATGAACCATCTTCTGTTGACGTTCTTCGACAACGGTGTTCTTGCCTGGGGCTTGGCAGCCTGTGGCCTGGCTCAGCTCTCCAAGCTGTTCATCGAGCTGCTGGTGCATCGCCGCTGGCGTCCTGCAGTGCTGATTGAGACTGGCGGGATGCCCTCCTCTCATTCGGCTCTGGTGAGCGGCACGGCTGCGGCCATCGGCTTTGAACAGGGCCTTGAATCTCCCCTTTTTGCGTTGGCTTCCACGATTGCTTTTGTGGTGATGTACGACGCCAGCGGCGTGCGTCGCGCCGCCGGTCGCACCGCTGAACGCGTGAACACCTTGCCCGGGGTCGAGGCTCTGCCTCCGCTTAAGACCACCCTGGGCCATAGTCGCCTCGAGGTTTTGGTGGGCAGCTTGATCGGACCTTTGATTGCCCTGTGCGGGGAGGCCTGGGTCGGCACTCCAGTGATGCTGGCCCAACGCCTCGGCTGGATCAGCGGGGTGGGCTGAGCTGACTGAATCTGCGACCCCGCAACTGACGACGGCCCAGTCAGAAGCCCTCGAGGCCTTCCAGGCCTGGCTGGGCGGTGATGGTGAAGGCTGTCCCTTTGTGCTCAGTGGATTTGCTGGCACGGGCAAAACCTTTCTCTCAGCCCGTTTTCTGCAGTTGGCTGATGCCGCTGGACTGTGTTGGACCGTTGCTGCCCCGACGCACAAGGCTGTTGGCGTGCTGCGCAGCCAGCTGGAATCCCAGGGTCTTCGCCCGACCTGGTATCCCTCCACGATTCACCGTTTGCTGCGCCTCAAGCTGAGCCGCCAGGAGGATCAGGAGCACTGCGATCCCACCGAGCAGACCGCAACGGCTCTGGAGCACCTCGGTTTGGTTCTGGTGGATGAGTCCTCAATGGTCGACAGTCGCCTGTTGGAGATCACCCTGCAGTGCGCACATCACTACGGCACACGATTGGTCTTTGTGGGTGATCCCGCTCAGCTACCGCCAGTCAGCGAGCCCACCAGTCCGGTTTTTGAGATGAAGCGGGCTGTGGCGATGCATCTTTCGGAAGTCGTGCGTCATGGCGGCCCGGTGCTGCGGCTGGCCACAGGTCTGCGCGAGGGTCAGCTGCCCAGTACCCAGCCGCCGCTCCTTCCTGCGGTGGATGACGACAGTGGCCGTGTTGCAGTGGTTAGCCGCGAGGAGTGGATCGCAGAATCGCAGGCCGCCCTGCGCCTAAGTAGCGAACGACTGGATCCCGATCAGGCGCGGATGCTCTGTTTCACCAACAGGACGCTTGATCGGTTGGTGCCCATTGCCCGCCGCGCTCTCCATGGCGAGATGGCTGATCAACTGCCGGTGCTGCCTGGTGAAGTGTTGATCACCCGCGCTGCGGTGATGGCCCCCGCTTGTCAGGAGGGGCTAGCCAATGGAGAAGATGCCGATCTGGTGCTGGGCTCTAATCGCGAGCTGATCGTCCGTGATGTGGCTCCCGACCGCTGTGACTTGGCGGATCTGGGGTTGCCGGAGGCACCGGTGATCGAAACGCTCAAGGCGGAGGTGGAGGCCGGTGAGACGCAGCTTCAGCTGCGTCTGGCACCAGTGGCTGGCAGTGATGGCCGCTCGCGTCTCGATGCTGCCCTGGCGGACCTGCGCGGTCGCGCCAAAGTGGCCCAGGGCAGTGAACGGCGCATGCTCTGGCGCCAGTTTTTTCTGTTGCGCGATTCCTTCGCCAAGGTTGGACCCGCTGCGGTGTTGACGGTGCACCGCAGCCAGGGCAGCAGCTTTACGGATGTGTTCGTTGCTCCTGATGTGCATTGGCCGCAGGAGGAAGCGATCCGGCGGCAACTCGTTTATGTCGCCGTCAGTCGGGCTCGTCGCCGGGTGTGGTTGGTGGGCCGAGAAGGTGGGACTTCAAGCCGGCAGAGCTGGTTGCAGCAGCTCAGCTGATTGCTGTGAAGCCGCCCAGGCCGCTCCAGCCGGACCAGCCCAGATACAAAGCCAGGGCAAGGCTGAGTAGACCAAGAATCAGGCTGCTGCGCGCTTCGATGAAGCTCTTGCCAGCCTGCAACCATGGCTGCACCAGCTGGCGATTGATCAGTAACAGCACGATCGGTAGCAGCAACAGGCTGCTGCTGATCAGGCTGAAGTAGGCGATCAGCCCGATCTCCGTCAGTTGTGGGTGTTGTCCCCCCTGCACCAGGGAGGCCCCTTTAGCCAGCAGAAAGAGGTTGTCGGGGCTGAGCAGCAACGTTGCCGGGGCCACCAACATCATCAAGGCCAGGGGCAGTTGGCTCACCTTGGCCAGCTTGGTGATCCAGCTGTTTTGCAGGTCTTCATAGCCCTTGGGCTTTGGGTCAAGCTCTCGGATGCCAAGGGCCAGCAACGCCCCGGCCGCAAACAGGTCAAGTCCCACCTGGTGGATGCCGCCTTTTTCCATTGAGAGGGTCAAGCTTTTACCCACGGTCACGAGCAGCGCGATGGCTGCTGTGTTGGTGAGAAACCAGGCTGTGCTGAACAGACTCGATTTCAACAGTGGTGCTGTGCCAAGCAACAGCAGCAGCACCAAGGCGATGTCGAGTGGACTCAGGGCCACGGCTAGACCGCAGGCGGTGAGCTCGGTGAGCGTGCGCGTCAGCGGCATGGTGCGTTCCAGCGTTTCAAGGCCCGATTTTCGCGCTCAAAGCCCAGCACGCTGGTCGTCGCTGTCCCCAAAATTAGATGCTTGCCCCCGACTGCTCCCTGTCCGATCCAGGTTCCAGCCAGGCTGCGCAGGATGTGGCCGTGGGCGAATAGGGCAACATCGCCATCGACGGTGATCACCTGCTCGATCACGGCCTCGCAGCGGCGAGTGACCGTGGCAGCGTCCTCCCCTTGCGGGCAGCCATGGCTCCACAGCGACCATTCGGGAACCGTTTGGCGGATCTCTGCTGTGGTGATGCCTTCATAGGTGCCGTAGTCCCATTCCTTGAGCCCTTCCATCACTTCGGCTTGCCCGGCCAGGCCGGCAAGTTCGCAGGTGCGGCGTGCCCGTTGGAGGGGGCTGGTCCAGACGTGGGCAAAGCGCTCTGCGGCCAGCAAAGGTGCGAGCGCCATGGCCTCCTCTTCCCCATCCGGCAGCAGGGGGATGTCAGTGTTGCCGGTGTGGCGACCGTTCTGGCTCCATTCAGTGGAGCCATGGCGCAGCAGCCAGATCGATTGGTTGGTGGCCATGGCGCAGCGTGTTGAGAGCTTTCCGCTGAACGCTATGGAGCCTGGTTTGATCTGGGGTTAAAGGCGCCGTCACCGCCCCGCAGATCAGGCCTGACCTCAAACCAGTCGGCGCCGGTGGGGGGGATACGGCTGGCCAGGACGGAGGCCACCCGTGCTTCTGAGGGTCCGCTTTCGCACCAGACGCGCAGTGCGATCAGCTGTTGCTCATTGCCTTCTGCCTGCACCTCAACGCAGCCGTCACTGCAATTGCGCACCCAGCCTGAGAGGCCAAGTTCATTGGCACGTCGGTTGCAGGCCGCCCGGTAACCGACGCCTTGCACCTGACCTCGTATGACATAACGCCAGCGCTCGCGGCTACTCAAGCCGAGATCCAAGGAGCGCATCCGGTCGCTGCGGTTCAGGCTGAGGTCGCTGGAGCCGCCGCTGCGGCGGCGCGCCCAAACCGCTGGGCTATCGAAGGGCATCCACCCCACTGGAGGTGTAGCCAGCTTGCGTGGATGACGTCGTTCGACCATCCCTCAACTCTAGACCTCACCCCCCATCCCTCTAGCTGCCAGAGGGATTTGGCCACGGTTTGGTCCTCTCCTTCAAGTGGTTCCAGCTGCCAGCGGTGGAATTCATGGCCTCGCAGTTGTTCTCCTTGGCGAACGACTAAACCGTCGCAGCGGGCGGTGGCTGTGCGGTAGCCCAGGCTTAACGCCCCTTTCCTGGCCTTCAGGGGCAGCAGAGCCGCCATGTCATGCGACTGCCCGTCGCGGTCCTCCAGGCTCTGCCCCAACAAGAGGAGCCCGCCGCATTCGGCATAGATCGGTCGCCTGGCCTGCCCATGCGCCGCCAAGGATCCAAGGCTGCGGCGGCAGCGGCTGAGTTCAGCCGCATGCAGCTCGGGGTAGCCCCCTGGCAGTACCACCGCTGCCGTGCTTTGAGGCAGTGGCTCATCTCTCAGAGGTGCCCACCACTGCACCTTGCAGCCAAGGCGCTGGAGGGATTCAGGCAGTTCTGGGTAGCAGAAATGGAAGGCCTGATCACGCGCGATGGCCACGACCGGTTCTTGTTGCGCGATGAGTGGGCCGAGGTCTGCGAGTGGATCAACAGCGTTTTGCGCTGAGCTGTTGCCTGAAAGCAGAAGTGGCATCAGTTTGTCGAGCTCCAGCCACTGCGGTGCCAGCTCAGCCAGTTGCTCAAGACGTTCATCCCAGTCGGGCAGCTCCTGGGGCGGAACCAGACCCAGATGCCGGCTCGGTAGCTCTAGGGCTGGATGACGCGGCAGTACTCCAAGCAATGGCATGCCGATGCCCGCCAGGCTCTCGCGCAGCAGCTGTTGGTGTCGATCGGTTGAGACGCCATTGAGCACCACCCCAGCCAGCTGGAGCTCGCTGTCATGGTCGCGGAAACCACGCACCAGAGCCGCTAGGGAGCCGGCCTGACGGCTGGCTTCCACAACCAGAAGCACGGGTAGTTGCAGCGTCTTGGCCACAGCAGCACTGCTGCCTTCAGAACTGGGTCCGAGCCCGTCAAAAAGACCCATCACCCCTTCCACCAGGGCCAGCGGTTGCTGTTGGCTCCACCAGCGGTAGCTGCGCTGCACCCACTCCTCACTGCAGAGCAGTAGATCAAGGTTTCGGCATGGGCGTCCACTGGCACGGCCCAGAAGCTGGGGGTCCAGGTAGTCCGGACCGACCTTGAAGCTCTGAAGTCCCTGAGCGCGCTTGCGCGCCACCGCCGCTAACAGGAGGGATACCAGGGTCTTGCCGCTGCCGCTGCACGGGGCTGCGATCAGAAGGGTCAATTCAACCGAGTCGTCAGCGAGGCAGCAGTCTGGATGCCAGTGGGACGCAAGCGGCCAGCAACGGATTAGTGCTGTCGTGGCCGCCGCGCAGGGTGCGGGACACTTCGCGCTGCACGCTCTCGATCGTGGAGATCACCACCTCCTCCACCAGCTCCAGTTGGGCCATACCGCCGGCTTCCAGCCGCATGCAGCCGCCGGTCTCGCCGCAGAGAATGACGCATAGGGGGGGGCGATGCTCGGGCTTGCAGACCATGCGCAGTCCCACCAGCGAGCCTGGGTGGGTGCTTGGTTCGCCCACTGGCACAGGCATCTGGCGGAACTGGACCAACTCGCCGTCGCTGCGGCGGAAGCTGGCTGCGATGCCATCACCTTCGGCGCGTCCGGTCTCTTCCAGGCTCCAGCCCAGCCGATTGGCAATCCAGGCAGCCATCAACAGACCCTGCACCGGCTGATGGCCCTGGACATCGATATCGAGCTGCACCACATGGGCGAGGGCATCACGCCTACCGGGTTGGTCGAAGACCATCGCTAGGTTCTCGCGCCAGCTCAGCAGGCGGTACCAATTCAGATCACTGATGGCCTGGCCACTGGCAGCGCGCTGGCAGAGCACATCAAGGGCTCTGGCTGGTGAGCCGACGGCGGTATCCACAATCAGGCGACGGGGAGCCTGGCTGAGGCCTTCGAAGAGCTGGGGAGCTTCATCGAGGGCCCCGTTCCACCAAACCCAGCAGGGAAGTTCGGCAGGAATCAGCGGATTCACCATCGACAGTGCCTGCTCCAGGGCACCCATTCCGCCGCGCATCACGACCACGTCTCCGCAGACAGCCGTAAAAGGACCCTCCTCGGGGAGAGGGCAGTAAGCGGCGACAAGCGTCTCCAGGTTTTTTTGACCTTCCAAGGTCGGGGCCAGGGTGATCAATCGGCGGGGCTGGTGCCGGCTGATGGCTGAATCCACATGCTGGCCTCGTAGGTCATCGGCCTTGGACTCGCCGGGGAGTTGACCCAGCTGCCAGGCCAGTTCCGGTGCCAGTGGTGAGGTGGAGGGGGGCAAGCCACAGGCCGGTGTGGCCTGACGCGCGGCCTGCAGTAGTTCAGGACGTTCCAAACCTGTAATCGGCCCATCGAGGCGTCCGAGTCGCACGAGGTGCTGCTCGATCCAGGAGGGCTGCCAGACCACCAGAGAGAAGGTGGATGCTCCATTGGCCTGGTCCTGGTCCCCGCTCCAGAGCCGTCCGAGATAGTCGGAGACATCTTGGGGGGGTAGTTCCAGCGGGGCCTGAAGGGTGAGCTGCGGAGCCATGGTCAACGATGGCGGAGGTAAGGAGAACGGGTCGAGAAGAGGTTGATTAGGGGCGGCGCCAGAGCAGGCCATCACGGGCCATTAGCCCGTCAGCGGCAGCCGGTCCCCAGGTGCGGGCCTCATAGGGATAAACAGGCAACTGCCATGGCTGTTGCTCGATCAGCTCGAGCAGCGGGGTGTAGAGACGCCAGGCGGCCTCAACTTCGTCGCTGCGGGTGAACAGGGTGGGATCCGAGAGCATGGCGTCTGCCAGCAGGCGGACGTAGCCCTCATCGGAAGGTTCGCCGAAGGACTCGTCGTAGGAGAAATCCATGTCCACCGGGCGGCTGCGCATACCCGAGCCCGGAGCCTTCACTTCAAAGCGGAAATCGGCCCCTTCATTGGGTTGGATCCGCAGAATGAGCTGGTTGGCCCCAGGGTTGCCGCCACCGGTGGAATCGAACAGGTGCACTGGTGCCTCCTTGAAGGTCAGCACCACTTCGCTGAGGCGTTTTGGCATGCGCTTGCCGGTGCGCACATAAAAGGGCACCCCCTGCCAGCGCCAGTTGTCGATGAAGACCTTCATTGCCACGTAGGTCTCGGTCGTGCTGTTGGGGTCCACCCCGGGCTCCTGGCGGTAGCCGGCTAGGGGCTCGGCATTGGTTCCACCCGGGCCGTACTGGCCGCGGACACAGCAGTTCCATGGCTCGGCTTCATCTGCAAGGCGGGCGGCCTGCAGCACCTTGGCCTTTTCGTTGCGGATGGCTTCAGGGTCATACCGACCCGGAGTTTCCATGGCTGTAAGCGCCAGCATCTGCGTCAGGTGGTTCTGCACCATGTCCCGCAGAGCGCCAGAGGTTTCGTAGTAGCCAGCGCGCTCTTCCACACCGACTGTCTCGGCAGCAGTGATCTGGACGTTGTCGATGTAGTTCCGGTTCCAGATCGGCTCGAAGATCGTGTTGGCGAATCGCATCACCAGGATGTTCTGAACCGTCTCCTTGCCCAGGTAGTGGTCAATGCGGAAGATCTGGTTTTCTTGGCCGCAGCTCTTGACCACGCGGTTGAGTTCCTGGGCACTGGCGTAGTCACGGCCGAAGGGCTTTTCGATCACTACGCGGCTGCGCTTCGGATCCGCCAGCAGACCAGCGGCAGCCAGGGCACGGCAACCACTGCCGTAGAACGCCGGTGACACAGACAGATAAAAAGTGCGGTTGCTGCGGGTGGCGCGCTGGCGGTCAATTTGCTCAAGGCGTTTGCCGAGCCGAACCACGTCGTCCTGCTTCTGCAGGTCCACAGGTTCGTAGAACAGGCCCGAAGCGAAGGTTTGCCAGGCCTCAGGGTCGTTCTTGATCTTTGATCCCAGGGCCGCCTCCATCTTCTGGCGGAACTCCTCGTCGCTCCAGGGGCGGCGGGCGCAGCCAAGCACCGCGAATTCACTGGGCAGGCGGCGCTGGCAGAACAGGTCAAACAGAGCTGGGATCAGCTTGCGGTGAGTGAGATCACCGCTGGCGCCAAAGATCACCAGGCACTGGGGGGATATGACCCGTTCCTGCCGCAGTCCGACGCGTAGGGGATTGGTCAGCGTGGCAGTCATGCCCTCGCATCATGCAGACGATCCACACACGATGGGTAGATCAGGTGAACGGAAGGTGAATGGTCCGTCTCTCTGCAGATTTGATGGGGCTAGCCGAGATCAATATGTCTCGACATGCCAACGGTCAGCCTTCTTGAGGGCTGGGCGCATGGTGCTCCAATCCAGACCTTTGGCGGCGGCGGCCGTGCTCATCGCCTCGTCGATGCCGGGCTCCATGCCCCGCAGACCACACATGTAGACATGGGTCTTGGGATCCTCGATCATCCCGAAGATTTCATCAGCGAATTCGCTGACTCGGTTTTGGATGTACATCCGACCCCCGTCGGCGTTCTTCTGCTCGCGGCTGATGGCCTTGGTGTAGCGGAAGTTGTCGGGGTATTGGCTGAGGTAGTGGTTGAAATCAGCGTCGTAGAGAAGATTCGCGGTGGTGGGTGAACCCATGAACAGCCAGGCCTTGCCGCGGAAGTTCCAGTTATTGCGCTCACGCTCGGTGGGTTCAAACATGCGGCGTAGGTAGGTGCGCATCGGCGCGATGCCGGTGCCGGTGGCCAGCATGATGATGTTTGCCTCCTCGTCTTCGGGCAGCAGCATTTCCTTGCCCACGGGACCTGTCACTTTGACTTTGGATCCGGGCTCGATGTCGCACAGGAAAGTGGAGCAGACTCCATAAATCTGTTCGCCGGCCTCGTTCTTGTATTCGAGCTGGCGAACACACAAGGACACCGTGTTGTCCTGCATGTTGTCGCCGTGTCGTGTGGAGGCGATGGAATACAGGCGGAGCTTGTGGGGCTTGCCTTTGGCATCAACCCCATCGGGAATGACGCCGATGCTCTGGCCTTCCACGTATTCGAGTAACGGCTCACCGCCGGAAAGATCGAAGGTGATGTGGTTCACCCGACCGATGGCTCCGTCAGCAAGCAGAGAATAATTTTCGGTGATTGTCGCCTCAAAGGGGGCTTTTGGCTTGTACAGATTGACGGGAACGCTGGCGTGAGCGGCCTTGGCGGCGGGCTTGGCGGCGGGTGCTGGGCTGCTGGTCACGGGCGCTGCGGGTGCGGGTGCTGGTGCGGGGGGGGTGGCCTGGGGGTCGCCGCTGATCGACAAGACGCGGATGCCCTGGCTTCCCAGGGTGCGCATCAGAGCGCTCAACTTGTCGTAGGCCACCTGGAGGGTGCGCTGACCGGTGCGAACGGCAGGAGCACCGCTTAGCCCGGCGATTTCAATGGTGAACATGCGGGAATCGCCCGAAGGGCTGGAAGCAAAGGGGACGCGCATGACACTCATTCAGGCGCCGCGACTATAGAGAACTACAACCGTCTTCATCTCTTCCCGTCAGGTGGAAAACACGTTTAGTGTCGGTTGTGTTGCATCGATGACCGTTCCATCTCTGTGTCCGTCTCGCCGCTGATCAGCACCATCAAGCTGCCTGCCGAGCCGATCGAGCAGGAGATTGAGCGTCTCCCTGAAGCCACCAGGCGCCTGGCTGCTCAGCTGGTTTTGCCAGTGGATCTCGAATCCGTTTGGCAGGTTCTCACTGACTACGACCACCTCACCCGCTTTATCCCCAACCTTGTGTCTTCCAAGGTTTTGCAGCGGAATGGATTTGATGTGGTCCTTGAGCAGGAGGGCAGCCAGCGCTTCGCTGGTCTGCGCTTCACCGCCAAGGTGACCCTCGAACTGAGGGAGCGTCGCCCTGACGGAATGTTGGATTTCCGCATGGTCAGCGGTGATTTTCGCCGCTTTGAGGGAGCTTGGTTCCTCTTCTCTGACCCAAATGGAGGGGTTCGCTTGCGCTATGAGGTACTGATACAGGCCTGTCGTGGAATGCCCATCGGCCTAATCGAGCAGCGTCTCAAAGAGGATCTCTCCAGCAACTTGCGGGCTGTGGCAGCAGAAGCATTGCGCAGGCAGCAGAACTAAAGAATTAGCGATAAGGCTGATCGATTGAATCGATCAGCCTTCATTCCTCAAATAGACATCAAAATTCCATTGACTCCATAGCTGAGTCAATGGATTGTTCTTGTCAACGTGCTTGATACCCCCAAGGGGATTCGAACCCCTGTCGCCTCCGTGAAAGGGAGGTGTCCTAGGCCTCTAGACGATGGGGGCGAGGCCGCTTTGGCAAGAAACCACCATAACCATCGAGGGTTCAGCTGGTCAACCTCAACTGGCCTGTCCACGCCAGACAGGGACGGTGAAATGGAATGCTGCTCCCTCCCCTGGGTCGGAGACCACCCAAATTCGCCCGCCGTGCACTTCAACGATGCGGCGGCAGACCGAAAGCCCAACCCCGAAACCTTGAG
Source organism: Synechococcus sp. TMED19 (assembly GCA_002168155.1). Lineage (GTDB taxonomy): Bacteria > Cyanobacteriota > Cyanobacteriia > PCC-6307 > Cyanobiaceae > RCC307. The sequence goes on along the minus strand of NHBY01000053.1, from coordinate 3,929 downwards.
CCTGTCCTGCGGTCTGGGGCAAGCGCACCCGATCCTGGAAGATGCGTTGCTGCTCCTCGGTTGGAATCCCTGGACCGGTATCGCTGACGCTGACTTGAACCCATTGGCTGGTGCGGTGCAGCAATTTGAGACTGACCTGGCCCCCATCAGGGGTGAACTTGAGGGCGTTCTCCAGAAGGTTGAGCATCACCTGCCGCATACGCCGCTGGTCGGCGTAGACGTCGGGTAGATCGGAAGGCACATCAGTCAGCAGCTCCAGGCGCCGGTTCACCCAGAGTTTCTCCAGCTCCAGAATTGATTCAGCTGCGATAGGAGCCAGTCCCAGCCGCTGCGGATTAAAGAGGGCTTCCCAGCGGGTGCTGCCGACCTCGAGCAGATCGTGGGACAGCTGCGCGATGTCTTCCAGCCTGCGGTCGATCACATCGAAGAAGCGTTCGCGGGCGATCTGCTCCCGCCGGAAGCTCTGCAGCGCGAGGTTGGCGGCTGTTAGTGGCGTACGCAGTTCATGGGCCACCATCCGCAGCAATCGCTCCTGTACGCCCAAGCGTGAGGTGAGGGTCTCGTTTTCCTGGCGCAGCACCAGCAGTTGATCCTCCAGCTGCATTTCCCGCTGGCTTGGTCCACCACTGGCTTCCACTGGCGCCATGTTGGTGCTCAGTCCGCTGACCATCCCAAGTTGCCGCCAGCGGGGCAGCCAGTTCTGCAGCTGCTTCTGGATCGCATTGCCGGCAAAGATCTGCTTGGGCGGAGGATCCAGCTTGATCAGTGCTGGTGTTGCTACCAGTCGATGAAGCTCCAGCAGCTCAGGCTGCTTCTGGGGGTCAGCGATCGAGAAGCTGATGTTGAAGCTGCTTTTTTGCTCTTCAAGAAACTGCAGCAGGCCACGCACGTCGGGTCCAGCGAGATGCTGAGGGCCGGCAACCAGAAGCATGCTCAGGGCCTGTCGTTGTTCGTTTTCGCCGGCAGCGGGCAAGGAGGCGCTTCAACCGTGGATAGGTTATTGAGGTTTCTTGATTTCCTCAGCGAAAAAAGACAATCCGCTGGAATACCCAAACTTACGAAGCAAGTTTTGGCTGCTGCGGTAACCGGCGAGACATCTTCTCGTTCAGCTGATCCTTCCAGTTGGTTCAGACGTGCAGCGGTGCTATTTGCGGTATTGGGGCTGCTGGTACAGCTCTGGCGCTGGTGGTCGTTAACGGCTTCCTATGACCAGGGGATTTTTACGCAGGTGCTGTGGAACAGTGCCCATGGCCACCTGTTCGCTTCCAGCCTCTCGTCGCAGCTCTCTAGCGCTGTACTGCATGGCGGCGCTGCCCCTGATCCCACTTACCAGCGCCTGGGTCAGCACTACACGCCATTGCTCTTGCTCTGGACTCCGCTGGTGCGGCTCCTCGGGGCTGCGGCTCTTCCTGTTGTTCAGGTGGGCTTGATGACCGCCGCTGGCTTGGCCTTGCATCGCCTGGCCCGCCATTGGCTGCCGGCCGCACTAGCGGCGGCGTTGGCCTGCAGTTTTTACGGGGCTCAGGCCGTCATCGGTCCCACCTGGTGCAATTTTCATGACCTCTGCCAGCTTCCCCTGCTGGTTTTCCTGCTGCTGATTGGCCTGGTGGAGCGGCGCTGGTGGTTGCTCCTGCTGGCAGCTGCACTGGTGCCAATGATTCGGGAGGACACCGGTGTTGTTCTCTTTGGCATGGCGGTGTGGATGGGACTAAGGCGTCATGCCCCCTGGCCTGTGGTGCTGGCGTTAGCGCTCTGGGGAGCCGGCTGGACCGTGCTGGTGACGTCGGTGCTGATGCCAGGTGTCAGCGAGGACGTCAGCCGTCGTTTCATGGTGGAGAACTTTGGCCAATACACCCCTGGCGCTGAGCAGCTCAGCAGCCTTGAGGTCTTCCGTGGCCTGTTGCTGCAGCCCTGGCGACTGCTATGGGAACTGATCAATCCGCCTGGCAAGACCATGGGCTATTTGGTCGCGCAGTGGCTACCGCTGATGTTCGTGCCGGCGCTCAGTCTCGATGCCTGGTTGCTGGTGGCCTTCCCTCTGGCCGGGCTGTTGTTGGCGCGGGGAAGCAATGACCCCTTGTCCATCAACATTCGCTATGCACTGCTGGTGGCGCCAGGTTTATTTGCTGGAGCGGTGTTCTGGTGGCGCCACCGAGTTGCACTCTTTGCCCAGCGGCGCCTGCGCCGCATCTGGCTGGGGTGTGTGGCCCTTTCGCTGCTTGTGATGCTTGCCAGTAATCCCAACCGCAGCCTTTCATTTCTTGTTCCCGACAGCTTTCAGCCCTGGGTGCATCTGTCTTTCGCGCAGCAGCTCAAGCACGGGTTAGCGGCACGACAAGTGCTTGCGCAGATCCCACCCGAGGCTTCCGTGGCGGCCAACACCCCGCTAATCCCACTGCTCGCTGAACGGCCTGTGGTGTTGCGTGTGCCGGCCTGGTGGCAATGGCAGGACAGCGAAGGGCATCGCATCGCCGTTGACTGGGTGGCGATGGATCTTCAACTTCCAGCTTGGCGCGCAGCGGCCTTTGCCAGTGATGCTCGCCAGGAACAGCTGCTGCAGCAGCGCCTTGACCAGTTTCAGTCTGAGGGATACACGATCGCGGCTGAAAAAGACGCTGTGGTTCTTTTGCAACGCCGCAGCTGAAGATCTTCAGCAACTTGCTGTGAATTCCCTCGCGCTCTGGCTAAGAGAGAGGTGAACTTCGTGCCTGTCGCCTGGGGCCGCCATGCTGGATCCCTCTGCACCGCTATCCCCTCCCCCGTTTGGGACCGCAGCGGGCTATGGCAGTCGCATTCAGTTGGATAACTCCCTGCGTCGCTGGTTCAGTCGCAACCTCGGTGTGTGGCGCTCACGTCGTCAGTACGTCTTTGACGACGATCAGTCCATGCGCGTCGACATGATGCTGCGCATGGAGGCATTCAGTGAACCGGTCGAGGGTGAAGCGGCTTATCGCTTCACCTGGTGGCCGGAGAAGGAATACGACTTTTTTGATAAAAACCCCCGTTACGTCCGCAACGGAACCCTCGAGGCCTACCTCTGCGGACATCAGTTACGCCGCAGCCGCGCTTACCTCTGCGGTTCGCCCACCAAGAGTCAGATCCGCCAAGTGGATGAACACGAACTGGTGTTCGAATCCCATTACCTCGAGTGGGACATCCTCGAGCACATCCGACTGGTGGATATGGACCGCTATCGCTCCCGCTCCATTTATTCCTGGTGCAATGGTGAGTTGGCTCTAGCTGAGATTCACCATGAAGTTCGCGTCGAGGGTTCGGGCTCGCCATTGCAGTCCTGACCGCAGTCGTTGCGCCGACCCGGCGGACTGGCTAAACAGACTTAACCCGATGGGTCTTTGTCCATGACAGCCAGTTTTGATGGCACTCAAGAGCCCAGTGTCTGGGTTGATGAGATCAGCGAAGAGGAGCTGCAATTCCTCGAGCAGGTGATGCCTGAGCATCTGGAGGCCAAAGCTCTTGAGCTGGAGCAGGACCCAATCATTGCAAGCCCTGTGCGTTCGATCGGTGACAGGGTCCATCTCAAGCGCGCAGCCTGAGCTTGATGGGCGATCATGGTTAAGCTTTTCTGTCGCCGAGAGACTATGCGCCAGTTTCTTTCTGCCGCCGCCCTCTTGGCGGTGGTTCTGAGCCCGGTCCTGCGGCCCGCTGTGGTCCAGGCTGCCCCGGCTACTGAAGAGGAGATGACCCTCTACTCCCGTATTGCCTCACTCAATGCTTGTCTGGCTGTTTCCAACGGTGTTGAGTTCAAAAAGGCTATCGGGATCGCGGGCGAGACCCTGACGCAGACCATTCAGGGTCAGAACGGTGGTGCGATTGCTCAGGTTGGCGGGGATGCTTTGCCAATGGAAGATCTGCGTAAGGGCTCGATCAACTCTGTGCTGATTGCAGTAGCTCAAGTCTGCCCGGATCAG